>JBGUUQ010000117.1:0-3590 GCA_045133615.1 Muribaculaceae bacterium | reverse complement strand
GACCAGAAGACCGCCGGCGATTCGGGCACACTGACCTTCGCCTACGAACTGCGCGAGGAGTACGAGGGCGCGGTCATAAAAATATTCGGCACGGCGAGAACCGACATTGCGGACGCTGTCGTTACGGCGAGCAAGCTGCCCTACACGGGCGAAATGCAGTCGCCGAGCGTTACGGTCACTCTGAACGGCGAGAAGCTGGTTAAGGACGCGGATTACACCCTCTCAGGCACCACCGAAGCCACCGACGCGGGCACCTACACCTTCACAGTCATAGGCATCGGCGATTACAAGGGCACAGTCGAGGGCGAGTTTGAGATAACCGCCACCGAGATAAAGACCAACGTCACTGAGATAACCATGCTCAAGGGCACGACCTTCGCCACGCAGGTGTGGAGATACCCCGAAGCCAGCACGGATAAGATAACCTATACATCCTCCGACGACAGTATCGCGACAGTTGACGAAAATGGCTTTATCACCGCCGTTGCAAAGGGCAAGGCGACCATCACCGCAACCGCCGAGAGCGGCAATTCTGCGCAGATCAAGGTCACGACACTTGATTCGCTGAGACGTTCCACCACCTCGATAGTGATAAAGAAATCAGCAGTCACGCTCACGATAAAGCGCAGTAAGCTGAATCCCACAGTGGGACTTTCAGCGAGCATCAAGGGCGACAGCACGGGCAAGCTGTGGTATTCCGATAACATCAACGTCGCCACGGTCAGCAAGAACGGCAAGGTAACAGCAGTTGGCGAGGGCACGGCGAATATTTACTGCCGTACAGCCGACGGTTCGACCGGCGAACCGTGCGTTGTCACAGTGAATGCATTCCGCATCGACAGCGATAATATGCGCAATAACATAATCTACGTCAACGCGGGCGATAAGTGCAGTGTTGCCTTGACTAATACCTCGGCTTCAGGCGATATTACATGGAAGTCGAGCAATACTAAGTGCGCTTCAATCGACGCAAACGGCAACGTCACCGCGCTCAAGAAGGGCACAGTCACGATTACAGCCACCGCTCCCGATAAGAGCAAGGATACCTGCAAGCTGATAATTGTCACTCCGACCGAGGGCGTCAAGATGAATAAGACGTCGGCTAGCATCTATGTTGGTAAGACAGTCTCGCTCAAGGCTTCGCTTACGACTAAAGGCTCCAACGAACCTGTATTCTGGACCTCCAGCAATCCGTCAGTTGCCACAGTCTCAACTAAGGGCGTAGTCAAGGGCATCAAGCAGGGCAAGGTGACTATCACCGCTACCACCTTCAACGGCAAGAAGACCACTGCGACCATAACAGTCATGACCAAGGCGGCAACGCTTGAATTCACCAAGACAACTCCCGCACTTTACATGGACGGCAACACGGGCAAATTTACAGTCGCGATAACATCCCCCGCCAAATCCAACGATACAATAACATGGAGTACCAGCAATAAAAATGTTATTTCCATCGAGCGGATCAGCGCGGACGGCAAGACTATTACCATTAAGTCCGGCAAGAAGGGAACTGCGACCATTACCGCCAGAGCGGGAAGCGGCAAGAAGATCACCTATAAGGTGACATCTGTAAATCAAGCGGCTGACAGCATTACGCTGAATAAATATTCTGCTGATATTTATGTTGGTAATACCGTTTCACTCAAGGCCAGCAAAATCACCCCGCGCGGATGTAACGACGTGGTAATTTGGGAATCCTCTGATGAATCCATAGCCACAGTGACCCCTGACGGCAAAGTCAAGGGCATCAGTCAAGGTACGGTCACGATTTGTGCAAATTCCTTCGGAGGAGTGACCAATGAGGTCACGATAAAAGTCCGTTCCAAGGCAAAGGCAATTGATGCGTCGGCAGAGTCAGATACTATCAAAGTAGGTGAGAGCACCACCGTCAGCGTGACGAGCATATCTCCCGAAAACTGCAATGATACTCTCACATGGAGCACAAGCAGTAAGTCGATTGCATCAGCCGAGCTGAATTCTGACGGCAAATCGGTCATAGTAACAGGTCTTAAAAAAGGCACTGTTACAATAACTGTCAAAACAGGCAGCGGCAAGTCTAAAAAAGTCAAAATCGTTGTCACACAATAGTAAATTAGCTGTGTAAGTGACAGTATAACGAAAAATCTGCCCGCGATGTAACAGTCGCGTGGCAGATTTTTTGTTGCTCATGGTTTAACAGTATTGAAAAATCGACCCAAATATGGTAATATAGCAACATTAAGATGTTTTACATGAAAAAACGGATAAGGATGGTTGTTGTATGATAAAAATAATGTTCGTCTGCCACGGCATTCTGGATAAATGAGGTAGTCAGAAGAATACCTATTGAGGCAAATTGTACCTTTGGAGAACTCAATTACTAAGATTTTACTACTGTTTTTGGTAGTAATTTGCGAGATAGTGTAGTTGTGTCCTGCAAAACGCGGTAAATCACGGTATTTCAAGGCATTTGTAACCAACGATAAAAGAAATGTATGTTTGCTACCGAATTATTTTCAGCACACCTATGGCGATTTGGGAGGTGATTACATGAGCATAGGCTATGGCGGGTATATGGATTTAGTTGCTAATGACAGCACTACGCTCATGTACGTATACTGCTGCTACAATGTGAACAATGATGACTATAAAAAATATATGGGACTTGCAGATGGAGAGATAGTAATTTCGAGAGAAGCATTGGTCGAACCTGAAATTCACAGTAAACTTAAGAAGATGCCGAGTGGACGAAAACGCCTCATAGAAAAAAGAGTTAGGCAGGATGTTCCCTGGGGAGACTTGTTCGATAGCGGAAAGGTCACTGTGAAAAATGCAAGTGGAACATGGTGTACTAATTCGGATGGCATTGATATTATGGCATTTAACATGCTGTTCAAGTTGTTCGATGAATACCAGAATACCGGGGAAATTCCGGAGCATATCAGTTGGTTTAGCTGACCATTTTTACACAAATGATGGACAAGCAAAAATGGTTCTAAAAAACTGCAGTAGTGAGAACCCTCGATTTCTACTACGATTGACGGCATCAATTTGCCACATTTTGCCCCATTTCGGATTAAGAATAAAGGCTCTGATATACTCGGCAAATCGGGGCAAATCAGAGCAAAACATAGCATTTTAGGAGGCACTTTAACTATGATAAAAATAATGTTCGTCTGCCATGGAAATATCTGCCGTTCGCCTATGGCAGAATTTATATTCAAGAAAATCGTGGCTGAGCGCGGCGGAGTTTTTAAGGTCGTCTCGTCAGCTACCAGCTGCGAGGAAATAGGAAATTCAGTCTATCCGCCCGCCGCAAGAGTGCTGGCGGAGCACGGCATAAGCTGCAAGGGCAAGGTCGCTGTGCAGTTTACCGCCGAAGACTACGATTATTACGATCATATCGTCTGCATGGAGGAGTATAATATCAAAAATCTCCGCCGTATTATCGGCAGTGACGAGCAGGGCAAGGTCAGCCGTCTGCTGGACTTCACCGACCGTCCCCGCGATGTCGCCGACCCGTGGTATACGAGAGATTTTGAGAAGGCTTACAATGATATTTACGAGGGATGTCTCGCGCTTTACGAGCATCTGTCGTGCGAATGATT
>JBGUUQ010000116.1:0-9608 GCA_045133615.1 Muribaculaceae bacterium | reverse complement strand
TCAGCGTTCTAAATAAATTCTGTTTCATAATTAACATGATTATTTTTGTAAAAACATTTTCTCAATATCTAAATTTCAATTTTATAGCAATCTGTGTTTTATAATGCTTATCACATTGAACGTTCAGACCCTTTCACTATCTTTCCAAACGAATATTTTGGTCATGGCACATTCGAAATAAATGCACTATTGGCATTTTCAAAATCGCTCTTTCTAAGCTTTTCATTTGTTTTCATTTCATAATTAGTTTTTTGCGTTTCTCAATCCCCCAAGAGAAGCGGTTAGTACACAAAAAAGGTGTGAGGATTGTATCTCTATCTTATCCTAATTCCAGGTCTTGGCGTACCTTAGCAGTGGATAAGACGACAGCCCCACACCGATGGCATATACACGTAGCCCTTCGCGGCCATGGGTATAGCTAACGATGTAGGTGTCATCGTCAAATTATCTTCACTGCTTATCAAACCGCCAAGTTTGGAATTAGAAGATAAAATTTCAATAACACCTTTTCGACGGATTACTCCGCCATTCAACAAAAATTGAATCCATGGTTAAAGCTGTCGCTACAGCCAACCGGATACAATCCCAAAATTAATCTAAATATTTCGTAAAAGCAAAATATTGGGACAAGAAAAAAAACGCTTCCGGCACAATGTCGGAAGCGTTTTCTATACATACCCCAAGCGCGGGGTGATAATACAAATTAGCAAGTGAAGTCCACGCAGGCACGGTCGGCTTTGTGACCGGCAAGTTTGGCTGCCGCAGCCACATGAGCCGGATGCTTGGCATAGACCTCTACATCCGCCATCGTATCTACTGTGGCTACCAACACCACATCCCACTCTTCAGCAGGATTTTCGTTGATACCCACTTCCATCGAGCGAAGCACTTCTATTTGTTCGGGCAAAGCCAACAATGCGGCTTTGAATTGCTCTGCCACTTCTCGACGCTCGGCATCTGTGCCCGACAACTTGAATGAAACTATATGTTTTACCATTTTCTTATCTTATTTCGTTTTATACGTTATACATTTTCAAACGAGCGGCAGCCACTTTTTCGTCAGTGATATAGTCATCATAGTCCATCATCTTGTCGATTATGCCGTTGGGCGTAAGCTCAATGATTCGGTTACATACTGTCTGAATAAATTCATGGTCATGCGAAGCGAGAAGCACGTTACCCTTAAATGACTGCAATGTATTGTTGAATGCCTGAATAGACTCCAAATCCAAGTGATTGGTAGGAGAATCGAGCACAAGTGTATTCGCATCCTTCATCATCATGCGGGCTATCATGCAACGCATCTTTTCACCACCGGAAAGTACCGATGCCTTTTTGAGAACTTCCTCTCCCGAAAAGAGCATCTTACCGAGGAATCCTTTGAGATAAATTTCGCTTGAATCTTCGCTATACTGACAAAGCCAATCCACAAGATTGAGGTCGGTGTTGAAAAATGCCGAGTTATCGAGCGGGAGATATGCCGTAGTGATGGTCTGTCCCCACTCAAACGTTCCCTCATCGGCTTTGCGATTGCCATTGATTATTTCAAACAGAGCAGTCATCGCACGCGGGTCGTGGCTAAGGAATGCCACCTTATCCCCTTTCTCAATCTGGAAATTCACATCCTTGAAGAGCAACGTACCCTCTACGCTTGCGCTCAAACCCTTGACTTCAAGAATCTTGTTGCCCGGTTCGCGCGACGGAGTGAAAATAATACCCGGATAGCGACGGCTCGACGGTTGAATCTCCTCAATATTGAGTTTTTCAAGCATCTTTTTGCGGCTCGTAGTCTGCTTTGATTTTGCCACATTAGCGCTGAATCGCTGGATAAATTCGAGCAACTCCTTGCGTTTTTCCTCAGCCTTCTTGTTGGCCTGCTGTTGCTGACGCAATGCCAATTGGCTCGATTCATACCAGAAACTATAGTTTCCGGCAAAGAGAGTCACCTTGTTATAGTCGATATCGAGAGTGTGGGTACACACAGAGTCGAGGAAGTGACGGTCGTGGCTCACCACAAGCACTGTATTCTCAAATTTTGAAAGATAGTCCTCCAACCAAGCCACTGTTTCGAGGTCAAGGTCGTTGGTCGGCTCATCGAGAAGCAAATTGTCGGGATTTCCGAAGAGAGCCTTTGCAAGGAGCACACGCACTTTTTCATTAGCGCTCATATCCTTCATGAGCATATAGTGTTTCTCCTCCTTGATACCGAGTCCGCTCAGCAAAGCCGCAGCATCGCTCTCGGCATTCCACCCTTCAAGTTCTGCAAACTTTTCTTCAAGCTCAGATGCACGAATACCATCAGCATCAGTGAAATCCTCCTTGGCATACAGAGCATTCTTTTCCTCCATGATTGCCCAAAGCACTGTGTGACCGCGCATCACCGTATCGAGCACCGTACATTCGTCGAACTCGAAGTGATCCTGACTCAACACGCTCATACGTTCGCCGGGACCTTGAGTCACAGTACCGTGTGTGGGCGAAAGTTGGTCGCTGAGAATACGCATCAGCGTCGACTTTCCGGCTCCGTTGGCACCGATGATGCCGTAGCAGTTGCCCGACGTAAACTTCAGATTTACATCCTGAAACAATACTCTTTTACCAAATTGAATACCTAAGTTGTTTACCGCTATCATAAATTGTCGTGTATATATACTTCAAAATGAGGTGCAAAGTTACAAAATTTTCCCGACATTATCGGTCATCTTCCATTCATCAGCATAGTTTATCTCGAAGATATTTTCCGGTATAGCTCGTCTCGCAGGCTGCCACCTCTTCCGGCGAACCGGCAACGACTATATTTCCACCCTCGTCGCCACCTTCAGGACCTATGTCTATTACATGGTCGGCACACTTCACCACATCCATATTGTGCTCGATGATGATTACCGTATGCCCCTGCGCGATAAGGCGGTTGAATGAATCCATCAGCGTATTTATGTCATGGAAATGCAATCCGGTGGTAGGCTCGTCGAAAATAAACATCGTAGGCTCCGACTTATCATTAGAAAGGAAGTAAGCCAGTTTCACACGCTGGTTTTCACCGCCGGAAAGTGTCGACGACGACTGACCAAGTTTTATATAGCCCAATCCCACATCTTTAAGCGACTGCAATCGGCGCACGATTTTCTTCTCTGTCGTGCCCTGCTCCTCCGAGAAAAACTCAATCGCCTGATTTACTGTCATATTGAGCACATCGTTGATATTCTTGCCTCGATATTCTACATCTAATACATCCTTTTTAAAGCGTTTTCCGCCACACTCTTCGCAAGGAATGGTAATATCGGCCATAAACTGCATTTCTATCGTTATTGTGCCCTCGCCCTTACACTCCTCGCATCGTCCTCCTTCTGAATTGAACGAAAAGTAGCCGGCCGGCATACCCATTTGTTTCGCAGCCTGCTGGTCGGAAAATAGGCGGCGTATTTCATCGTATGCCTTAAGATATGTTGCGGGATTGCTTCGAGTCGACTTCCCTATCGGATTTTGGTCAACAAACTCTACCGCCGAAATGCGCGACAAGTCGCCTCGCAACTCTTTGAAAATACCCGGAGCGTCTCCCGCCTCATCAAGTCGACGTAGCAACGCGCGATAGAGAATGTCGCGCACAAGCGTCGACTTTCCTGAACCGCTCACGCCAGTCACTACTGTCATCACTCCAAGCGGGAATTTCACATCTATATCTTTCAGATTATGTTCACGCGCTCCCACCACCTCGATATAGCTGTTCCACTTACGCCGACGTTTAGGCACAGGTATCGACATCTCTCCCGACAGATATTTCATCGTATAGCTGCGGTCGGCATCGTCAATGCCGTCTACTGCTCCTTGATAGATGATTTCACCGCCATGTCGACCTGCGTCAGGCCCGACGTCGATTATATAGTCGGCAGCACGCATTATCTCCTCATCGTGCTCCACCACCACTACCGTGTTGCCCAACCCCTGCAACTTGCGAAGCACACTGATGAGTTGCTGTGTGTCGCGCGAGTGCAGCCCGATACTCGGCTCATCAAGTATATAAAGCGAACCGACGAGACTGCTGCCAAGCGATGTGGCGAGGTTGATGCGTTGGCTCTCTCCGCCCGACAGCGACGACGACATGCGGTCGAGCGTCAGATACCCCAACCCCACATCGCAAAGAAAACCGATGCGATTGTTTATTTCCGCAAGCAATCGCGCTGCTATACGCGATTCCTGCTCATCGAGTTGCAACGAGGCAAAGAAGTCGCGGAGTTGCCATATAGGCATCTTCACCAACTCGGAAATCGTCAGTCCCCCCACTTTCACGTATGAAGCCTCCGCTCTAAGGCGCGAACCGTGACATTCAGGACAAATAGTCTTTCCGCGATAGCGTGCCATCATCACTCGATATTGTATTTTATACTGATTCTCCTCCACCATTTTGAAGAAACCGTCAATACCCGGGAAGCGAGAATTTCCATGCCACAAAAGCGACTTTTCCGCCTCCGTCAGGTCGCAATATGCACGATGAATCGGGAAACCGATATGAGGAGCCAAATGTATCAACTGGCGTTTCCACTCGCTCATTTTCTCACCGCGCCAACACACCACGGCATCCTGATAGACCGATAGGGTCGGATTAGGCACAACAAGAGCTTCATCTATACCTACCACCTTACCAAAGCCCTCACACGTAGGGCAGGCACCGTAAGGATTATTGAAGTTAAACATCTGCTCATTCGGTTCAAGAAACGTAATACCATCAGCCTCAAACCGTTTCGAGAAATCATGACGATGCACACCATCAGTTCCCCACACCACAAGCGAGCACTCATCGTGCCCCTCGAAAAATGCAGTCTCCACCGAATCGGCAAGACGGCTTAGCTCATCGCCCTCATGTTGCACAGCCAAACGATCGACCAACAGCGCATAGCCGTCAGCCGTCGCCGGACATCCGTCGCCCATGGCGAGCAAATCCTCTATCGCCACAAACTCCTCGCCGCGCATCAATCGCGAGAAACCCTCTTTAGCGTAAATATCGAGTTGTGTGGACAACAAGCGTTTTTCAGGCATGGCAATCGGAGCCGTGATAGCAATACGAGTACCATCAGGATAACTCAAAGCAGTAGCCACCACATCCTCGATAGTATGCTTCTTCACCGGCAGTCCGGTCTTCGGCGAATAAGTCTTCCCTACCCGCCCGAATAGCAATCGCAAATAGTCGTAGATTTCGGTCGACGTCCCTACAGTACTTCGAGGATTGCGAGTGTTCACCTTCTGCTCGATAGCTATTGCCGGCGGCAGTCCGCGTATGAAATCCACCTCCGGTTTGGCCATCTTACCCATAAACTGGCGGGCATAGGCACTCAGGCTCTCCACATATCTGCGCTGCCCCTCGGCATATAGCGTGTCAAACGCCAACGACGACTTTCCGGAGCCTGAAAGACCGGTGATGACCACCAACCGATTGCGAGGAATCTCCACGTCCACATTCTTCAAATTGTTGACGCGAGCCCCTTTCACATATATATTTTGTTCCGCCATAACTTCAAACACATTTATCCCACAAAGATACGACTTTACCCCCAAATCGTTGCAAAAAAACTAATCTTCCTATACAATGCAAAAAACGCATATCTCTGTATAAGAGATGCACAGTTATATTGACAAATGTAGTTAATTATTTGGACTTCAACTAATTTTTAAGATAAAAATTGGTCTGTATTTCTCATATTTTGCTAAAAATATCAACACACAAGAATATCAACACACTGAATTTCAAACTGATAAAAGACGATGCATCTCTTATACAGAGTTGCACATACTATCTAAAAATACCATTGAACAAATGTCATTACTTAACCGATATATTTACTTCAATTCTCGCGATGAATTTTTCAGAATCAATGTATCGCAGATTGTCTACTTCGAAGCAGACAAAAACTACACTACGCTTTACCTGAAAAACGGTCACAAAATAATTTTCACAATATCGTTGCAACGAATGCAGGAGTACCTTTCGGATAAATTGGCGGAAGATGCTCGTTCGTTTGCTCGCATCGGAAAATCCTATATAATTAATATCAACTACGTCTACCGTATCGATATAGTAAAGCAATCGCTTAAATTAATGGTACCCGATTCATCTACGATATTCACACTCTCCCCATCCAAAGAAGCTCTCAAAAACCTTCGTTCAATCTATATCCCTCAATAATAACATATGGCTACAATAGAAATACTTATAGGACGACGTGTCCCCGACGGCAATTTCACCACACCCGACACCTTCAATCGAGTGAGTCGCGTCCATGCCAAAATCACACGAAACGAAAAAGGCATATTCATCGAAGACCTTGATTCGTCAAACGGAACATATGTAAACGGAGTGCGCATAGTCAGCAAACAAGTGACCTTGCATGACCGTATATCCTTGGGAGGGACCAACCACTATATTCTCAACCTCAACGACATTTTAGCACTCATGCCTATGAGCGACCATGAGTTTTCCAGAAAATTCCAAAACCTAAAGTATATCTACGAAAGTTATCAGGAAGAAAGCAATCGACTACAGACAGGCGGACAGGAAAGCATGACGACAAAACGAATGGGACCGACAATGATACTCGGTGCACTGACAGGAATAATGTCTGCCATTGCTACAGACAACGCTCGTGCAGCAATTGGCATCTGTGGAGGGCTGCTCACTATCATAGTCTTCATTTTTGCCAATAAATGGGCATCAAACAGCAACAAGCAAAACAAAGAGCGCCTCACTCGTCTTAACGAACAGTTTGAACTCGACTATGTATGTCCGGCGTGTGGCACAAGTTTACGCGGACGCTCTTGGGAGTTTTTACGACGAGCCGGCAAGTGTCCGGCGTGTCAGCGACATTTCACCGTTGACTGACAATTTCGTCATTCAAACCCCGGCATTTCGTCACAATATCACGTTTCACATAACGACAATCAGAATTTTCACCACTAACTTTACGATATAAAACACTAAAAACTATATAATTATGAGTAATATTGACGACACTATGCGCGAGCCGGCTCAGGCAACCCAACCGGCAAACAACACTTCAGCCTCAAGCAACTATTCCAACCCGCAACCAAACACCAATCCCTATGCTCGCTATTCAGCCGGCGAAGGTAACAGCAAAACACGTTTGGCGGCTTTAGCCGGATTTGGAGTAATACTCGGAGTAGGAGGAGCGATGGCTTACAATGCCGTTCGTCCGGCTCCCGAAATCAGTGAAGACGACGTTCAAGTCGACGAAACATCCGGCAATACAGCCAAGTCACCGGCTCATGAAGTTGAAAACTTCGACGAGATAAGCCATGCAACGACACCTACCGACGACATGTCGTTCAATCAAGCGTTCGCAGCCGCCCGCAGCGAAGTAGGAGCCAATGGCGTCTTTGAATGGCGAAATGGGGTCTATCATACATATTATGCCGAAGAATGGAGTAACTTTTCCGACGACTATAAAGCCAAATTCAGTTCCTACAATTGGAGAGGCGACAACGACAAAAGCAGCAGCGACCACGCTTCGGCAACGGCAAATGACATTGATCCAGAACAACCCAAAGCTACTGATGCTGAACAATCAGAGACATCGGAGCCGCAGGAAAATCAAGCACAAAACTTAGTATATCAATTCGACGAAAACGGACATCCATACGTAGAGCTAACCGATGCTATCACCGGAGAAAAATCAGCTTACTTTTTGAATGAGAACTCTCTTATATTCCTCGACGGAAGAGGTGAGCTGATGGGATATGTTGAAGACCCGACTTTAATAGCCGACAAGACCGGTGACTCAGAAACAATCGTATGCATGAACAGTGAAGGAGAGCCAACCGGAGTGATGCCACTCAACGAAAACATGACCAACGAAGTTTTTATGAAAGACCTTCTCGTCATGTCGCAATCACCCACCATTGAGTCACATTACACCAACACTCAACTCATCGACGACAGCAAAGTAGTGATACTTAACGAACAGCAATACAACGAGCATCACCACTCATCGATTTCGCAGACGCAGATTATCGACGACCGCGACCCGATTATCATTGATGACCGCGATCCAATTAACATCGACTCAAATAACATCGATCAAGATGTCGAAACTCGGTTCAACAACATAGACAACGACGAGAACAATTTCATCCATATCAATGATATTGACAACGAACCCGACGACAACAACTTCCGTTCTACTCTTTTAGAACCTGACGAACCTATCGTATTTCATGATCCGGATCCTGAATTCCGTCCGCTCGATTTCAGTAATCCGGTACCATTCCCTCCCACCTCAGCCGCCCCCGTGCCATTCCCCGATGAGTCCCCGGTAGCTCCGTCAACTCCCCATCTCGTAGCCACCGACTTTCCGGAGGCTATGCCAGTATCACCGACCATCAACCTCGAACCGGATCCCATCTATTCGAGCGTCGGTTCCGCATATCATCCAATCAGCCTCCAACAAGAGCCTCCGATGATAATCGATCCATCAAATCCGACTCCGTTCCCCGAACCGATTCAATCACCTGCCGACCTCAACAATCAAGGACAGGAGACATTCGACTTCCCATATATCGATGATGACGACGATCACAACACCGACGATTTAATATCCATCTAACATGATCGACATTCGTAAGTGCCCCGCTTGCGGAGCAAATTTCTCCATATCCCGCCAGAGCGCAACGATAGACTGTCCTAAGTGCCATCATCGCGACAACTTCGATGCATTTCCCAAAGCCGAGTTGAAAACACTCTATTGTCCATGCTGCAACAATCCGGTCACAATCTTAGCCGATACCAATGCAAAAGAGTTGACCTGTCCGGCATGCAAACAGACTCGTGACACAGCGGACTATAGCGATGAGCCTAAGCAGAGGCAACAGCAGCAGCGACAGCAACAACCCACCACAAAGACAGTCTATTGCCCGTGCTGCAACACAGCACTCACCATCGCCACCGACAACCGCCAGAAAGTATTCACTTGCCCGGTGTGTCGCTCCACCAATGCCGCATCAAAGTTTTCAGAGACTCCCAAGCGGCAACAGCAACAAGAGCATGAAAATACCGGCACAGCCGGAACTGCTCAAGGAGGAAAATGTTATCGCCCCGGTTGTCTTGTGCTTGCCAACGATGCCGACGGCAAATGGAGCGGAGACAAGACCATTTCACTCGCTCGTGGAGAAAACTCCATAGGACGAATGTCGCCCAACTCACGTTCCAAAATACAACTTTCGACCACCGACCTCTATATGAGCAAAAATCACATCATCATCGATGTAATCATGAAATCAGACTCGACATTTGAGCATCGCCTTAGTGACAACGGCAGCGTAAACGGCACATTTGTCAACGACTGCCGCATCGCCACCGACGAAATCGCCATACTGCAATCAGGCGATATAATACGTATCGGGCATACATCCCTTAAATTCATCATCATTTAACCTCAGGCAAAACCATGACTTATCAGGAATTTCTACAACGATACCAATACGACCCGGTAAACGACCGAATCGGAAAAGGTGGGTTTGGCGTCGTTTTCAAAGCCTACGACACCCACCTCGACAGATACGTGGCAATAAAAATGTCGGAAGTGGACGACGAAAACGACTCT
>JBGUUQ010000115.1:0-2022 GCA_045133615.1 Muribaculaceae bacterium | reverse complement strand
CTATCCTTTCGGACTGCCGATGTATATTCCCGGCAGCCTGTCCCGTGATACCCAGCGCTGGAAGTTCGGCAACAAGGAGTTTGACCGCACCTCGGGCCTTGACCTCTACGACTTCGAAGCCCGTGCCTACGATCCCGCCACAATCCGCTTCTACCGTCCCGACGATCTCGCCCATAAATATCACCAAGTCTCCTCCTACGTCTATTGCCTCAACAATCCGTTGAAGAATACCGATACTTCCGGTAAATACGTGGAGTCCCTATGGGATATCGGCAATCTGGTTATGGGTGTCACCTCCTTAGTAGCGAACGTCCAACAAGGAAATATCGGAGCGGCCCTTGTCGATGCCGGAGGTATTATTTTAGATGCCGCTGCCACCGCTCTTCCCGGAGTACCGGGTGGAGCAGGTACCGGAATCAAAGCCTATAGAGCAGGTAAGGCTGCCACTGAGGCGGTGACAAAAGTAGTTTCCAAAGGCATGAAAAATGCCGATGCCATTAAGGAGGGGCTGGCATTTGAGAAGCAAGTAATCGATCAACTTAAGAAGTCAGGGCTTGAAGTATACGATCATATAAGATTAGTTCCAAATAATGGCCTTGGCAATGTAAAGGGTAATCGCACTACTGTTGATTTGCTCGTAAGAAACACTGATGGTGAAACATTTACTATCGTTGAAATTAAATTGCGTGAATCTACAAATTTATCAACTGGCCAAAGAGCTGCAAGGGAACATGTTAAACTTGGAGATGGTAGTTTTAAAGTTCAATCTGCTAAAGTAAATGGAACACCATTACAAGATTACCCAGCTATCAAAGTGACAAATTACATAAAAAAGACAAAATATGATAACTGAATCGTTTACAACAGTAGAAATGCTGGCCAAAGTTACGGAAAGATTATGCGATAATCCACTTCTGTTTGATTTTAAATATCTTAAATCTGAATCCGCATTCAGATTAAAAACAAAAGACGGATGGTATAGACTTACTTTAGTGCATAGCCGTATTCCGGCTTGGTGGATGAAGTCTCTTGATAATTCTGAGATTAGTTCAGATTTTCTTCAAATCATTCCGTCTGCTTCTCGGCGTTTTGATATTTTATGGAAATGGCTTGAAAAATATGCTGTGGATATGGACTGGAAAAAGAAAATACGACAATTATCTAATGTCCTCATCAATCCTAAATATTTTCAGTTACCCGAATGTTTTTATTTTAGCCTTGATGGAAGCAACTTTGAGCAAGAGTATCATCGCTTATATATGATGATTGAAATGCTTATAGAAGCAATCTTCCGCTATCCCACTATAGAGTGCCTTTATAATCAAGAAGTAAAACAATATATAAAGACTCCACCATTTTCTATGGGATTTATCGGGATATTTCCTCGTTTATTATTGGCAAGAATCGTTGATTCTAATAATTATCATGATCTTAAAGCCTCGATAAATCAGTATATTCTTAAAAAAAAAGAGTTAAATCTTCCGGATTACATGGTTTATGAGTCGAAGATACCGGCGATGTTTGAGCGGCTTGAGCAGCTTGGCGACGAGATTCGCGCTCAACGCACTCCGATGCCAGATATCGACCACGATCCGATCTGGGATCAGATCCAAGCACGCCTGGACTAACAATCTGTCAATATTTATTGCCAGTCAATGAACGCAAAAGCGACATATTATCTACAGTTTGCCATAGTGCTAATTCTGAGTATTGTGGCAAACTGTAGGTATGCCTCTATCGCAGCGATTGACCGGGGGCGGCTCATCCAGTCTGTGTCGGCCAACCGCCTTGGCGGCTTCGACCGCGAGACCACGGCATATGACTTCGCCGGATATGGCTTTGTCGACCGTCTGACCTATCAGTACCGTGGCAATCAGGTGACAAGCATCACAGACGAGGCTCCCGACGTCAACTATCTCAATGCATTCCATTTCAGCGACGGGGATGATGTCGGCGATGAATATCTCTATGATGCCAACGGCAACACCATTACTGATCTCAACCGCGGTATATGGGATATCC
>JBGUUQ010000114.1:0-1884 GCA_045133615.1 Muribaculaceae bacterium | reverse complement strand
ATAAAAATGCTGTCGGGCATACTTCACCCCGACAGCGGCAGCATCAGCGTCAACGGCTACATTCCCTACAAACAGCGCAAGAAATACGTCGCCAACATCGGTGTTGTATTCGGACAAAAATCACAGCTCAACTGGGATCTGCCGCTGATCGAAAGTTTTGAACTGATACGCTACATCTACAAAATCCCCAAGAAAAAATACGAGGAGAATCTCGCCAAGTTCATCGAAATGCTGGATATGAACGAATTCATCAATCAGCCCGTGCGTCAGCTCTCGTTGGGTCAGAAAATGCGCGGCGATATTGTTGCGGCCCTGCTGCATTCGCCGAAAATCGTGTTCTTTGACGAGCCGACGATCGGTTTGGACGTGGTGGCGAAGGAGAAGATCCGCGAATTCATCAGACACCTCAACAAGACCGAAAACATCACGATGATATTCACTACCCACGACATGCAGGACATCGAAAAGGTGTGCGACAGGCTTATCATCATCGACGAGGGACACAAGATTTACGACGGTACAGTCAGCGAGATAAAGCACAGCTACAATTCCAAGAAGATTCTCGAAGCCGAGATCGCCGAGGACAGTCCTGTAGACTTCGCAAAATTCGGCGATGATTTGAAGATGACCGACATTTCCGAGCACAAGAAAATCATCAAGCGGTTTGAATTCGACTCGAATCTCTGCGCGATAAACGAGGTTATGGAGAGCATTTTCTCGCAGTATGAGGTCAACGATATTTCCGTCAAAGAACCCGAAATCGACAGCATTATCCGCGATATTTACGAGGGGGAATTGCAGGTATGAGGGCATATATCGAATTCGCGGTAAAGAAATTCCGCAATCAGACCGCCTACCGCATGGACTGCTTCATGGGCATATTGGACACGGTGTTCACGTTCATCGTCTATTGCAGCATCTATAAGGCGCTTTACGGCGAACGCAGCGAGGTTGACGGCGTTACTTACAGCATGGTCGTGACGAACTTCATAATTTCGCTCGGTTTGTCCAAAGCCTTCAGCTTTAATGAAATGTTTCTGCCCGATAAAATCAATTGGGGCGAGATCGGCAACGAGCTTCTCAGACCCGTCAGCTTCCGCCTGCGTCTGCTCTCGGAGAACATCGGCGAGGGCATATTCAAGCTGATATTCAATTTCGCTCCGTCGGTGATATTCGCCATACTGACCACAGGAGTCCTGCCGCCGTCAAGTGCACTGAATGTCGTGCTCATGGTGATCAGCGCGGCACTGGGGTATTTGATTCTGTGGGAACTCAGCTTCATCGTTCAAACATGGTGCTTCTGGTTTTGCTATGTATGGGGAATGATCGTTATGAAAAACGTGATCGTCAATGTACTGGCAGGCTCGATGATCCCTCTGTGGTTCATGCCCGAAGCATTGCGCAAGGTCATCAGCTTCACACCCTTTGGAGCAATATATTTCACACCCGTTCAGATATATCTCGGACAGATAGGCGGCAGTGAGATCGCGGCATGCATGCTCAATCAGATCGTGTGGATAGTGATTTTGTTTGTTATCGGGGATATTTTCTGGAAAAAAGGCACGAAAAGACTCGTGGTACAGGGAGGTTGATTTCAATGGGAAACCTAAGGACAATAGCAAAGGCTCTGAAAATGAGTTTTAACGTGAGATTGCAATATAAAGTTGATACGCTCGTTGCAACTTTTGCCGTATTTTTCCGAGAAGCTACGGGCATCATCGTAATTTACCTCACACTGATGAAATTCGACAAGCTCAACGATTGGGATATTAACGAAATGCTCTTCCTTTACAGCATTTTGTTCCTGACATACAGCGCGGTGGTGGTGCTGTTTGCCGATTTGCGCGATTTCAGCCGAATGATACGCGAAGGACGTTTTGACAG
>JBGUUQ010000113.1:0-2533 GCA_045133615.1 Muribaculaceae bacterium | reverse complement strand
GCATATCCGTTGGGCGTGGTAGGTGTGATTTTGGCATTGGTGGTGTCTCGTAAGATATTCTATCGCAATAACGATAAATTGCGTCCTGCAGAGGAGCATGATGAGACTTTTATCGCTGCTTTTAAGATTCAAAATCCGGCTATCTTCGGTAAGAGTTTGAAGGGAATCGATATACTCAAGGGTCACCATTTCATTATCACTCGCCTATGGCGAGGCGACAACGAGGTGAGTATTCCGACTTCGGAAACTATCCTTGAGGAAGGCGACAGAATCTTGGTCGTGACCAATGAGAAAGATGTCGCTGCTCTTGAAGTGCTCTTTGGCGAGCAAGAGTCTACCGATTGGAACAAGCGTGATATCGACTGGAACAAGGTCGACTCGCATCTTGTCTCTCAAAAAATCCTCATCACCAAGCCCGAATTGAATGGTAAGAGACTCGGCTCGCTTCATCTCCGCAATGACTATGGTGTCAACACTACTCGTGTCTATCGTGGAGGTATATCCATCTTGGCAAGCCCTCAATTGCGTCTCCAACTGGGCGACCGTCTGATTGTTGTCGGTGAGGCGAAGGCTGTCAAAGAGGTCAGCGAGATGATGGGCAACACTGTCAAAAATCTTGGCGAACCCAACCTTGTGTCGGTCTTTATCGGTCTGACTATCGGCCTGATACTTGGCTCAATTCCGATCATGATACCGGGAGTCAGTATGCCCGTGAAGCTCGGTCTTGCAGGTGGTCCGATTATAGTCGGTATTTTGATGGGTACGTTTGGACCTCGATTGCATATGGTCACATACGTCACTCGTAGTGCCAATCTGATGCTCCGAGCCCTCGGTTTGTCGCTCTATCTTGCTTGTCTGGGCATCGATGCCGGTAGTGATTTCTTTGATATTGTGATTCGCCCTGAAGGTATGGCATGGATTGGTATCGGCTTTGTGATAACTATTGTGCCGGTGCTTATCGTGGGATTTATAGCTTCACGAATTATGAAGATGGATTATGCGACGGTTGGGGGTATGTTGTGTGGCAGTATGGCCAATCCGATGGCACTCAATTATGCCAACGATGTGGTCGGTAATGATGCTCCGGCAGTGGCCTACACGACTGTCTATCCGTTAAGTATGTTTGTCAGAGTTATTATAGTGCAAGTTCTGCTCATCTGCATGTGCTGACCTCAGTCTGTCGCTATGACTGTGAAGATATTATCAAATTTAAAGCAAAAGTCGGCATTTTCTTCTCAAAAATTTGGTTGTTTGGATTTATTTATCTAAATTTGCACGCAAACAACGCAAAACAATGAGATTATTGTCAAACATATATGTTGATTCGTATGTATCAGTGATGATGCAACGCTCAATGTCTATGTCTATGCGAATGTGCCGTTAGGCACTATTTGTTTACTTCTCCATGGCGGATCACTCCGCGCTTTCTCTTCGTTACATATTTTAGAATTTCACAACACACCTATATATAAAAAGGTGTAGCGTATCATATTAATCTATAAACAGGAATTATTATGTCATCAGATAAACTACATTTTGAGACACTTCAGATCCATGGCGGATATCATGTTGATCAATCACAAGCAAGAGGAATAGCTATTCACCCCACAGCAGCCTATCATTTCCCATCATGCGACTATGCCGCCAATCTATTTACACTTAGCGAGCCGGGCTACATTTATACTCGTCTCCACAATCCTACGACTGCTGCTTACGAGGAACGTATCGCTGCCCTCTATGGTGGCGTGGGTGCTTTGGCGACATCGTCAGGTATGTCGGCTATTCTACTCACTGTCACATCGCTTGCAAAGCAAGGCGACAACATCGTGACTTCGCCTTATCTCTATGGTGGAACTCACAACCAATTCGTTATCTCGCTCCGCAATCTCGGCATTGATTGTCGTATGGCAGCAAGCGATAATGCTCAAGATATGGCGGGACTTATCGACGATAAGACTCGTGCTATCTTTGTCGAGTCAATGGGCAATCCTACTTGCCGCGTGGCAGATATCGAAGCGTTGGCTGAGTTGGCTCATAGTCACAATATTCCGCTCGTGGTCGATAATACGTTTGGTGCCGGTGGTTATCTCTGTAATCCTTTTGACTGGGGTGCCGACATCATCACCGACTCTGCCACTAAGTGGATTAATGGTCATGGAAATGCTATGGGTGGCATCATCGTCGATGGTGGTAAATTTGATTGGTCGTGTGGTAAATTCCCGACAATAGATGGCCCTTCAGAAGGTTATCACGGACTCAATCTCTATGAAGCGTTTGGAAATCAGGCGTTCATCGTCAAATGCCGTGTCGATGGCATGCGCGACTTTGGTTGCTGTCCATCATCGTTTGATGCTTATCTGATGCTCTTAGGTCTTGAGACGCTGTCTTTGCGTGTGAAGCATGAGGTCGAATCGACCTATCGTTTGGCTGAATTCTGTCGTCAGCACTCTAAGGTGAGAAGTGTCAGCTTTGTCGGATTTGAGGACCATTCAAGCCACGAATTGGCAAAGAAATATTTCCGATTTGGTGCGTC
>JBGUUQ010000112.1:0-1545 GCA_045133615.1 Muribaculaceae bacterium | reverse complement strand
TCGTCGAGGATACCAACAAAAAGAAAAGACACGTACCATTCTCGAGTTTATCTTCAAACGCCCCAACGAGTGCGGCATCATCTATTGCATGAGTCGGGACAAGACGGAGAAGGTATGCGACATGCTTCTCCGACACGGAGTAAAGGCTACCGTCTATCATGCCGGACTCAGTGCTTCGGCACGAGACAAGGCGCAGGAGGATTTCATCAACGACCGGGTTCAGGTGGTGTGTGCCACCATCGCCTTCGGGATGGGTATCGACAAGTCGAACGTGCGATGGGTTATTCATTATAACATGCCGAAAAGTATCGAGAGCTTCTATCAGGAAATCGGTCGTGCCGGGCGAGACGGAGTGAAAAGCGACACCTTATTATTCTATTCGTTGGGCGACCTGGTGATGCTCTCCAAGTTTGCCATGGATAGCGGACAACAGACCATCAACTTGGAGAAGCTCAACCGTATGCAACAATATGCCGAATCGGACATCTGCCGAAGACGTATTTTATTGAACTATTTCGGTGAAACCATGGATCATGATTGCGGCAATTGTGACGTGTGCAAGAATCCGCCCGAACGATTCGACGGAACTATTATCGTGCAGAAGGCATTGAGTGCCATCATGCGGGCTGACCAACAAATCGGTACCCGTATGCTCATCGCCATCCTTCGAGGAAATTTCTTCGAGGAACTAGTAGAAAAAGGATACGATAAGTTAAAGACATTCGGAGCTGGTCGTGACATTCCACAACGAGACTGGCAAGATTATCTTTTACAGATGCTGAACTTGGGATATTTCGAAGTGGCTTACAATGAAAACAATCACCTGAAAATAACTTCGGCCGGTGCAAAGGTGTTGTATGGACAAGAAAAAGCCATGCTGGTAGTTATCAAACGGGAAGAAAAGGAAATCAAAAGCAGAGGGAAAAAGAAGGAAGAAAAACCATTATTCAAGGTTCCGGTATCCGTACCCATTGGCGAGGAAGATCCGATGCTGTTTGAAGAGCTTCGTGTTCTCCGCAAGCGACTGGCCGACCAACAAGCCATACCGGCATACATCGTCTTGTCAGACAAGACTTTGCATTTATTGGCCATCCAACGTCCTACAACATTGGAAGAATTCGGTCAAGTCAGTGGTATCGGTGAATATAAGAAAGAAAAGTACGGAAAGGATTTTGTAGAACTTATCAAACAAATCATAGGCAAGTAAGATTATTTTTTCTTACTTGCTTTCAATCTATCCTGCAACTCGGGACGGGGAACACCCAGCTCTATCGCCTTCTCGAAAGCACGATATGCCTCCCGATTCCGTCCTTGCGCTATATAAATATCTCCACACATCACATAGATTTCCGCATCATTAGGAGCCAACTTCACCGCACTTTCCAAATCAAGCAAAGCCAATTCCAGGGTATTCATTTCGACTTCAAGTTCCGCCCTAGCCTTCAACAACGATACATCTTGAGGATAATCCACAATCAAACGATTGAACTCTTCCAACGATTCCCGATAACGTTGCAATTTTTGATTGACCATCGCCATACCAAT
>JBGUUQ010000111.1:0-22602 GCA_045133615.1 Muribaculaceae bacterium | reverse complement strand
CTTCAGACCTTGCGGTATGGACGGGACTCGAACCCGCGACCCCCTGCGTGACAGGCAGGTATTCTAACCAGCTGAACTACCACACCTTGCTGATTTGTGAGTGCAAATATACGACGATTATTGCTATTATGCAAATGTTTGGACGAATATTTGCGTTTTTATGTCGATTATTGTAGCATTGAGGCTACGCGACGCAGTGCTGCGATGAAAATGTCGGCTTCTTCTCGGGTATTGTAAAGGGCGAATGAGGCGCGGACGGTGCCTTCGATGCCGAGCGAGTTCATCAATGGTTGAGCGCAGTGGTGACCTGTGCGTACGGCGATGCCGAGTTTGTCGAGGAGCATGCCGATATCGTATGGATGTTCGTTGCCGATTAAGAATGAGATTACGGCAGATTTGTCGGGAGCTGTACCGATGAGGCGCATTCCGGGTATTTCACGCAGTTGCTCGGTGGTGTATTGCAACAAGTCGTGTTCATGCGCCGCAATGTTGTCGATGCCTATTGCGTTGACATATTCTATCGCTTGATGCAGAGCTGCAATAGAGGTGAAATCGGGTGTACCCGCTTCAAATTTAAATGGAAGTTCCGCCCAAGTGGTACCCTCGAATGATACGTGACCTATCATTTCTCCTCCGCCTTGATAGGGAGTCATGGCTTGAAGATGTTTTTCCTTTCCGTAAAGAACGCCTACGCCTGTCGGTCCATACATTTTGTGGGCAGAAAAGGCATAGAAGTCGGCATCGAGGTCTTGCACATCTACGCGAAGGTGCGACATGGCTTGTGCTCCGTCAACAAGTACCGGAACGCCATGACTATGGGCTTCGGCAATCATCTCTTTGACTGGGTTGATGGTACCGAGAACGTTTGAAACGTGGCATACGGCAACCATGCGGGTGCGCTCGTTGAAATAAGAACGATAGACATTGAGGTCAAGCACGCCATTGGAGTCGATGGGGACAACGCGCAATGAAATGCGCTTGTGTCGACCAATGAGTTGCCATGGGACGATATTGGAGTGATGTTCCATGACGGTGAGGATGATTTCGTCGCCGTCGTTGAATGTGTCGCCGAAAGAGGATGCCACAAGATTGATTGACTCGGTCGTGCCGCGAGTGAATATTATCTCACGAGTGGATGCCGCGTTGATAAATTTTCTGACACTTTCGCGAGCCTGTTCTTGCAGATTGGTAGCCTCTTGCGATAGGGCGTGGACTCCGCGGTGTACGTTGGCTTTGTGGGTGAAATACATCGTGTCGATAGCCTCAACGACTTGACGCGGGGTTTGGGAGGTGGCTGTATTGTCGAGGTAAACGAGCGGTTTGCCGAATACGGTGCGTTCGAGTATCGGGAAGTCGCGTCGCAGGGCGTTTACGTCGTAGGAATTCATAACGGGGGGATTTAATTTTCTTTCGTTTCGTGGCATGCGGCGGCACAATCGGCGCACAATGCCTGTTGTCCGTAGAAACGCTTTTCTACGAGATGGCGCAAACGGTCGCGTAGGCCTTCCATTCGCACAGTGTCGATTACATCAACCATGAATGCCTGCATGAGCATAGTGCGTGCTTCATGCTCGGATATGCCTCGTGTGCGCATATAGAAAAGTGCGGCGGCATCCAATTGTCCGGTGGTAGCTCCGTGTGAACATTTCACCTCATCGTTATAGATTTCGAGCTGAGGCTTGGTGTGCATGCGGGCATCGGTCGATGCGAGAATATTGCGATTGCTTTGGTATGCTTCTGTGAATGGAGCTTCAGGGGTGACGAGAATGCTGCCTTCAAATGCTCCGGTTGACTTGTCGTCGAGTACATATTTAAACAACTGTTGCGAGTGGCAGTGTGGAGCCCGGTGGTTGACATTTGAGCAGTTGTCGATATGCTGCGTGTCTGTCCCGATAGCCATTCCGGCGAGGAGAGTTTCGCAATGTTCGCCAAGTATGTCGATGTCGTAGTTGTTGCGGGTGGAGCCGTTGACGAGGGTCATGCCGTTGATCAGAAGGTTGGAGCCGGCTTCCTGTCGTGCAAACAGTTGAGAATAGCGAGATGTGAGGGCCGACGATTCTTCGATGTCGTAGATGTCGAGGCGGGCACGCTCTCCGAGGGCTATTTCCACTATTTGCGAAGCATGGTAGCGGTGTGTAGTGTCCTGAGTGTGGTCGCAGATGAGTAGTTGCGCTTCCGCATCATTTTCGAGGACAATGAGCAGACGGCGCACAGCCATCATATCGGCGGGTGCATTGAATATATTGACAAGTTGCAGCGGCTTCTCCATTTTCACCCCTTGCGGAATGTATATCATCATTCCATCTTGCGCCAACAAGGTGTTGAGTGCAACACCGGGGTTGGAGAGCGGAGCTGTTTTACCATAATGGCGAGCGACCAATTCGGGATATTTTGCTGCCGCTTTTGCGAGAGAGTCGACTATCACCCCTTCGGGAAGTTTCTTATGAAGTGATGCTGCCGGGATATATGAGTCGTTGACGATAAACGACATTAGTGTACTCATATTGGGCACGTCGCAACGGAATGATGCGGCTACATCTACCGGTATGTTTACGCGGTTGATATTGATTCCGAAATCGGGAGCCATCATCTTGTCGATAGAGGTCTTTTCATATCCTTCGGTCCCTTGAGTAGGAAGGGTTTTCCCTTCGAGAGCGGCAAGAGCATCAGGACGAAGGGCGTTGATGACAGTCGCCGAGTTGGAATCGATGGCTTCGCGATTGTCGCGGTAGAGGTCGATATATTGTTTCAGTGAACTCATGAAAGTGCGAGACTATTGATTGTCGATTTCCTGTTTAATCCAATCGTAACCCTTCTCTTCGAGTACGAGGGCGAGTTCCGGTCCGCCGGAACGGACGATGCGTCCTTTGTAGAGGACATGGACGAAATCCGGCTTGATGTAGTCGAGCAGACGTTGGTAGTGGGTGATGACGATGGTGGCATTGTCATCGGTTTTCAGTTTGTTGACGCCTCCGGCTACGATGCGGAGTGCATCGATATCGAGTCCGCTATCGGTTTCGTCGAGGATGCTTAATCGCGGTTCGAGAACGGCCATTTGGAAAATTTCGTTGCGTTTTTTCTCTCCGCCTGAAAATCCTTCGTTGACAGAGCGCGATGCGAGTTTGTTGTCAAGTTCGACTATAGCACGCTTCTGACGCATGAGCTTGAGAAAATCGCTTGCCGACAGAGGCTCTTCGTTGAAATATTTGCGCTTTTCGTTGATGGCGGCACGCATGAAGTTGACCATCGATACTCCCGGTATTTCCACCGGATATTGGAAAGAAAGGAACAACCCTTCGTGGCTGCGGTCCTCGGGGGACAGTTCGAGCAACTGCTTTCCGTGGAAGTCGACCGACCCTTCGGTAACGGTGAATTTCGGGTCGCCGGCGAGAACGCTCGATAATGTGGACTTGCCGGAGCCGTTCGGCCCCATAATGGCATGAACTTCGCCGGGACGGATGGTGAGGTTGATGCCTTTAAGTATCTCTTTGCCTTCGATGCCGGCATGGAGGTTTCGTACGTCTAAAAGTATGTTGTCCATAACTCTGTGATGTTGTTCTGTTGATGATATTTATTATCCCACCGAGCCTTCGAGGGTGATTTGCAATAGTTTTTGTGCTTCTATGGCAAACTCCATAGGGAGCTTGTTCATCACTTCCTTGGCGTAGCCGTTGACAATCAGGGCGATGGCTTCCTCAGTGGGTATGCCTCGTTGATTGCAGTAGAATATTTGGTCTTCTGAAATTTTTGAAGTGGTAGCTTCATGTTCGACCACTGCAGTGTCGTTGAGCACGTCGATATACGGGAATGTATGTGCCCCGCAGTGAGAGCTGAGCAGAAGGCTGTCGCATTGTGTATAGTTGCGGCAACCGTCGGCATTTGGTGCTACTTTTACCAATCCTCGATAAGAGTTTTGGCTGTGTCCGGCGGAGATGCCTTTTGATACGATGGTAGAGCGAGAGTTGCGACCGAGGTGTATCATTTTGGTGCCGGTATCGGCTTGTTGATGATTATTGGTTACGGCTACGGAGTAAAATTCGCCTACGGAACTTTCGCCGGCGAGTACACAACTCGGATATTTCCAAGTGATGGCACTACCGGTCTCCACTTGAGTCCATGATAGCTTTGAGAAATCGCCTCGACAAAGTCCGCGTTTGGTCACGAAGTTATATACACCGCCGCGACCCTCTTTGTCGCCGGCATACCAGTTTTGTACGGTTGAATATTTTACCTCTGCACGATCTTCGACCACAATTTCCACAATTGCGGCATGCAGTTGGTTTTCATCACGCATCGGAGCCGTGCAGCCTTCAAGATAGCTCACATAAGCATCGTCGTCGGCTACAATCAATGTGCGCTCGAACTGTCCGGTCCCTGATGCATTTATACGGAAGTAGGTGGACAATTCCATCGGACAGCGTACGCCTTTGGGGATATAGACAAACGAACCATCGGAGAATACAGCAGAATTGAGTGCTGCAAAAAAGTTGTCGCGATAGCTTACGACCGAACCGAGATAGCGTTTCACCAAATCGGGATAGTCTTTCACCGCTTCGCTGAATGAACAGAAGATGATACCCAATTCGGCGAGTTTTTCGCGATGTGTGGTTTTGACCGAGACTGAATCCATCACAGCATCGACGGCCATGCCCGACAGGATTTTTTGCTCTTCAAGAGGAATGCCGAGTTTGTTGAATGTGTCAAGCAGCTGCGGGTCTACCTCATCAAGGCTTTTCGGTCCTTCTTTTTTCTTGGGAGCGGCATAATAGCTGATGGCTTGATAGTCGATAGGCGGGATGTCGAGATGCGCCCAATTCGGCATCTCCATCGTGAGCCAGTGACGATAGGCTTTCAGTCTGAATTCGAGCAACCATTCCGGCTCACCTTTTTTCTCGGAGATGAGTCGCACCACATCTTCGTTGATACCGCGAGGTATGATGTCGGTGTCGATGTCGGTGGTGAATCCGTATTTGTATTCACCTTGTGTCACATCGTTGATGATGTCGTTATTTTTATCTGTATCTTTGTTTTTGTCCATAGTCATTAAAACCGAATTGCCGGTCTCATAGTTGGTAAACAATCGAGGATGAGCGATGGTTGTATAGGCTACGACAGCGGGGCTGTGAGTGAACCTAATATCGCAGGTGCAAGTTCGATGATGGCATTGATGGCTTTTCCCCCGGCAAGAGATGAATGTTTGATGATTGAACTATCGGGGAATATAAGACACCAAATGTTTAAAACGAGACTTGTTACCAAAAACCATTTGAAGATGCAAAATGCAGCTCCAAGAATTTTGTCGATGAATCCTACAAGAAGAGCATCGGCAACTTTCTTTATAAATGAGGCCAACAGTTTGACAGTCAGATATACCAACAAAAATAGGATTACATTGCCGATGACGCTGCATGCGTAGCGTGATGTCTCCGGATTTTTGGCTAATTCAGGCAGCAGTGTTGCAGTCAAGTCGGTAGCCGCATCGCCAAATATTCGGCAGGCTATTATGCCGAGTATTATTGCCGCCACGGAGCCTATTTGAGAGATGATGCCTTTCCAGAATCCATAGATGATGGCTCCGGCAAAAATCACTAATATTACTATATCGATAAAACTCACTGTCTTTTCCGTTAAAACTCACTTGCAAAATTAGCAAAAAAAACGCAAAGAGACAGCTAAATGGCGGTTTAACTATGTCATTAATCAGATGATTTGTCGGGGCGCAGCGTTGAAAGGCTGTTTTTATCCGTTTTGGCAGGTGCAGGCGGGATTGGGAGCGAGGGTGATGGTGTGGAACGACATGGATAGGGCATCGAACGTGAGTAGGCGGTTGGTCAGGAGAGTTCCGATGCCGGTGATATATTTTATGGCTTCAGTGGCTTGTATGGTTCCTAAGATGCCGGGTATGGCTCCGAGTGGACCGGCAGGTGATTCGTGAGGTGTCGTTCCGTCCGGGATGAGGCAGCGATAACATGCCGTATCGGGGAGTATCGTCATTGTATGCCCTGAATAATGAGAGATAGCCCCGTGGTTGAATGGTTTGCCGGCCTCGACGCAAATGTCGTTGATGAGATATTTTGAGTCGAGGTTGTCGGTCGCATCGATTATGAAATCATAATCGGGAAGCAGTTCGGCAGCGTTCTCTTTTGAGAAAAAACGGGTATATGCAGTGACTTGAATATTGGGATTGAGTCGAGTGATTTTTTCTTTGGCGGAAATGGCTTTTGGTCGATTGATGTCGGCTGTGGAGTGAATTATTTGTCGCTGGAGATTGGAATAATCCACTATATCGCCATCAATAATTCCAATTGTGCCTACACCGGCGGCGGCAAGATAATACAATACGGGTGAGCCGAGACCTCCGGCGCCTATTACAAGTACGCGCCCGTTGCGAAGGCGGATTTGTCCGTCTTCTCCTATTTCCGGCAGTGCGAAATGTCGTGCATATCGCTGTATTTCATCCGAGTTAAACCTATCCATGATCAGTGATGTGTTTGCAGTCACACTCCTCAGTCTCTTCGTGACAGCTCCCCTAACTTAGGGGAGCTGTTGCTACGCAATGATTTTGTCTATAACTCCCCCTCTAAGTTAGAGGGGGTGCCCCAACGGGGCGGGGGTGTGTGCTTCTGCATTGATGTCAATCTATTTTTAATTGTCTTTTGATATTATAGGAGTTGGGAAACTTCTTTGAATGCGTAGAACCGGTGTAGCCCGGTGGTGTCGACGAGGTGAAGCATTCCATCGGGCGCGACATCGGCGATGCGGGCTTGGAATGTGGCTCCGGTGGCGGTGTCGCGGTAGGGGTGGATGCCGTGTCGATGCCACAACATAGATAGGAATGTCTTGTGGACATGGTGTCGCATCGGTTCGTCGGAGAGAGTGTCGACAATAGAGAGAATTTCAGTTGTCGTTTGCAGTAATATGGTGTCGAGATCTACTTCTTTGTCGATGAGCTGGATGAGCGAAACCGGATTAGGCGCATTGCTTATGAATTGCCGTTGGTTTATATTGATGCCTATCCCGGCGATACTATATGCTATTTGGGCGCCTATCAGAGAGTTTTCGATAAGTGTTCCGCAAATTTTACGGTCTCCTACATATATGTCATTCGGCCATTTTACTTCGACAGGGCGGTCTGTAATATATCGCTGCAAAACTCTTGAGATAGCTATTGCAACGGCTTCGGATATTACAAATTGTTGGCGGGCTGCAATTGACGTAGGGCGGAGAAGAATTGAAAACGTGAGGTTGCGCCCGGGTTCTGATTCCCATGAGTTACCTCGTTGTCCGCGACCTGCTGTTTGCTCACGAGTAGTGACAACCATTCCGTGAGGAGCAGTCGGCGCAAGCGGAGCGAGATAGGAATTGGTTGAAGCCGTAGAGTCGAGTCTGACAAAAACAGGGTCGGTCATTATTCGGGGATGTCGAGTGTTATCTCGCGAGAGTCATCGTCAAGTACTTTGATAGATACTTTTACGGTGTCGTCGGGGAGGATGTCGTCGATGCGTTCGGGCCATTCGAGGAAGCAAAGTGCTCCGGAATCGAAATAATCTTCAACGCCGATGTCGAATGCTTCTTCGAGGGATTCGAGACGATAAAGATCGAAATGATATATGAGTTCGGCGGTGGTGTCGGAGCGATACTCGTTGATGATGGAGAATGACGGGGAGTTGGTGGTGTCGTCCTCTACTCCGAGGGCACGTGCAAGAGCATTGATAAATGTCGTTTTACCGGCTCCCATATCTCCATAGAAGGCATATACTGTTTCGTCGCCCATTGAAGCTACAAATTCTTGTGCAGCATCGTTGATGGCATCAAGGGTTGCAATTTTGATGACTTTCTTCATAATGAATGATTTATTTAGAGGTGAGGGTAATAAGTGGTACTATCATTTCTTCCATAGATATTCCTCCATGTTGGAATGTATCGGTATAGTACTGCACATAATGATTATAATTGTTGGGATAAGCAAAGAAGTCGCGACCTGTCGCAAAAATGTAGGTTGACGAAACGTTGGGAGAGGGAAGTCCGAAAAGTTCCGGTCGCTTGATTTCATAGACTTGCTTGGGGTTGTAACTAAGTGCTTTCCCTACTTTGTAACGAAGATTGGTATTGGTGTTTTTATCTCCGATTACTTTTATTGGGTTGTCCACTCGGATGGTGCCATGGTCGGTGGTGAGCACTATTTTGTATCCTTTTTCCGATATGCGTCGGAAAAGGTCGAGTGCCGATGAATGGCGGAACCATGACTCGGTGATGGAGCGGTATGCGGCGTTGCTCGATGCGAGTTCCCGTATCATTTTCGATTCTGTGCGGGCGTGAGAGAGCATGTCGATAAAGTTCAAGACCACGACGTTGAGGTCATTGATTTCAAGATCCGCGAAGTTTTGGAGCAGGCGCTCGCCGGCAGCAGAATCATTGATTTTGTTGTAGGAGAAACGGCATTGACGGCGGTAACGGTCAAATTGAGTGGCTATCAATGGCGATTCGTTGAGGTTTTTACCTTCTTCCTCGTCCTCATCTACCCACAGATCGGGGAACATTTTTGCTATCTTTTGCGGCATTAGGCCTGAAAAAATGGCGTTGCGGGCATATTGTGTAGCGGTGGGAAGAATGGAACAATAGAGATCTTCTTCAAATGTGAAGTATTCTGACAGAAGGGGTTTTACCACTTTCCACTGGTCGAGACGGAAATTGTCGATGAGGATGAAAAACACCTTTTCTCCTTTATCGAGAAGAGGAAATACTTTGGTTTTGAATATTTCGTGGCTCATCAATGGATGAGAATCTCCGGAAATCCATTTCTCGTAGTTCTTTTTTATGAATTTGGCAAAAGCGAAGTTGGCTTCGGTCTTTTGCATATCAAGGAGTTCATCCATATTGGTATCGGTTGACGCCAATTGTAATTCCCAAAATACGAGTTTGCCATACAATTCATACCAATCTTCGATTGTGTAAGAATCGTTGATGAGTGATGTGATACGTCCGAATTCCTGTCGGTAATCCGATGTGGCTTGTTCGGAAACAAGTTGTTCGGAATGAAGATTTTTCTTTATGGATAGGAGTATCTGATGCGGATTGACCGGCTTTATGAGGTAGTCGGCAATTTTGTTGCCGATGGCCTGATTCATGATGTTTTCTTCCTCGCTTTTGGTAATCATGATGACCGGTACATGCGGGGCGGATTGCTTGATGCGCGATAATGTCTCAAGACCGGTAAGTCCGGGCATGTTTTCGTCGAGAATTATGAGGTCGAAATGATTGTTCTCGACCATTTCGAGGGCATCGCGACCGTTGTTGACTGTCACAATGTCGTATCCTTTGTTTTTCAGGAACAGAATATGGGGCTTTAGGAGATCTATCTCGTCATCGGCCCAAAGTATGGTATGGCTGCTCATAATGCATTATCTTTAATCGAGTAATGGGTCATCGCCTTCGCTGCCGGTGGGATATTCGGGTAATTCTACCGGTTTGGGTGTTGTGGCGGGAGTTTTGGCTTTTGCCGGCTCTTTAGGCTTTGCCGGCTGTTGTGCCGGCTGTTGAGTCGGCTGTTGCGCTTCCGGTTTTGCCTTCGGAGTGTTTTGCGGCTGTACGATAGGCTGAGGGATGGATATGGTGTCCGTCGGAACAGTATCTGTTACCGCTTGCTTTTGATTTTCAATCGGGGCGGGGAGCGCTGTTTCCGGATGTTGAGAGGGCTGTTCGGTTGGAATCGGTTCCAACTCCGGCTCCGGTTCTTTTGTGGATGTGAGATCCGGCTCTTCTCCGTCGACGGCTTCTTCTTCGGGGAGACGATTGAAAATGTCGTCGGGAATGGCTTGGCGTACAGCTTCCGCCGCAGTGTTCTCTTCTACGAAGTTGAAGTATTCTTCAAAAGAACGTCCTTGGGTGATTAAGAGTTCAAAATTCTTTACACTTATCATTACCGGACGCACTTGTGGCGGAATATTCAGATTTTTGTCGGATTCAAGAACTTTACGATAGTGAACCACTTCTTCGAAATTGTTGAACCCTTTTACGAGTAACAAGCCGAGACGTCCGAAGTTCATTTGTTCGAGGTCGAAATCTTTTACTACATAGCTTGTGAAATTGTGGCGGGCAACGTTGTAAAGAAGTTGATTGGATGAAACTTCGTCGGTGGGGAATACGAAAATCAGAAGCTGCGGGTCTGAGGGATTCATATCGAACATGATTGAATCACCCGATGCCGATGCTGTCGAGTCGTTGCCAAGATGTATATTCCAAAGCATACCGCGAATATTTCCTCCGGAGCCGCTATTGATTTTACGTCCTTGGGCAAGTTGCTTGAGGTATGACGATGCTATGGGTGTGATGTCGGTGTCCGGATAGCGTTCGAGCAACTCTTTGAGTGAGGCTTGGAATTCATTGGGTTTGTTTTCCGTCACATAAGCTAAAGCGTCGATAAACATGAATTTCGGCATGATTTTGCTCATCGGGAATCGTTCCTTCATATCCTTGTAAGCGGCATGTACGTCGGCGTTGCGATTGTCGAGGTATGCATCGTAGGCCTTTTGATACATCGACTCTTGTTGGGAATCCATGGCGCGAAGGTTGTCGATATAGTTGGGGTCGCGCATGGCTTGACCGTATTTTGACTCGGCAAAGTCGGTCAGTATGAGCTGTCGGTAATATTCGGCCTTAACGGTGTCGCCATGACGGATGTACATCAGGTACATGTTGTAGTACACATCGAGTCGATATATATTGTCGGGGTAGCGTTCGAGCAGAGTGTTCCACTCTGAAGCCGCCGACGGATAGTCTTCGAGTTTGTCTTTCAGGATAAGTCCCATGTTGAAATATCCTTCTTGAATGATGTCGTTGGCGTTGAGACGTTCGGCATCGGTTTGCGGAATTTGCTTGAGATAGTATTCGGGATAGTGAGGGTCGTTTTCCCGTTGTGCTTTCTCTTTGTCCTCTTTTGTGTCTTCCGCAGGCTTTTCGACAGATTCCATATCGTCGGTTTCTGTCTCTTCGTCATCATCTTCATTCGATGATTCAAACTCTGTGAAGTCAAATGATGCCTTGTTTCTTCTTCGCCAATCGTCTTCCAATTTTCGATTTCCCCACCGCTTTTGGAAGTCTGTACGGCCGGCGTTGCGTGTGGCATTGTTATAGAAATACCAAGAGTCGTCGGTGTTGAGCGTAAATGTGGTGGGAGCATTGTCGCTTTGGATATTGTCGCCTTTGGCTGCTTGCTCGGCGAGGTATTCTTCTTTCTTTGCTTTTTCGGCTTCTTCTTTCTCTTTCTTTTTGAGCTCGTCGATTATCTTGTTGATGACTTCGAGGCGCTCTTCTTCTGACATGGCGGAAAGACGGAGCAAAGAGTCTTGCAATGTTACGTTTTGTGCATAAATGGCGAGTTCATCGAGTACATCGGAACGGCGACTCAATAATTCACGATTCGGATATGACTCCGGCAGCAGCGGAACGGCTTCGGAATAGCACGGTTGGGCTTTGTCGTATTCATGACGTGCGAAATACAACTCTCCGAGTGTAATCTGGCTGATGGCTTTATCGATGCCGTTTCGAGTACTTTTTTCGGCGGCTAACACATAGTTTTCGATGGCGTGTATGGTGTCGCCGCGGGAGAGGTAGAGGTTGCCGATGGCGTAGTAGATTTGGTCGAGATACTCTTTGTTGCGGTCGTAGCGCGTCATGCGTTTGAGCGCTTTTACTTCCGGTTCGATGTTGTCGCCTTGATAGACCTCACTTTGCTTGATACGGGCATTGAACTTTGTCCGATATGGGGCATTGGCAGAACTTCCGGCTTTACCGAATGCTTTGTAGGCCTCCTGTTTTTTGCCTGTAAGTGAATATAATTGTCCGAGGAGGAAGTTTAGTCTCGTTTTTTGTGCGCCTTTGGCATATTTTATCGCTTCTATGAGATATGGAATTGCTTTTTCGTTTTCATTGCTTTTAATCCAAAGACTTGCGAATGAGAAATTGTAAAGTTCTCGAAGCTTCTTAGAGGTAAGTTCGTCTTGCTTAATGCGGGTAAGTATGTTTTCGGCTTCATAAAGCCATCCGAGGGCGCAATAACTGCGTGCTTGCCATAATTTGGCTTCGGTGACAGTATTTGGCAACCAATTGAAATGCTTTGAAGTATAGTAGAATGTTGATGCCGCACCAAGGAAATCGCCGTTTTGGTATTGACTGCGCCCCATCATCATCCACGCATTGTGGAGAAACGGGTTGTATTCGTCGCGTTTGAGCCATGCGCGATATTTCGGGTCGTTTCCTTTTCCGCTTTTGCGTTTCGGCCGCTTCTTGATGGAGTGAAGTTGGATGGCTTTTTGCGCTTTTTCGATGGAACGGGTGAAATCGCCTGTGGGCTGCGTGGCTTTTGGGTCGGCTTTTGCTTCGGCGGGGTGCATGTAGATAAGAGTGGAGCTATAATCATCTTCATAGCTCTTCTCCATCTCTTTGATGGTCTCTTTGTAATGCTCGTCGCCGTTAAAATAGACGTTGTAGCGGGTCGTGAATGCTTGATAAAAGCGTGACGAGGCTGTGTTTTTCTTGGTCGAGCATGAGGATATGACCGACACAAGCAGCAGCAAAAGGATTATGTAGACAAACTTTTTCAAGCGATAACGATTACTATATTATATTATTTAACGCCGGGAATCTTTGATTATTGCATGGTTCGTCGGGCTTTGACAACCTGTGTGATGCGGGCGCAAATGTAGACAGCGATGAGGAGTATTACTATGATGGCGGAGCAGGGGACATCGATAATAGCGGAAACAATCAGCCCGGCAAGACTGCATATTATTGAGATGATGATTGATGCGATCATCATAGGACGAAAACGATGTATCGATGTTTCTGCTATCATTTGCGGAAGCGAGATCATGGACATAAGAAGCATTATGCCGACTAATCTGATGGTCAATACAATACAGACTGCGACAAGTACGGTCATGGAATATGAAATGAATTTGACCGGTAGACCGGATACTATGGCAAAGTCGCGGTCGAATGCGCATGCTATGATTTTGTTGTAGAAAATCGTAAAAAATGCAATCAAAATCGCGGTAAATATTCCGAAACTCCAAAGGTCGGCAGTTGTGATGGTGAGTATATTGCCGAAGAGGAAAGAATTGAGGTCGGGGACATATCCGGGGGTGAGAAAGACAAATAATACGCCTATTGCCATGCCGAGTGCCCATACGACAGCGATTGCCGAGTCTTCTCGTATGCGAAAACGTGACGACAGCCATTCGACACCGATAGAAGATGCGATGGCGAATACCGCAGCTGTGGCAATCGGACTGATACCCAGATAATATCCTAATCCGAGACCTCCGAAACATGCGTGGGTGATACCTCCGGAGATGAATACCATACGACGTGTCATGATGTATGTGCCTATCATGGCGGCGGCGATACTTATGATAAAAATGCCCCAAACTGCATTGCGGAAAAAGGCATAATCAAAGAGTTCAATCATTGTCTTTTGAATTGAAAATTGGGTGCTGAATATTCAATGTTTACGAGCTTCCGCCACTATCATCAGAAGTTCGTCGCGAACCGGTGTGGGCAGTTCGATGCCACGGAGTTGGATGCTGCGCCCCCATCCGGCAATGTCGTGAGGAAGGAGTGTGAGCAAAATGTCGCGAAATTGCTCTATTTCATCGTCGGTATAGGAGTCGGCTGCGCGTCCGGCATATCTGTCGAGTTCTTCATCGTCGTAATAGACGATTTCGGAACTGACGGAGGCGAGCAGTGAATCGCGCTCACAGGTGATGTGCATTCCGCAACAACCCTCTTCTGCGACCGAAACGGAAGCGTCGGGAGACTCTCCATCGTCCTCTTTATGAGTAATGCGCAGAAGCACGCCAACAGCCACAATCGCGGCGATGATGATTAGTGCGGCAATCATTCCTTTTCTTGTTCTGACGGGGTATCGGCATCAACTATTGTGAATCCTACGCTACGCAAGTCGTCCCAATATCCGGGATAGGATTTTGATACTACTTCTGCATTGTTGATGACCAAGCCGGGGAGATAGATTGCGCATGGGGCAAAAGCCATTGCCATGCGATGGTCGTCGTATGTGTCGATGGAGATTTCATCAGCGGTGACGAGTTGACGGCTTCCATCCCACATCAGTTCACAGTCGCGTTCCACTTCAAGGCGGAAACTTAGTTTGCCAAGTTCGTTGACGAGAGCAGTCAGGCGGTCGGTTTCTTTTATTTTGAGAGTAGATAATCCTGTGATATGGAACGGAATACCGAGCATACAGCATGAGACGACAATGGTTTGCGCCAAATCCGGTTGTTCGCTTAGGTCGATGTCCAATCGTCCGTTGAGGTCGGGCGATGGTTCGATATGTGCCGATGATTCCGAATGGGTTGTGATGACTCCGAGTGCTTCGAATATACGTGCGATACGGCTGTCGCCTTGCACACTTGGATTGTCAAGCCCTTCGAGCGTGAATTCCGAAGCCGATAACGCGGCGATTTCATACCAATATGAGGAAGCACTCCAATCGGCTTCGACTGAGAAATCCGTGGGATTGTAGCGCTGTGGCGCAATCGTAATTTCGTTGCCTACGAATTCGCTTTCCACACCCCATTGTTCCATGAGACGGAGCGTCATCAGTATATAGGGGCGAGAGATTATTTCGCCGGTAAGGGTGAGGCGGATGCCTTGTTTCATCAGCGGAGCAATCATCAATAGGGCGGAGATGTATTGCGAACTGATGGATGCCGGGAGCGATATATCACCTCCGTCAAGATTGTGTCCGGTGATTTTTAACGGGGGGAAACCCTCTTCTCCGGCATATTCTATTTCGGCTCCGCATTGACGAAGAGCGTCGACAAGGGCTGCGATTGGACGATGACGCATACGTTCCGAGCCGTCGATAGTGACTGTTCGACCTTCGCATGTGGCAAAATATGCAGTGAGGAAGCGCATGGCAGTGCCGGCGGCTCCGATGTTGATAATGTCGGAGTCGGGCGCCAATGCGGCGACCATTACGTCGGTATCGTCGCATTTGGCGACTTTTTGGATCGGATGAGCACCATCGGTGAGTGCATTGATGATTAATGCTCGATTGCTTATGCTTTTCGATAGAGGAAGCTTTACCGCTGCGTCCATCGGCTCTTCGGGAGGAAATATTCTGTAATTCATACTGATGCGAAGCTACATTACAATACAAAGTTAACCAATCCCGACGTAATAGCAAAAAAAGACGTTGAATTGAGTGGCGTTACTCTTTTTGAGAGCTTGTGTGGAGGCCTTTTCTGCGGGAATGTCATGCGTAAATGAAGTCGCGTTGGGCGGTAAACCATGGGAAGTATTTTTTGAAAAACCAGATGAGCAGAGGCATGACTGCGAGGGTTACAGTGGCGATAAGCCATGGATTTGCTTCAATCATTTTTCCATATTCCACAAATGGATTGTGTATACCAAGTATGATGATGGAATATCTGCCGAGATAGGAAATGAATGGTACGTGACCGAGCCAACGAGCAATGCTCCAAACGCATCCGATACCTCCCAGTGCTGCAATATAGAAAAGAAGCAGGTTGTTTTCTGTATAATTCATACCTAACGCTACAACACCATTCGTAGCAAATACCCATATCAAGATACTTATCAAGAAAATTAAAAATAAACCTGTTTTTGAAACTTGAATTGATAATAGGTTTTGTTTTTTGATTTCATGGGCGATTAAGAAAAATGGTAATACCGTGATTGCGGTATCAATTGTGAATGTGTGAAGCCATGCGATGATTGGATTTCCTTTAAATATTTCGAGTAGATAATGGGAGAAAAAATATATTCCGGATGAAATGACTAAAATCAGAATAAGTCGGATTGCAAAATGGAGGTTACGAGTAAAAAAATGAAATAGATAGTAAAAGACTGATGAGAAAAACAGGCATCGCAAAAACCATAAGTGTCCGTTTCGCGGGTATAGAATTAATTCTTCCCAATATGAGAGAGTAAATATGCGGTTGGCTTCTTCGGGGTGGAGAATTGTTAAATCGGGAATTATGAAAATGAATGAGAAAAAGAGGCATGGGACAATGAGTTTGTCGGTTTTTCGAATGGTAAAATCCACAAAACCACCATATTCTTTGAAAAAGAGACCGGAGAGAAAGAAATACAGGGGCATTCTAAGATGCTCAAGCATGTTGACGATATGTTCATTGTCAAATGAAATTTTGCAGTGAATCAACACGACAAGTGTGATACAGATACCTTTCATTAAGTCGATATATTCGATTCTTGATTTATTTCGGGGGGGGTAATCGGTTGAATATTAGTCATATATGATTATTTGTTGGCTGGGTGGGCTTGAAGGTAGACTATGTCGCCGGCTTGTAAGGTGGCATGTCGGTCGGCGGAGTTGAAATTGCGGAGCATTTTTTCTTTCATTCCGAGCTCTTTGGCGATGCTTTTGTAGGTGTCGCCGTCGTTGGCTACGACATAATAGAGTCCGTTGCGTTGGCGAATGGTGTGTTGCTCCATATCTTCTGCCATAATCTCTTCGAGCATGGCATGAAATTCGTCGGTGGCTTCTGATGAGGTGTCGTAGCGGTATAGCCGGTATCGCTCGATAAGGTCGATGAGCTTATAAGCATATCGCGGGTCGGTGGCATATCCGCATTGTTTCAGCCCATGTGCCCATCCTTGATAGTCGGTCGGGTCGAGGTCGAAGAGAGATGCGTAGCGTTTCTTCATCAGAAATCGGGCATGGTCTTCGTAACTCTCTTCGGGAGTGTCGTATGATCGGAAACATTCGCCAAGTTCATCATCGTCGTGGGTGATGGTCGCGGCATTCCAACCGGCACCGCATTTGATGCCGAAATGGTTGTTGCCTTCGACGGCAAGAGGACTCTTGCCTCGTTCGCTTTCGAGAATACCTTGTGCTAAGGTAATGCTTGCGGGAATGCGGTAGGTGAGGCAGTGTGATTCGGCTATTGAATGAAATCGAGCTATATAGTCATCGCAGTCGTCGGCGTGGCTGACGACGAAAGAAAAAGACAGCAATATGAAAATGATGCGTTTCATTCGTGTGCAAAGTTACAAAAAAATGCGTTTGCACATTGAACCATTTCGGTGCTATGATGTTTTATAGATGTAGATTGTGATAAAAACAGCACTTAGTTGAAACAGACGAATGACATAGCACAAACAGCAATTCACTAATTTTCCAAAAGAGCCACGCCGAGACTGTGAAGCCTCGGCGTGGTATTTATTATATGGAGTGAAAATGAATGGGCAATAAAAAAGGGTAAGCTTACTACATCGCACCGCTACGACCCGGTACCGTTGCTTCGATCAAGACCTGGCGGAGTTCCCGGGGAGCTGGTCGTGTAGGACTTACCCGGCTGCAAAGGTACGCATTTTTTTTGTATCGGCAAGCGTTGAATTGTAAAATCGCAAATTATTTCGTTGTCTCTTCCGGCGGAAGGCTTTGAAAATGGCGAGTTGACCACACTTGCAGCAGGTAAATGACGCCGATGATGGCTGCTACTTTATATGCTCCTACGATGTCGGCTTCGCCAAACAAACTTTTTGTTATTGGAAGAACGATAATCGGAGATATGAATTGTCCGAAATAGAGGGCCGCCGACAGCAGAGGCATCACAGTGGTAGCAGAATTGCGTCCGCCTTTTATCGAGCCGATAGTCAGTAGGTATGGGACTCCGATGCCGTTGGCAATTCCGATTAGAGCCGAGCCGATGAGTATCATCGTGACACCGTCGGCATAGGCGTAAAGTAGATAGCCAACGACGATGGCAACGGGTGGCACATACTTGATTGTGGTGCGGAATCGCTTCATAAGTTTGCCGAATACGAGTCCGGTGAAGAATGCCACGACGTCGAGAGCTACCATAATCATTGTGATGGCCGTTGTGTCGAGATGCAGTTGTTGACCGGTGATGATGGCAAAGTTGGTGGGGAAAATGAAGAAGATGATTGTCAACAGAAGCATTCCGAACACCGATGGGTGGAATTTGAGGAGCTGTCGAGGTTCAAAGGCTTTGCCTCGCTTGTTGGAAGAGTCGAGTTGCTCGTTGGGGAGCCAGCGGATTACCATTATCAATGCCACCAATCCGAATATATAGACGAGAAACGAATAGTTCCATTGGATGGTAGCCAAGATGCCGGCGAGCAATGTGCCTACAACTCCGCCCATCTGATTCATTGCAGCAGAGAGTCCCATCATTCGCGCCTGCTCTTCGGGCGGGAAATAATAGGCAATCAGTCCGGTGGAGAGGGGCATGATGAGTCCGACGCTCACGCCGAGCAGCGCTCTCATGCACAAAAGAAGGTGGATATTGTCGACAAAGTAGCATCCGATTCCTGCCACGACATAAAGCGCGAGACCTATGATGGCAATGGCACGGGTGCGCAAGTGACGGCTGATTTGGAGAAAAAATATGTTGGTGATGATAATAAACAGAGCCGGCAGGCTGATTATCGACTGCACCAAAATGTCGGACGATGATGCGAAATGCTGGCGTATGGCGCCCATAGCAGGGGCGATTGCCGCAGCCGCCATTACAGTAAGTAGCGACATGGAGAGAATGGTGGAAGTCGCTGCACGAGAAATTTTCTTCATATTTACAAAAGTTTTTATCCAATAAAAAAATCCCAATCACGAATCAACTAGATTTACGTGATTGGGACACTACATGTTGCTTTTTCGGGGCGCAAAGTTACCAAATAAATCCCGAATCTTGCTATATTCATGCCATTTTTTGCCTCGATGGGTGATGAAATGCCGATTAATCGGGTCTTATTAGTAAATCTCTGAATGATGAAACTGACTGACGAAATATTTGAATGTATTTATCGTGAGCACTTTGTCCGACTATATCGCCTGGCATTCTCTATATTGCATGATGAAGAGGAGAGTCGCGACGTGGTGAACGATGTGTTTATGCGGCTTCTGGAAAAGTCGAGGACGATGAAAACAGAATCGATTGGAACTTATCTTGTGGTATCAGTACGTAACAGTGCTCTTAAAAAACTATCTCATCGCTCTGTTGTGGCGAGGTCTATGCGGCTTTATCCGATAGAACTTTCGCTGTATGAAACGATTGACGACGAGTTGCCGGTGGGAAAAGTGTCCGACATAATTGCTAATGAATTCACTCCACGCACCCGTGAGGTGTTCGACCTCGTTTTCGGAAAAGGATGCAGCTATCGTGAGGCGGCAAAAGTACTTGGGGTCAGCGTGTCAGCAATCAATAAGCACATAAGTGTCGGGCTGAAATACGTCAGAGAGCAAATCGATAATTAAAATCATTAAAACGAATGGAAATGAAGAAGATGACATCGGATGAAAAATGGGAAATGGTGGCTCGTTATATTGATAATCCGTTAGATATTTCTGATGATGAATATGCAGAAATCCGAGAATTGTTGCCCACGGTTAACCTTGTGAGCCAATCGTATGCCGGAAAAATAGATGTGGATAGAGAATTGGATATATTTAGGTGTAGGCGAGGTCTATTTCGTCGGCGTATTATGAGAAACGTTGCGGCAGTATTTGTCGGAGTCTTACTTGTCGGTGGAATTGCTGTTGCTGTGGTGCGTCCTCAATTTTCCAAAATAAAAACTACAGAAGTGTTGAAAGCTACAGAAATGAATGAAATTTTAGAGTTGACGACACCTTCTGAAAGTTTTGTTGAAGAATCAGGTCATATGAATGATACGATTATTGAGTTTCGTAATGCTGAATTGGGAGAAATATTAAAGGTGATCGCTGCAACGTATCATGTGGATTATCGCGTGGATTGCGAAGAAACTTCACGATTGAGAATCTATACCCGTTTTGATTCTCGGGAAGGGATTGAAGCGACGATAAGCAACTTGAATCATTTTAATCGAGTTAATTTGTATTTTGACGGACAAACGATTGTGGTGGCGAGATGAAAAAATGGGTGATGATATTGATGATGGCGGTGGCGTCATTGACGGTTTCTGCTCGTGAAATGATTTTTAAAGATGTATCGCTTGCCGATGTATTGATTGTATTGGATGAGGCTTATCCGGAATCGGATTTGCATTTTGTCTACGATGAACTGGAAGATTTTAAGGTGACTAAACGAGTAGTGTCATCATCTCTTTGAGAGGCGGTGGAAGAGGTTATCGGTTTCTATCCTATAGGGGTGGTTGCCGATGGCAGAAATTTATATGTAGAGTGTCGGATGCATTATGCAACACGCATGACAGGTCGTCTTGTCAATGAGCATGAACAGCCGGTATCGTTTGCCAATGTAGTGCTGCTCAATCCGGCGGATTCGTCTTTTATTGCCGGCGGAGTCAGTAATGAGGAGGGAAGGTTTGTTATTCCGGCAAGAGCCGGTGAGGTGTTGCTTAAGGCGAGTGCCATCGGCTATTTCCCGTTTTATTATGGCTCGATGGTGGACGATGTAGGAACTCTTCGAATGCATACAGATGCAAAATTGCTTGGAGAGGTGGAGGTGAAGCGAAATCGCCCGACTGTAGTCAGGAAAGCAGACAGAACCATTCTGTCGGTAGAGGGAGTGACGCATTTGCAAAACAAATCACTTGATAGGATTCTTAATTTTGCGCCGGGGGTGTTTGTGGATAAAAATGGAAATATATCTATAAACGGAATCGGAGGAGTCACTGTGGTGGTAAATGACAGGCAAATGAGACTGACCGGCGATCAGTTGGCGAGTTATCTCAAATCGATTCAAGGAAGCGATATCAAAAGTATTGAAGTAATGGTCAATCCGACATCAGAATATGATGCAGAAGGCTCCGGTGGAGTGATATGTATAAATACCAATCGCAAGCGAGATGCAGGGTTGTCGGGATTTGTGTCGACAAATTTTTCGTTTGATAAGCGATCTACATATACGCCGTCGATAGGTATTGCTTACTCGTTGCGTGGTGTAACGGCGTACGGAAATTATACATTCACTGATGCTCGCGACGTTATGGAGCGATTGACTGAGGATTTCTATCAATCAGGGCGAAAGAATGTGTTGTCGGAATCATATCAAGGAAATGGCAAAACTCATAGTTATCGGGTTGGTATAGATTGGATGATTGGGACAAGCCATTATGTGGGTGTTGAATATAATGGAATGTATAATCGCAAGAGTGACGACGGTGTGCTGATGACGGAGACTTTTGAAGATGGAATTGCATCATCTGGCAAAATAGCTTCAACTGCTTTTGGACAGTATCGACGAGAAAACAATATGCTTAATGTGAATTATATATGGCGAATCGATTCCATAGGGCAAATTCTTAAATTCGTGGCGGACTATTCCGATGTGACAAGTCGGGATGATGCAGACGATTATGTCAATCATTATTATAATGCAAACGACGAAATGATAAATACAGATTTTAAACGACAGCTTTCGAGCGAAAATGCTAAAATTTATTCGGCAAAATTGGATTATGAAAAGCCGTTCTGTAATACCGGATGGAAAGTGGGGACGGGATTAAAGTTCTCGGAGGTGGATAATGATTATTCTTATAGATTGCTGAATTGGGAGAATGAAGGAGAGCTGCCACAGGAGGACCTGAAATTTAAGGACAGATTCAGATATAAAGAGTATTTATATGCCGGATATGTCAATGCTGCATTTTCAAGTAGGCTATTGGATGTCAATGCGGGTTTGCGTGGCGAATATCAGCACACCGACGGATATTCGTTCGCAAATGATCAGCGGACCCTACACGATTATTTTCGAGTATTTCCGAGCGCTTTTATTTATTGGAAACCAAATTTGATGTCGGGCTTTATGGCTTACTATGGGATGCGGATAAACAGACCTAATTATATGTTGGTCAATCCGTTCGTGATTTATATTACCGAACTTTCGTATAAAACCGGAAATCCTGATTTAAAGCCGATGATTACGAATGTAATAGAACTCACATATGTGTTGAGAAATCGGTATTATATGTCTCTCAGATCTGAATTTACCGATAATCGCATTCGGGATTATTCTTATACGGATGGTGAACGAGTAGTTACTTCGACGACTAATATTTCTGGAAGTGAAAAGTATTACTTTAATGTTTATGCGCCATTAGGACGAGATGGTTGGGAAAGCTCGGTTATGCTTAATATGGGTATGCTTACCACAGAGGCACAAGGCGTTAAACGCAAGGCTCTGAGCATGGATTTAAGTTGGAACAATTATTTCTATATTGTAGAAGGAATTGGTATGCAGATGAATTTTATGTATGCACCTCCGTATAAAGATGTTTTTCAGGAGATTCATCGGCATACGATTAAGTTTGATGTGGGGTTGGACTACTCGTTTTATCGAGATAAATGGTTGTTGAGCTGCGGGGTTGACGATTTATTCGGTTCCACCGGTAAGCGCAGGGTTACGTTTGATTACGATAATTTGCGGGAAGAGGTGTCTATAAGTCCGTTTCCCGGTACTGCATTTTGGCTGTCGTTGAAATATAATTTCAATATAGGGAAAAAGGCTTCATCGCGCCAGAAAGAAAAATCAAACTCCGACGAAATCCGCGGCACAGTAGAAAATCAGTGGGGATAGGCGTATAGGTTTGCAATGCGAAAGAGGAAGAACTTTCTGTCAACAACACCTCTTAGGT
>JBGUUQ010000110.1:0-5018 GCA_045133615.1 Muribaculaceae bacterium | reverse complement strand
CTCCAGCTCTTTGAGCAGGTTGTTATACTTGGCGTAGCTGTTGCCCTCTTTGTCTCCGATATAGGCATCGCCGTAGACGTGGAAATAGGCTTTGTTGGTCGTTTGGTCTACTCCCATATCGACCATCTCTTTACCTGACAACGTGAAGTTTGTAACACCATCATAAAGCGTGATGTTGGGAGAGAACGTATCTACGGTGGAGAGTATAATCGCGGACTGACGCGAAACGTCATCCGAGCCTAACTGACAAATTGTATCGCCTATTTCGGGAATATCCGAGCCTGTCGCACAGTCTGTTTTGGATAGCTCAACATAAGCGCCTTCGTTTGATACAGCCGTAACTTTGCGCCAATAGTATTTATTTGAGGCGTTTTGATGCGAGCCGTTTGATATATTGAATGATTGGCATATTACGTCGTCACCGACAATAAAGCGGCAATCTGCACCCTCTGTGTCCTCCTGTCGTTTGAAATAGCATCGGTAAGCATCATCAAGTTCTTCAACAAATGATATGTTTATGCTTCCGCCGGGCGTTATTGTGAGCTTGCCGCCGATTGATCGCATGTGTGCGATTTCAAGCGTTTCAAAGATAGCTTTTATCCTCGCCTTGATATAGTCTACCTCAATTGTACTTTGCCCTGTTTCGGGGTCTACAAATATTATGCCACCTCGCGAGCCACTCACAAAATTGCCCACCTCAAACGCTGTGTCGGAAGATATTCTATGCTCTGTGCGGTCATCTTTATCTTTGCGCACATAACGCTTATCTGCAAGGTTGGTTGACAATCCGCCCCCTGTGCCGCGCCCCCCCCTGCCTATATTTGTGGCATCCACCGCTTGTGCCACAACTTCATCGACAAAACTTCCGCTCGATTCAAGTGCGTCTGCAAGGGTCAGCTTAACATCGGGCAACACTTCATTATTTTTGCAGTCTATCGCAAATTCAGATACATATTGCTCATATAACTTGCCGTCGTACTCTATCTTTATGCGCGAATTTTCGTTAAGCGAGGCAAGTATTTCGGGGTGCTCCTCAAAGAATATCCTTGACATAGTTATGTCAAAGTTGAATTTTTCCTCGTTGTTATCCTCCATAAAGTCCAGCATCGCATACATTCCGCGCTCTTCGGCGGCGGTAATATATCCATGAGGCAAGTCAATATTTATTATATTGAACGTATCGCCTACGGCGGGGAGATACTCGTGCGTGCGGTTCGGCATTATAACACCGAACGTCACCGCATCTTTCTGAACGGCAATCCATATATAATTCTTGGTCGTGTCCTGCTGCCATGTCTGCGGATTATCTTTGTTGATAATCTGCGACTGAGTACCGTTAACTATTGTTCCGTCTGCGGCAAGTGTCTGTACGGGGTTGCTCCATGTTTCTACCCCGTCCTCTACGATTTCGACTACTTGTATCTTGAATTTACATCCGTTGCACTTTCCCGAGGTCATCTGTATTGTCATCGGGTCTGTCTGCGAAGCGGAGTTGAACAAGTCAAAACCATGCTCACCGTCGAACTTATTCAGACGGATATAAAAGAAGCTATGCGCGTAATTCGCTGAATCATTCTTATCTGTATCATCCGTGCCCGCATTGCTTTTCAGGGAATCGTTGTCATCTACATCAAAGGCAATGTCAGATATTACTCCGAATAATTCTTTTTTAGAGTTTTCAATGCCCTCTATCGTTGGCTTGATAGTCTCGTCAACGTGGATATATTCGTTCGGGTTGCCATCTACATACGGATTCTTGAACGTGTAATACGTCTTGCCGTCTTGTTTGAGATAGGTGTCATTGAGAGCATTGTAGAATCTTTCAGCGCCGAGTGTCGCGCGATATTTAGGCGGCATAAGATTCTCTTGGAACGGCATACGCCCTGATGCGTCCCATTGCACGCCATCACCAACCATAGACTCGGATATTTCGCCGACAAATTCAACCCCCCATGCCGATAAATTGGAAGTACGATTGTCTCCGCATTGCCAATACAGCTCCCTGACGTTTTTATTCTCAAACGCCACGCTATTAATGCGCCACCAATAGGACTGTTCGTTGTACACCCATGATATATTGAGTTCAAGGATATATGAGCCGCTTGGCAACTCAGCCATTACAATCCTCCCCCCGTCTTTATTGGCGCAGTCAGTAAAATCCGTACCCGATGAGTTTTTTAAGCCGATTATACGCAGATAATCTTGCCCTATGAGATTGCTCGCTCTGTTGCTACGGTCATCCGCAGGGGATGCGTCATTAATATTCCATGTTTGCCCGATAACCTCAGACAATACAACGTCGCCCGCAAATTCTGTCGTAAAAGATATGCGGTATGAATAGCCATGATACTCGTCAATGCTTGTAAAATCTTCTATTTTATGCCACTCGCCTTGGACTAATTGTCTATATCCAACGCCACTATTATCGTCGTATAACAACTCTTGTAGTGTTGCGTCAGCGCTTCCACGAAGTTTTAGCACAATGGGCGATTTTGACATTATCTTGCCGACAAGTCTGCTGGGCTTTATTAGACTAAAATTATCCGCAGTCAATATTTTATTGCTATCTAATGCTGCGAGCTGTATGTGCCCATATTCCGTTTCATTCGGGTAATGATACGGTATATTCTCACTTGAGCCTTTGAACGTGATACGGTTGATTATTCGTGCATTGGCATTGTTCTTTTTGACTGACAGCAAGGCATTGTCGAAGCCATATTTAAACACATGGCTTATCGGCTCGACGTATTCGTTGAACACTATCTTCTTACCGTGAAACGCGAAGGGAATCTTGAACTTGCCAAACCCCTCTGAAAGTGCGTCAAACAGATATTTATCCTCCCATTCAAATTCTTGCGACTGTTCTAAATCGCCATCACCGTAACCACTCAAGACAACACAATATCCGTCGCCTACGGGCGTATCAGCATCCGTCAATGATGTTTTTGTTTCAAGTATGCTGTCGCCGATACCCGCATAGCGGAAGGCACAGTTCAGGCGGTCGCAAAATTCTCTCGGAGTGGCGTATATCTTAAACCTCGTAGAGTTGGTATTCGGTTTGTCGTGTCCCGAAGAATTGGAAAGCAATATATCGGACGGCACAACATCGTAGAAATAAACGTGCAAAAGCTGTTCGCGTTCCGATTTGAAGTCAAGCGAATGTTTGTATTTGACAACGTTATTATTGGAAATTTCGGAGGTCTGAACCTGTCGGATATAATATTTTTCGCCGCGAATCTCGACATATTCTTTGTGCGTCCATTCATTGTCAAGACAAGACGGCCACGGCAATTCAGCCGTAAGCGTAGGGATTCCCATCAGCGGAGACTTGAAAGAATACTCCGTTATCTCTATATCCTTGAATGTCGGATTATTTTCACCTAATCCGTTGTCGGTTTTTAATTTCAGAATCACCCTTACCATAATATCACTCGTTGACTACGGTTGTTTCGCTTTCTTGATACCTCTTTGTCGGTTGCAAAGTCCGTTCCTGTTTCTGCAACTCCTCTTGCATCTGCGCTTCTTTTTCTTTCTGCACTCTCGCCATTTCGTCGGGGCAGCTTTCAGTATTCTTTTCAATCAAGGTCTGAATAGAGATAGCCCCTGCACCTTTGAGGGTCGTAAGCATCTGATTGTACGCCTCGTTGCTCTGCGGACGCCATACAACAAAGCGCGTGCGGATATTGAGCTGCGCGAAGTCTGTAATCGCGTTCTCAAATCCTTCTTCGCCTGAATTTACAAGTTCTCTTGCAAGACCCTCTTTGAACAGGCGCATCATCTTGTTTGCGAAGTTCTGCCATTCGTTGACATCTTGTAATGCCGTTTCAATATCAAGCTCTTGCGTAAGCTGCACGGCAATACCCGACGTATCACCCGAAAGTTTTATATCCTTCGGGAGAATAAATGTAGTCCCTGCGCCTTTCATAATCTGCTCCTCCAATTGGTCGAGCGTTTCTTTCATATTTTCGGGCGACGGGGGAGTGAGCATCTTTGCGTCGGCGTTTGGGTCCATTGAAGTATCATTCAGGATAAAGCTGCCGTTTACTTTCTGAGCCTTCGGGTTAATCTTACCCTTGACATACAGCATACCGTAGCCGTAGCGGTTCTGAATGACGATAAATGTGTTGTATGTGCGCTCCGCAACCTCAATCAAATCCTGCACGTTGTCCCACGCTACTTTGCCGCGTTTTACCGCAAGGGGTATCTCACTGAATCCGTGAGCCACGGGAGTATGATAACGCCAACTTCCGCGAACAATCTTGCCTTCCGCGTCCGTTATATTATCACCGTCATTTGTCAAACGGTACATGTATGTATTATCGTAGCAGTCAATATATTCCACATCGTCGACGGCGTAATACACACATTCAAGTATATGCTCGCCGTTGTTGTCTTTGTGTGTGATTATATTGTAGCCGTCCGAATATTTCAATATGCGTGCGTTAATCTCGCCTTTGTAGTTATGATAGAACAACATACCGACAAAAGACTCCGTTTTCTGCATATATACAGCCTCGGTCTTTTTACCGTCCATGTTACGCTCGTCCCACGCTTGTTTGATGCGAATAAACTGTCTGCTCTGCGTCTCCGTAGGATTGGTGTTCAACAGAACGTGCGACATTTGATTGTTGCATAGGTGTAGGGTCTGCTTCTTTGCTATGCTCTGCTGATAAGGCAACGGCAAGCGCTTTTGTTCCAATTTTAGATAGCCACCCTCGGAGTTCTTGACATACAGGGACGGGATATTCTCGTCTGTTAATACCGAGTGGCTCCACGGGTCGGCCTCGCGCAGCAACGCGCCTATGGGCACCTGCACACGCTTGATACTCGGCAAAGTCGCTCTGACTTTCGTTCCAATGGATTCAGTTGTGCGCCCGAATATATCGTAGGACGCACGCGAGGAGTCTATTCTACGATAATACGGTGTCGTTTGCAGAAGTTTATCGGGGTCTGCAAGTAATGCCGCTATATATTGTTTTGTACTCTCGTTCATTCTTTATCTTCTTTATAATCGGGGT
>JBGUUQ010000109.1:0-1837 GCA_045133615.1 Muribaculaceae bacterium | reverse complement strand
GTTTGAGCTATGCCGAGTCGCGACGGAAGTGGGCGAAAGCCAAAGACGGCAACACGCTGAAAGACCCGCACGACGGACACGAGATGCCGAAGCAGGTTTGAGCGTTCCCGTTAATCGGGAAGCGGCGTAAGCCAAAGGGCAAAAACGAACACGAATTGAACGAATTGAACGAATTTATGAAGATAACGAGACAATGGGCAATGCCCTCGATGCACACATTCACGATAGAACCGATACGGCAACTGATTTGTCGATACGTCGGCGACGGCAAAGGATGGATAGACCCGTTTGCTGGTGAGAACTCGCCAGCCGAGATAACTAACGACCTCAATCCTGAGAAGCCTGCCAAATACCACATGCACGCTCTCGACTTTGCCAAGATGCTCGACGGGACATACAACGGATGTCTATTCGACCCGCCGTATTCTCTTACACAGGTCAAAGAGTGTTATGCGTCGATAGGATGTGAGGATTTCATGTCGCAGGATGCAAGTCATTTTCCATACGACATCAAGCGAGAGATAGCCAAGCGCATTAAGCCCGACGGTATTGTTATCTGTTGCGGTTGGAATAGTGGCGGATTTGGCAAGAAACTCGGATTTGAAATGATAGAGATATTGCTTGTTCCACATGGTCGTACTCATAATGATACGATTGTGACCGTAGAAAGGAAAGTACCAACATTATTCGATTTATAATAATATGGAAGCAGAAAACAAAGTGAACATCGAGGTGGTCAACATCGACGACCTCATTCAAGACGACCACAATTTCAACATTTGAGCGTTCCCGTTAATCGGGAAGCGGCGTAAGCCTAAGGGCAAAACGAACACGAATTACACGAATGAAACGAATTTATATCTCAGGCCCTATCAGCGGAATTGATAGGGCTGTTTATTTGGCAAACTTCGCCAAGGCAGAAGAACGATTGAAGGCACGAGGGTATGAGGTGTTGAACCCGACACGACTACCACCGAGCCGATGGTTATGGATTTACAAGGTGTTGGGCTACCGTCTGACACTACTCTATGACCTTTGGCACCTGCTACGTTGCGACGGCATTACGATGCTGGACGGATGGGAGCAGAGCCGAGGGGCACGACTTGAGAAAGCAACAGCAGAAATTTTTAATATCAAGGAACTATGAACATTCAGACAGCAATCACGCTCGGAGGACAAAAGTATATCTTCGAGCCGACAAAGTACGACAGTACATCAGAGGCGTGCGAGAATTGCGCACTCCAAGAGTTATGCCATGACATCGACGGTGCAACTCTATGTGACGACCTCGGCATTGCCCGATTCAACACGTACAACTTCAGACGTGCAACCGAGGCAGAACAGAAGGCACTAACGGGAGAGGCAAACACCATCCCAGCTGACCTTTATTGCCGGTTGCAAAAGTTGGGCATCATCCCCAACGAAGTGCGCGACATGAACGTAGGAGCCAGCGACTACTCTAAGCACCTCATTCAGCCGTGGGCGATATGGCAGGAATATCAGTTGAACCCGTGGGACGCTGACATCATCAAGCGAGTGCTCAGACATAAGGCGACCGACACCCGCAAGATGGACTACGAGAAGATTATCCACATCTGCCAAGAGCGCATCCGTCAGTTGGAAACCGACATCAGGGCGCAGCAGTAGAAACAAATTAAAACAACCCCAAATATGAAACTGATAATATCAAAAACAGCGATGGAATTGGCAGTGAAGAACATCTGCCGAGTGATTAACTCAAAGAACGCTCTGCCGATTCTGGGCGACGTGCTCTGCATTTTGGACGTTTGAGCGTTCCCGCCAAACGGGAAGCGGCGTAAGCCTAAGGGCAAATTAA
>JBGUUQ010000108.1:0-2521 GCA_045133615.1 Muribaculaceae bacterium | reverse complement strand
TTTCTGAAACGTTTCGCAAAAGCATACTCGGATTACATCAACGAACAGTGGCTGCTCACTGGTGAGGGCAAGATGGAGAAGGCAGACCGCCATACCACACGCCCACATATCCCTGCCGACCTTGCCGTTGTCTCTGCAGGCTTCGAGGGCAAAGCTATCGGCACGGTGACCGAAGCCGAGTGCGAAGTGCGCCCGATATTCGCTCAATTCCCCAAATACGATTTTACTATTGACGTATACGGCGACTCGATGGAGCCTGAGCTTCGCAATGGCGACACCATAGCATGTCAGTGGCTCGACAGCCCTGACGAAGTGCGTACCGACAAGATCTATGTCGTAGACTCTGCAGAGGGCGCTGTAGTCAAGCAGCTCGACCGTCTCGGCCATGAACTTGTGTGTCATTCAATCAACCCCGCATACGACGATTTCACGATCGCGTCAGATAACGTTCTGCGCATCGCCCGCGTGGTAGGTGTGCTCAGAGTATTTTAAACAATATCACAAACACAATATAATAAGAAGATTTTAGTCATGCTGTCGAATTATTCCACATATATTGCAGGCGTCTGGCATCATTGCAAAGAGAGTGATAATGGCTATTATGATGGCTATGTGGTTTCAGAGAACAATCCTTATGACCCGCACGCGATTGCAGTCTATACTAATGCCGGCAAAAAAGTAGGGTACATCCCAAGAGCTGAAACGCGGGTTTTTAGATTTTGGTCTAACGGAGTGGAAAAAATGCCGTGTAAGCTGCGCATTGTTATAAATCCGGAATATCCTCGGCAGTCAATATCCGAAATAAATTTCGACAGCCCTGAACTATCACATACCGCGTCCGAAAAGTACGCGGGGAAAAGCGTGCATCTGTCGGGTCAATTCCTGAATATTTTTGGGGTGAAAAATGCCTTAGAGAATAGCGGAATGATTGTTAATTCACGTCTAAGGCGAGATACAGATTATGTTATATACGACGAAGGGCTTACCGACTCAGTTAGTCAAAAGCATAATGACGATAAGTATCATTTTGAGAGCCTTTATGCGCCTAAATTTTTAGGTGAGGTTTTTTCTACGTCCGAAATTGATTTCAGAGGAAAGGAAATCGCTTTTGCTCACAATTCGATTGATTATCTTTCGGACTTGCTGAAATCAGAATTAATGTTTTATGGTGCTACAATCGTACCGAAATACAGAAGGAGCACAACTGATATTGTAGTAATTCCTGAAAAAGGCGCGTCCTATAGCCAGGCGGAAAAGGCTCTCACAGACGGTAAGACAGTAATGTCTGAGTACGAATTACTTTCTATGTTTGGTAATATCTCGATATTACCCGAGGAGCATAAAAGGCGATTGAAATCTGGAAATGATTACAAATGGAAAGATAGCGAACTGAGCTCGCCCGAAACATCGACTGCAAAATCGGAGCCTAAACTTACTCAGACAATTCAAATATCAATCCCCGCCAACAATACAAAGAAATCCGGATGCCTTTCGGTTGTCGTATTGGCTATGCTCGTCGGCATAGCATGGATCATTATATAGTCCGCGCATAGTCAATCAAATAACCAACTGAGGCAGGCTGTTTATAGCCGCTACTTTGAGGCTATCAACCGCACGTGTATATTTTTCGGTATGTTGTAGGCTACTATGCCCCAAAAGGCTTGCGACCGTCTTTATATTCGCGCCGTTACTGAGAATGTTCGTGGCGAAAGAATGACGGGCGCAGTGCCATGTTATGTGTTTGTCTATACCGGCATGCCGGGTCCAGTGCATCAATGCCTTCAGGCACATCGCGTGTGTCGGCAAAGGGAAAATCAGATCGTCCTTCTTGCCCTTGCCGATTAATTTCAGTAACCCGTCGTTAAGCGGTATCACTACACCACTCGCGCAGCTGTGGCCGGATGTCTTCGATTGCTCGAACTTCAGCCGTCTATTTGAAAAGTCGACATTGGAAAATCTCAGCTCCTTTACATCGCACCAGCGGAGACCCGTGTACATACAGAAGATAAACGCTCTTCTTATATCGGGATTTTCGCCCTGATAGTGCGTAGCGATTAACCGGGTCATCTCTTCCTCGCTCAGAATTTCCTTCCTGATTATCTTAGTGTCGACAATCACGGATATGCCCTCACACGGCGTCCTGTCTATCAGCCCCGCTTTGGCTGCATCCTTAAACATCTTCTTGAACCTCGCAAAAGCAGACCGCGCACCCTCGCCCTTACATATCGAGCTGAGCCAATCGGCGTAATCACGAATCATATCGGGCGTCACATCCTCAAAGTTCAGAGCTCCGGCATACTGTCTATACTTGGCTGACCCGGTCAGAAACTCCGCGAACTTCACACGGGCGCGTCTGACTATCCGCACGTCCTTTTTCGTGTATTCGCTTTCATATATTTCCATCCACCGGATTACATCGACATTCTCATGCCGCTGTTTTTTATACTTGTCCCCAAACATAAGCATCTGCTGAGCCTTGTTAAGTCTAATCAGCTGCGCAGTCTCAAGCGCCTCCCGGTTG
>JBGUUQ010000107.1:0-7555 GCA_045133615.1 Muribaculaceae bacterium | reverse complement strand
TGATAGTAGAGATGGATGTAATGCCATAATAGAAACATCGTCGAATACCTTAATGTTTGGATGTGAAAATACAAAAATACCGAGTTCGGTTACGTCGATTGGCTCACAAGCGTTTTCCGGTTGCACGGGTTTAACCTCGATAGAGATTCCGAATTCGGTGACCTCAATCGGCTTGCAAGCGTTTTATGATTGCAGTAGTTTGACGTCGATAAAACTGCCGAGTTCGTTGACGTCGATAGATGAAAGTACGTTTCAAGGTTGCACGGGCTTGACCTCGATAGAACTTCCGAGTTCGTTGACCACGATTGGCTTCGGGGCATTTCAAGATTGCACTGGTTTGACCTCGATAGACCTTCCAAATTCATTGACCTCAATTGGCGGGCAAGCGTTTTCCGGTTGCACGGGTTTAACCTCGATAGAGTTGCCGAGGTCGTTGACATCGTTGGGTAGTTATGTATTTTATGGCTGTAGCAGATTGAAAACGGTGTTTTATAATGCTGTAAATCTATCAAAAGTAGATTATGATGATTTTGAGAATAAAAAAAATGTAACAACCATAATAGTGGGAAAGGAAGTGGAGAATATGCTTTCGATATTTAGTGATTATACAGAGTGCACGACGATAGTATCGGTAAATCCCATTCCTCCTGTTTGTGAGGAAGGAGCATTTGCAAATATTGATAAATCGACATGTGTTCTATATGTTCCAAAAGACAGCTATTTGGATTATTGGGAGGCAAATGAGTGGAAAGAATTTGCGAATATCAAGGCTATTGAGCATGAGGTTACCGGACTTTCACTTGATGACATATCGATTCCTTGTGGAACCTCTTTGCAATTGGAGAATATTATAACTCCTGAAAATGCGACGATTAAGATTTTGGCATGGACAAATTCCAATCCCAATATAGCTGAAGTAAGTTCTACAGGCTTGATATCAGGTGTTTCGGTTGGAGAAACGACTATCACCGCTACCGCTACAGATGGATCCGGCATCAAGGCTTCGTGCAAAGTTACGGTAACCCCGGTCTTAGCAGAATCGATTAAACTTAATAAAAGTAGCGTGATAATGGATGTTTATGAATCTGAGGTTCTTGCTACTACTATTTTGCCGAGCAATACTTCGGACAAGAGCGTTACATGGAGTTCGAGCGATGAATCAGTGGCAAGAATACAGAGTAATGATGACGGTTCAGTGACGGTAATGCTTATTGCTGAGGGCTATGCGGTGATTACTGCAACTACTAACGATGGCTCAAATCTGTCGGCTTCATGTGTGGTCTCTTCCACAGCGGGCATCGACGATGTGGTTGTCGATGATAACGCCCCGGCGGAATATTACAATCTGCAGGGTGTGAAAGTCGACAACCCCACCAATGGCTTGTATATCAAAAAGCAGGGTGGCAAAGCAACGAAAGTGATACTATAATCGCGGAAATTCCAAAGTTCACATAGCAGGCGGAGGGGTGCGGCACGGCGCATCCCTCCGTTTCCTTTCTGCGAGGTGAAAGCCGACGGCATCAACAGCGGCATCAAAAATAAGTGATTTTTTGATAAAAAAATGTGGAAGTCTTTTTTATTGGGGGTATTTATCGTACCTTTGCAAAAATTTTTTATACGATAGAAATCCTGTACCCAATGAAGAAATTCAACGAATACAATAAATTCAATCTCTCGGAGATTAATAAAGATGTGCTTTCGCGTTGGAACGCGGAGAAGCTGTTCGAGCAGAGCATGACGGTGCGCGAAGGTTGCCCGTCGTTTGTGTTCTACGAAGGTCCCCCTTCGGCCAACGGTAAGCCGGGTATTCACCACGTGATGGCTCGTACCATCAAGGATATTTTCTGCCGCTACAAGACGATGAAGGGTTTCCATGTGAAGCGTAAGGCCGGATGGGATACTCACGGATTGCCGGTGGAACTTGGTGTGGAAAAGGCTCTCGGTATTACAAAGGAGGATATCGGAAAGAAAATTTCGGTAGACGATTACAACGCTGCATGCCGTCGCGAGGTGATGAAATACACTCGTGAGTGGGAGTCGCTCACATCGTCGATGGGATATTGGGTGGATATTGAAAATCCCTATATCACCTACGACAATCGCTATATCGAGTCGGTGTGGTGGTTGCTCCGCCAGCTCTACGACAAGGGCTATCTCTACAAGGGCTACACCATTCAGCCGTATTCGCCTGCTGCCGGTACCGGATTGAGTACTCATGAACTTAACCAACCCGGATGCTATCGCGATGTGAAGGACACCACGGCTACGGCTATATTCAAGATGGTGGACCCGAAACCGGAAATGACGGAGTGGGGTACTCCCTGCTTCTTGGCATGGACCACTACGCCGTGGACATTGCCGTCGAACACGGCGCTTTGCGTAGGTCCGAAGATTGAATATGTGTGTGTACGCACCTACAATCCATATACGGGCGACAAACTCAGCATCGTGATGGCCAAGTCGCGCCTTTCTGCCTATTTGAAAGCTGAAGGTGCGGAGTTGCCGATGGATGAGTTCAAGCCCGGCGACAAGGTGGTGCCTTATCGCATTGTGGGAGAATATACCGGCGAGGAGCTCGTGGGTATGCACTATAAGCAGTTGATGCCGTGGGTGAAGCCGCTCGAAAAAGTGGATGCCAACGCTGCCGCTTTCGTCAAGGACTACGCTGCCGCTCATGCCGATAAGTGCTTTACTGTCGGTAAAGACAGATTCGTGGAACTTTCCGACGAGGCGTTCCGCGTGATTCCCGGTGACTATGTGACTACTGAGGATGGTACCGGTATCGTACATATTGCGCCCACATTCGGTGCCGATGATGCCAAAGTGGCTAAGGCTGCCGGCATCCCGTCGCTTTTCATGATTAATCTCAAGGGCGAAACCCGCCCGATGGTCGATATGACCGGTAAATATTACACTCTCGACGAATGTGCCGACGAGTTTGTCGCCGCTTGCGTCGATGTGGAAGCATATAGCCGTCATGCAGGCGACTATGTGAAGAATGCCTACGATCCCAAGTTCAATGAGGGGGGTAAATACGACGATGCTGCCGCTCAGAAGGCCGAAGACCTCAATATCGTGCTCAGCCTTGAAATGAAGCAGGCGGGAGAGGCATTCAAGATTGAAAAGCATGTACACAACTATCCACACTGCTGGCGCACGGACAAGCCTGTGCTTTACTATCCGCTCGACAGTTGGTTTATTCGCACCACTGCCGTGCGCGAACGCATGATGGAACTTAATCAGACCATCAAGTGGAAACCGCAATCGACCGGAACAGGTCGCTTCGGCAAGTGGCTCGAAAATCTTCAGGATTGGAACCTCTCGCGCAGTCGCTATTGGGGTACTCCGCTCCCGATTTGGCGCACCGACGACGGCACTGAAGAACTCTGTATCGACAGTGTGGAGATGCTCTACAATGAAATCGAAAAAGCTGTGGCTGCCGGTATCATGACCGCCAATCCGTATAAGGAACGCGGATTTGTGCCGGGTGAATACACCGCAACCAACTATGATAAGATCGACCTCCACCGTCCGTATGTCGACGATATAGTGCTCGTGTCGGCTTCAGGCAAACCGATGCACCGCGAACTCGACTTGATCGACGTGTGGTTCGATTCAGGTTCGATGCCTTATGCTCAACTTCACTATCCGTTTGAAAATAAGGAGGGACTTGATTCGGGCGAACTCTATCCCGCCGACTTTATCGCAGAGGGTGTGGACCAGACACGCGGATGGTTCTTTACTCTTCATGCCATCGCGTCGATGGTATTCGATTCTGTCGCTTACAAAGCGGTTATTTCCAACGGTCTTGTCCTCGACAAGGATGGCAACAAGATGTCGAAACGTCTCGGCAACGCTATCGATCCGTTTGAAATCATCGACAAATACGGCTCCGATCCGGTGCGTTGGTACATGATTGCCAACTCTTCGCCGTGGGACAACCTTAAGTTTGACCCCGCCGGTGTTATGGAAACGTCGCGTAAGCTCTTTGCTACGCTTTACAATACTTATTCATTCTTCGCCCTTTATGCCAATGTCGACGGCTTCGACAATTCGCAACCTCAGATTCCGGTGGCATCGCGTCCCGAAATCGACCGTTGGATTATCTCGTTGCTCAATACTCTCATCAAGGACGTGGATGAAGCTCTTGCCGATTACGAGCCTACCAAGGCTGCTCGTGCAATCAACGAGTTTGTCAACGACAATCTCTCCAACTGGTATGTGCGTTTGAATCGTAAACGCTTCTGGGGTGGCGAGATGAACGAAGATAAATTGTCGGCTTATCAGACTCTCTTTGAATGTCTCAAGACGATAGCTCAATTGATAGCTCCGATTGCTCCGTTCTATGCCGATCGTCTCTATATCGACCTTATGTCGGCCACTTCGGGTGATACCACATCGGTACACTTATCTCTCTTTCCGGCTGTAGATGAGGCTGTTATCGACAAGGCTCTCGAAGAGCGCATGAAGCTTGCTCAGGATATTACCTCGATGGTGCTCTCGCTCCGTCGCAAGGTCAATATCAAGGTTCGCCAGCCGCTCCAGACCATCATGATACCGGTTATCGACGATGCTCAACGCAAAGCCGTTGAGGCGATGAGCGATTTGATTCTCAGCGAAGTAAACGTTAAGAGCATCAAGTTTGTCGACAATGAAGCCGGTGTGCTCGTGAAGCGCGTGAAACCCGACTTCAAGAAGCTCGGTCCGAAGTATGGCAAGATTATGAAGCAGCTTGCCAAAGCAATTCAGGAAATGAGTCAACACGACATTGCTACGCTCGAAAAGGCAGGCCTTATCGAACTCGATGTAGAGGGGGTAACAGCCAAGGTGGAAAGCGTGGATGTGGAGATTATCTCTGAAGATATTCCCGGTTGGCTTGTTGCCAACGAGGGCAATATCACTGTGGCTCTCGACATTACTCTTACCGACGAACTGCGTCAAGAGGGTATCGCACGCGATATCGTTAACCGTGTGCAAAACATCCGCAAGAGCCGCGATTACGACATCACCGACAAGATTGCGCTTACATTTGCTCCCAACGAAGCTACCGACGATGCATTGAAAGCCTATGGCGACTATATCTCTCGTCAGGTGCTCGCCGCATCTCTCACCATCGATGCCATCGATGGTGCGGAAGGAGTGGAAACGCTTGACCTCGACGGTGTGAATGTTGACGTTTTGATTACTTTGAATAACTAAAATCCTATAAATCAATTTTGTCTAACTTAAACACTTATTTTGTTATGAGCGAAAAGACACGATATTCCGATGAAGAACTGCAGGAATTTAAAGAATTGATTCTTGCCAAACTCGAAAAGGCGCAACACGAATACGACTTGTTGCGTGGTAACTTGATGAATACTGACGGTAACGATACTTCAGATACATCGCCTACTTTCAAGGTGCTCGAAGAGGGTGCAACCACGCTCTCTAAAGAGGAGGCGGGACAGCTTGCTCAGCGTCAGCAGAAGTTTATCCAAAACCTTCGCGCTGCGCTCGTGCGTATCGAAAACAAGACCTACGGCATTTGCCGCGAAACCGGCAAATTGATTCCGAAGGAGCGTCTTCGTGCTGTGCCTCATGCCACTCTCAGCATCGATGCCAAAAATAATATGAAGAAATAATTAAACATCTTTGATGAAGCTATCCAAAGGGTATCTTGCGTTGATAATCATCGTTGCGGTGATTGTGCTCGACCAAGCACTGAAGATATGGGTGAAAACTCATTTCTATCTTGGTGAAGGTGTGCGTATTACCGATTGGTTTCAACTCTATTTCATAGAAAATAACGGAATGGCGTTCGGCATGGAGATGGGAAGCAAATTGTTCCTTACATGGTTTCGCATCATTGCCGTCGCACTCCTTGTTTACTATATTTGTCGTATAAAAGGTCGTGATTATGTAAAGCGGGGTTATATTGCCTGTCTTGCACTGATCACGGCCGGTGCGGCAGGCAACATTATTGATTGCGTGTTCTACGGAATGATTTTCAACAATCCCATTCCCCCCGAAGTGGCTACGTTTATGCCCGAAGCCGGCGGGTATGCATCGATATTCCATGGCAAGGTGGTCGATATGCTTTATTTCCCTCTTTTTAGCTTCTATTGGCCTGACTGGATGCCGTTTGTTGGTGGTGACTACTTCCTGTTTTTCCAACCGGTATTTAATTTGGCCGACGCAGCGATTACGGTGGGTATGGCTATTGTGATATTCTTTTATTCAAAATATCTTTCGTGTCCGAAAGAACTTTTGGCTAAAGAGCAGTCTGAAACCCAATCGCAAACTGATAATTCATCCGACAGATGAGACGCGGATTGATAGGCATAGCATGCGCATTGGCATTGTCGGTGGTCGGATGTAGCAAGACCCCCGATTATGTCATTCCTCACGATAAAATGGTCGATCTTTTGGTAGATATACATATCGGTGAGAGCGTTGTCGATGTCAATCGCCGCGAATACGGAACCGATTCGCTTAAGAAGACTCTCAAGCAGTCGGTGTTGCTCAAGCATGGCATTACACAGGAGCAGTTGGACACATCGCTCGTCTGGTATGGTCATAATTTGGAAGAATATCTCGAAGTCTACGACGATGTTATCGCCCGATTGGAAGCCGATGTAAAGTTGGCAGAGGAATCTTCGGATGGTACCAACGAATTGGCAGTTACCGCTGCCGGCGACTCGGTAGATGTGTGGAATGGTCTCCGTTATCGCGTATTCAATGAAAAATCCCCCTCGCAATACTTATCCTTTGTGCTGAAGAATGATGAAAATACAGAGATAGGAGATGAGTATATGTGGGAATTCAAGTTGCTCAACAATCGTTCGAGTGTGGCATGGACTATGGCTGCCGATTACAACGACGGTTCTACTGACTTCGCTAACGGTATGGCATCGGGCAACGGATGGAATCGCGTGTATCTCAGCACAGATAGCGCAAAAACCGCAACCCGCATTTATGGAACGCTTCGACTGCAACCCACAGGCGGTGAGGTTGTTTATTTTGATAGTATTGCGTTGATGCGCACCCGTCTTGATGTTGCCAACTACAACCGTCATAGTCGTCGTCACACAATCGGGGAAAACAAATAATCATTGCGATGAAATATCTTTGTCACGCCGTGTTGCATCGCGGTATCGTCTATTATAATACTATAATCAACACTAATCAAGGAATAATTAAATTGTCGGGATTCCAGGGCGAAGAGGAAGCCACTGCATTTGTCAACGGGATAATTGCGGTTTTGGATGCCTCGAAAGTCGATGATGACTTGTTCGACGAACTGCAAGATATTATCGATGAATGTGGTGATGGAATAGAGTCTCAAATCGAGTCGTTGATGCCGTTTCTCTCGGCTCGCAATCTCTTTCTACCGTATGATATCGACAATGGCGCGCCTGCGTTTGTGCTGCTTTCTATTTCTCCGAATATCAGCAAATTACCGATTTGATTCGCTGAAAAATGTGCGTCTCCTTATAAGAGATTGCATTGTGCTATAAAATACTTGAAAATCAGATTTTTAAAATTTTACCGGACTTCTTGATGTGTGTTTTTG
>JBGUUQ010000106.1:0-1588 GCA_045133615.1 Muribaculaceae bacterium | reverse complement strand
ATCAACGAGGGTCCTGTAAGCGTGGGAGTGGCATTAAGTCACGACCCGCTGAGGGTCAGCCTATGTTGTAGCTGGTTATTATGTTGTAAGGCAAACTCTTGTTTGCTATAATATCAAAGTGTCACTTTTACTGTAAACAGGGTGATGCGCAGGCGAGACGAAGAAGGGGCATGCCGCACAGGACGCCGCCGAGGCACATTCGAGCGACGGGGAGCTGGACGCAATGAGTGCTTGGTATACACGTCTCGAAACGCCCAGAAACATGCACAGAAAATGTCGTGGAGAGGCCCCGCATTTCATCGCGCCGAGCAGAGACACTCGCGCGTTTTTTGAATTACTTGCATAATATGAATGCACAGTATGTCAGCAAATATCGGGAAGACGGAAAGATCCGATTGAGCAACGTTCGGTCCGAATCTGATCTGCATTCAGACGAGTTTTCGACAGAGCATGCTAGTACACAGTAGATATGTTTTATAGAGCATTTGAAACCATGCGGTAGCTGTTGGGGGCGAGACGAGCCGGTTTCCGAAAATGCGCTCCGCGGATCTGACAATTTCGCTGGGGGGTAGGACGAGAACAACACATTTCTGCTATTTTGCGCAAAACGACCGGAAATGAGACACAGAGTCCAACTGCGCGCGAAATTTCCTGAGAAAAGACATCTCCCCGCCCAATGCCGAAATCAGATTTCCGGCATTGCAGAGGTGATTAACATTTGGGCAAAAACCGAAAATATATGCTCGGTAACAATTGCATATTATGCCTGCAAAGTTTGGGTCTCCGAATATGCGTGTATGCTGAGATCAGCGAGACCGATTTTGCATTTTTTCCGGGTTTTCTGGGGTGAGCACCGCTCCATGTGTCATATCCGCAAGCTCGCCATTCTTTGTGTGTTTGTACTCTTCATCATGTGTGTATTCGATCTGTGCAATCAGAATTCGAAAATACAGCCCACACGCCGATCTGCGAAAAACGTCGATTTTGTATGGAAAATCCACATTTCCATAGTAAATCGGAGTTTTGGGGATTTTCGAGCGAAATCCGATATAAGCCCCTCCGAAGCCTCAAACTCGGTCTCCGTGCCCACTATGTCCATTTCAACGTATCTGCGCCAAAATAATCGAGTTTTTGCATGTCCGCATCATTGCTCCGTATCGGCATCTGAGATCTCGGGTCGTTCCATCCCGGATTCTCCTCATCGTTTGCCCATCTCTTCTATGTTGTGTATGTGTTGTTTTGTGTGAGTTTTGAGTTCGAATTGCGCGACTTTTATCGGAATGCGATCATGTTGCATCTCGAGATGGAGATATCGTCGAGCGGTTTCAAATTGTCATCTTATGTAACTGTATGTGTAGGTCACATTTACACTTTCAGATTTTGATTTGTGAAGTTGTTATGGTGCGTTTCAGCATCATAAAACCGATTGACAGCTCTAGCCGTAAAAGTGACAGAATAGTGGTACCCACGTGCATTAGAAAAGTTTAGGGTAAAGCCGGGGTAAATGACATCTACAGGGAAGAGTCTGAAGGAACACAAGGCAGTAGCTGAGTGTTCTGGATGGGAACATGGCCTGTACAAAGGGAGA
>JBGUUQ010000105.1:0-2219 GCA_045133615.1 Muribaculaceae bacterium | reverse complement strand
TGAAATCAGTTTCATCAAAGGTAATGCATCTATATAATAATCAATTAATTACAGCGGTTTTGCCAACTGTTTTTGTCTATTATACCTTTTTTTATATGTTCTACAGATTAAAATTCATATCCCAACGCCACACTCACATTGAGATTATGCACCGACATATCAGTCGTATTCTTCTTCTCAGCAACATTTTTAAGCCCGTATTGAGCCACAAAATTGATGCAATAATGATTATAGAATTTCAGCCCCGTCGCAATATGCAATCCATAGTCCGAGCGATGAATATCATGGAGTAGGGGAGCGCTCTCGCTGAAGTAAGAATCCCTGTCATAGAAATGCTCGGTGATAAACTGTCCAAGCTCATTCTGATACGTGATATAAATATTCGATTTCGAGCGCCCGCCGATACCATAGGCATAATACAGTCCCCCGTCGACATTCCATCTCACATTATCTGCAATATTAAATCTGATTGACGCATAGACAGGAATATTCACATAGTAATACCGGTTATCGACCGTAAATCCTGCCGTATTGTCAGGCTCGTGAGAAGTGACAATCGCCGTCAGACTGTTATTGTGCATATTCACATTCAGCGAAGTTCCTATCGCAAAAAAGTCATGTATTGCAAGTTGTACACGCGCACCCAGACCGACCATCGCTCCCGGAGTCATGTTCAGCGACTGCATTTGAGGTATATTGTCTCCATAATTTTGCGTAAACCACGATGCACCTAACGTGGCATGCACCTCCCCCTCGATTATTCGGGAACTGCGCGAAGTGTCAAAAAAATCCGTGGCTCCAACCGCCATAGGCGACATTGCAATAGCCGCGCCCGCCAATATCCTTGTGATAATATGCTTCATAGATTCCATCATTTATAGTTTATCCAAAATTACGAAATTATTTGATTTCCACCGCATGAAATAGATATTCCGACTACATCTGCGGAAATTAAGGATAATCCCCGACTCAAAAAAAATCTTGCGCAAATATTTTGTTTTGCCATCTTCCTGACGTAACTTTACATTCGATTTTCCAATCGACTTAAACATAAAATACAGTAATGAAATTCTCTCGAAGAAACATTTGGCTAACCACCAAAGACTATGTGATGATCATAGTCGGTATCATGCTTTACGCATTTGGATTTACAGCATTCATCCTTCCCGAAAAAGTCGTAATCGGCGGTTTGGCAGGTCTCGGTTCATTGATTTATTTCCAATTCGGAATACCCGTCGCCATCTCCCAATACGTCCTCAACCTCCTCCTCCTCGCTATGGCATGGCGCGTTGTTGGGCGCCAATTTGTAATCCGCACCATATTCGGAGCCACAATGATAAGCCTTTTCATCGGTCTCTTGCAGCCACTTTTCCCCGAACCGATAGTTCAGCAGCAAGTCTTCATGAACGTCATCATTGGCGGTGCACTTTGCGGAGTCGGCATTGGGCTCGTATTCATCCACAACGGTAGCACCGGAGGCACCGACATTGTCGCAGCCATGGTCTCCAAAAAAAGCAACGTATCCATCGGGCGCATGATGATTTATTGCGACTTCTTGATAATCTCATCATCATATCTCATCTTCCATCAGATCGACAAAATCGTTTACGGTCTCATCATCCTCTTCCTCGTCTCGCAGCTTGCCGACATGATTATCAACACCAACCGACAAGCCGTCCAGTTCACCATCTTCTCGCGTCATTGGGAAGCGATTGCAACAGCCATCAACAACGACGCCAACCGCGGATGCACCATCCTCTCCGGAATGGGATGGTACTCCAAAAAAGAAGTGAAAGTACTCCTCGTCATGTGTCGAAAGATAGAGTCCGTAACCATCTTCCGCATCATTAAGTCCATCGACAAAGACGCCTTCATCACCCAAGCCAACGTCAACGGCGTCTACGGCGAAGGATTCGACGAACTGAAACTGAAGATGAAACCTATTTCATCCGACAAACCCAAACTGAAATCAGAAGATTAAAAATCCTACGCGAGTTTATAGATAAAGCAAATATTTGACATAAAGCAGAGAGTGGCAGTCGTTTTATCGGCTGCCACTCTCTGCTTTTATTGTAAGAATTAGTTGGTCTCGGAATGTCGAAGGCTTTCCCTCTCGTGAAGAGTCAAATATTTGTTGTAGATAGTAATCGAAAAGTATACCACTATAATAATTGAAAAGTATACCACTTAATTAACGTTTTCTTCGTTATTTCGACCTT
>JBGUUQ010000104.1:0-12247 GCA_045133615.1 Muribaculaceae bacterium | reverse complement strand
ATCTATGCAAGCGGCGATGGTAAAATCGTAATCAATGGTGGAGAATTTGAAGCAGTAAACATCTGCGAAAGCGGATTCGCACAGCCACAATACGCAATATTGAATCTTCAAGGCAATGGCAAAACCGGTTGCGACATCACAGTATATGGCGGTACATTCCACAAATTCAACCCCGCAGACAACATCTCGGAAAATCCGAAATATAGCTTCGTAGCCGACGGATATTCCGTAGTTGAATTTGATGATGTTTTCACTGTTGTAGAAGGTGAAAATGCAGTAGGTATTACTTCACCGGCACAACTTGCAACAGTGGTAAGCGAACTCGCTAAGGGCGAAACTGCAACTGTAGTACTCAAAGCCGGTACTTACACAAATGAAAAATTGGATCTTTCCGGAAAGAAGACTCTTACTCTTATTGCTGCTGAAGGCGAAGAAGTTGTCCTTGATGGTCAAATCTTTGCTCAATCATCTCATTTAGTAGCTAAAGGTATTACTTTCTCCAATGCAAATGCAACTACCAGTGGCATTTCAAAAGCAAAAGACAATGCTATCTATGTGCAAGGCGATGGAGCTTTGATTGAACTCGAAGATTGTGTATTTAATATTGAAAAAGGAACAGCCATTACTACTTGGTGGTCAAGCGGAGCAGGAACAAATGTAATCGTAAAGAATTGTGTATTTAATTGCAACGGAAACCGTCCTCTCCAGATTGAAGATAATGCAACAATCGAAGGTTGTAAATTTTACGACCCATATCGTTATTGCGTGCAACTTACTTGCAATGATGCCGAAATTAACTTCAAGAATAATACAATTACGCAGTCTGTTACTTCAGGAAAACCGACCTACGGAGTTCAACTTACCAGTGATTATGGCAACAAGAATGTGGTAATTAATGGTGGCGGTAATGTAATTGTTGATCGCGGAGCTGATGACTTCTTGTATGTATGGGAAAATGGAACAGGTGTATCTAACGGATATGTAGATATTGAAACAATTACGCTTAACGCAACAGATGGTGTATTAGTGGAAATCTAATCAGATATTTGAAACATAAGTACGGGCGAGGGATTTCCTTCGCTCGTTTTTTGTTGCTTAGCTGTTGCAATGTCTGTAAATTGCAGGTGATTGTGAAAATTAAGTGAAAAAGATATGCAAAAATTTGTAAAGGCCCAGACTATTGGTTATATTTGTGAGTATATAATGCGAGATTTTTTTAATATATATTAAGCAGGAGGAAACTATGAAAATAATAGCGGTGGTTAGCTCTGCTGAAACGCAGTGGATGCTGATGGATGACGGTGTCATCGTGCAACAAGTCACCACAGAGGGGATAAATCCGTTCTTTCAGACACGGAAGGAAATAAGCCATCTGATAAGGCTGCAATTGCCGGAGATATTTTTCAAGCGTCGCTGCGACCATATCTATTTTTATGGAGCAGGGTGTAAAAATCCAAATTATCGTAAGATTGTGGAAGGCTCGATTGTGGCGCAACTTCGTGTCCCTGTCACTGTAGAGACGAATCTTCTCGGAGCAGCTCGCGGGCTGTTTGGCGATGAAGCGGGAATAGCATGTATGTTGGGTTCGGTGTCGAACACCGGTCTGTATGATGGTCGTAGCATAGTGCAAAATGTACGCCCATTGGGCTATCTGCTTGGCGACGAGGGGAGTGGGGCTTATTTTGGTAAGACGTTTTTGAGTGATTATCTGAAAGGGTTTGCTCCGAAGTCGATTTGCGAAGCTTTTGCAGAACAATATCGAGAGTCGGTGGACGAAATTATGGATAAGATATATACCAAACCATCTCCGGAAAAAATATTGATTCATTATTCAAATTTTTTGCATGAGCATATTAATAATGAATATGTCTATCATCTTATCTATACCGGATTTATGAAATTTTTTGCTCGAAATATATCGGTGTATGATTATGGTGCATATCCTATCAGTTTCGTTGGTGACACAGCTTGTCGGTATCAAGAAATATTGCGCCGGGTGGTATCCGATTTCGGGACTTCGATTCGTGAAATATCGCCGTCGGTGCTACCGGGATTGCTGAAGTATCATTCGACGCATTGAGGCGGCAAAAGATGAGTGCACAACGAGGATAACTGGGGAAATAGTGCTATATTTGTAGGAAATACCGAAAATATGGCAAATAGAAATGAAATAATATATATCAACCGTCCGGGAGAGACTGCTGCATGGCGGGAATCCGTGGTTACGGCAGATGGAAAGTACGTGCTTGTCTATACCGGAGTTGGATCCCCAGAAATAAGTGATGACGCTGTGGCGCGAATGATGCAAGTCGCTGATGATACGGGGGCTGTGATGGTTTACGCGGATTATTATGCCCGCAAGGATGGAGGGCTTTCACCTGTGCCTCTTATTGACAGGCAGTCGGGAGCGTTGCGCGATGATTTTGCTTACGGTCCGTTAGTATTGTATCGGGCGGAAGCGTTATGTAGGGTATTGACGGAATCGGATACGGATTATCATTATGCCGGGGCCTACGATGTCTCCTTACGATTGTCGCGACAAGGGGAGATTGTGCATATCAATGAATTCTTGTATATAGATGGCGCCGGTGGTGGTTCTGACGACCAATTCGCATATGTAGATCCTCGCAATCGGGGAGTGCAGATAGAGATGGAGCAGGCGGCTACAGCACACTTGAAGGCGGTCGGCGGGTATCTTGCACCTAATTTTTACGATGTAGATTTATCCGAGGGTGAGTGGCCGGTAGAGGTCTCGGTGATTATTCCGGTACGCAATCGAATACGCACCATTCGCGATGCTATTGGGTCAGTATTGACGCAAAAGGCAGATTTTGCATTTAATCTGATTATTGTCGACAATCACAGTACCGACGGGACAACCGAAGCCGTGGCTGAAGAGGCATTGCGAGACGACCGAATAATCCATGTGGTGCCCGAACGCGACGATCTCGGAATAGGGGGCTGCTGGAATGTCGGTCTTGATCATCCGACGTGCGGGCGTTTTGCAGTGCAGCTCGATAGTGATGATGTATATAGCGGGTCGGACACTCTTTCGCGTATAGTAGCAGCGTTCTACCAACAGCGATGTGCCATGGTTGTCGGATCCTATATGCTTACCGACATCAACCTGAATCAGTTGCCCCCGGGTGTGATAGATCATAGAGAGTGGACCGACGACAATGGTCGCAACAATGCTCTTCGCATTAACGGACTTGGTGCTCCGCGTGCATTTTTTACTCCGATAGCCCGACAATATCACTTCCCGAACACCTCATACGGAGAAGACTATGCAATGGGATTGCGTATCTCGCGGAAGTATCGTATCGGACGAATTTATGATGTGTTATACTTGTGCCGGAGATGGGAAGATAATACCGATGCCGCTCTTCCTATTGACCGAATCAATGCCAATAATATGTATAAGGACCGCTTGCGTACGTGGGAGTTGCAGGCGCGTATAAATCTCAATCGCGATGAATGTCTATGAGTTTTTTCGGCAACAACTTGCCGTATGGCAGGATGCTGCCGACAGATACGAAGCGCTTGCAGGAGTGAAAGTAAAGCAGGTGGGCGCGATGCGGATACAATATAATCCGGCACGTATTGTGTCGACCGGTGCAAAAGTGGATCGGTCGGCAGTTGCGGCTCGTCCATGCTTCCTATGCCTTAATAATCGTCCTCCGCAGCAACTGTCCATCGTGTGGAATGGCAGATATGAAATATTAGTCAATCCGTTTCCGATATTTCCTCGTCATTTCACCATTGCTGCTATTGAGCACACTCCGCAGCACATGGCGGGACGAATAGCGGATATGCTTGGCCTTGCATCGGAAATGCCGGGATATACGGTGTTTTTCAATGGTGCACATTGTGGAGCCTCGGCTCCCGACCATATGCATTTTCAAGCTGTAGACTCCGAGAGTCTTCCGATATGGAGCAATGACATAGTGCCTCATTTACGCATTAACGGTACAGACGCTGTGGAGATAGAGCGTAAATTCGAGCGATTGCTTGATGTGGTGGGCAGTGATGAGATGAATGTGTTGTGTAAAGTTTGTCGCGAGGAATATTCGCTGATTGTAATCCCGCGTCGCCGGCATCGACCATCGTTTTATGGTACGGGTGAAGATGAATTTCTTGTCAGTCCGGCCTCGGTTGACCTTGGCGGGGTAATCGTGACTCCGCGAGAGTGCGATTATGAACGGATGAATGCAGAAATCGCCGGGAGGATAATTGATGAGGTGTGTTACTCGCGCGAAGATATTAATGAATTAAGCAAACAATTATGAAGCAACCGAATATAACGGTGGGAATAATGTCGACTGATGAACTGCATTTTATGCTGTCGGGCGGATATACGTTAGACGGCAGGCATATTGCAGCGGGAGAATATATTGCCCGTGTAGATGGCGACATGATTGAGTGGAACGGTGAGAAACATTCTGAAATGTGTTTTGAACCGACTTCACAGGATAGTCTGTTGGAATTGGCAAATGTGACTATCGGAGTTAATTTCCATTGGGAACGTTGTGAGAACCAACGTTTTTCAGGAGCATTGAAACTTATATTGGAAAATGGTTGGATTACGGCGATAAATATATTGCCGGTGGAGGACTATCTGCGTAGCGTGATTTCTTCGGAAATGAGCGCTACGGCTTCGTCGGAATTGCTAAAAGCTCATGCGGTGATTTCGCGCAGTTGGTTGCTTGCGCAAATAGCGCGAAGTAAGCGCAAGCCGACGGGGGAGGCGGCTATGTCGGCCACAGAGGAGGAGATTGTAAAATGGTATGACCGTGAGGATCATATCAACTTTGACGTATGTGCCGACGACCATTGCCAGCGTTATCAAGGTGTCACGAGGGCTACCACTCCGACTGTGGATGAAGCGATTGCTGCCACGCGAGGGGAGGTGCTTATGGATGGCGAAATGCTGTGTGATGCCAGATTTTCGAAGTGTTGTGGAGGAGTGTTTGAAGAGTTTGAAAACTGTTGGGAGCCGATTCATTACGATTATCTTACAGTACGAGCCGACAATGAAAATTCGGAAAAATATCCCGATTTGCGCGATGAGGAAAATGCTCGTCGGTGGATATTGTCGCGACCGTCGGCATTCTGCGAAAATGTTACGGCAGATGTGATGCGTCAAGTCCTTAACAGTTACGATCAGGAGACTCCCGATTTCTATCGATGGAGTGTGGAATATGAGCAATCGGAGTTGAAAGAAATAATAAAGGAGCGCTCAGGTATCGACTTTGGTGAGATATTGGACTTGCAGCCGCTTACCCGCGGCACATCGGGGCGAATCAGTCGATTGCGCATCGTCGGAAGTCGCCGTACGATGATTGTCGGCAAGGAACTTGAGATACGTCGATGGCTGTCGAAAAGCCACCTTTATAGTTCTGCTTTTGTAGCGGAAATGTTTGATAAGAATGACTCCGGAGTGCCGCAGCGAATAGTCCTTCATGGAGCCGGCTGGGGTCATGGCGTGGGGTTGTGTCAGATTGGAGCCGCTGTGATGGGCGAACGAGGATATGGATATAAGGATATTTTGATGCACTATTTCAAAGGTGCCGAACTTAAACGGTTGTATTAATCTATGACAGAGAAGCGAAGAAGCCCGTGGGCATGGATTCCTACATTGTATGTGGCAGAGGGTTTGCCTTATTTTGCGGTGAATACACTTGCCGTATTGATGTACACCCGTCTTGGTATTTCAAATGCTGAAATGGCGTTTTACACCGGATGGCTTTATCTGCCTTGGGTGATAAAACCGTTTTGGAGTCCGTTTGTAGATATTATCCGTACGAAACGTTGGTGGACTATCGCGATGCAGGTAATGATTGCCGTGTCGATGGCGGCAGTGGCATTTTTATTGCCGCTTCCGGTGTATTTTGCCGGCACGCTTGCCGCGTTTTGGTTGATGGCATTTTGTTCGGCAACCCACGATATTGCAGCCGACGGATACTATATGCTTGCTCTTGACCATCATGAGCAGGCGGCTTATGTGGGGTTGCGAAGCACGTTTTATCGCATTGCTTCCGTTGTGGGGCAGGGGGGGCTTGTAGTTGTGGCCGGAGTGCTTGAGCGAACCACGGGAAATATCTCGCTTGCATGGAGTGCCGTGTTTATGATACTTTCGATATTGTTTTTGGGGGTGTCGCTTTATCACTCTTGGGTGATGCCGAAGCCTTCGACCGACCTCCGTCGCGGTGCGGCTACCGTCGCGGGGATTGTTCGCGACTTCGGGGCTACGTTTGCCACGTTTTTCGGGAAACGCCATATTGCTACGGCTCTTGCTTTTATGCTATTGTATCGCTTCCCTGAAGCCATGTTGTCGAAACTTGTGCAACCGTTTTTGGTACAGGCTCGCGAGGTGGGCGGACTTGGACTGTCGACCGAGCAGGTTGGCATTGTCAACGGTACGGTGGGTGTAATCGGCTTGTTGCTCGGAGGAATACTCGGTGGAGTGTGTATAGCAAAAGGTGGGTTGAAACGCTGGCTATGGCCTATGGCATTGGCATTGACATTGCCATGTGGATTTTACTGCTATCTTGCCATGGTGCAGCCTACCGACTTTTGGCTGATTTCGGGCGGAATATTTGTCGAACAGTTTGGTTACGGCTTCGGATTTGCCGCGTTTATGCTTTATCTGATATATTTTTCTGACGGAGAGCATAAGACATCGCACTATGCGTTTTGTACGGCGTTTATGGCTCTCGGTATGATGCTGCCGGGGATGGCTGCCGGATGGATTCATGAACAGCTCGATACCATTAATATTTTCGGCGGAGAGGGTGCGCAAGGTTATGTAAACTTTTTCTGGTGGGTTATGGTGTGTTGTATCCCTACGTTTGTGGTTTGCGCAATCGTTAAAATCGACCCAAAATTCGGCATAAAAGCACCGGAAAATTGAGATTTGTCGTGACAAATAGCTACCTTTGTGAAATTTTTGTCAGCATCGAGCGATGCGAATGGCGCATCGCCGAATTAATTTGTAATTTATAAAATAATTATGATACTTATAGCAGATTGTGGCAGCACCAAAGTGGAGTGGTGTCTGGTGAATGATGGAAAGGCAGTGAAAACGCTTTACACAAGCGGTATCAACGCTCTCCTGATGACCGAAGTGGAAATCGCAGATTCAATCGGGCGTGAACTGATTCCGGAACTTGGCGATGCGGAGATTTCGGCAGTGTATTTCTATGGTGCCGGTTGTATTTCCGATGAGACTTGCGGCAATGTGAGTCGTGCAATAGCATCGCATATTCCGGCAGCATCGATTGAGGTGAACACTGATTTGCTCGCAGCCGCTCGTGCTCTTTGCGGTCGAGAAACGGGTATTGCCTGTATTCTCGGCACCGGCTCAAATTCATGCTACTACAATGGCGAAAAGATTATCGACCATGTGTCGCCTCTCGGATATATCCTCGGCGATGAGGGTAGCGGTGCGGTCCTTGGCCGACTCCTTATCGGTGACGTGCTCAAAGAGCAGTTGCCTCACGACCTTTGTGAAAAATTTCTCAAACAGTATAATCTCGACAGATTGGAGATAATCCATCGAGTGTATCGCGAACCGCAAGCCAACCGTTTCCTTGCGTCGGTATCGCCTTTCTTGCTTGAGAATATGGAGGAACCGGCAATCCATCGCTTGGTGCTCAATGAATTCAAGTCGTTCTTTGTACGCAACATTTCGCACTATGAGGGTTATCGCGGATTGGCAATTAATTTCGTTGGGTCGATAGCATATTATTATCGTGATGTACTTAAAGAGGCAGCCGATGCCATCGACGCTACTCTCGGCACGATTGTGGTGTCTCCGATGGAGGGATTGGTGAAATACCATTCGGGCTGTTGAATCCGGCTCACAATAGCTTGTAGATACAAAAATGGGACGCGGCATCGAAGCTGCGTCCCATTTGTTTTGCGGATGGATGTCGGACTTATTTGCCGAGAGTGCCGAGTTGCTCACCCATGGCTATGTGTTGCCAATTGCCGGCGGAGTCAACAGGAGCAGTGAGTTTGAACTTGGCTTTTTCTTGGAATACCAATACGAAGTCGGAACCTCCGAAAAGGAAATATCCAAGAGTATCACCTTTCTTGACTTTGTCGCCGACTTTCAAGTCATCCAAAAAGTTTACAGATGCTACTTGCGACATCCCGATAGGCATCACGGCAACAAGACCATATTGGTCGGTATCAATAATGGCAAGTCCGCGAGTCTCAATGCTTTGCCAACCCGGTACGGAGCAGTCAACTACGTATTGTTGCAGCTCTTTGTCCCATGTGATAGAGCCTCCAAGAGCATCGTCGCCGGGAATAATGCGCAACTCTTTTATCACTCCGTCGAGGGGGAAATGATAGCGGTGGTAGTCGTTGGCGTTTAGGAATGCGTGGTAGAATACACCACCGGCAAAAGCGTCGCAGTAAGGGCTTTCGGGGCTTATGAGGTTATGGATAGAGTTGAATACACGCGACTTGACAGCTATTTTTTCATTGGTGACAATATATCCGTCTTGGTCAATGTTCCATGCTCCTTGTGGTTCGCTGTCGCATGGAGATGCGACGACTGAGTTATCGTCGGGGGCGGTGATGGGACGTTGTTCGGGAGATTTCAGTTTACGAGCAAAAAAATCGTTGAACGAGTGCCAATTTGAGGGGTCTTCATACCAACCTTTGGTCATGCCCAACTCTTCTTGCTGAAGCATCAGTGTCTCGTATTCTTTATTCCAAGACTCCGGCGACGACAAGTATTCACCCCATGATTTGCAATATTTTACCAACCAACTACGATAAGGCTCTACGTATTGGATCGAGTTGGTAAACAGGTTTTGTCCGTCAAGCTCGTCAAGTGGCATGCAGTTGATGAAATAGCAGTAGCAGAGAGCTTGATACATACGACCGAATATAGAGGGCTGTCCCGGACAAATGATTACGTCCCAAGGCATTGCTTTCTGAGAGTAGTCGACAAAGTCGTAATACTCTTCGAGTGATTGCACGGGGTTGGTGTCTTTGTCGGGATTGATTTGCTTTCCTTTTTCGATTGCAAGTTCAAGCAATTTCTTTATCTCTTCGTTATTTTCAACGATTTCGATAAGTTCGAGTGTGGTCTCATTATACTCTTTGGTTTTATCTGCTTTAGCACCGGAAGAGCATGAAGTGCCGGCAACAAGAGATATAATCAGAGCCAATCCGAATAAGATGAATAGTTTTTGTTTCATGATATAATTTATTGATGATTGGAATGCGAATATACGCAAAGTTTCCTGTTTTATGAAATAAATATGCTCAAGAAAAGGGGGACTGTCGCTATCGAAAATGCATTAAATTAATTTATTAATCCGAAAATCGATCTCTTCTGCAATTTTCTTTGACCAATGCTCATCTATCCCTGAACGTTTAGCGTAGTGAGTATAATTGGAAACGACATCAATTGCTTTGTTTATAATAGATTCCGCGCTTTTTATATTATATCTTTTGGCGATTTGGAGTAAATCGGCTCGCTCTATATCTGTATTTTTGTTGTTTATAGTCATGCAATGGCGATTTATGTATCCCGGAGCAGAAGTATCTACCGCGAACGTGAAGTCGTAGGCCGGTGTGATGTGCCAAACTCCGTCATCGGCCATCATAAAACTGAAGTTTTTATTATGGTCATCAATATTTCCACACAAAACATTCATTGTCATTGACAAAAACAACTGAGATAGTTCTGCCGGGATTATTCCTATGCGACACGCTGCGTCAAACAAATCTTCATAGCTATCAGCCAATGGATTCATAGCCGCCAATGTTTGAGTATGTATTTTTTTGTTATTTGCCCGGTCAAAGCGTTCGGTCAAAAAGTGAGTTGAATTTTCTCCCTCAATAAGAATGGAAGGCATCATTTTCAATTGTGCATCTTTGGCCATGATATAATAGCTATATTCAATGCGTGTCGTTGGCATGTCAAGATGTTCGTCAAACTTAATAATCATCGGAACAAAACCGGTAATTGGAGTAGCGACCTGTCCCGAAAAACATTCCTTTGTTTCGGGGTTCAGATTGATAATGGCTTTGGGACGACGACCTCCGGCGGATGTGCCGACTTTGAATAGACTTTCAATCATTAAATCGGGTTGTAGTTCGGTCTTAAATTGCCGAGCTTCGTTTAATGTAGCTTGCGCTAATCGATATAAATCGGCAATAGCTACTTTGAATGGATATTCCATCTCTTCTGCCACAGGAGGAAGAAACTCCAACGCCCCCATTCCTCTACGCCCAATATATGCCAATCGGTCGAGGGCAGAAAGATTTCTCGTGTTTATGTTGTGCAATTTAGCCCATTCGTTAAACACTTTGTTACCCCAATGGTCGGGCAATGAGTCGGCAATAAATGAAGGCAACCCGCCAAACATTTTATCGCTATCGGCGTAAACCGGCAAACCGTTTTTTATCGATTGACTATTGATCGATGCTCGCAGCGGTGCTATATCATAGCCATTATGAAGATATTCTTTATCAAAATAGAAGCACACTTTTTCATTATATTTCTCCTTGTAGGCTATCAGCGAACCGACCTTTTGATTCCAAAGATAAACATCAAGAGTTTGTATCATCGCTACTCCTCCTTACTCTTTTAGCTATATATTTATTGATTTGTTTTAGAGCTATTGGCGACATGGGAAGTTCGGGAAGCAATTCGTTAAGTCGTTGTTCCATTCCGATTACTCTCAAAAGAGAAATAAAATTGTTAAGAGTCATGTTTTGACTTACACCTTGCTCAAAATGACTTATTGTTGCCAATCCCACTCCCGATTTCTCCGCCATCTCTTTTTGGCTGATTCGAGATGCAAGACGATATTCTTTGATACGTTGGCTTAAAGTCTCTATTATGTCTTGATTTGTGATATATCTGTCGCTCATATAGTCGTATATTACTATTTCATTGCAAATATAGAAAAAAATATTCATATATGACTACAAATAATTGAATATAAATGGTTGAGGAGAGGGAGAAATCGCGTTGGGAATAGAACATATGGCAGTAGGCTGCGAATCGGATGATTTTATAATGAAAACGCGGAGATGCCGAGAAGCATTTCCGCGTTTTGAGGTTCGGAGTATCAGTCGTGATATTCTTCCGTTATGTTTTAGTTGAATATTTTGTGAAAGAGATTTACGCCGCTATCGAGATGTCCGGGGAGTAGGAGAGCTAATAGTACTATTTCAATCAGCAGGACGACAATACTGTTGATAATCCATTTTTTGTTGCGCTCTTTGATTGCCAAACAAAGATTTCTTACGACTCGCGCTACAGCGTAGATGATGACGCCGCAAATCAGGATGAATAGTATAAACAGAATGATATCGATTTCCATAATGCAAAATTACAAATTATTCTGACAGCTTGTGCCGAACGTTAGAATTTTAGTTTGGCGGAGAGGATAAATTCGCGCGGACGAAGATTGAATATATAGGTGTATGTATCGTAGCCGGAGTATCGACGATAAGAATAGATGTGTCGATTGGTGAGGTTGTTGCACTTCAATTCCAACTCAAATCGATTATGAATATAACGTGCTCCTCCGTCGAGATAGAGAGCGTGTTGATACATGTTATCGCCTATCTCCGTGCTGTTGAAGTATGGATGGGCAAATATTTCAAACTCACGTATCGGAAATACTGAAACGTTACATGAAGCGGTGATGTCTGTCGTGGAGTTGTTGTCGGCAAGCCCGGTAGATAGCGTGGCAATGGAGTATTTTCCCTCTAAGTTGACCGATAGACGGTCGTCGAATAGTGAACTTGCCACGTTGAGCGAGAGGTCGTAAACATTGTTGTTGACAATGTGCTCCACGCCTTGTCGTTTGATTTCTTTGCTTGTAAATATTCCGGTGGCGGTAAGAGATATTGTAGTGGAAATGGGGCGGATGTTTTTGGCGGCATATAAGTACACGTCACCGATATTGAAATGACTTTTGCCGTATTCAGTGTGTGTAGTGACGTTGTCGGGAGTGACAATACTGTTGCCGATAGTGTTGTTTTGGCTTCGGCGAAACATCCCTTTTGCTGTAAGAAACAACCCCTTGAGGGAGTTGCGATAAAAGAATGATGCCGTTGTGTACCAGCTGCGACGCACCGATAGTTCTCCCGCTCCGAGAATACTCTGCGTGCGATAGGATGTTGTAGATAGTAATCGAAAAGTATACCACTATAATAATTGAAAAGTATACCACTTAATTAACGTTTTCTTCGTTATTTCGACCTT
>JBGUUQ010000103.1:0-74374 GCA_045133615.1 Muribaculaceae bacterium | reverse complement strand
AAGGTCGAAATAACGAAGAAAACGTTAATTAAGTGGTATACTTTTCAATTATTATAGTGGTATACTTTTCGATTACTATCTACAACTCTGGAAGATTTAGATGAAAACAAGATGAAAAACTTTATCCACATGGCACGTACAAAGCGAAATTTTCCGCTGCCCGTCGAGACTTCGCCGGCATCATTGCTTACGCATCTTGATTTGATTGATGATAATGGCAGATTGGCGAATGCCGCAGTATTGCTGTTCGGCAAAAAACCACAGAAGTACTTCATTACATCAGAAGTGAAATGCGTGCAGTTCTATGGCAATGTGGTTGAGAAGCCTATGCCTGCATATCAAATTTATAGAGGAGATGTCTTTGAACTTGTTGACCAAGCGACAAGTTTTGTAATGAGCCGTATAAATAATTGGGTAGGCACACGCGAAGAAGGAGTAAAAGCAGATATCCCCACACGCCCTGAGTTGCCTATCGATGCCGTAAAAGAGGCAATCGTTAATGCCGTGTGTCATAGAGATTATACAAGCAATGCAAGTGTCCAAATCATGTTGTTCCGGAACAGATTGGAGGTATGGAATCCTGGTACATTGCCTTATGGATTAACTGTGCAAAAGTTGCACGAACCACACAAGTCATTGCCGGCGAATCCACTACTTGCTGACCCTATGTATTGGAACGGATATATTGAGAAAGTTGGAACCGGTACAGAGGACATTATTAACAAATGTCGCGAATATGGGTTGAAGACACCGGAATTTTATCAAGAAGAAGATTTTAGAGTAGTCATTTGGCGTGCAGACAACGAAGAAAACATTCCAAAGCGTTCCAATGATGATCCAACGGCGTTCCAAAGCGTTCCAAAAGACGCAGAAAAACTATTGGAGACAATAAAAGAAACCCCGTCAATTTCAAGAGCAGAACTTTCTAAACGATTAAACATAAGTGAACGTCAGGTTAGAAAGATAATAGACCTATTCCGAGAAAATGGCGTATTGATTCGTGAAGGTGGAAACTCAGGGAAATGGATTATACGTAATACATGGCAAAAATAGCCAAACACTTTGCTCTATCAAGGAATTTAGCTACTTTTGTACCATTCGGATATGAAATAATTGATTATCCTTCCCAAGGAATAAACAAACTAAACACCCCCAAACCATGGAAGTCATCAACTTCGACAATCAGCCCTCACTCATAAGCCAATACATGATGGAACTGCGCAGCACCACGATACAGCGCGACATGCTCCGTTTCCGCCGTAACCTCCAACGCATCGGCGAAATAATGGCCTACGAAATATCACGTCGACTCCGTTACAAAACCGTCGACGTCGAGACACCGCTCGCCACAGCCCGGTGCCAAGTGCTCGACCGGCAGATCGTGCTCGGCACCATCTTCCGCGCCGGACTGCCGTTCCACCAAGGATTCCTCGACCTCTTCGACCACGCCGAAAACGCATTCGTTTCAGCCTACCGCAAATACAAAGAAAAAGAATCGTTCGACGTCCACATCGAATACCTCGCCTCTCCGTCGCTCGAAGGCAAAACCCTCATCATCGCCGACCCAATGCTCGCCACAGGAGCCTCCATGGAGTTAAGCTACCGCGCACTACTCACCAAAGGCAATCCCGAACACATCCACGTAGCATCAGTCATCGCATCGCAGAAAGCCGTCGACTACGTAGCCCGCACATTCCCGCAAGACAAAACAACCCTCTGGGTTGGAGCCATCGACCCCGAAATCAACTCCCACTCCTACATCGTCCCCGGACTCGGCGACGCCGGCGACCTCGCCTACGGCACCAAAGACTAATCCCCCTCCACCGCCACGGCAACCACAGCCTCCGCATACCGGCTGAACGAAATCAAGTAATTGCGACCACGCGCCGCAGCTACTCCTCGCTTAATATCGACCACGATTTCCGTCAGCGACAACCCCGGCGTTCCGGCAGCCTTATAGACAGCCTCCTTAGCCGTCCACGCATGGAGCAGAGCATCAAGCGAATCAAACGCCTCCTCGGTTGCCACAAACTTCGAGCGCACACGCTCAAGTTGTATTCTCGGCTGCTCTATATCCACGCCGATACGCAAGCGCGGATGCGTTGCCACAGCCACATAGTCCTTACTGTGTGAAATCGAAATCTTACCATCAAATCCCGCAGCCACAGGCGAACCATCCTCGCGATGACTAATCGTCACCCCCGCCCCAAGCTCACGCGCCACAAGACCATTCACAGCCCCCCTCTCGCGCTCCCTGCGCGACATCTCCCGACCTCCGTCAATCTCAGCGATATATACCTTCACCTCCCTCATCTTCGTTGCAAATGAGATATGGCATGTATCACATCGCCTCGCACAGCCTCAAGTATCGGCATCACCGAATCGGCATCGACAGCCGCCGCCCGGTCAAAATACAACGCCCCGGTCAGCACATACGTCGCACTGTCCGTTGCCATAAACTGTATCGGAGTCACCTTCGCCCTCGGAGTCATCAACACCGTGGCATCCACACCCGAAGGAGTGGAGATAGTCGTTACATCGGTAGTCATATCGCCCGCGTTGAGCGACATTCGTTCTATACGATTATCCATCACATCCGCCACCGTAGCCGGTGTCACAGGCGAATACGTGCATAGCAACGTTGCGCCATAGCGGTCATACTTCACATTTATCCAATTGGCATCCTCTCGTCCGTCGCGCAGACCGCGGCTCACCGTAGCCGCCGCATTCACCTCAAACACTATCGGCAATCGCTCTACCGACGCATACACCGTGTCATACACCTCAATGCGCGGATACGCCGTCCGTCGGGGCACAGCCGTCAACGCATCGCCGTCATTTCCACATTCAGATACCGAAAAAGCAAACACGATTGCCAACGTCCAGATAGGAATCAGCGCCAATAAAGAAGTGCGAATACCGTGGTCGCGATACCTTCTACTCATTGCTTGTCACATCATTTTGAACGTTAGGCATAACCTTTACGCGCACACTCGTTATGCGATGGCGGGTAATGTCGAGCACAAGAAAGCGACAGCGTCCGTAGACTATCGACTCCTTCTCCTTCGGAAAATCCCCCTTGATGGCAAGAAGCATTCCGGCAAGCGTCTCCGCATCCTCGGTCACCGACGCATAATCCTCCTCATTGAGATCCGTAATGCGGAAAAAGTCGTTGAGCAGCGTCTTCCCCTCAAAGATATACGTATCATCGGGCAAACGCTGATAAGTCTTCTCCTCCTCGTCATACTCATCATCTATGTCGCCCACTATCTCCTCAAGCACATCTTCAAGCGTCACAAGCCCCTGCGTACCGCCGAACTCATCGATTACGATAGCCATGTGGATTTTCATCTTACGGAAATCCTCAAGCAAATCGTCGATCATACGCGACTCCGGCACAAAATAAGGCTCACGGAGCAACTTTTGCCACTCAAAGCCCTCCACCTTTTTACCTATATATGGCAGAAGGTCACGACTGTAAAGCACTCCCTTTATATTGTCCTGAGTATCCTCATAGACCGGCATACGCGAATACCCCTTTTCCAGCACCACCTCCATCACCTCGGCAAAGGTCGATGAAATGTCGATGTCTACTATATCCACGCGAGGAGTCATGATTTCAGCAGCCGTCGTATCGCCAAATTTGAGAATACCCTCAAGCATCTCCTTGTCATCGGGAGTCTTCAGATCGGTTATCTCCAACGCTTGACTTAACTCATCAGCCGATATATTGTCGGTCTTTTTGGTTACTACACGATTCACGAATGTCGAACTGCGCACAAGCACCGACGACAGCGGATGAAACAACCTCACGGCAGCCGACAGCCCCACTGTGGCCATCGCTGCCCACTGCGTCGTATATGTATTGGCATATAGTTTCGGTACGATTTCACCAAACAACAGAATGATAAACGTCAATATCACCGTGTAGAACACAAAGCTCATCACGCCCGACACATCATGAAACACAAATATCTGGGAAAAGGCAAAATTACACAACACCACAATCGTCACATTCACAAGATTGTTTGTGATAAGTATCGTCGCGAGCAATCGCTCCGGCATCGACAGCAGTCGATTCACAGCCTCCCCTTTCGGGCCTTCTTCAAGTTCCTCGCGCTGCGATGGTGTAAGTGAGAAATATGCAATTTCGCTACCGGAAACAAATCCGGAAACAAGAAGTGCCACTGCGGCACACCCTAATGCAATTATACTTCCCCATGTGGGGGTATTTACAGTTAATAAGTCAGATAATGATGCCATTATCATCCCCGCTATCGGAGACGTGGCTGGCAAAGGGTCAAAGTCCAATTCTATCAGTATTAGTTATACAAAAACAGTCGAACGAGCAATTCTGCAACGACCGTGCGGCATTTCCGCGTTGCAAAATTACAAATTCTTTCTTAATTCCCGGTCATTCAGTGCGATTATTCTCATCTCTTCGACACATCGACCTTGATTGTCGGAGGAAGCGCATCGTTACGCTCATCCACCGCCTCTATCACCTCATGAGCAAGGTGCATGAATGCATGTCCAGTTATCGAATCGCTCAACGCAATAGGCTCTCCGCTGTCCCCGCCGTCGCATATCGAGCCGACAATGGGTATTTGAGCCAACAATTTCACATTCAACTCCTCGGCCAAGCGCACCGCACCCTCACGACCAAAGATATAGTAACGTTCATCCGGGTGAGCGGCAGGAGTGAACCATGCCATATTCTCCACAAGTCCGAGAATAGGCACATTCACCTTATCGCCGGTAAACATTGCAATACCCTTGCGGGCATCGGCAAGAGCCACCTCCTGAGGAGTGCTCACAATCACCACTCCGGTAATACCGAGCGTCTGCACAAGCGTCAGATGAATATCGCTCGTTCCCGGAGGCATATCGATAAGGAAATAATCCAATTCTCCCCAATCGGCTTCCGAGATAAGCTGCTTCAACGCATTCGAGGCCATACCACCACGCCAAAGCACCGGACTGTTCTTATCCACCACAAACCCTATCGACAGCACCTTCACACCATGACGTTCGATAGGCACAATCAAGTCGCGCCCCTCTACATTGTGTACATAAAGCTGCTCATCTTCCACTCCGAACATTTTCGGAACCGACGGTCCGAAAATATCGGCATCGAGAAGTCCCACCTTGTAACCCTCGCGAGCAAGAGCCACCGCAAGATTCGATGCCACGGTCGATTTACCGACACCGCCTTTGCCCGACGACACTCCGATGATATTCTTCACTCCGGGCAGCGGATTCTCCTTTGCCACAGGTGCCGGCTGACGAGTTTTCACCGAGATATTCCCCTTCACCTCCACATCGGGAGATATATAGGTCAGAATTGCCGTTTCAGCCGACTTCACCACCGATTTGATAAACGGGTCGGTCGACTTGTCGAATATCAACGAAAACGACACCTTGCGCCCGTCGATGCGGATGTCGTCCTCCACCATGCCAAGGTCCACGATGTCGCGGCCATTGCCGGGATAACGCACATTGCGTAGTGCGTCGAGTATAAGATTGGGATATAGAGTTTCCATATTATGTATCAACGAAATTAGTCCTGTTTTGGTTGACGCGCAGACACTTTCGGCGCACAAAGTTCGGGGCATTGCAATTCCCCGCGCGAAAAACTGCGGTACGTATCAAATTCGATTTCCACCTCCGGCTCTGTCAATTCGGTTGAATGATCAAGCACAAATGATATATACTTAATCGTAAGACCGCGGTCGAGCCATTGCTGCTCATAGAAAGTGCGTATCGACAAGATGTCGCCCGCCAATCCCGAATGATAAAGATCATCGGTGTCGATATTCACCTGCATGCCGTTGTGCTCGGTCATCAGATGAGTGTACGTGTACAAAAACGGGCTGTCGGTTTTCAGATGCACCAATCCACCATCCACGAGCACCTGACGATACAGTTCCATGAAGCGAGTCGACGTAAGACGCTTGCGCACCTTCTTCATCTGCGGGTCGGGAAACGTTATCCATATCTCCGACACCTCTCCCGGAGCAAAAAAACTCGTAAGCAGTTCAATACTCGTGCGGAGAAACGCCACATTCTTCATTCCCTGACGCTCGGCGCGAGTTGCGCCGGTCCACATTCTCGCCCCTTTTATATCTATACCGATAAAATTCTTGTCGGGAAATCTCTCCGCAAGCCCTACCGCATATTCACCCTTTCCGCATCCAAGCTCAAGCACTATCGGATTTTCATTGCCGAAATAATCTTGATGCCACTTTCCGCGCATAGGAAATCCGCCCTCACGCTGAAGCACGGCAAAAGGATATTGAAACACACAGCCCATTTGCTGCATGTCGCTGAATTTTTTTAATTTATTTTTACCCATTCTGTTTTCGTTGTGACTTACATGCCACGCACCACTTTAAGCGTAGCCGTCAAGCCGGATCCAAGCACCGGTCTCACTATAAAAAATCTGCCGGTCATACCATGAGTATCGATTACCGCCTCATTGTGAGCAGGCTCAATGTATGCTAATTTTCTACCCTGAATATCATAAAGACTCACCTCAGCTATTTCATCCGCAGCCTTTATCATCAAGTCATACCCATTGAAATAAGCATATATATCCGACGTAGCATCGTCAATCGCATCATCTGCCAATGACACTGCCGTGACATTAAATTCCTTCCATTGAGGAGTCGTTTTGAACGACTCTACCAGACTGCCGTCAACGCTTAGCGTAGCTTCAGACTGAGCAACGCCCGACCACACATCCGCTCCCAATTCGGGCACCTCACTCAACGACGAGCCGTCAAGCATAGTCAACGAAGTCCAGCCCTCCATAGCGTTACTACCTATATAGGTCACTGCAGCCGGAACCTTCATTTCCGCCACATGATTCCAACCCATCAGAGCATAATCTCCGATAGATTCAATATCATCATGAATAGCCGCAGAACTGTCAATTGAATTCGTTCCTTTCAGCATATATGCCGGAATTTCCGTTATATTCATCGGTACAGCTAAATCCACAAGCGATTTATCGTCAAAAAACGCACCCTCGCCCATCGACACCACACTCTCGCCGAAATACACAGCCGCCAGATTCTCACAATGAGCAAACGCCCAATCTCCGATTCCGGCAAGGCTGCCACATAGCGACAAATCAGCCTCAGCAAGTCCGCTGTATTCAAACGCATTATTACCTATCACAACCAACGAAGCCGGAAACGACAACGATGTCAACCCTGCGCAACCGCTAAATGCCGCATCGCCAATCTCCGTAAGCGTCGCCGGCAACATCACACTCGCAAGTTTGCCGCAACGAGCAAACGTCGATTCCGCAATCTTTGTCACCCCGCCGAGTTCCACAGCGGTAAGATTGTCGCAATCCGCCCACGCATGAGACCCGATTTCAGCGACCGATGCCGGAAGCACCACACGTTCAAGAGCATCGCAATTGCTGAATGCACCCATCCCGATTGTTGCCACCTTTTCCGGAATCACAATCGAAGCGATAGACGTCGAAGCAAAAGCCGACTCACCGATTGATTGAAGACTTGCCGGAAGCACTGCCGATGTGAGCTTCATGCCCATAAAAGCGTATGCCGGAATTTCATTGCCCGAATACACCTGCTGTCCCATAAGCACCGGCTCTCCGGAGTAATCGACAATCGTCACCCCCGAAAGATCTATCGATGTCAGAGCATTCATCTCCGACGCGATAAAATCAAAATCAGCGGCATTCATCGTCCCCGTCACCGTCAGCGACTCAACAGAAGTATCAGTCACTGCTGCACGCAACCCTCCGGCCTCTATTTCAACGGCCGATGCGCCTGTCGACATACACAACGCCGACAACAATATGATAAAATTGAATTTCATTGACATAAAAAAATGAGAGATATTTTCAACTCGCAAAGTTAGCAAATCCCCGCTTAATATCAAAGCATCAAGCAATTAAATCCCCTTTCGAGCCTAAACTTAAACCAATTCTCCGATTTAAAGGCCCAAAAACACAGACACACCGACAAACCCTATCCATCTCCCCTAAAAAGAAAAACTTACCCTGAGCGCGCTTCACTTACAGCACACAAGGTAAGTCAATACAATAAATTAAGGGAACTATAACTTTGTTGGCAAAACCTTGCAAAACTCACAAATCGTCCAACATTTCATCTATACCATTCATGTTGTCTCTGACATCTGGGTCTACCAATGTACATATATTTTGCGGCGGTCATGTCCTTGCTCCTGACCGCCGCTGTTTTCCTGACCCTCCACCTCCGACCGTCAATCGAGCATTACAAACATTGCCCAATTGGCCGGTTCATTCGGATAGCGGTTGCGCATCGCAAGTGTTGCTTGACGGAATGCTTCGTGGCGCTCTGTGCCGTTAAACAGTCGGCTGAAAAATTCTGCCATAAATTCACGGCCGGCCTTGTCGTTGACTTCCCAAAGACTTAATATCATGGTTTGCACGCCGGCGAGTTTGAATCCGCGTTGCAGACCATTGATGCCTTCGGTCAACGACGTTTCGCCCAAACCGGTCTCGCATGCGCTCAAAACCAACAGTTTTGTTGCCGACAGGTCGAGTTGCGAAATTTCGTCAGCGGTCAATATGCCGTCGTTTTCGTCGGTGACGGTAGCCTCATTGTTCCAGACGGGATTGGCGTGGGCGAGTACTAATCCGCCACGTTTCAGCGGGGGGATGTTGTAGTTCGGGGCCACGGAGTCGTTATCGCCCGTCAGACCTTTGTTTATGTAGAACGGTTCGCGGGCGGCTCTGTCGGCGTGATGATAAAAACCGTGGGTTGAGAGCAGCATCAGGCCGGGAGCATTGCCCGAACGGGAGCGCAATGCCTGCTCCGAAGCGGCATCGGCGAGCAATATTTCCGGTTCGATGCCAACCGCGCGACATATGCTGTCGAAATGCTCGACCTCGCCGAGCGAATTTTTCAGATGCAGCCAGTTGCGTTTGGGCATCTGGGAATCGGCCTCATAGTTCACGTCGCCAATAGCCAGAATTTGCAGACCGGCATTCTGTTTCTTTTTGTTTTTATTGGAGTTGGAGGCCACGGAGGCTGTCGATGAAACCAGACGCATGTCGTATTTTTCGCCAAGAGCGACTTGCTCGGAGTCTTGAATCGCGCTGAAAGCCACGGTCGACAGGCTGCCTATCGGGGAGTAGTAGATGCGCTCGGCGCCCTGAAGATGCTCTTCGAGCGGCAGCCAAAGCTTTTCATACAACTGCTTGCCGCGTTTTGCCGTGCCTGAATAGATACGGCGAATCTTAGGTGCGATTGTAGCTCCCGACGAACTCAACGGCGACAAACATTCGTCGAGGTCTTGTTGCGAAATCAGTCTGACAAAGCGCGGCGCCTTGTCGCCGCGGCGCAGTATCAGTGCTCCGAAACATTCGCCGTCGGCGGTAAATTCAATCGCCGCTTCGTTTGCTGCCAGAGCACGAGAAATATCGCGCATCTGCGTTTTGCGGCTGAGTTCAAGAGAGCCGGAGTTGAAAGCGCGCATGCTGACGCTGTCTTCAAGCGCGCGAAGTTCGCGCAAAGTCCGGCGGTCTTCGGCTTCCGTGAGTTTCAATTTTGCAATGTTGGTTTGCGCCTTCATGACCATCAGGTGTTCATAGTCGGCAATCTGAACGGAATCGCCCGAGTTGTAAACGGCGCTACGCAGTAGGTTGTTTGACTCCAGAAGCAGATTTTTGTAGTAGAGCGCGGCTTCATAGGCCGTGGTATAAAATTGCTTATCGGAAGTGCGCGGCAGTAGCCAGTAGATATCGCGGGGCGATGCGGTATTGTTGTCGGCCAAAGCTGCACGTTGAGCTTCGGACAGTTGCATATATTGCGAATCCACGAACTGTCTGACCAGACCGAAGCGTTTGGCGGCAATATCCTGTGCACGGGATATTTCGGATTTGTTACCGTAATACCCGACGAGTGTGGTCATATCTTGGGAGATAGCATCGATGTTGCCATGCCCTTGCTCGATATCTTTCCAAAATTGTTCGGTATCGACAATGCTTACCCATTCATCCATGTCGCCGAGTACCCAGGCAATATCCAAGCGTACGCCAATGGATTTTTGTTCAAAATACTCTTTAAGATTGTTGGCTTCACACCATTCGCAAAGTTCGTTCAGTTCGCTTTGGGCGCTTTCGATGTCGCCCAAAGCGGCCGTAAGTCGCACGTGGAAGATGCTTAGCATAACGTAGGATGTCGGAGCGGTCTGCGTACCAAATTGCTCCAAAAGGTCGATTGTCCCGTCCAGAAATTGCAGGTACTGTCTTGCCAGTACTTCCGGATCTCCGTTTGCAAGAATCTGTCGTTGTTGCTGTTCGGTCAAATTACTGCGGGTATCTTGCCAAAACACCAAAAGTTTGATGGAATAGCTTACAAATATCGGCACAATACTTGAAGCCAGACTATATTGGGCAAATACATCGTCCGAAGGAATAACTTTCATCAGAGCCAAAAATTTTGCCCACAATACCGATAGACAATAGTTGGCGTCGATATAGTTGTTGGAATCAAGCGCATTGTCGGCTTGCATGGCAAGCATCTGAATAAACGGAACATTAAGGTCATTATGATTCTCTTCCATTACCGAAACAATTGCGGCAAGGAATCGACGCCATGCACCGCGGTCTCCGCAATAATTGTATAGATAAGTCAGATACTCATTTGCAAATGCTATATCCTGATAAAATGAGTCCATCCGGAAAATTTCAAAGCAGGTCTGCATGTATTCATCCACGGCTTCATCATTGCCGTTGGCCATTTCGATAGGCACCAGAGTTTCCATGGCAAGTTTCATTGCCCACGACCAACAACCGTTGTTGATCGCTCTGTCATAGAGCCGTTTGATTTCTTTTGTAGGATTATTGGACTGTTGGGCCTTTATCAATGCTGAATACCAGTCGGTTTCCATTCCCCACTGCGCGGCATAGAAGTTCTTTCGCAGTTCTTCAAGTTCATTGGCTGCGCATATGGCTTTAGCCAAATTTCCTACCTGACGGTTCATTTCGCCGTAACTATGCCATAAGTCATTCAATTCGAAATAGTCGGGACGTTTGCTGTCGGCAAAACATTCTGCAGCCAATTCCATATATTGGAACGCAAGATCGGATTCGCTACGATTCAGATAACATTCCGAGAGATTTCGCAGAGCGCGGGCACGAGCACGTTTAAGACTCTCATCGCAGCCTTCCGTTGCGTCAATGACCGTTTTAAGCAATTCTATGGCCGCGTCGGTAGACCCGCCACCAAATATATCCCTCGCTATTGCGCTTTGCGCTTCATATCGATATGGCAAGTATGGGTCGTCTTTGATAAATTCCAGATATTTTTGCGCTATGTCGATCTGGGGAAGCGCTACGGTAGCTCCAGAGCGGTCTACGATATAAGGCGCAATCGCATCTGCCCGGCATCGGTTGCCGACAATATCAGAACCCAGCTCTTCAAGCAGGCTTTCAAACAAAACTCGTTCGCTGTCGTCGTCGGATTCTGTCGTGATTAGTCCGCACTGATCGAAGTCTTTCAGAAACATCTGTCCGGAAACGTATGAAGCGTTAACGCCGGTCGTTTTTTCCTGCCGGTCGACCAATTCCTTTAAACGGCGAAGATTATCGTTATAAAGAGACCGACATTCATCTTCTGAACCGGCGGCCAATGCCGCCCCCGCGAGAGGCACATTCAATGAGGCTGCATTGTAGGGATCGACAGTCCCTTCTCTGATGAGTCGCATTGCCTGAGTCCGCGACAAGAATGAGTTTACCGGATCGGCATTAATCTTAGAAATCAGATGATATACTTCTCTGATTTCAAGCAGTTGAGGCAGATTAGGACATACAGCAGCATAAAGTCGATCGATTTCTTTAATCATGGAATCGACTTCTTTAGTATCCATTACGAGTCTGCCGTAGACAAAGCCGAATTCTTGAGTTGTGAGAAGAAGCAGGCGTTCGGAATCTCCCAATTTTGGCTGTCGTCTTAGGAATTCGTATATCTCAAAAATCGTTCCGTTTATTATCCATTCGTTATTGTTGAAAGCGTAATTGGGGCGTTCGACGCGCAATACCAGACGCCATGCCGTTTTGTTGTCTTCTCCTTCGACATAACGGTCGATATTGTCGAGCAGCAATTCGGCGGCGCGGTCGGCATTTTCGTAATCGTAAACGACGCTTCGGAACATTATCTCGGACATCAGACTCAAACGATATTCGTCGGTTTGCTGCATGTGCCTCTTCTCCATTGCGGAGATAACAATCGGCATCAGGTCGCATCCGATTTCCGGGAGAACAAAGCCATTTTCCGCGCGAATTTTCTCCGCCAACGCCTTATGGCCCTTCGCGGTGAGATAATCGAGACCCGAGGCCGGAACATAGTTACCATAACACATGCCTTGGGCAATTTCTTTCAGTTGCAGACGCTCGTCTACGCCACGGGAGACGAAGCTGCATAGGATGAGAATAATGCTGACAAAACCGATACGTTTCATACGTCGCCAAAGATAAGTAAAAATCCTGTTGGGCGCCGATTGCTTCCGACGACCAACAGGACTAATCTGGTTATTTCAAATCAGGAATCAGTTTACGGCCATCGAATAGCGGTTGAAAACCTTGCCGCGGTTTTTGATCTTGATAGTGAAAGTGCCGGTCCATTTGGGAGTCCAAGAAACCACGCACTGGTCGGAACCGTCGGTGTCGCTGGTAATCAGGTTGTCGTTTTCGTCGTAAACATAGAGGTCAAGGTCGGTGTCACCGTCACCGCTGACAACGACACAGGCGAGTTCACCGCCCCAAAAACGGATAGTGTAGACATCGGTACCTTTTGCGTCAACACGGTCATGGTGAACGTCGTAATTCTTTGTAGCGCCACGGGTTGCACTCTGCTTAAGTCCTTCTATGAGAGTCAACAGAGTTTCGTCGCCATCTGCAAAAACGGTGGCGGTGGCTAGCAGATTTTCAACGTCGTGTTCAATTACGCTACGCTTGGTTGCGGCTTCGCCGGCTTCGACAGCTTCAGTCGACGGAATGGCGGTTTTATTGCCTGCGCGGGTGCCTTCGCCTGCAATATTCTGATAGATTTCCACGGCCTGAATCAGAGGAAGCGCGTTTTCCTGACTGTAGCCATACTTAACGAGCTGACCGGCAGTGGCAAGCATTTGAGCAGATTCGGGAACTACGGCTTTTGCATCTTCAACGGCATTGCCTTCGGAAGCGTTTTGGGCAATTGCAGGAACGAAAGCAGCAAGAGCAGCTACTAATGAGAGCAGTTTTGTTTTCATGATGTTTTCAATGTAGTTGGTTATTATTCTCCGTAAATTTACATAAATTATCATTATCCCCCCCCCCGACAGTTAAATTATATTAACACTGTCCATAATTGTCATTATTGCTAAATTAGCAAGATTTTGCGAATTCTTTGTTCGTATTAGTAAAATATTGACAAAAAAGAAAGGGCGAGACAATTAATGTCTTCGCCCTTAAATCGTATTTAAAAGTAGTTTATTACTTCTTGGCGGGAACTACTTCCACGAGGTCGATTTCAAACACGAGAGTTGAACCGGGTTCGATTCCTACTTGAGGAGCACCAGCATTGCCATAACCGAGGTCACCGGGGATGTAAAGAATATACGAGCTTCCGGGAGTCATCAACTGAAGACCTTCACGGAAACCGGCTACAACGCGCTTCAACGGGAATTCTCTTACTTCGCCGTTTGAACTGTCAAATTCAGTTCCGTCGATAAGCTTACCTACATACTTCACCTTTGCAATATCATCGGCGGTCGGTTTCACACCTGTACCCTCTTTCACCACCTTGTATGCAAGACCTGATTCGGTAGTCTTGATAGTAGCATCTGCTGCCTTAAGACTGTCAACATAAGCCTTTCCGACAACCTTGTTGTTTTCTGCTTTTGCTTCGCGTTCTTGACGACGCTTTTCCTCTGCTGCATTGCGTTGTTCAGTCATCAGACGACGAAGATCGGCACTTGCTTCATCAAGATTAGCGACAGAGTCGGCAAGAAATGCCTTACGGAATTCTGCAATCACCTTCTCACGATTGAACGTAGAGTCTTGCTCCTCCATACGTTGAATCTGTTGAGCCATTTGAAGACCAATGTTCATACCCACGATGCGAGCCTTTTCTGCTGTATCAGTCTTAAGTACGGTCATAATGCCGCTGAGTATTTCATTCTTGTCCCACTTGCTTGCTTCGGGGTCACTTGCCATGTTGCGAGCGAGCATACCGCCATTCACCTTTCCGAAATAAGTAGAGATTGAATCGCCGAGAGTTCCTTCAGCCGATACAGAGCAACTGTTGTTGCAACTTGTTGCGCCGAGCATCAAAGCAGCTACGCCGCAAGCCATGATTAATTTTTTCATAATCTTTTTAATTGTCTATTATTTAATGTTATTGATTAATTTTCAATTAATTCCAATGAGTTCCACCTCAAAGTCAAGAGCCGCATTTCCAGGAATCACTCCATCGACTCCGCGAGAGCCGTAACCCAACGATGCCGGAATAAACATTCTGTATCGCCCGCCCGGTTTCATCATCGTCAACCCCTCGGTAAAACCCTTTACAAGCCGATTCACATCAAATGTCACAAGCTCCTCCGTTGAGTCAAACACCGTTCCATCTGCAAGTCGACCCACATACTTCACGACTACTTGGTCCGTCAATTCAGGCGATGCACCCTCCCCCTCTTCGAGCACCTCAAAATGCAATCCCGAAGGAGTCACCACAACGCCCTGTCGCTCTCGCTGTTGAGCCAAGAAAGCCTCTTGCGACGCCACACTCACCGTGTCCGGCTCCACGTGGCGGGCAACGTATGAATTAAGATATTCGTCGGCACTCTCGCGCGTAAAACCGCTTGATTTCCCATTGAGAATACCGCCTAATGCAGCCAGAAACGCATCTTCATCCACAGGCAACTCCATCCGTTGCACCTGTTTGATGCGTTGCGCCACCACGATACCTTCCATCACTCCGCGATAATACGGCTCATCTGCCGGAGCAACTGTCATGGCTGCTTTCATTCCGTCCATAAATCGGACTACCGACAGACTATCACCATCATAAACTCGTTGCACCTGCGGAGCGAGATACTCACCCCACACCGTGGCAAACGCCGTCGATACCGAGTCTACTTCCGTTTCGGCCTTTACGCCAACGGCAGTAATAGCAACGATTAATATCGCAAAAATCCGACGCATCGTCTGCTGATTACTTACCTACAACCTTAATGAGTTCAACATCGAAAATCAGCGTAGCATTCGGGCCGATTACTCCACCGGCGCCGTTCGGGCCGTAAGCCAATTGAGAAGGGATATACAGACGCCACTTTGCGCCCTCCTTCATCATCTGCAAAGCCTCAACCCATCCCGGAATCACCTGAGTTACACCGAATGTAGCCGGAGCGCCGCGCTCTACAGAGCTGTCAAATACAGTTCCATCGATAAGCTTGCCGGTATAGTGCACAGTCACTTGGTCCGACGAAGTAGGCATTGCCCCGGTACCCTCTTCGAGCACCTCATATTGAAGACCCGATGCAGTGATTTTCACCTCTTCGCGCTTGCCGTTTTCTTCCAAAAACGCCTTGCCGGCCTGTTCATTCACTTCGCCCATCTTGGCTGCCGCAGCTTGCTGCTTGGCATCCATCTCGGTAAAAAACTGTTGTATCACAGCCTTAGCCTCATCATAAGTCATCTTAGGCGTTGCTCCTGCATAGACAGCGGCTACACCATCGGCAAAATCTGCCACATCGATACTCTCTATGCCCGAACTGCGGAAATTATTACCCATGCTCAATCCGAGAGCATAGCTGATACGGTCAAGTTCTTTATTTTTTTCCATAAATTTCTGAATAATATTATTGTATAAATGCAGGCACAAAGGTAGGCTAAATCTCGCGGAGCGTTCCACTTATTTTAGTAAAAAATCTTAAAAGAGATTTCTTATTCACCTATGTTATTATAACATAGCTGACCGACAAAAAGATTCTTTCATTCATGTTATTTTGGAAATTTGATGTATATAATTGTGCATTTTGCACTAATTCGCATAATTTTACATACAAAATGCGTTGAAATCTAAAAACTTTGCTTACATTTGTCAATCATTTAAGAATACCATTGATTATATACTTATGGAGAAAATCGACAATCTTGACCGCAAAATCCTTGAAATTGTGATGCGTAATGCCCGTATAGCCTCTAAAGATGTTGCTACCGAATGTGGCGTGTCACGCGCTGCTATCCATCAACGCATTCAGCGCATGATCGATCTCAATGTCATCACAGGTTCAGGCTACCACGTAAACCCAAAAGTATTGGGTTACAGCACTTGCACCTACGTCGGAGTAAATCTCGAACGTGGAGCAATGTACCGCAACGTAGTCCCCGAATTGGAAAAAATTCCCGAAATCGTGGAATGCCACTTCACCACAGGGCCGTACACAATGCTTGTCAAACTATATGCACGCGACAACGAGCACCTGATGGAACTCCTCAACAACAAGATACAGATGATTGAGGGCGTTATCGGCACCGAGACTCTCATTTCCCTCGACCACAGCATCACCCGCGAAATTCCTATCAATTACGAATAATTTTTCCCACCCCTATATTTTTATACATCCTCACCGTAGCAGATGAAACATAGCAAAATCGTAGGCATCATAGCCTCTATTGTAATCCTTGCGGCAATATCGTGGATTTTTTTCTATCCCGATGCGATGCAAGGCAATGAGTTGCGCCAACACGATATGCAGCAGGGAGCTGCCATCGGACAAGAAGTGAAAGCCTTTGCCGAAGACACCGGCGAGATGTCCCGTTGGACAAACTCGCTATTCTCCGGTATGCCTAACTTCCAGATTGCTCCATCCTATCCCTCCAACGATTTGATTTCGTGGATAGGCAAAGCATATAGCCTTTGGTTCCCCTCCCCGGTCAACCTTATCTTCATCATGATGACCGGGTTCTTCATTCTGCTGCTTACCATGAAAGTCAGATGGTATCTCGCCCTTCCCGGCGCAATAGCCTACGGCTTCTCATCCTACTTTTTCATCATCATCGGAGCGGGACACATCTGGAAATTTGTCACGCTCGCCTACATCCCGCCCACAATTGCCGGCATAGTGCTATGCTATCGTGGGAAATACCTTGCCGGAGGTGCGTTGGCTGCTCTTTTTGCTACATTGCAGATTGCAAGCAACCACATCCAGATGAGCTACTACTTCCTTTTCGTCATCGTAGGATTTGTCATTGCCTATTTCATCACGGCTTTGAAAAAGAAACGCATCGCACGTTGGGGCATTGCCACCGGCGTATTGGCATTTGCCGCAATTCTCGCCGTCACTGCCAATATGCCCAACCTTTACAACACCTACAAGTATAGTAAAGAATCGATGCGTGGCGGACATTCCGAACTGACCTCTCCCGGCTCTTCGACCAACACATCCACCGGCGGACTCGACAAAGATTATATCACAGCTTGGAGCTACGGCATCGACGAAACATTCACCCTCCTCATCCCCAACGTAAAAGGCGGTGCAACGATTCGCCCCGAAAAGGGTGAAAACAAACTGATGTCGCTCTACGACGTCCCCGAAGCCCAAAAGCTCCTCAACGAAGGCGCAATCACCCAACAAGAAGCTTCCGCATTGTCGCAAATGCCGCAATATTTCGGAGACCAGCCGATGACCAACGGTCCCGTCTACGTCGGAGCCATCATTTTCGCTCTCTTCTTACTCGGATGCATCATTGTCAAAGGGCCGATGAAGTGGACCCTTCTCGCCCTCACCATCATATCGATACTGCTATCGTGGGGACACAATGCCATGTGGCTCACCGATTGGATGATTGATTATTTCCCGATGTACAACAAATTCCGCACCGTCGCATCAATACTTGTCATCGCCGAATTTACAATCCCGCTTCTTGCCATTCTTGCCCTCAAAGAACTGTTTACCACTCCCGATGCATGGAAGCAATACAAGGTAGCCATCCTATCGAGTTTCGGGATATGCCTGCTCATCTGCGCTCTCGGATTCATCGCACCGAGCATATTCGGTGCCGGATACAGCAACGACGAATTGTATGCCTACAGTAGCTACTTTGCCATACCCGAATATCGTCCGCTTTTCTCCGCCATCGAATCCGTACGATTGTCTTTAGTGGCCGACGATGCTGTACGCAGTTTCATAATACTTGGTGTAGGTCTCGGAATATTGGCTTTGTTCCTCAACGGAAAACTCAAAAAGCCCGCAACATGCCTGCTCCTCACCATAGCTATTGCCGGCGACCTCTATTCGGTCGACAAGCGCTATATCAATCACGACAGCTTCCTCCCGCGACAACTGTCACAAGGCGAGCAATTCCCGCTTCGTCCGGTCGACAAACAGATTCTCGCCGACACGACGATGAACTATCGAGTGATGGATATTCCCAATTTCGACCAAGCTGCGCCATCCTATCATCACAAAATGATTGGTGGCTATCATGCGGCAAAACTCACCCGCTACCAAGACCTCATCGACCGTCATCTCGGCAACTTCCGACGCCAGCAGCCCGATTCCTCCGATTGGAATGTGCTTAATATGCTCAATGCCCGCTACGTCATCATATCAGACGACCAAGTGTTTGAAAACACCGAAGCTCTCGGCAATGCTTGGTGGGTTGGCGAACTGCAATATGCAGCCAATGCCGATGAAGAGATGGCGGCACTTAGCCATATCTCCCCCGACTCCGTTGCCGTTGCCGACATAAAATTCAAAGAAATACTCGGCACCGAAATGCCTCAAGTAGCACCCGGAGACACCATCTACGAGACTTATTATGCACCCAACGAATTGCGTTATCGTGCCAACACCGCCAACGGAGGTCTTGCCGTATTCTCGGAAATATATTTCCCTTGGGGATGGAAAGCCACTATCGATGGAAACGACACGGAAATAGGTCGCGTCAACTATGTCCTTCGCGCACTTCGTGTTCCGGCAGGCAACCATGAGATTGTCATGCGCTTCGACCCTGAGTCAGTTCACTACACAGTCAACGCCGCCTACATCTCCATCATCATCATCTACCTCGCTGTTGCAGCAGCCATTGCGGTCGCTGTAATGAAAGCTGTCAAGGCTCGAAAAGCCGATGAATAAGCTACGCAGATATTACACCGCATTACGTCGATACAGCCGCAGCAAAGGCTTCGGCATACACTCGCCGTTTGCATTCGATTTCGTATTGAGAGTACTGCGTGAACGATGCCGATATTATGCTTATACCGACATCGAAAACCAACGCCGACAAGCCTTGCTCTTGGCATCAGAACATACGCGCCGACCACGCGTCATTTCATTGAAAAATGCCAAAATGCTTTTTCGTATCGTATGTCGGTTCCACCCCTCCTTGATTCTGCAATGTGGCACATCCTACGGGGTTTCTTCATTCGCCATGCTCAACGTCGACAGCAATTCCCGATTGATAATCTACACCGGGAAAAATTGCCACGATACGATTTACGATAAAATCACACAACCATATGCCTCGCGAATAGATAGCCGCCCGTCTCTCTCCGAAGCCATCGATACATATCGACACGCAATTGCCGATGCCGCCCCATTCATACTCGTAAACGATGTATCCGAACCCGACTTCCTTTTGCTTGCCGATACCATTGTCGACGTATTGCATCGCGAAGGAATCGTCATAGTGCGCAACATCTCCCGCAGCCCGATTGTAAGACGACTGTGGAACCGCACAATAGCCGCCATTCCCCACGGCATGAGCTTTTCCAACGACCGCATCGGCATCATTGTCGGTTATCGGCGATTACCTCGCCAACATTTCTCCCTCTGGTTTTGATTATGCGCCACATCGACAATATCAAAGACCTGCTTAGTCGCTACAACGCCTATCTGCTTCTCGAACGTGGTCTTTCCGACAACACTCGCGAAGCCTATCGCAACGACATACTCAAACTGCTTCAATATCTTAATGATTTGTCGCAGCCGTTACGTCTCGTCACTCTTGCCGACCTGCAAGCCTTCGTCACCGAGCTACACGACCTCGGCATCTCCCCACGCTCACAATCCCGTATCATTTCCGGAATAAAATCTTTCTTCAAATTCCTACGACTCGACGGATACATCGAGACCGACCCAACTCAACTGCTCGAATCCCCCAAACTCGGACGCCACCTGCCGGAAATCCTGACCGTAGAAGAAATCGACAGAATGATTGCCGCCATCGATCTCTCCGCAGCGGAAGGTCAACGCAACCGCGCCATTATCGAAACACTCTACGGCTGTGGATTGCGAGTATCCGAACTCATCAATATCGAAATAAATCACATCTATTTCAATGAGCAATACTTGATTGTGCGCGGAAAAGGCAGCAAAGAACGAATGGTTCCCATTTCTGACGTTGCCATTGATGAGATAAAATCATACCTCAATGACCGCGCTGAGATGAACATCAAACCCGGCGAAGAAAACATCCTCTTCCTCAATCGCCGTGGACATCGACTATCGCGCGTAATGATATTCTACATCATCAAGCAGCTATGCCAACTGGCTGGTATTCGTAAAGATATTTCCCCCCACACCTTGCGTCACTCTTTTGCCACCCACCTGCTCGAAGGCGGAGCCAATCTGAGAGCCATCCAGCAGATGCTCGGACATGAAAGCATTACCACAACCGAAATCTACATCCACCTCGACCGCAGCTTCCTGCGTCAAGAAATTCTCACACACCACCCCCGCAATAAATCATAATGCGAGGACTTCGTGTTAAAACGATTTCTATAGTCCGGTTTATTCAGACAGCAATTTTTGGAGCATAATCGGCGCGTTGGTCGTTATATAGTCGACCCCCATATCAATAAGCCACTGCATATCCTCGGAATTGTTCACAGTCCATACATTGACTTTCATTCCAAGACTATGACACTCCTCTATCCACTCCGGATGCGCCTTAAATACGTTAATGTTGTAATCCGGACCCGCGCATCCCATACGTTTCAACTCCACAGGAGCAATATCCCCCTCTAAATAATACACCGGAGTACCGACAGGAGCCACGCGAATGAACTCCTCTGTCGCATGACGTGAAAACGCGATATATTCCACTCTATCCGACAATCCCATACGCTCTACCATCGCCACAACCTTCTCTACGGCTATAGTTTCCCGTTCGGGAGTACGGAGAGATTTCAATTCAAGAATCAAGCGGGTTTTCAAATTTTTTCCACACTCAAGATATTGCTGTAACGTAGGCAGATTTTCTCCATTGGGAAGTTCCACTGCACCACACACAGCCGCAGTGGCATCCTCCATTGTTACCCCGCGGAACGTTGCATCGTGATTGATTACCAACCCGCCGTCAGAAGTCATCCACACATCAAACTCCGAGCCGTAACAACCGATTGAATCCGCCTTTTCAAGAGCTGCAATCGAATTTTGTGCCGAACCGACAGTATCCCAAAAGCCTCGATGGGCAATAACCTCGGTTGCTTGAACCGTCAACCCGACAAAAGCAACCATGGCAAAAACTAATTTCTTCATAAAAACAGTTATATAATTGTGTATTATCTAATATTACTTCACGATGATACTTATCGGTTTCGACAATTGGTCGGTCACGATGAAATACACGCCCCACGGAAGCATTACCTCCATATTATTGGTAATCACATCAATCGTGCGCACCAATCGGCCCGAAGCATCATAGATTCGTCCTCCGGTATGTTCCTCGCCACAAACGAAGCGCACACCGCCGGGACAATACGCCACTCCAAGCGGAGCATCCATCTCTACGCCTGAAATTCCGGCATGGTCTACCGTAATCACATTCGACATTGCCGAACGATAGCCCAATCTGACTGCCTGCACCGAATAAGTCTCTCGCGTCGATTGGTCGAAATCGGTTATTTCAAGGCTGTTGCTTTCCGCCTCTATCTCTTCCGTTGACGCACCGCCGCCATCGGCATATCGTGTACGAGTCACTACATAATAATCTATATCATCGGCCGAAGCCTCCCAATTGGCAGTATATGAAGTGTCGGTTATATCCGTCGGTTCCGTAGCGATAAGAGTGGAAAGCGTAGGCACCTCTCTGCAACCGCCCGACAACGCCACACCACGCGAACCCGTAATACCGCCATCAGAGATGATGAGTCTACCGGTATGGTCGCCAATCGCTGTAGGATTGTAAGTAATATTAAGCCAATATCCACTCTCGGCATTCACAAGCGAAGCTTTGATGCTTGTGCTTGCCACCTCAAACATATCGGGATTACCCGACGATGACAAAGTCAACGTAAGCGAACCGGTAAGATTCTCTCCATTAAAAAACAATTGACGATTCACCGTATTTCCGATAGCGACCTCTCCAAAGTCCACCTCCATACCCTGTGTGGGTGTAATCAGATTTGCTTCACCGGTTGGTGTTCCCGCTTGAGAAGTCGAAAATGTCTGTCCTTTCTTGTTTCCCCAGATATATTCTGCCAAATCAGGAAAATCGATAAACGGATTTCTATTGTTTTGAAAGCCGAATACCACCTCATTTCTATTGATTTCCTTCTCGCTTACCGGGTCCTCTCTATGCCACTTCAGCAAAAGAGTCTGCGACCAGTCATTGAGCGTAAGGTCCGTTTCTTGAAACATATATGAGTACTTCCATGTCACATATCCGGCATAGCATGTCGCCATATAGAAATATGTACGGGCAAAATCTCCCTTATACTCATCGGCAGGCTCAAACACCTTTGCAGCACCGCCACCTTGACCGGTAACGGCATACCCCACCTTACTCACGCCATTGTCAAATGTCGCAGTCAGCACTGTTCCCAACGGATAATTACTTTTTGCCGAATTGGCATTCATTTCCGATGGATACAGATGATTCAAATCCGTATAAGCGGGTATCGAAGTACTTCCTCCCCACCAACTTTTAGGCACGGAGTGTTCGCGATTCAGTCCGCTGAACGATGGCAGATAAAACACCTCATCCGAATACATATCCCACCACTGATTTGTTCCGGGACGTGCATCCGTTTTGCGAAAATATTGTGGCAAATCGCTATACGACGACACTTCTGTATGATTATATATAATGTCGCGGACTGCCGTTTTCAATGCCACATCTTTTTTGCCGTTGAGCGACGTATAATAACCCGTGGGTATATCGGCCGACGCACACAGCGACACAAACGCTATCATCACAAGCGAAACTATCGAGGTATAATATCTGTTCATATTTGGGTATTTTTTGCGAATGCAAATATACGTAAATCGCTATCAACTTGCAAATTAAAAACTTGTCATATTTGGCATTTCTATGGTCGACTTCCTTGCTGCGGCCCGCCTTGCGATTGTCCGGCACCACCGGCTGCCGGAGAAGCAGTTCCTTGTCCGGATTTAGCTGTTTGCACAGATGTCCCTGCTCCACTTTGAGTAGTCGTCGAAAAACCTAATCTATTATTAATATCCGTCGTAATCACTCCGGCCGGACCTTTCAATATCGTGATTATCCATGTCTGCGACATTTCGTCCCACTTTTGGCTCTTCACCACTTGCCATGCCGAATCCATGAAATCCTTTTTAGGTTCCATTTTCTTTCGACGCTTGCGGTCCTCTTTCCAATTTTTGCGATATTGCTCGGTCACGTCGCATGATTCGCTCAACTCTATCGACAACTTATATTCACCCGTACCCCAACTGTTACGATATTGTCCCGACGGGTCACGATACCCCATATACGAGCGAGGCACAATGAAACTCTCCCCGACAACATCGTACGCCGAAGTTTCACCTTCATTTCGCACATATCGCAGATAACCCCTATCATCGAGAGCCTTCTGAGTCACCGGAACATTGATTGTAAACTCTCCGAGCACTTGGTCTTTCTGTAATTGCACCACCTCATTCATCCACGACGACGACAACTTTATTTTCATCGAAAAATTAAAGTTTCTGCGTTCGTCAAACGAAAAAGGAATATCCAATTTTGAATTAGGGAGATTAGAGCGCGTAGGGCTGATAATCAGCGTATCCAACACAAGCTCAAATTTTGAATGGTCTATAATCCTGTTTATCTTGCTGCGGTCGATATGACACGACACATAAAACACCGTATCGTTACCCTCTCGGCGAAGACAGCCAATCCCGTCAAATCTCATCCCTTTCGGATCCATCGCGCCGTCAAACGACGTCTCATCATAGAAATCATTTACCTCCGACAGCGTTTCGATTGTCGTATTCCACTTGTTTTCCTGAGCTACTGTCTCTTCCCACTCCGCTTTTTGGCGGGAATTTTTGGTGACAAGCGAAGCGATTGCATTCACACCCAAATCGAGAAACGAGGTCACATATCCTCCGGCAAGCCCTTGAGCGGCAGCCACGCCGGCATCAAAGATTGCGCTTCCGCGTGAGCGTGCGCTTTCTCTCTGAATCTCATCCGACAGATCATCACTTGTATATATAAATGCTTGGTACCCCGATATTTGCCCGCCTTTTTCTCCGGGCATGCCTTGCGAGGCGGGACCTTGTGCCATTCCGCTCAATGCCATGAGCGAAGCCATAAACGATAATGCTAACTTTTTCATCCGGATATTCGATTTGGTTAAGTTGCGCTAAATTACGAAATCCTTATGAAATTATAAAGCCTATCCCCAACTTTTATTCTCCATCCGAGATATACGACGGCGTGTAAACAGCGATGTTACCATTGCCGTAACCCATCCTACCACAGCCACCAATGCTATCACGGCAATCAAGTCCGAAACCTCAACCCTCACCGGATAAGCATCTATCGACATCACGGCATGATCGCCTCCGAGTTTGATAAATTTACCCCATTGCTGAGCCAGACACAATATCACACCGACTGCCACCCCGATTGCCCCGCCGGCAAGCGAAATAAGCCATCCCTCCATCAGGAAGATTCGCGAAATCTGCTTCCGACTTGCGCCGAGAGCATTAAGCGTCGCAATATCCGCATCCTTTTCAATGACAAGCATCGACAGCGTCGATATTACGTTAAACGAGGCTATGATTAATATGAATGCCAACATCAGAAAAGTAATCCACTTTTCTATTTCAATCATTCTATACGAATTTTCTTGTTGTTGCATCCGATCACTCACCTTGTAACCGTCGCCGAGCATTTCCGAAATGATACGTATTGCATCAGCCTCTTTCACCCCGTCGGCAAGACACAATTCCACCGCTGTGGCCTCCGTTGTGTAGTCGAGCAATCTGCGGGCATTTTCCAATGGGATTATCACCATATCGGCATCATATTCAGCCTGCTCCACCTGATACACTCCTCCCACCAGCAGCGAGTCGCTGCGAAACGATGTCATCGGATTCGCCGGATTTATTCGTCCCTTGCGCTTCGGTGTATATATCCCCAAATATCGGTAAAATCCCGGATGTGCACCGAGTTGCACCGCCGCACCGACACTGAGCGTGGCAAATGTATAGACGGAATCTGATAGCAGAAAATCACCGTCCGACTTCACTATATCGCGAATTTGGGTTAGACGGTCGTAATCACTTGTCACCCCTTTGATTACCACCGGCATCTGTTGCGAGCCGTATATGGCAAGCGCATTCTCCTCAATCGTCGGAGCCGCTGCTTCTATTTGCGCCATCCCCGACAATACCGCTACAAGCGAATCCGCATTTGCAATCACCTTGCCGGAAGTCGGTGTTATTTTCAACTGCGGATCAAGCTTCGACAATTTAGAACTTGCCAAATCGGTAAATCCGTTAAACACCGAAAGCACACACACAATAGCCATCGTAGCCACCGCCACCCCCACGACAGAGATTAGCGATATGACATTGACCGCACTGTGCGTCTTCTTTGCAAACAGATAGCGGAGTGCGACTCGAAGCGTCAACATGGATTACTCTCCCTCTTTTCCGAGAAGATTGTCGATATTTTGAATATAGTCGAGCGAATCGTCGATAAAGAATGATAACTCCGGTGTTTTGCGCAACTGATAACGCACCTTTTGAGCCAACTCATAGCGTATCGATTTCGCACTTCGATTGATGCTTGCAAGCATCTCCTCCCCTTTATCACTTGGGAACACCGAAAGATATGCACGGGCAATGCTAAGGTCCGGCGACACCCGCACCGCACTCACCGACACGATTACACCATGAGTTTTTGCCGTCTCGCGGCGAAAGATTTCACTGAGTTCTTTTTGTATAAGGCGGGCTATTTTGGCTTGTCGAGTTGATTCCATATTATATAGTTATTGAAGTTACTTAATTGATAACACTTTAAACACCCGCAAAGTTACAAAAAGCGAGTGATTTGGCAAGTCTTGTTAGGGCAATTTGCGTATGATTGTCAATCCGTCGCGGATAGGCAATATCACACGCTCCACACGCTCATCACGAGCCACAAGAGCATTGAATTCGAGGATTCCGCGTGTCTGAAGGTCGTGATTAGCTTCCGGATTCGTCACCTTTCCGTCCCATAGTGTATTATCGGCAAGGATAAACCCGCCGGGAGCAACTCGAGGCAACACCAATTCGTAATATTCCACATAGTGACGCTTATTGGCATCGATAAACACCATATCGAAGTCACCCTCTATCGTAGGCAGTACCTCGGTGGCATCGCCTATGTGAAGTGTTATCCGTTCTCCATGCGGAAACGCTGCAATATGTTCCCGCAGAAAATCCTCAAGCTCATCATCGATTTCGATTGTATGAAGCTCGGCATCGCCATGCAGTCCTTCTGCAAAACAAAGTGCCGAATATCCGGTAAACGTACCGAGTTCGAGCACACGTCGCGGGCGTATCATCTCCGTGAGCATCTTAAGCAATCGACCTTGATAATGCCCTGAGCACATACGGCTGTAAAGATGGTAGAGATGCGTGTCACGATTCAGACGACGCATCCCTTCCGGTTCCTTGTCTATATGCTCAAGAATATATTGCTCTAAAGCTTCTTGCATTGATTCACATCTTCAAGATTCGGGAGTGAATAGGTGCTGTAATTATCCATCACCTCTCCCACATTATTGATTTCCAAAAACGACGTTCCGTGACCCTCTCCGAAACCACCGCCGAGATACGCAATGCGGTCCTTGTGAGAAAGACGTCCGATTTCTATCATTTTGCTCAACGCATTACGCAGATAGCGGCGCGACGACGAAGTGCGCTCCTGATAGTGCGCCACCACACCATACGACAAAGCCAGCAATCGGATTACATGCTCATGATAGCAGATAGCAAACGTAGGATATTTACCTCTGAACGACGCTATATAACGAGCCGTACGACCGGTATAGCTATCCGTAATGATTGCACGAGTTCCCAACGTTTCCGATGATGCCACCGCTTGACGGGCAAGAAACGAAGTCACATCGTTTTCCACCGACGGAATAGTGCTCGCTGTAAGCGAATGTTCCGCTTCCCGTGCGATACGGGCCATCGTAGCCACCGCCTCCACCGGATATTTTCCGTAAGCCGTCTCTCCGCTCAGCATAAGCGCATCGGTATGTTGATACACCGCATTAGCCACATCCGAAACCTCTGCACGCGTCGGACGCGGATTGCTTATCATCGAGTGCAACATCTGGGTTGCCACGATTACAGGCTTATGATTGAGAATACATTTATTGATTAGATTGCGCTGAATACCCGGAATACGTTCTGCAGGGATTTCAATACCGAGGTCTCCGCGGGCAATCATGATACCGTAAGCCACCTCAAGGATTTCATCGAAATTATCGATACCCTCTTGGTTTTCAATCTTTGCAATAATCTTAATCGGGCTGTTATGAGCATCAAGAATAGCCTGAATATCAAGCACATCTTGCTTGCTGCGCACAAATGAATGTGCTATAAAATCGACACCGAGTTCTATCGCATAGCCGATATTGATTTTGTCGCGTTCGGTAAGCGACGGAAGTTTGATGCTCACTCCCGGTATATTCACACTCTTACGAGAACCCAGTTTACCTCCGTTTTGTGCTGTTGCATAGATAGTATCTCCATCGATCGAGTCGATAAGAAAATCTATCTCCCCATCGTCGATAAGAAAATGCACTCCGGCTGTCACATCCTTGGCTATATCCGAATAAGAAAGATAGATACAGTCATGAGAAGTAACACCGTTTAGGTCGCCCTTAAACACCACCTTGTCTCCTTCCGAAAATGCGATATCGGCATCATCAACATTCGTTGTCGTACGGATTTCCGGACCCTTCGTGTCCATCAAAATACCGATACGCGACGACACGGCACGCACATTGTTGACTATGCGGCGGAAGCCTTCGAGTTGAATATGTGCCGAATTCATTCGCACCACATTCATTCCGTTGTCAAACAAATCCTGTATAAACGGAATATCACATCTCTTGTCGGAAACGGTTGCAACAATTTTGGTAAACTTAATCATACTTCTATCTGCTTTTCTATAATATATATGTTTTATACAATATAGCCGACCGCCATCGAGCCGCCGACCGTGTCGTTCATGCAACTAAATAAGCGACTCTATGCCGAGGCGATAACTGTCAAGGCCGAAACCCGCTATCACACCGCGACACACTCGCGATATCATCGAATGATGGCGCACCTCCTCGCGTGAATGTACATTTGAGATATGTACCTCCACCACCGGTACCTTTATTGCAGAAATTGCATCCGCAATTGCAAGCGACGTATGAGTATATGCACCGGCATTCAGCACCACCCCGCGATCATCGTCAAATCCGATTTCATGAAGCTTGTCGATGATGCCACCCTCATGATTACTCTGAAAATAATCTATTTCAACTTCCGGATAGCGGTTGCGCAAATTTTGCAGATAACCCTCAAACGACTCACTGCCGTAAATACCCGGCTCTCGCACACCAAGCAAATTAAGATTGGGACCGTTGATAATAGTTACTTTCATACCACAATATCTAATTTTCCGCAAAATTACAAAAATTTCCCCACAAACCGACCTAATCCGCTCATAATAATACAACAAAAAGAGCGATGCACCATTCCGGCACATCGCCCTATACTTATAAGTCCAAAATCTTAATGCTTCACATACACGCGGTATTCTCCGGCAGCAAGAGCTGTGGGGAATGCTTCAGCTTCGCCTGTGAAGTGGTTGATTGTTCCTTCTGCTTCGGGAGCTGCATCGCTATATTCCACGGTAGCTTCTTCTGCACCAAGGTTAACGAATACAATCACCTTCGAACCTTCCACCTCGCGAGAGAAAATGTAGAGGTCTTCGTCAACGGTCGGATAACGCTTCATTTCACCACCGGCAGTACCTGCTGCAAGAGCCTTTTCGGCATGTTTAAGTTCGCCGAGTTTCTTATAAAATGCAAAGAACTCATTGCGGGGTTCCCATTCGGGAGCTTTATCCTTTACAAAGAACTCAAGCGCACGATTCATACCGGTTTCCTGACCGGTGTAAATCAACGGCATACCCGGAAGAGTGTAGGTAAGCACGGCAAATGCATCAGAAAGATTGCCGAGACGTTCCATTTCAGTGCCTTCCCATGAATTGAGGTCATGATTTGTAATCATATTCATCAAATAGCTGTCTTTCGGATAGTTTACATCCTGATCGGCAAGCAAAGAATCGATATCTACAGCCGTCTTCACGGGGAATGTACGCATCGGTTCACCCTCTTTCTTGAATGTGTATTGACCTGCTGTTGCAGCGATTTCGCTGAAAAGATCCTTCATCGGCCAGTTGTAGCCCATGTCGAAACAATTCTTTTGAAGTTCAGGCTTGCTTGCCTCTGCGAGCATGAATACTTCGGGGTTAGCAGCCTCAAGCATCGGACGGGTTTCATCCCAGAAGTCGGTGGGAACTTCGCCGGCTACGTCGCAACGGAAACCGTCTACACCGATTTCAGTCAACCAATATTTAAATGCATCCACCATTGCGGCACGCATTTCCTTGTTTGAATAGTCAAGTTTATAGACATCAGTCCAGTCATAAGGACCATACATCTTACCGAGAGAATCAGTCATATACCAATCCGGATGTTCAGTCACCCAAGCATTGTCGCAACCGGTGTGATTAGGCACCCAGTCGAGAATCACCTTCATTCCGAGCTTATGAGCCTCATCAACAGCATGCTTGAACTGTTCAACTGTACCGAATTCAGGGTTGAATCCTTTGTAATCTCTTACTGCATAATAGCTACCGAGACCTCCCTTACGATTAAGCTCCGAAATCGGATGGATAGGCATAAACCATAGAATATCCACACCAAGCTCCTTCAAGCGGGGAAGATGCTTTTCAAATTCAACAATAGAACTTGAATCGGTGTATTGACGAAGATTCACCTCATAGATTACCGCATTGCGGCTCCATTCGGGATGCTTTACTGTTGTGTAAGTGGAATCGCGCTCCTCTGCAGCGACATCACCTTTTTTCTTGGAATTGCAAGCTACCAATACGGTACCTGCGACTGCTACGGCAAGCGCAGCGATCAGCAATGATTTCATGTAATGCTTGTGTTAATTTAGAGTGTTAATTGTCTTTGCAAAGTTACATTATCAATCCCGTAAAAGCAAGTGCTTCTATGTGTTTTTCAACAGATTAAACAATACGAGCAAGGCTATCGAGTCATTACGCCACGATAGCCCCGCTTCAACAGATTAATCCTATACCTAATTACTCTTGACTACATAGACTTTCGTCTTTTGCGAATCCGTTTTATCAATCTCCATCGACATTATCTGCTCCATATTAATCGAATCGATTTCAGCCTTGTCAGCCTCTTTGCCGTTGACGTAATAAAACACAGCATATTCATTAGGATTCGATTTTGTGGAAATCTTCACCTTTTTATGTCCGTCAGATGTCACTGCCACATACGCATTTTTCTTACACTCTTCAGGCAACGCCTCTACTTGAGCTGCAGTAGCCGTCTTTCCATCGATGGTTATTTCCGCTCCGTCAAGATCTCCGACCTGAATACCGCGATGCACTTTTACAGTTTCAATCTGCGTATTGGAAGTTGCAACCGTTGCCTCTGCATCTGTAGCATCGCCGCCCTTAATGCAGACTGTTTTTATCTGCCTGTTGAGCGAATCGCCCGCAACAACAATCTTGGTCGATTTCTTGGTTGAACCTTCCGTCATCGAAGATTTTTCACTACCTTTGTCTTCCGTCGCCGATAGCGACAATTCGGCACAGCCCAAGGCAGAAAGAGCAGAAGCCACTGCGGGCAGATTGGATACCGACAACGCCACGGCCACTGCGGGCACGATGGCAAAAGCGCGATAACGCGCACACTTTTTAGATTGATTTTTCATCATCATAGTGATACGTTTTTTAAGTTTGCTGTGATTCAGGCTGTTGGCGAGGGACGGGAATCTGTAGCCGACAGCCTTTTTTATTAGTAATAATTGATAACTCTTTGCATTGACACCACTACGCAACACAGCCATATCTGCCTGATACTCATGCACACTCTGAAGCTCATCACGCATAAGCCACGCAGCGGGATTAAACCAATTCAGTATAATTATAGCCTCCGCAACAAGGAGGTCTATCCAATGGCGATGATACAAATGTTGCCGTTCGTGAGCCACTATCATCTCATAAGCCTGCTCATAGTCGCTTCGACTCATCACGATATACCGATACCAACTGAACGGAGCCACATTATTCCGTTCTGAAACAACAAGCCGATAACGACCGATGGTACTCCTCTCGCCATATTCTATGATGCGGACTATACGTAGCCAAATCACCGCGCTTCGTACCGACATCAATACCACTCCCGCGAGATATATGCCAACAAACACCATCGGCCATATCGGCGTATTTGTACTTTCCTCTCCGGTCATCACAACAGACTCGGTCTGCATAATGAAAAATCCCTCTTCCGGAGATTGAGCGGAAAGATGCCCAATCAAATCAGCCGACGGCGCCGCAATCAAAGCTATCCCATATATACCGAGCAATATCCCACGGTTGAATGCATGAAACGACTCTGATGCCAACAACCACTTATAGACGATATACATCATCGCAAGCAGCAACGCCACATTCACCGAATATGCAAGTACTCCGCCCATAGCCGCGTCATTTATTAGCGTTCTCCACACTCTCGATAAGCTCGCGAAGCTCCTCTATCGACAGCTTTTCATCCTCCACAAGCGACGACACCACTCCAAGATAACTATTATTGAAATAGCTTTTGATTACATTGCCAAGCGACTTCCGACGGAAATCCTCCATCTTGGCGACCGCATAATAGCGATATGTATTGCCAAACGCTTCATGTGCGACATATCCCTTAGCCTCAAGCCCCCTGACAAACGTGCTTATCGTATTGAAATGCGGCTTTGGCTCTGGATATAAATCCACAATCTCACGTACAAACAACGGACCTTTCTCCCAGAAGATGCGCATCAATGCCTCCTCCTTATCGGTAAGTTCTCGATGACCTATAGAATCTTTCATAATCAATCTATTTTTAATTACATCGCAAACATACAACTAAAATTTTAGTTGCACAACTATTTCCTTAGTTTATTAACTATTTTTATAGTTCACATTGTATTCATAAAAACAGGCGAGACCGCCATCGACAGTCTCGCCTGATATATTTATTATAATCGATCCGATTAATATTGCTCCTTTTCGTTGGGGAAATCGCGATTTTTCACATCGTCCACATAGTTTCCCACAGCGTCGGTAATTATAGTCGACAAGTCAGCATAGCGGCGGAGGAATCGCGGAGAAAATCCCTTGTTGATTCCAAGCATATCGTGCATTACGAGCACCTGACCGTCAGTGCCTCCACCCGCTCCGATACCGATTGTAGGTATCGTAAGCGCTTCTGACACACGGGTAGCCAACGAAGCCGGAATTTTTTCCAATACCAACGCAAAGCAACCGATTTCCTCAAGCAACTTTGCATCCTCGATAAGCTTCTGCGCTTCTGCTTCCTCCTTCGCACGAACGGCATACGTGCCGAACTTATTTATCGATTGAGGAGTAAGACCGAGATGCCCCATAATAGGAATACCGGCACAAAGAATACGCTCTATCGACTCGCGGATTTCTGCGCCACCCTCCAATTTAATACAATCGGCATGAGTCTCTTTCATTATGCGTATAGCCGAAGCAAGAGCCTCCTTCGAGTTTCCTTGATATGTACCGAAAGGCATATCCACTACCACAAGAGCGCGTTGCACCGCCTTCATCACCGACTTGCCGTGATATATCATCTGGTCAAGAGTGATAGGCAATGTGGTGATATTACCCGCCATCACATTGGAGGCTGAGTCTCCGACAAGAATCACATCCACACCGGCCTCATCGATAAGCTTCGCCATCGAATAATCGTAAGCCGTTAGCATCGCGATTTTTTCTCCGCGCTGCTTCATCTCTATCAGACGACGAGTGGTGACTTTACGTTTGTCTTCGCTTGAGTAAGTCGACATATTTGCTGTATAATTGATTAATTAATCATGTCAAAACCGGTATATTTAACCAAGCACTCCGGCACGCGGATACCTTCGGGGGTCTGATTGTTTTCCAACAATGCAGCCACGATACGAGGCAATGCGAGAGCCGAGCCGTTAAGTGTATGGCAAAGGCGAGTCTTCTTATCCTCACCGCGATAGCGACACTTCAGACGATTAGCTTGATAAGTCTCGAAGTTGGATACAGAGCTTACCTCAAGCCAACGCTGTTGTGCGGCAGAATACACCTCAAAGTCAAACGTAATAGCCGAAGTAAAACTCATATCGCCACCGCAAAGGCGGAGTATATGCCAAGGCAATCCGAGTTTTTCAAGCAATCCTTGCACGTGATTCTTCATCTCCTCAAGTGCAGCATACGAATTTTCAGGCTTCTCGATACGCACGATTTCCACCTTGTCAAACTGATGCAGACGGTTCAATCCGCGCACATCCTTACCATAGCTGCCCGCTTCGCGACGGAAACATGCCGAATATGCACAATTCTTTATAGGAAGTTGGTCATCGTTAAGAATGACATCGCGATAGATATTCGTGACAGGCACCTCTGCTGTCGGAATGAGATAAAGATTGTCCACAGTCACGTGATACATCTGTCCCTCCTTGTCGGGGAGCTGACCTGTACCATAACCCGAAGCCTCATTCACCACATAAGGCGGTTGCACCTCAAGATAGCCCGACTTGCCGGCCTCATCAAGGAAAAATTGGATGAGAGCACGTTGCAATCGAGCACCCTTGCCCACATACACCGGGAATCCCGCACCGGTAATCTTCACACCAAGATCGAAATCGATAAGGTTGTACTTCTTGGCCAAATCCCAATGAGGAAGAGCATCGGCAGGAAGATTCGGCATTTCGCCTCCGGTCTTCTCCACCACATTATCCGCTGCCGTTTTTCCTTCAGGCACCATCTCACACGGAATATTCGGAATCGTAAGAAGAATATTCGTGATTTCGGTTTCTGCGGCAGCAAGACTTTCAGCCACTGCCTTTTGTTCCTCTTTCAATGCAGCCACTGCAGCTTTAGCTTGCTCTGCCTCATCTTTTTTACCCTCCTTCATGAGAGCGCCGATGGAAGCGGCATATTTCTTAAGCTCGGCAGCTTGATTATCGTTATTTAATTGCAACTGACGACGTTGAGTGTCAAGTTCGATAATGCGATTTATAAGTTCTTGTGCGGCAAATCCCTTCACGGCAAGGCGCTCTACGATATAGGCGGGATTTTCCTTTATTTGTTGAAGTGTAAGCATATAATAATGATTGCTTTATATTGTATCGTTTTCGATTCGTTGTATTATGCGAGAAGTTCCTTCACCTTCGCTGAGATGACACGTCCGTCGGCACGTCCGGCAAGAGCCTTCGATGCTACGCCCATCACCTTACCCATCTCCTTGGCGGAAGTGGCTCCCACCTGAGCGATAATAGCCTTCAGTTCGGCAGTCAATTCCTCCTCCGAAAGTTGCTTGGGAAGATATTCCTCTATCACAGCCGCTTCGGCAAGTTCGTTATCGGCAAGATCCTGACGCCCCTGCTCGGTATAAATCGCCGCACTTTCACGACGCTGCTTCACCATCTTGGCCAATATTTTCAATGCATTGTCATCGCTGAGAGTGCCATCGCCTCCCTTAGCGGTCTTTGCTTCAAGAAATTCTTTCTTTACGCCACGGAGTGCTTCAAGACGCACCTTATCCTTGGCAAGCATTGCCGATTTGATATCGGCTCCGATTTTATCGAACATATCCATAATACTGATAAATTATTGTCCGCAAAGTTACTATATTTTTTTCATCCCGCGCGTATATAATGTTGTAATTTAAGCCAATTATTTGGAGATGGCTCATCGAATTGCTATCTTTGTCTACCTCAACCGACTGCCTGATGAAAGAAGCGACGCATAAATGGAGCGAAATCACCGTTCTCCCCGAATGGGAAGAAGAGTCTTGTCTCGTCTACCGTGCTAAAAAACACGGTAAATGGGTGATGCTTAAATGCCTCAAGCCGGAGCTCGCCGACATTCCCGAATATCGCGAAATGCTCGAACGAGAATTTGATGCTCGCTACAACCTTGCCCACCCGAACATCGTCATGATTAACGATTTTGAGGAAATTCCCGGACTCGGACGATGCATCATCACCGACTACGTTTACGGTGATTCTATCCGACAGCTCATCGACGAAAAGCGAATCACACCAAAGATTCTCGAAAGCCTACAAAATCAGCTCATCGACGCGTTGGAATACATCCAGAGCAACCACATCGTCCATCGCCCGTTGCGCCCCGAAATGATTATCTTCACCGAACATATCGGCAATCTAAAACTCATCGATGTCGGGTTCGACCGACGAAAATACCTTGAACCGGAAGTTCTCGCTGAAGACATGCGCAACTACGGGGAAATCCTCGGTGCTACACTCGACGCCATCCCCACAAAATTGCCGCATCTGCGCAAAATAGCGCAACGCGCGGCCGACCCCGACCCGCAACACCGGTTTCACGACGTGCAAGACCTCCGTCTCGCCATCGAAAAAAGGTCAAGCAACCAGCTTTACATTTTCATCATCGCATTCCTCGTCATCATGCTTGCCATCCTCGCGTGGCTCAACTCATCTTACCGACCGGCTCATCCAGCTGAAGAACCGACCGCAATCGAATCTGCTAAATAACATCAACGATATATGTCAATCGAAATAAAAAAACTCACTCCCACAAAAAAGGAGCTAAAACAATACGTAAAATTCGGTATCGACCTCTATCGAGGTAACGACTGCTTCATACCCCCGTTGATATTCGACGAAATCAACACATTGCTTCCCGAAAAAAATCCGGCATTTGAAGTCTGCGAAGCCCAATCTTTCATGGCTTTCCGCGAGGGAAAACCGGTAGGGCGCATCACAGCCATCATCAACCGACTGGTCAACCAACGCACCGACTCCCGCGACCTCCGATTCGGATTTGTCGACTTTATCGACGACAACGAAGTGGTCGATGCCCTTTTCAATGCTGCTGCCGAGTGGGGCAAAGAGCGTGGAATGACATCAATGGTTGGTCCGATGGGCTTCAGCGACATGGACCATGAAGGTATGCTGACCTTCGGTTTCGACGAACTCGGCACACAAGCCACAATCTACAACTACGACTACTATCCCAAGCAAATGGAACGTATGGGATTTGCCAAAGATGTCGATTGGGTGGAATATCGCATGACTGTGCCCGACAAAGTACCCGACAAATACGTTCGCATCGCCGAAATCGTAAAGCAAAAATACAATCTCCGCGTCCTCAAATACACATCCGCTAAGAAAATCAAAGCCGAATACGGGCAAGCCCTCTTCCAACTCATCAACGAAGCCTACGACGAGCTTTACGGATACTCACCTCTCACACCCAAACAGATTGACTACTACATCGACATGTATCTGCCCATAATTCCGCTCGAATACATCAGCGTAATCGTTGATAGCGAAGACCGACTTATCGGTGTGGGCATCTCCATCCCCTCATTGTCGAAAGCATTGCAATCTGCCAAAGGCCGACTTTTCCCATTCGGTTGGTGGAAACTGCTACGCGCCATGAAAGGTCAAAACGACATCGTCGACCTAATGCTCGTAGCCGTCAAACCCGAATACCAAAGCAAAGGAGTCAACGCACTGCTGTTTACCGACCTACTTCCTATGTTCATCCGCAACAAGCACAAATGGGCGGAAAGCAACCTCGAACTCGAAGGCAACGTCAGCGTACAGCAGCAATGGCAATACTTCGAACGTCGCCTTCACCGCCGTCGCTCCGCTTTCCGTAAACAGATTTAGTCGATACCGTCTGCTACTTCAGCGCCGAAGGATCGAACTCGTATGAACGGATCACCTGTGTGGCCGTTTTATGCGCTTCGAGTGTATTGGCCAATGTAAACAAAAATCCTACCGCCGGATTGTTTTTGATTTCGGCATAGCCGATTGAAAACAGCGTACTGCCGTCAACTGCTCCGGTAAACATCACGCATTTCAGCGTCGTAGTTTCAAACGACGTCATCTCCATTGCCGGCAAAGTCAGACTCACCTCCTTTGCCACCGACTCCATCAACCCCTCAAGTTTATCCTGAGTAAGTGTTTCAGTCATTATCGGATTGGAGCTGAACGCTATATTTTCGGTTTGGAGCCGCAACACATCCTCCGTATCTTGAACCACAGTCACTCCTGCCGGCATCTTGATATTGATTCCGGTAAATTGCGACTGATATGCCACCAAATCCTGTGCAAATACCACACCGAAACACATCAAAACTACTATTGCGGTCAAAATCACCTTTTTCATAATTATCTTTTAGTTATTCATGTTATTAATTTCATCACAAATGATGTTTTGCCTCCGAGAAGGCGATATTGATTATCTCTCCTTAATACATGTCTCGTTGCGCAAGACGATTTCTGGCACTGCCTCAACCGTCTGCGCATCAGACACATCTGACATCAGAATTGAATAGTCGGAGTAGAAGCCGTAGCATCATCGGCTTGACGACGAGGCGCTTGCTCCTCGGCTGCTGCCGTTGTCTTGGCCATCTCCTTTATTTCTGTGCGAAATTTTGTATCTCGGTTGAAAGTCGGACTCTTTTCAAGCATATCGATTACCTTATCGTCATCAAATTGCGACGGTTCGAGCACAACATAACGCGCACGGGCCTTCTCTTGAATATTGCGAGTCACCGTCTCCTTACCATATTCCTCGGCAAGACGATCCGTGACATCCTTTTTCGGAACACGGGAAGCAACCTTCAATCCGCCGACTCTGCGCTCGCCGGCCATCATAGCCTCCTCCTCACGAATCGTAACATCGAATCCCGATGCCAAAATCGTGATTTTCACCTTATTTCCAAGCGTTTCATCAAAAGCCACACCCCAAATGACATCCACTTCACGGTCGAGTGAACGCATGAATTCATTAAGCTCGTCGGCTTCCTCCATGACAAACTCCTGTTCGGCATCACGAGAGAAATAAAGGTTAAACAGCAACTTCTTCGAACCGAGAATATCTCTGTTTTTAAGCAGCGGAGAGTTCAACGCATCATGTATAGCCTTTGTCACACGATGTTCCCCCTCGCCATAGCCGCTTGATATGATAGCTGCGCCACCATTGCGAAGAGTCGTATCCACATCATTAAAGTCAAGATTGATATGACCGTTACAGGTGATAAGCTCCGAAATGCTTCGAGCGGCTGTCGACAGCGTATCATCAGCCTTGCCGAATGCATTGATAAAGTTCAAGTCATGATATATTTCTGTCAATCGCTCATTGTTGATTACTAACAACGCATCGACATACTTACTCATCTCGTCCGCACCGTCGAGAGCCTTAAGAATCTTCTTCTCTCCCTCAAAAAGGAACGGAATTGTCACGATACCGATTGTAAGCAGTCCTCTCTCCTTAGCTATGCGGGCAACCACCGGAGCAGCTCCCGTACCGGTACCGCCACCCATACCGGCAGTGATAAATACCATCTTCGTATCATCGTCAAACAATGCATTAAGCACATCGGCACTCTCCTCGGCTGCTTCGCGGGCTCGTCCCGGCACATTACCGGCTCCGAGACCTTTTGTCACCGTCGGACCTATAAGCACCTTATGAGGCACAGGTGAATTGTCAAGAGCCTGTTTATCTGTATTACATACGACAAACGACACATTTTTTATTCCCTGCTCATACATATGCTTGATAGCGTTGTTGCCACCGCCTCCGACTCCGATTACCTTTATTATCGTTGTCTCATGATTGTTTTCAATGAATTGCGAACAATCCTGTATCTCTTGATATTCTTGCATTTTTCTTAACTGTTAATTGAGTAAAACAATCTTTCCTACGACCATTCACTATTCGTCATCATCCTCTTCATCACCCTCACTGAAAAGTTTTTCCACCGAATCTTTCAATCGCGACAAGAATCCGGGACCATCCTTCTTTTCTTTCTTTTTATCTTTTTTCGGAACGAAATCATCGTCATCGTCGTCGTCAAAATCATCATCGTCGTCATCATCCCGCGCAGTCTCCGGCTGAATTGTCGGCGGAATCATACTCACCGGTGCTTCCATACACATCATCGGTGCTCTGCGTGAAGCTGCATCAAGCAGAGCTATCACATCCACCGCATCCGCGCCCTGAATCTTGGCATCGGCTATTCTCACCGACGACGTGGGAGTTCCTATACGCAACGGCAACTTGCTTTGCGACTCAAGCAGATGATTTATTCCTTTGAGTTTTGCACCGCCACCGACTACGATTATTCCGCCGGGGAGATCGCGAATACCCGCATAATTCATCTGTTCCAACACATTCGACACGATTTCGCCGGCACGAGCCTGCACATAAGCATTTACTTCAGTCGTATCTATGCCGTCAGGATTCTTATATCCCTCCATAGTCGGCACTGCATCTCCGACCGCACGCTTAAGTTCCTCGGCACGCTCTTCAAGTTTATTGAGTCCGGTGGCTATATCGCGTGTTATATTGCGAGAGCCGAGTGGCAAAGTGGCAAGGTAACGAAGAGAGCCGCCTTTGTATATCGACACCGTAGTGGTTTCGGCACCCAAATCCACAAGCATACAGCCCAATCTCTTTTCATCCTTCGACAACACCAAGTCGGCTATTGCTGTCGGACGAACTATATAATCATTTATCTTCAACTGCAATCGTTCACTTATCGAGCGGTCTATATTACGTTTAAGCTGCGGACGACACGACACCACATTAAGCGACGCCGATACATTGCGGGCAAATGTACCTACCGGATTGGCATTCTCCTGATTGTCCGTTAAAATATCCCTCACCAACACCTCTACGATATCGCGATCGGAATACGACGTGCGCAATGCCTCAGCTTTCATTTGAGCCACTATCGCCTCTGTGATTTCGGTTTCCTCTGAGTATGCTCGGTCTATGTCAACTTTAGAAGCCGACAACGAACGACCTCCGACTGCTACATAAACCCCTTTCACCTTTCGCGGAGAGATTCCGGAACGATTTTCTATCTTCTTTATCACACTGTTCACATGTGCACTCACACCCTCTACATTCTGGATGCATCCATAACGCACATACTCGTTCATCTGCGGTTCTTCTTCGATGGCAAGCACCGTAAGAGCGCCGTTTATATCCAACGTGCCCACCGCACATCTGATTTTCGAGCTTCCTATTTCTAAAGCTACAATATATCTCTGTTCCATATTCTTTAGTATAATGATAGTAAGGTTAGTTTGTTCGGTTTATTGAATCTTTTTTAGCCGGCTTGGCTGCTATATCGGGAGCGTCTCCGGTAGTGAGCATCGTACTCACATCCGGCAACTCATTCTCGCTTTCCACATCAAAATCCACCATCGGAGATGCAAGTTTTTTCACTCGGCGTGTGGCTACAAGCTGCCCCTGCCACTTCACGGATAGTGTATCGTAATAATTCCATCCTTTCACCGGCATTACATCTTTGTAAAACTTGTCAAGACGGGCAAATTTACTGTCAAGGTCATCAAGCGAACCGATATTGATTACATGTCCGCGTATAATCGGTACCAATATGATATTTCGGCTGTTTTTTGCCGTTATCATCGATATTAGCGGATTCCATATCTCGCTCTCATTGATATAATTCACAAGTGGCAACAACGATGCTGCGGTAAATATCGAATCGAATCTTCCCGATATTACAGGCACATCGAGATGATAGCGGGCATCGGCAACTATACGCTTTCCATCCTTATTGATATAATACGACTTGTCGCCGTCAAACACACGTGCCACCGGCACCATCGGGTCCACCGTTATCCTGATACGGTTATTGTTTAGCACCACTGCACTTGCTCGTTCTATCTTGTCGATACCATGCAATTTTTGCTCGATTTCATCAGTGTTTATCGAGCTTAGCAGCATTCCGGAAGCTCTCGACGGAAGATTGTCTAACTCATGCGCCACATCCTCCACCGTGACAAACCTCTGATTTGCCGTGTCGCTCACAGCAATCTCAATTCCGCTACACACAGCCTTTTCGGCCTCCGAGTGCGCCCAAACGACTCCGAAGACAATATACGCCGCCAATAGCAACGTTGCCAATATGCTCAATATCAACTTAGTCATACTCATAAGCTATCGAGCCACTCTGTTTACTATTTCTGGAAGGTAATTGCATATATCTCCGGCACCAACAGTAAGTAGCACCTCAAATTCGCGACCGGCAATCGTTTCCACAAGTTGCGACTTATCGATAAGCACCTTATCTGCCACCATAATATCATCAAATATTATCTGCGATGTCACACCCTCGATTGGTTCCTCTCTCGCCGGATAAATATTAAGCAATATCACCTCATCGGCCATCGACAGAGCTGCCGCAAAGTCAGGCGCAAAATCGCGTGTACGCGAGTATAGATGCGGTTGAAACGCCACTGTCAGACGTCGTTCCGGATAGAGCGATTTTACCGACCGTATCGAAGCCTTCAATTCATCGGGGTGATGCGCATAGTCATCTATGATAGCGCGTCCGCCCTGCTCTTTCAGCCAAAACTCAAATCGGCGTTTTGCCCCAAGAAACGAACTCATTGCCTCGCGCATCTTATCCTCCACAAGTTCTCCGGTCAGATACACAGCGGCAATCGACGCTATCGCATTTTCAATATTTATCTCCACCGGGACACCGAGATTAATATCACGATACGTTACCGTGGGAGTCACCATATCGAATACGATTGTTCCATCTCCGCGACGTATGTTCTCCGCATGAAAATCACCCTTGTCGCGCGAATAAGTAAACACTCGCACTCCGGCCGTCGGACGCGGACGCAACTTCAGGTCCTCATGTATGATAAGAGCGCCATCCTCACGGATTAATTCCGTAAAGTGTGCGAAACTTTCAAGATATGCCTCCTCGGTTCCGTAAATATCCAAATGGTCCGGATCTGTTGATGTGATTACAGCGATGTAGGGCAACAATTGATGAAACGAACGGTCATACTCATCAGCCTCAATCACCGTAAACGGCGATGTCTCGCTCAAAAGCAGATTACTGTCATAATTTCGCAGAATACCGCCTAAAAAGGCATTACACCCTACCGGACAGTTGTTCAATATATGCGCCGCCATCGACGACGTTGTTGTCTTTCCGTGGGTTCCGGCAAAACAAATTCCCTTGCTCGAACGTGTGATACGCCCCAACACTGCGGCACGCTTCACCACCTCATGTCCCGCTTTGCGGAAAAACGACAACCCCGGATGTGATTCAGGCACTGCGGGGGTGTAGACCACAAGCGTAGTCGACGGATTGCGAAATTCTTCCGGAATCTCATCGGCTGAATCATTGTAAGTAATCCGCGCTCCCTCCGAAATAAGAGCCTTGGTCAAATCGGTTGGCGTACGGTCATATCCCGCCACATTGCATCCTCGCGACAAATAATATCTGACGAGTGCAGCCATTCCGATACCACCGGCTCCTACAAAATATATATTGCATTTATCTTGATTCATCATTCTATCGTTTCAAAATTTCATAAATACGATCCACGATTTTCTCGTCGGAATTACGAAGTGCCATCTTCGCAATATTCTCCGACAATTCGCTCCGCTTCTTTTCATCGGATAGAAGTGCGGTCACCTCTCCGGCAAGTTTTTCTTGACAATCACAATCGAGAATCATCACAGCCGCACCATGATTGACGAGTGCCTGTGCATTTTTTCGCTGATGGTCCTCTGCTACATTTGGCGACGGCACAAGAATTGAGGGAAGCCCCACAAGTTGCAATTCCGATATCGTTCCGGCTCCGGCTCGCGACACCACCACATCAGCGGCGCGATAAGCCAAATCCATTCGCGAAATAAAAGCCGTAGCCTGAACCTTGTCATGCCCCTCGGCCACTCGTGAACATTCATCGATATACAATTTTCCCGTCTGCCAAAGCATATATGCACCTGCAGCCTCTATCGCATCCAACGAAGCCGCCACCGACTCATTGACCGTACGCGCTCCGAGACTTCCGCCTACTACAAGCACCAACGGCTTATCCTTCGGAAAACCGAGAGCCGTTTTTGCCTCCTCCTTCGTTTCCGTCGCTTTCAATATGTCGGCTCTGACAGGATTACCCGTCAACGTGATTTTTTCGGCAGGGAAAAATCTCTCCATTCCCTCATATGCCACACATATAGCCTCTGCTTTTGCTGCAAGAAGCCTGTTGGTCACTCCGGCATACGAATTTTGCTCTTGAAGAAGAGTAGGTATCCCGTGTTTCTGCGCCTGCTTCAGCATCGGACCGCTTGCATAGCCGCCCACACCTATTGCGATGTCCGGACGAAAATCCTTAAGCACCTTGCGAGCGCGACGTAGGCTCTTCCATAAGCGATAGAACACCTTCACATTGCGCCAGATACGCTTTCTGTCAAAACCGCTCACCGGCAATCCTACTATTTCATATCCGGCTGCCGGCACCTTTTCCATCTCCATGCGATTTTCGGCTCCGACAAAAAGTATTTCCGTTTCTGGGTCGCGACGACGCAAAGCATTGGCAATCGATACTGCGGGAAAAATATGTCCGCCCGTACCGCCGCCGCTTATCAATACTTTATATGTTGTTTTTTCTGTCATGATTGGTCTTTTATTATATTTGTGTGGGATTATCGGCATGAAGAGCCTCCGGAAGCGTATTAAGTTCTTGCTTGATTTCCTGTTTTTTACCATTACGCACGGCAAATCTGCTCACACTCAGCATTATTCCGAATGCAGCCGACGTGACAAATATCGACGTACCTCCCTTTGAAATCAACGGCAATGGTTGACCCGACACCGGGAGCACTCCCGTTGTGATACCCATATGAAACAACGCTTGAAAACATATCATTACCGCCATCCCCAACACAAGCATTGCGGGAAATGCGCGGTTGCATTGGCGGGCTATATTCCCCGCTCTCGCCAACAAAGTAAGATAGATGATCAGTAACGCTATTCCGCCAACTAATCCCAAATCTTCAATGATAATAGCAAAAATATAGTCGGAGAATGCAAGGGGCAATCGAGCCGTCTCTCGCGAATTGCCGGGGAACACACCTAATACACCGCCATTAGCTTGCGCCATATAAGAATACATCTCTTGACGGTTTTCTGCCGTAATGGGCATATCATATTTCGGAACACTGTCCTCAAAAAATCGGTCGATGCGCTTCATCCAAGTTCCCGAACGGTCATCTTTGGCTTTTTCGCTATTGGCGGCAACTACCACTTCTGTCGTTTCTGCATTTGCGTTTTTCGCCGCTATATCATCATGCATTTTAAACCACATCGCTCCGACAAAGCAAACCAAGTAACAGGCTGCCACTACGCCCAATTTACGCATCTGCACTCCGCCGATAAGCATCATCGAGCAACTTATCGACATAAGCAGAATGAAATTGGTCAAACCTTGTGGCAAAAGCAATGCGCCGAATATCACAATAATGATTGCAGCCCATGCCACCCCTTTGGTCTTTACACCTTGCTTCATCTGGTTGCGCGACATGATTAGTGCCACTACGAGTACCGATGCCAATTTTATTATTTCCGCCGGTTGTATCGCAATGCCAAACAGAGAAAAACTCCGTCGCGCACCATTCACAATCTCGCCGAAAAACATTACATAAAGCATCAATCCGACGCCGACAATTGCGACCACCGGAGCAAATGGCATAAACCACTTATATGGGATTCTCGAAAACCCGTAAGTAATCAAAGCCCCCATACCGAGCATAGTGCAATGACGGATGATAGGACCATAGACACCCGATGCGGCCACCTCGCGACTTGATGCACTGTAAAGCTCAATGATCGAGATGATACAAAGTATGATATATATACCCAATATATATTTATCGGAATGTCTTTTTGGCTCCTCTGCCACACCATTCTGCGCCGTATTTTCGTTCAATGTCGTTGCTTCCGCCATGGTCTTTTTTGCGTTATATGTGATTAATCCTTCAATGCTTTTACTGCTGCCTTGAAAAGTTCACCGCGATTTTCATAGCTGGTAAACAAATCAAAACTTGCACAACAAGGTGAAAGCAACACCGTATCACCCTCTACGGCAAGTTCTCTACAAGCCTTGATTGCATCATCGAGGGAATGTGTATCTCTGATTTCCGACACCTTTCCGGTGAAGAAATCCATCAACTTCGCATTATCTTTTCCCATACACACTATCGCCTTCACCTTTTCCTTGACAAGCGGTTCGATTTCCGTATAATCATTGCCTTTATCCTTTCCGCCAAGGATTAGAATGGTATTGTGAGGCATACTTTCGAGTGCATACCAGCAAGAGTTGACATTTGTAGCCTTAGAGTCATTGATATAACGCACTCCATCCACAGTTGCCACATACTCCAAGCGATGTTCCACACCTTCGAAGTCTCCGAGCGAACGGCGTATATCCTCTTTTCTTACATCCAACAGACACGCCGAAATACCGGCTGCCATCGAATTATACAGATTGTGCAGACCATTGAGCGAAAGATCGGCGCGAGGCATTCGTATCGATGTATCGGGAGTGTTGATTACCAATTCATTCTCCGCATCTATATATGCAGCGCTGTTCTCCTCCAACTTTTCAGCGAAAGGATACAACGTAGCCTCCGTGTGTATGTTGCGAAGTTGTGCCGTGATTATAGGGTCATCTTGCCAGAACACAAACGCATCATTATGAGTCTGATTGCGAATTATTCGGAACTTCGCATCCACATAGTTTTGCATCTTATAGTCATAGCGGTCCATATGGTCGGGCGTAATATTGAGCATCACAGCCACATTCGCTTTGAAGTCATACATGTTTTCAAGTTGAAAACTGCTCAACTCTATCACATACACATCATGATGCTCGCGTGCCACCTGAAGAGCAAGACTGCGACCTACATTCCCTGCAAGACCCACATTCAATCCCGCATCCTTAAGGATATGATAGATAAGCAACGTTGTGGTTGTCTTTCCGTTGCTACCGGTGATACACACCATTTTGGCTTCTGTATATCGTCCGGCGAGTTCTATTTCGCTTATCACAGGGATATTTTTCGATGCAATGCGCTGCATTATCGGTGCTGTGGGCGGTATTCCGGGACTCTTCACCACCTCGTCGGCCATAAGAATACGCTCCTCGGTGTGTTGTCCGTCCTCCCACTCGATACCCTCATCATTGAGCATCGTGCGATATTTATCTGATATGGTACCCATGTCGGAAAGGAACACATCCATTCCCATCACTTTTCCAAGTATAGCGGCACCAACGCCACTTTCTCCTCCGCCGAGTACCACCAATCTTTTCTTTTCCATCTTATTTTTATCTTATCTTTAAAGTCACAAAAGTAATCACAGCAAGAAATATTCCGATAATCCAGAATCGCATCACGATTTTCGATTCAGGCACCGGATTATACGGCTTCTGTATCAACGCATCTATTCCGCTGTTGCCCGGTTTCTGAAAATGGTGGTGCAACGGACTCATTTTAAACACTCGTCGTCCCACTCCATAGCGTCGCTTCGTGTATTTGAAATATATCGTCTGCACTATCACTGAAAGGTCCTCTACGAAGAAGATGGCACAAAGCACCGGTATAAGCAATTCCTTACGGATAAGTATGGCAAACACAGCTATGATACCTCCGATGGTAAGACTGCCCGTATCTCCCATAAACACCTGCGCCGGATAAGCGTTGTACCACAGAAATCCGATTAATGCACCGATAAAAGCCGCCATATAGACCACAAGCTCTTCACTGCCGGGTATATACATTATATTCAGATACGACGAATATATAATATTGCCGCCGAGATATGCCATGATAATAAGTGCCACACCTATTATCGCCGATGTTCCCGTAGCAAGTCCGTCAAGTCCGTCGGTGAGATTCGCTCCGTTTGAAGTGGCTGTCACTACGAATATTGTGACAAGAATAAACAGAAGCCATCCGCCGGCCTGAGCATTATCGCCCATCCATTGAGTCAGATAGGCATAATCGAAATTATTGCTTTTCACAAACGGAATTGTAGTCTGCGTCGACTTCACATTTTCAGATTTGTAATCGATGGTGATTTCATGATTCTGCACATTTTCCACCTCGATATTCTCTCTTATCACTATATCCGGACTCATATACATCGTCACTCCGACTATAAGGCCCAAACCTACCTGACCTACGATTTTAAACTTTCCCTTTAGCCCCTCTTTATCCTTGCGAGCCACCTTAATCCAATCATCGAGAAAGCCGAGTGTTCCAAGCCATATAGTGGAAATAACCATAAGCAACATATATATATTGCTTAAATTACCCACAAGCAGACACGGTATCAAAATCGAAATAATAATGATTATTCCACCCATCGTCGGAGTTCCGGTTTTCTTCATTTGTCCCTCCAATCCAAGGTCGCGAACGATTTCGCCTACCTGCATCAACTGCAATCGATTGATTATGCGACGACCTATCACCGTTGCTATAAACAACGATAAAATAAGTGCCGCCCCGGAGCGAAACGTGATATAATCCATCAATCGTGCACCGGGAAAGTTGATGTCATCTAATAATCCAAATAAATAATATAGCATCTTACAAGTCTGTGATAATTCCGTTTATTACTGAGCGGCAAACACCTCTTTCACCACCTCGCGATCATCAAAATGATGTTTCACCCCTTTAATTTCCTGATAGTCCTCATGACCCTTGCCGGCGATAAGTATCACATCGCCTGGCTGTGCAAGAGCTGCCGCTGTGCGAATTGCTTCACGACGGTCCGCTATGCTCAGAGTCTTTTTGCGAGCCTCGCTGTCCAATCCAGCCTCCATATCGCGGAGTATGTCGGCAGGTTCCTCATTGCGAGGATTATCCGACGTTAGTATCAATCGGTCACTACGCAAAGCTGCCTCTTTGGCCATAATGGGACGCTTGCCCTTGTCACGATTGCCGCCGGCACCCACCACCGTTATGATAGAGCCTTTATTCCCTACTATCTCACGAATGGCATTCAACACATTGATTACCGCATCAGGAGTATGGGCATAGTCCACGATAGCCGTGGCTCCCGTAGGAGAATGGAATGCTTGGAATCGACCGGCTACCGGTACCAATCGGCTCATATTTATAAGCACCTGCTCCTTATCCCATCCTAAAAGAATCGAAGCGCCATACACGGCAAGCAGATTATATGCATTGAACAATCCGGTGAATTGCACCTCCACCTCTTGGGAATTAAACGTCATCAACGTACCATCCAATCGGCTTTCAAGCACACGCCCCATAAAATCGGCTTGCGTACGAAGCGAATAGCCGCATTTTTTTGCCGACGTATTTTGAAGCATTACCTCTCCCGAACGGTCATCGATGTTCGTCAACGCAAAAGCCAACGATGTCAACCCGTCGAAAAACGATTTTTTTGCCTGTAAATAAGCATCTACCGTCTTATGATAGTCCAAATGGTCGCGAGTCAGATTCGAGAAAACACCACCCGCAAATTCCAATCCGGCAATACGATGTTGATGAGCCGCGTGTGAACTTACCTCCATCGCCGCATAGCTGCATCCTACACTCACCATCCGCGCAAGCAATTCATTAAGCGTGAGTGGGTCGGGGGTTGTCTGAGTGGCAGGCACTGCCTCTGTATCGATATAATTGCACACAGTCGAAAGCAATCCCGCTTTAAAACCCATCAATCGAGCCATCTCATAGATAAGCGTGGCGGTCGTAGTCTTTCCGTTTGTACCGGTCACACCCACAAGCTTCAACTTACGCGAAGGATTATCCCACCATTCCGACGCAAGTTGTCCCAATGCAACAGCCGTGTTATGCACCTTTATGTATGTAATCGAACGCTCTATCACATCGGGAAATTCCTCACACACAATGGCAGCCACTCCGCTGTACTGCAACAACGGAATAAAAGAGTGCCCGTCTACATTCACGCCTCTGACAGCCACAAACATCGAGCCGGTTTGCACCTTGCGTGAATCGCTTTCAAGCGACGTTATCGTTCTATCCGATAATCCTATGATTTCTTCGACCTTAATTGCCGAAAGTAATTGCGAAAGTTGTTTCTTCATATCGATACGAATTATTCTATGAGAGTCAGCATCACTTTATCTCCTTGACGGTAAGCAGCTCCGGGTGTCAGAGATTGTGCTATCACATATCCCGACCCGTTGAACGACACATTGATTCCCGCCGATTCCATTCGAGCCACGGCATCGCGAAGTCCGAGACCTATCACCTTAGGCACTCCGCCGTTCAATGTATCTGCCGGCGCATCAAATCTTATGATGCGCGAAAGTCCGAGATTCGACTTAACCTTTTTATACCGTTCAGCGTTCGACGACGCATATAGCGTAGGAACATTCTCTTTGCTTTGAGGTTCCGATTTATAATCCGAATGATTGCCAAGCATACCGCGCGAATACATTTTCAGCGCAATATTTTTCAGCACCATGCCACTTGTGCTACCCGCGCCAAATGCATTTTGCTTTGGATTTGCCGTCAGCACTATACATGAATACAATGGCTTGTCGGCAGGGAAAAAGCCACAAAAAGCCAATCGTTTCTTCGACGTATTGTAGCCTCCGTTTTCAATCATATAGCACGTTCCAGTCTTTCCGGCTATTGGCACTCGTTCATCGCGTAGACGTCGTCCGGTCCCGTGATCGCCCCATACTACAGCTTTGAGCATATCGCGCATTATTTCCGCTGTCTTCGAGCTGCACGCTCTGTCTCGGATATAAGTGACCGGCAACACCGAATCCACCCCTTCGGCTATCAACTCTTTAAACAGACGTGGGCGCACATATCTGCCATCATTTGCTATGGCATTATATATCGCAAGAGTTGACAATGGCGGTATCTCCGTAGAGTATCCGTAACACATTCTCGACAGCGAAATCTGTCCGCCTCTGTTGGATGGGACTGAGTCTATTCGAGGCACGCGCTCACCGGCAATACCCGTATGCATCGGTTCAAGAAATCCGAGTCGTTTCAATCGAGAATAAAACGCTCCGGGATTCGAGCCGTAATATTTAGTAATTATACGTGCCATTCCGATATTCGACGACTGCTCTATCACCTCCTTCACCTTCAGTGTTGCATTAAAGTGTGAGTCCGTAATAGGTCGACCGCCGGCGTATGGAAAATTACGCCCGATGGTCAACACCGAATCCATATTCCTTACAAGACCATCTTCGACAGCAATCATCATCGAAAGCGTTTTTACCACCGAACCAGGTTCAAATCCCAACACGGCACGATTCATCCCTTCGATAAAATCACCGCCCCCTTCCGGACGTTCAAGATTGGAAATAGCCTTTATATCTCCTGTTGCCACCTCCATCAATACCGCTACACCCCAATCGGCATTGCAATATTCAAGAATCTCGTTAAGTTCATTCTCCACGATATCCTGCATATTGATGTCAATCGTAGTCTTGATATTATATCCATTCACCGGAGGTATATCGGTCCAATTCACAATATCCTTGGTCAGAGGCACCTTCTTTGCCACGCCGGGCTGACCGTAAAGCAACGAGTCCAAAGCCTTTTCAAGCCCCGAAACCCCATGCTTTTCTCCATTGCTCAACTCCCCTACGCGACCTATACTTCTGCGAGCCATGTCACCGTAAGGGTTTACACGTCTCACACTCGTTTCCACTACCAATCCGTTACGATTGGAATTTTTAATCTTAAAAAACGGAAACGTACGCAGACGCACCACATCGGCATACGAAATATTTTTCAACAGAGTATAATTGCGCGGTCGCTTCTTTTTGTCTATCTCAAGCGGCTTCAACAGCTTCTCTGTCCACTCCTTGCTCGAACGACGTCCGAAATACTTATGCATCGAATCGCCCAAAGCATCTGCATAGCGACGGAGGGTATCTGCCATAAACTTCTCGCTTCGGTAGTCCATACGAATATGATAATACCTCAGATTCGTAGCCAGAATACTCCCGTTTGCCGCAAGAATATCTCCACGTTCAGGGGCTATCGTATCTATACGCGACAATTCTCTCTCAGCCTTTTCATTCCATTTTTCAGCCGAAATAACAGTCGTATCAAATATTTTATAAATGATAGCTCCCGCAAACAACAATATGAACACTATGATAATCGAGTAGCGGAATAATATCAGTCGCTTATTGGCCTTTTTCATCGTTCAATTGTGATTTTATATGGTGGACAATCCTGTACTTTAAGATTCAGATGCATCGTATCTACAAGTTGCTGCATCGACGATTCGCGTATGCGGCTCATATACATGCTGCGAACTCTCACTCGCTCCGTTTCCACGATTTCAAGTTCGCGGTTAAGACGGCGTATATCCTCCATGCAAGTCAGACACTCATATCGGTTCGTTATATACATCAATATCATCGCCACGACAAGCAATATATATCCGGCATTACGAAAAAGAAAATCGCTCGACAGCAATTTGCCGCGAAGTGCCGATAGCAAAAGCGAATCACGCTTTTGCGATTTTTCTTTTTCCTGTGTCTTTTCCTTTGCCATGACAATATTGATTTTTTTACTTCTACAACTTCTTTGCTATGCGTAACTTTGCGCTGCGAGAACGCGGATTACGTGCCACCTCTTCGTCGCTTGGTACTATAGGCTTGCTGTTGACCAACTTCAACGGCGACAGATTGCGACCGAAAAAGTCCTTTGCCTCATCTCCGTTAAGATTTCCGGTGCGCATAAAATTCTTTACCAACCTATCTTCAAGAGAATGATAAGTGATGATTACCAAATTTCCTCCCGGCTTCAACACTTTCAGCGACTGTTCGAGCAAATTTCGCAACGCCCCTATTTCATCGTTCACCTCTATGCGCAATGCCTGAAACACTTGTGCCAATTCCTTCTTCTCCTGTTTGGGATTGATATACGGCTTGATTACTTCGAGCAATCGTTCCACTGTATCAATTTCGCTGTCACTTCGTGCTTTCACTATTGCAGAAGCAATCTTTCGAGCCACACGCAATTCTCCGTACAGATATAGCACATCGGCAATCTGCTCCTCTGTGTAGTTGGCAAGAATCCAAGCCGCCGTACGTGTCGCCTTGCGATTCATACGCATATCCAATGCTCCCTCCCATCTGAACGAAAAACCGCGCTCTTTGTCATCGAAATGATGAAACGACACTCCGAGGTCGGCCAATATGCCATCCACCTCCTCTACGCCGTAATATCGCATAAAATTGCTCAAATAGCGGAAATTACTGTGTACAAACGTAAACCTCCGGTCATCGATGGCATTTCTCATAGCATCCTCATCTTGATCGAAAGAATACAGATGTCCGTCGTCGCCGAGACGCTCTATGATGGCACGGGAATGTCCGCCCCCACCGAATGTAGCGTCAACATACGTTCCCGACGGCTCTATCGATAGGCCGTCCATACACTCCTCAAGCAGTGCGGGGATATGATAAACTTCTTCTGTCATAATGGGATATGCCGTTTTTGGGCGTGTAATATATTACACGTTGTAAAGTTAGCAAATATCCCTCAAAATTTACATAACTAAATTGCTATTTTTTTCAGAAAAATTTATAACAAAACTTACCCTCTCGCCAACTCCCGCTTTATGAGCGGTTTTCAGCGACTTTTTGTTTGCTATTCCGTTGATTTGCAAATGTAAACTATCCGTGTAAAATCTCTATCAATCGTGCCACTCCCTCTGATGCCCCCATCTTCATTACATTCACCCACGACGGCACCTCTGCCGGATTTGGATCGATATAGTAAACCTCCGTTCCGGGACGCAAATAATGCATCAATCCGGCTGCCGGATACACCACAAGAGATGTCCCTATAACAACATATATATCAGCCTCTTGCACACACTCTATTGCCGGCTCTATCATCGGAACAGCCTCCTGAAAAAATACTATGTGAGGACGCACATGATCTCCCTCTATTATCGTTTCCGGTGTTGTCTCAAGATTCGGTGGTGTAAGAGTAAACACCTTATTTTCGTCGCGCATCGAGCGAACCTTCATCAACTCCCCGTGAAGATGCAAAACTCTACTGCTGCCGGCTCGTTCATGCAAATCATCCACATTTTGTGTTATCACACATGTATCAAACCATTGTTCCAACTCCACAAGTCCGCGATGTCCGGCATTAGGTTGCACTTCTACAAGTTGCTTTCTTCGCTCATTGTAAAAGCGGTGCACAAGCTCCGGATTTCTTAAAAAACCGTCATGACTTGCTACATCCATCACAGGATAATTCTCCCACAGACCGCCACTGTCTCTAAATGTCGAAATTCCACTCTCCGCACTCATGCCGGCGCCTGTCGACACAACCAATTTTTTTCTTCTATTTTCCATAATATCCTTGTATTATTCATGCCGTCCGACCTCCGGACAACCCATTAACAAAGATAGGAATTTATATCGATTCTTTCAATATTTCATGTAAGATTAAAGGTGCTTCAGGACCCATATTGAATATTAAATCAAGCACACTCAGATGGGGTGTGAACCCATGGCGGGAACTCCATACTTGATAATATTTTGCTGCTGAAAGTTTGGGAACATCAACCGTACGCAAATCCACCACTTCGCCTGAAATCCCTACCGCATTCGTGCGTGGAGCCGGAATATCCAAAATTCCCCTCACTGCCGCATCTATTGCCATATTAAAATCCTGTAGGCTTTCCGACGGATGGGAGAAAATCTCCTTGAAATCATCCTCGTAAAACTCAAAAAACGGTGTTCGCCCATATGCCGAATAGATAGCAGCCCAATGAAGACGCCACCATTCACCATGACGCGACAATCTGATTTCTCCCCAAGGCTTTTGCGACATTCCTGCCACATTTTCAAGCGGTGCAGTCAATTCATGCACACCCCCCGTTCCCAATATCGAAAAACGATGAGTATCCTTCAGTCGTTTATTGAATCGTGCTCCATAATCAACCGTCACATTGGCGTATGCAGCCATCAAAGCATAGTAATCGATTGAACCGCAGTAAGCCGGACGCAATAAAAGCGTCTTGTCAGCATATCTTACCAATGGCGACGACATCGCAATAATTATTTGTCTGGATTAGCGTCCTTAAACACTCGATTCCATCTTATACCGCCGTCAAACAATCCTTTGTCCTTATCAAACGAAATGATAACAAACATCGGCTTGCCTACGATATGGTCCTCAGGTACAAATCCCCAGAAACGAGAGTCGAGCGAATTATCACGATTATCACCCATCATGAAATAATAATCCATCTTGAAAGTATAACTATCGGCCGGCTTGCCGTCTATATAGACCGTATCACCGCGAAGTTCCGCATCATTATGCTCATAATTGCGAATGCATCGACCGTAGATTTTCCAATTATGTGCATTGAGGTCTATCGTTTCCCCCTTCTTGGGTATCCAAAGTTCTCCATAATCTGCACGAGTCCAATTGTCAGCTATTCCTGACGGGAAAAGCGACAACTGCTCAGGTACCGTCGGCTTTTCCTGCATCACAACCGACACACCCGGCATAGCTTTAAGCTGCTCTACCATTGCCGGTGTAAGCGGAGAATTATAGATAGTGGGTACTTTACCATTATCTTTCACGACAAAGCCAAGCGATTTGAGACTTTCCAAATCCGACGGAGACACAGGCACTACACGACGATCATCTGCTGCAATACCGAGAGCATCCCACTCGTCAGCCGTAAACGGTGCATCTGCCTTCTGATAAAAATGATTGAATTGCACATTTTCCGGCTGCGCAACTGCTTCGCCGTTGATATAAATCACACCGTCCATTATCTTTAGATTATCACCCGGAAGCCCTACTGCTCGCTTCACATAGTTCTCCCGTCGGTCGACCGGACGATATATCACATCGCCAAACACATCTTTGTTCGTATTGACAACCTTTCTGCCATACATCTCTACAAGGTGATAATAATCAGGATTTTGAGCCTTCAGTGCCACGGTATCTCCGGCAGGAAAATTGAATACCACAATATCTCCGCGTTCCACATTTCCAAAACCCTTCAATCTGTGATATTCCCATTGAGGAGTCTCTATGTAGCTCTTGGTATTCACTATAGGAAGTGTATTCTGAACAAGTGGAAAATGTATCGGAGTCATCGGCACACGCGGTCCGTATGCCATCTTGTTAACCCAAAGATAATCTCCGGTTAGAAGTGTCTTTTCAAGCGACGATGAAGGAATTTGGTAATTCTGACCTACAAAGGCAAATACAAAATACACCAATATCAATGCGTAGACTATAGCATCTACCCAACTCATTACGCTTTTCACCGACTTGTTTTTACTCTGCTTCCACCATGTGAAAGGTATGTAACCGGTAATATAAACGTCAAACAACAGAATTATCCATAGCGATACCCACCAATTACCGAGCCATGCCACCCACGCAAAAAATATAAGCGATACTACGGCAAATCTTATCCATCTTGTAGGGCGTACTTCAGAAATACGTCGGCGAAAATCTTCGGCAAACGTTGGCTTTTTATCGTTGTTGTTATCCATCTTCGGGTATTTATTGTTTTCTACTTATTAGTTATGTCGAGCAAGTGCGAATCGCGAATGATGCCATGCATCATCTGGTCCATTGTAAGGAATCCCTTCTGATTTTTCACCCACTCGGCTGCTACGACAGCTCCTAACGCAAAGCCTTGGCGACTCTTTGCCTTATGTTCTATCGTAATAGTATCCACCTCCGAATCCCATGAAATAATATGAGTACCCGGCACTTCACCCTCTCGCTCATGCTTTATCAGCAACTGCGAATCAGACGCATTTTCCTCCGTCCATGCATCAAGACGAGCCACATTTCCGATAAGACCCTCGGCAAGAGTAATGGCTGTTCCACTCGGATGGTCAAGTTTGTGAATATGATGTATCTCCTTCATTTCCGGACGATAATTCTCGAAATTATCCATCAAAGCACTCAGATATTTGTTAAGCGCAAAAAACAGATTTACACCAAGACTGAAATTAGACGTCCAGAAAAATGTAGCCTCTCCCTTATCACAAACAGCCTTTATCTCCGGCATACGAGCTGTCCATCCCGTACTGCCTGAAACCACCGGCACTCCCTGTGCAAAAGCTTTGTAATAATTATCCACTGCCGTGGCGGGAGTTGTAAATTCTATTGCCACATCAGCCGAGCGAAAAGCATCGCTGTCAAAATCCTGCTGATTATCAATATCAATGATTGAAACTATCTCATGTCCGCGGTCAAGAGCAATCTTCTCGATAGTCTTGCCCATCTTTCCATATCCTATAAGTGCTATTTTCATATCCGTTCGATTTTTATCGACAAATTTACATATTCTGTTACTATCACACAACATCAGTTATAACATACTCAACGCTCTCAAATGTTCAAGCACATCCGAACGCGACATACGCCTGTTGTTTTTCAAATACGAAGCAAACTCTCGCGCTATATCCTGAACAGCATGATGATTAAACAATCTATGCAGATAACCGTATGTTTTATCAAACAACTGTTCTATTTCATCATCTTCGAGCGAACAAGTATCCCTACCCTCCTCTTTCAGCAGATTAAGCAACTTCATTCGCATCGCTCCATCCATCGACGACCGATGATACACATAGTTGCGACACATCACATTTGCTATCACCATACCCATGGATGTCTGATAATTTTCCACTATCTGGGTCCATGCAGCCTTTGCCGACACACGGGGGTCGCCTGAAAAATAATATTGAGGAAGAAATTCTATCGACTCATCTGCCGATGCCTCAAGGGTGATAGCCGACAGCACATCGTCACTGTCAAACACCACCATGCTTATAGCCATTCCGGTTATGCCATAGCATTTATCCTCCTCATCCGCATATTTAAAATTCACGTCCATTACCGTATTTACATATATCAATAGAGACGTGGCGCACCCACGTCTCTATACCATATTTCATTCTTATTACTTTACTACCAATATTTTGGTAACCACACCCGAAGCATCTCCGGTAGCATTTTGTGATGCAAATACATAGTACACACCGGTTTTCACTCGTTCGCCGGCACTATTGCATCCATCCCATGTTATCATACCACCCTCACTTGTAGTCGTATATAATACATTTCCGGCTGCATCGGCAATTTTTACCAACGAATTATCCATCAATCCGGTCACCGTAATCCAACCCGTATAGTCAGGTCTCACCGGATTCGGATAAGCATATACATTCGAATAATCATCTTCTGCCGGTGAAGAATTGCCTATATATTCAGCCAACCCCATCGAAGTACCGATAAACACACTTGCCGAATTTGGGTCACAAGCTACATCATATACACAATCTGAAGGTAGATAACTGTTTTCCGTATTGAAATTTTCAAGTACTTCACTTCCTGTCTCATTCACAAGATATACACCGGTCGATTGAGTTCCAAGCCACTTACGATTCGACGGGTCTACTGAAATCGAAGTCACTGTCTGACCGTCAAGAAGATAATCGGCAAATGAAGTACCGTCATTACGCGGAACTTTTATTCTGCTTATAGCAACATTTTCATTTTTATAATCTTCAGGTCGCGACAACTCTATCACACCATCCGAAGTGGCTATCCACACCTTTCCGTTTTGATCCTCCTTTATATCCATCAAATATGTCGGAGCAAACGATTTTCCATCTTGATCCACAAACGACGTGTAAGTGACAACCTTGTCATCCGAAAAGTCCGTAGGCGTTCCATTTGTATATATAGCAGTAAGTATTCCGCCATAGTCTACATTCAATACAAACACCATATTTGATTTCTTACATACAAGCATTCGTCCGCCCTTACCTATTTTTGCATTCGGAAGGGGTCTTGACTGCCAATCCTCTTTCGTTGTAGTATCTAATTTTCTTTTTTCGGCAGGCAACATATGTAATGCAGGAGAATTAACCGCATCCGTCACATGGGTCATTGCCCATAAATTATTGTACTTGTCAAAAGCCAAATCGGTTGCAATACATCCCCAACTATTATATAGAGTACTGTTACTACTATCGTAATTTATTATCGATTGACAATCCTCTACTTTACGGATTCCTTTCCAGAAATTACCATAATAATAAGTATTTGGATCTTCAGGGTCTTCTGCAACATTAGATATACCGGCCGTTTCATAATAGCTACCCGCCTTTTGTTCCGGAATATTGGTCGGTAGTACATCTTTCCACTCTCCGTTTTCATAAGTATTTATATGAGTAAACACATACTCATTTACTTTAAATACCAACGACATCGAATTATTCACATACAATTTTCCCGATGGACCGAAATACAAATTTGAAGGCACGGTAACACACATCTTTTCCGGTATAAATCTGTCTTGCAACACAGTCACACTGCCATCCGATGATAGATTGTAATTTCCTATACCCTCTATAGTAAAGTTATCATTATGTGCAGCCCACATATTGCTTATTCCGTTCCAATAAGCTATAGCATTGCTTTTCAATTCTGTCGGCAACGTAATATTTGTAATATTAAGCGATGAATCTATATCTGCAAGTACAGTGCTGCTGTAAGTATAATATCCGTTCTTACTTACTCCTATGTTAGAAGCCCCCGACGATATTACATTACTGCTACTGATAGCATTATTTGTAAAATCAAACGTAACGAGTTTCACACTTGTTCCGCTAAGCACAAGAGCCTTACTATCCGAAACTGCTTGAATCGTAGTAGCTGCCATCGAACCCACCGTATTAAATACACTTAATGAATTATGACGTGACGACACATCCGAATAAGCCATTGTAGAGTCGTAAGAAATAACTAACTTATCCCCCACTACTCCGATGCCGGTTATAGAAGTATTGTAATTGCCGGATTCCACAACATAATGCTTTTTATCGTCATATACCACCAATCCGAATGATGTGGCAATATAGATTCTATTGTTTTTGGCATCGAAAGCCACATCATTGATAGTCTTGCTTTGCAAGATAGCATCCTTTATCTCCGACATATTCACTACATCGCCATTATCGTAGATAAGGTCTATATTGGAATTATAATACACTACAAGCAAATATCCGTTATCATTATTATAATAGATATTGGATATTTGATTTTCACTCAGCATATTGCGTGAAGTATAAGCATACACTTCGCCAAGATCGTCATTTTTATCATAAGAAAAAAGACTCGTTCCTACGAATATATACATCTTGTCCTGTGTATCTATCATCTTGTTTACGCTACCCGAATATACCGGAAAAACACGCCAATCTCCTACTGCGAGTTGAGCCTTCATGCAACCCACTGTCAAGATTAATGCCAATAGTAATACTATCTTTTTAGCCATATACTTAATTTGCTTGCGTTTATTATAATCTGTTTAAATAATCTATCAACTTAGCCGTTGCTCTTCCTCTGTGGCTCATGGAATTTTTTTGTTCCTGACTCATCATTGCAAATGTTTCATTACAATTTTCCGGCATAAACACAGGATCATAACCGAAACCCTCTTCTCCCGAAGGTTCTTTTGTTATCATCCCCTCCACTATACCATCCATCAAAGTCAATTCATCACCCAATATCAATGCTATTACAGTTCTGAATCGAGCTTTGCGATTCTCTTCGCCCTCCATATTGCGGAGCAACAAAGCCATATTACGGGCAGAGTCATGTTCTTCTCCGGCATATCGTGCCGAATAAACACCGGGAGCACCTCCGAGAGCATCCACCTCAAGACCCGTATCATCGGCAAAACAGTCATAACCGTAATGCTCCTTCACATATCGAGCCTTGATTTCGGCATTACCCTCCAAAGTTTCAGCCGTTTCAGCTATATCTTCATGACAATTTATATCGCGTAGACTCAATATTTTGTACTTGTCACCCACAATATTACGTATTTCTTGTAATTTATGGGCATTATTCGTTGCAAATACCAATTCTCTTATCTGCGACATAACTTTCATGTTCTTTATCAACGATTATTTTTATCGAATATTGTAATTATCAATTAGTTAAATTTATCCGATAACTACATTGACAATTTTTCCCGGCACCACGATAATTTTGCGAATACTCTTATCTCCTATCCACTTTGCGGCATTTTCATGACCCAAAGCAATTTTTTCAACCTCTTCACGAGGAGTATCCACAGGCACCTCAATATTGAATCGAGCCTTACCGTTAAATGACACCGCATATGTCACATTATCCTCTTTAAGATACTTTTCATCGTATGCAGGCCATTGAGCATCACAAATTGTACTGTCGTTACCGAGTGTATGCCAAAGTTCTTCAGTAACATGAGGTGCGAAAGGAGCCAACACTATCAACAGTTTTTCCAATACTTCACTGCTATGACATTTCAATTGTGTCAACTCATTCACACATATCATAAATGCCGAAATTGAAGTATTGTATGAGAACGACTCAATATCGCCGGTTACTTTCTTTATAAGCTTATGTATCGACTTTAATTCATCCTTGGTAGCTTCAACATTGGTTGCGGTCATTTCATCACCCTTATAGAAAAGATTCCAAAGTTTCTTGATGAAACGATTCACTCCGTCTATACCATTTGTATCCCATGGTTTGCTTTGTTCCAACGGACCCAAAAACATTTCATACAATCGCAATGTATCCGCACCGTAGCGTTCTACTATATCATCAGGATTTACCACATTAAACATCGATTTCGACATTTTTTCTACAGCATATCCGCAGATATATTTTCCATCTTCAAGTATAAACTCTGCATTATTGAATTCAGGTCGCCATGCTCTGAACTTTTCTACATCGAGCACATCATTCGACACTATATTCACATCTACATGGATAGGAGTTGTATCGTAATCTTTCTTCAATCCGTAAGAAACAAATGTATTGGTATCTTTTATACGATATACAAAGTTCGAACGACCTTGAATCATACCTTGATTGATAAGCTTCTTGAACGGTTCCGACTCGCATACCAATCCTAAATCATACAAGAATTTATTCCAGAAACGACTGTATATAAGGTGACCCGTAGCATGTTCGGTTCCACCTATATACAAATCCACATTGCGCCAATATCCGTTTGCTTCTTTCGATACAAGTGCTTCATTATTGCGCGGATCCATATAACGCAAATAGTACGCCGACGAACCTGCAAAACCGGGCATCGTACAAAGTTCAAGCTGATAGCCATCTTCAGTCTTCCAATCTTTGGCACGACCCAATGGAGGCTCTCCCGTTTCAGTAGGCAAAAATTTATCCACTTCGGGAAGCAACAACGGAAGTTTGCTTTCATCAAGCATACAAGGCACACCATCTTTATAATATACAGGGAATGGCTCACCCCAATAGCGTTGACGTGAGAATATAGCATCGCGAAGACGATAATTCACCTTCACTTTACCTATACCCTTTTCACTTATATATTTCTTTGTTGCTGCTATTGCATCTTTCACTTCAAGTCCGTTCAAGTCAAGTTCTGCACCCTTCGAGTTTATCATTTTACCCGACTTGGCATCAAAACTTTCCTCGCTCACGTCAGCTCCTTCAATAAGCGGAATAATCGGCAAATTGAAATGACGGGCAAATGCATAGTCTCGACTATCATGAGCCGGAACTGCCATAATAGCTCCTGTTCCATATCCGGCAAGCACATAGTCACTCACCCATACAGGTATATTTTCACCCGTAAGAGGATTTATTGCGTATGCTCCTGTGAACACTCCGCTCACAGTCTTTTCTATCATACGCTCACGCTCTGTCTTATGCTTGATACTCTTTATATATTCATCTACCTCTGCTTTCTTATCAGCGGTAGTAATCATATTCACATATGCACTTTCCGGAGCAAGTACCATAAATGTTACTCCGAACACTGTATCTGCTCGAGTTGTGAAAATTTCAAGTTCCACATCGCTGTCAGCAATTTTGAATATCATCTCGGCTCCTTCTGAGCGTCCTATCCAATTTCTTTGAGTTTCCTTAAGAGAATCGGTCCAATCTATAGTGTCAAGTCCGTCAAGCAATCTTTGTGCATAAGCCGAAACTCGAAGACACCATTGATACATCAATTTTTGTTCCACCGGATAACCGCCGCGAATTGATACACCTTCACTCACCTCATCATTAGCAAGTACCGTACCCAATTTCGGACACCAGTTTACCATCGTATTACCAAGATAAGCGATACGGTAATTCATCAACACATCGCTCTTCTCCTTATTGCTGTAGTTATTCCATTCTTCAGCCGTAAACGAAAGTTCCTTACTGCAAGCTGCATTAACTCCGTTTGTACCATTCTTCTCAAATTTTTCTACAAGTTTGCTTATCTGACAAGCTTTCTTTTCATCATTACAGTAGTAACTGTTAAACATCTGAATGAACGCCCATTGAGTCCACTTGTAATATTCAGGATCGCAAGTCTTTATTTCGCGGCTCCAATCATAGCAAAATCCTATCTTATCCAACTGGCTGCGATAGCGAGCTATATTCTGGAAAGTTGTCACTTCAGGATGTTGACCTGTCTGAATTGCATATTGTTCTGCCGGCAGACCGTATGCATCATATCCCATCGGATGCAACACATTGAAACCCTGCAAACGTTTGAAACGCGAATAAATATCGCTTGCTATATATCCTAATGGATGCCCTACATGCAATCCCGCTCCCGATGGATATGGAAACATATCGAGCACATAAAATTTCGGACGATTTTCGTCTATTTCTGTTTTGTAAGTTTTATTATCTTTCCAATACTGTTGCCAGCGTTGTTCTATTTCTCTATGATTATATTCCATTATATTGATGATTTTTTTTATTCTGTTAAAGATTAAGTGATGCCGAAATATCGAGCATACGTTCCACTGATTTCTTAGCCTTTTCGGCAAGCTCTTCATCAAGCAACACTTCCGGTTGCTCATATTTCAAGCAATTATATAGCTTCTCAAGTGTATTCAACTTCATATATGAGCAGTCATTGCAAGCACATGTGCTGTCATTGGGTGGAGCCGGAATAAACTTCTTTTCCGGACAACGTTTTTGCATCTCATGCATTATTCCCGATTCTGTTGCCACTATAAATTCATTGGCTTCTGAAGCTATGGCATAATTAAGTAGAGCTGCCGTCGAACCAACCTTATCGGCAAGTAACACTACTTGTTTCTTACATTCCGGATGTACCAATACTTTTGCTTCTGGATACTGTTTTTTCAGTTCCAATATTTTTTCCACTGAAAATTCCTCGTGTACATGACATGCGCCGTTCCACAACTTCATGTTGCGTCCTGTTACACTGTTGATATAATTTCCGAGATTTCTGTCCGGTCCGAATATCAACTTCTCATTTTCAGGAAACGATTCTACTATCTGCTTCGCATTGGTTGATGTTACCAACACGTCACTAAGTGCTTTCACTCCTACCGAGGTATTGGCATAGCTTATCACCGTATGTCCGGGATTCTCTTTTATAAACTTTTCAAATTCTTCTGCCGGACAACTGTCGGCCAACGAACATCCGGCATTCAAATCAGGAACGAGCACCTTCTTGTCCATACACAGCATCTTGGCTGTTTCGCCCATAAAGCCTACTCCGCATATCACTATGATTGGAGCCTCCACTTTTGCAGCTATCTGTGCAAGCGCAAGGGAATCGCCTATATAATCAGCGAGGTCTTGAATCTCTCCTTTCTGATAATAATGTGCCAATATCACCGCCCCTTTTTTTTTTTTCAATCTTTCGATTTCTTCTCTTAGATTTATTGACGGATCTATCGGTGCATCTACATACCCTTTCTCGACATTCATTGTTTTATATTTTGAATTAAGTTTTTTATAAAAATCTTTCTTTAATAATAACTACTAAGCCTGTTAATAGCTTTGATAACTTTTTCCTCTTTTATTTGCTTTTTAAGTTATCAATATAGAGTTTTTCGTTGCTTACCGATTATCTACATCTTCTGCCGTTGAACATTAGCTTGTTAGCTATTTTATCTACATATTGTTAATAACATGCAAAGTTAATAACTTTACTTCACTTCTGCCACTAATTCGTGTAGAAAACACCCTTGAAATCTATATAAAATCTTTATGCTAACTTATTTGCACTCTTTTTGATTACGTATATAATCCGTCTCATTTCATATTTCCAAATTTATTTATTGTTTTTTTATCAAAATCTTTTCAATCTGTTTCTACATATTTTCAACATCTTGTCAATACTCCATAAACTGATTAATTTTCTTCTCTGTCTACCCTAATTTTCTCTATTATATGGTTTTTGCCTATTTTACAAGCTATTTACAAGTTATCAACACTTTAATTTATTGATAATAATATACTTACTATGATTATTTACATTGTGTTGATAATTGGTTATTTACGCATGTTTATTAGTTTTATACACTCCGTTGATATAACGTTATCAATATTATATCTACATAATATTAACATACATATATGCTGATAATCAACCGTTTAATAATATTATAAACACTATGTAAGTAAATTATATCTACATCTGTATTGTCTTATTTGGAAGTCTACGGATTTTTAATTTAATTTGTAGTATGAAAAAGAAAACTATTTGGGATTTGCATAGAGATACTCCTGAGCAGTATCGCGATAAATTAAAACTGTCGTTGGTAGTAGTTCTCGACAATATACGTAGTCTCAACAATGTTGGTTCTATATTTCGCACTGCCGATGCTTTTATTGTTGAAAAATTGATGCTTTGTGGTATTACCGCTACTCCTCCTTCTCAAGAAATCCACAAAACTGCTTTGGGGGCGGAAGATACTGTGGCTTGGGAATATTATGATAATACTTTGCAAGCCATCGATACTCTTATTGCCGATGATTATGTGATTTGTACTCTCGAACAAGTTGAAAATAGCATTATGCTTCAAAACTTTGAAGTGGATTTGAATAGAAAATATGCTGTTATTGTTGGAAACGAAGTAAAAGGTGTCGACCAGGCGGTTGTTGATAAATCTGATTACTGTTTGGAAATTCCTCAGTGTGGCACTAAGCACTCTCTCAATGTTTCTGTTTCTGCCGGTTTGGCTATATGGCATTTTTTCAACAATATGTCAATAAGTCAATAATTACTGTTTTAATTTGTGTGGATAAATGTCTAAACGAATATTGATTATAGGTGCCGGCGGTTTTATAGGCGGTCACATAGCTGAAGAAAGTCTTAAACGTGGATACGACACATGGTGTGGTGTTCGTTCATCTACATCGCGTCGCTATCTTTCCGACGAACGTCTTCATTTCATAGAGTTTGATTATGATGATGAGCAAAGTATAAAAGACTCTCTATTTTCCGCGCTCGATGAAGGCGAAAAATGGGACTATGTAATTTATAATCTCGGTGCTACGAAATGTACCAATTTTTCCGATTTTAATAAAATCAACTATCAATACCTTCGCTCATTTGCTACATCGCTTATTGAAACATCAAAAGTGCCCGAACGTTTTTTGTTTATGAGTAGTTTGAGTGCGCTCGGTCCCGGCGATGAAGTTAACTATACTCCTATGACGTCGCGTGATATTCCACAACCAAACACTCGTTATGGAGTTTCTAAAATCAAGGCGGAAACTTTTCTTGAGACCACTACCGATTTTCCGTGGATTATTTTTCGACCCACAGGTGTATATGGTCCTCACGAACAAGATTATCTGATGATGATTAAAAGCATCGACACGCATTGGGATTTCGGTGTTGGATTTCGCAAACAAATGTTGACTTTCATCTACGTTGATGATTTGGTTAATGCCATGTTTGATGTATTGGAAGCATCCGATGTTGTAATTCGCAAAAAATATATTATTTCCGAAGATAGAGCCTACACTCAAGCCGAATTTCGTAAGATTGTGGCTGAAACTTTGGGTACTAAATGGGTTATTCCAGTTCGATTACCTCTATGGCTCACCTATGTGGCATCTTTTGTTGCCGAAAAGTGGGGTTTGATTAAGATGCAACCGAGCACTCTCAATCGCGATAAATTCAAGATAATGAAACAACGAAATTGGTCGTGCGACATTTCCGATGCTCAACGCGATTTCGGATTCACTCCGCAGTTCACTTTGCGAGAAGGAATAGCTCGTACAGTCCAATCATATCTCAACGAAAAAAGTAAATAATCTTTTAATAATATGACAACTCCTCCACGTCGCCGACCCCCCGTTTGGTTCACCATACTTATGGTAGTGCTATTACTCCCTATTATAGCTTGGCCGTTTGTAATAATGAATTATGACTCTGAAAATTCAGATAATTGGTGGATTATCAACATATTTCCTATCTATGCACTTCTTACCGGATATTTATCCTATAAGTGTTACGTTGAGCGTCGGGAAATAAGTTATATTCTTCTGATTATGCTGATATTATCCTATATTTCCGTCCCTTTTCTTATGTAAAATATAAATAATGTTAACATCACATAGGAAAACATCATGAAAATTATGTTGTAAAACATAAAGTGCCTACATTTGCACAGTGTTTTTCATGGTATTAGATTTAAGGTTAAGGAGATTGATTGTCGAGATGACAGTCAATTTTTTTTCTATTTACCTTTGAACGTTCTATTCATATTATGAGATAATACATTATCAATCATCTCCTTGCTTACACCTTTTTTTCCGGCTATCGACATAATAATTTCATCGATACCGACTACACTTTCATCGGTTTCTGCAAAAAGATAATCATCAGGAATTATTTTGGCTGTTGCCTCATTATATTTTTCTCCTAAAGATATTCCTATACCATGCCTTATCAAATCCATTGCCAACTCCGGCTTTCCGCGAAAACCATGAGCCACCCACATCTGTTTCGCTTTTAATTCCTTGCGTATTTCTATCACATATTGCCAAGCTTTCACCACATGGAGTATAATAGGTTTCCCTACCGATTCAGAAGCCTCGATATGCTTTATGAAAAGTTCTTTTTGACATTTAAAGTCTCCACCGCGAAGCATATCTATACCGGTTTCGCCTATTGCTACTACCTGCCCGCTTATGGCTGCATTTATAATGTCATTGGTATTTGTATTTTCCCCTTTTTCGCTTTCCCATGGGTGTACTCCGATAGAATATATCTTTCCCGGCAATAAATTTGTACCGAGCGATACATTTATGATAGCATTCGTGCTGTTTAGATTGTGGGTATGGCAGTCTGTAATATTCATGGCACAGGATCATATCCGCTGCCTCCCCACGGATGACAGCGACAAATACGCTTCACGGCAAGCCACAACCCCTTTATCGGACCATGTTTCCGCAATGCTTCCACTGCATACTGACTGCACGACGGTGTATATCTGCACGAGGCCGGCAACATTGGTGATATGCACAATTGATAAAAACGTATGGGAATAATAAGTATTTTGCTTATTATCGAGCCTGGCCGGTTCATTGTTGCTCGGAGTCTTGCGTTACTGTAAACGAAGATGAAATCTTTTGCAATATTTTTATTACAGCCTTTTCCGCTTTTTTATACGATGGAACGGATGCATCTAAAAATATGAATGCCATATCTATATTCACACCCTCCGGTATATTAAGCATATTGCGGTTGAGACGATAAGCCTCGCGTATGCGACGACGTGTTGCAACTCTGTCCACCGCATGGCGCAATCGTTTTTTAGGTACGCTTATGAGAAATTGAGCGGGTGCTCCCCCATTTCGTTCCGATTTTCGCCATACAACACGTAAGGGAAAAGCGGTTGATGCACTGCTTTTCCCTTTTGTGAATAATGTATCTATAGCCGTAAGGCTACACAACTTTTCTTTTTTGTATAGACGGAGAGATGTCATTTTATTAGAAACTGATTGAAAAGTTTCTTAGTCTTCCGAATCCTCTTTTAAGAAGAGATCAAGAGCTGCAGTCATCGATGGAGCTTTGGGATTGGGTGCCTCCATGTCAAGGCGAAGACCCGCATCGCGCACTGCTTTTGCTGTAGTTGCTCCGAATGTACCGATTTTTATTTCATCCTGCTTGAAATTAGGGAAATTCTTCAATAGCGAATCTATGCCCGACGGGCTGAAGAAGATTAGCATATCGTAGTCAAATTTCTCTTCAGGACCGAAATCATTGCTTACCGTGCGATACATCACAGCCTTCGTGTAATTGATATTGTTCTTGTCGAGAATATTTGTTTCATCGGCTTTATTCACATCCGACACTGCAAACAAGAACTTCTCCTTAGAATGTTTCACAAAATAAGGTAGCAAATCGTCCAATTTGCCGGTATTGCCATGGAATATCTTGCGCTTGCGATACACGATATATTTTTGCAGATAGAGTGCTATCGACTCTGTTGTGCAGAAATACTTCATCGTATCGGGTATATTTACTCGCATCTCTTCTGCAAGGCGGAAGAAATGATCTATAGCGGTGCGTGCCGTAAAGATAATGGCGGTAAAGTCGGAAATTGAAATTTTTGACTGGCGGAACTCTTTCGCGCTCAAGCCCTCCACCTTGATAAAAGGACGGAATTCTATTTCCACGCCATATTTTTCAGCGATTTCGTAATAAGGTGATTTTTCTGACGTAGGCTTCGGTTGAGAAACCAAAACTTTCTTTACTTTCACTATATTGGACTTCTTTCAGGATTGCACAATTTCGAGTCCTTTTCACTCTTTTTTATGTTGAATGAACTTAGCGACCCGATTTTTCGGGCGCAAAGGTACGAATAATTTTGGATTTAAACTCTCAAAACAGTGGTAAAAAAACTAAAACCATTATAAATTAGTAATTTACATCCCCGATTCGATTGCAGATTGTTACATCATTGGATTCACAAAATTTGTGCAAATATTGTACGCCGCCACTATCGGGACTATCTCCATTGCCGGTATGTAAATCACGAAATAGAGCAGGCTCCCCACTCCTTGATAAAATATCCTGAAACTTTTCACCACAAAAACCAATCGTGAAGCGATATATAATGTAATGGCTATTCCAATCATCATTGTAGATGCATCAGGATAAAACAGCGATACCATTGCCGGTATCAACAGCGCCAGACTCAGCAACGCCTGCGACGCATTAAAACCCTTCACCCACTGAGAAGCCCCTATTTTGTCCGAAAACACATAGCCTATTATATTGTAAGCCGTAAGTTGAAACAGATAATACACCGCCGACGCCACCGAAAGCAATCCTATCGCGGTGAAAGTCGACGATTCGCCGATATTATGATGTACTCCTATTGATGAAAACATCAAAATTCCTTGACAGATACACATTTGCACTATCAAAGCCACAAGTATTCTCGTTTCATTCATCGTTCTGTCATCGAATGCATTGACACGACGGCGCACCGACACCAAATCCTGAGTGAATATCTTGAAAAACTTCGACCAATGTTTGAAACTGAAAGCCACCAAGAGCATCATTCCTATCACTATACAGAGCACTCCCGAATCATATCCCGGCAATGTAGGACGTTCAGTTCCTCTCATCCCCGTCACATATCCGGCATGCGAGATAGGCTTATATATAGCCTGATCCTCTGCCGATGTCGGTGCTTCTGCTTCTGTGCAGAAATTCAGATATATCTCGGTTGCTGCCATTTATTGATATTTTGATGTAATTTCTGATTCTGCAACATCGCTACATGCTGCCTTTACAGCTTCTTGTGGAGTATCTGTCACCACCCAAAGCGACTTATGGTCTTCTTTCATGAAATGCTGCTCCACTGCCTTGTCAAGCATATCTATTAGAGAATTGTAATAACCGTTGGTATTGAGTATCACTATGTTACCGTGATACAAACCCAATTGTTTCCAAGTGATTATTTCGAGTAATTCCTCCATAGTGCCACATCCCCCCGGAAGGGCTATAACTCCGTGTGCGAGTTCGGCCATACGCTGTTTGCGCGAATGCATATCCTCTGTAACCTCCAAGCGGGTTACATTTTCGTGATGCCAACCGTTATCGACCATGAATTTGGGTATAACGCCCACCACCTCTCCACCGGCAGAAATTGCGGCATCGGTTGCTGCGCCCATTATTCCTGTTCGACCGGCTCCACAAACAAGAACCCGACCCATCTCTGCAACGTATAGCCCCACCAAATTTGCTGCTGAGATATAAGTCGGGTTAATACTTGCGCTTGACGCGCCATAAATGCAAATAAATTGTTGATTATTCATTGCATCATTTCTATACTTAACCTATTTGCAAAGATACTAATTCTATCCGAAAAACAAAACACCTCTTAAAATTAGAACAATTCTGAATGTGAACCTTTATTATTTTGATGGCGATTGCGAAGCAATCATTAGATAATAGCCGGGTATTGATGTGCTTTTGCACATCAATGCCCGGTATTTTCGCATAAACGATTCAATTCTGAAAGAATTGTTATTGATTATCTGCTGTTTAATTAACGAATCCTCCGGTTTTGACGTTGGGGTTTCTTTTTTCCGGGGGCGACCTCTGTGGCGACTCACCACTGACTATCGGTTAACGATTACTTCGCAATCGCTTGTGCCCCGATTTTACATTAAACAAGCCCCTCGCTCTCAAATTATATGTATTGTGCCGCTTATTACACCATTACATGTGTATGAGAAATTTTTAGCGGACATCAATGTTTTTTATTAAAAAAATAAGGGAACGCCCATATGCAGCGTTCCCTTCCAATTAGGATTTGTGTTTTCAATTAAAGCTTGACGTTGTCGATTGCCCATGTTGCACTATCGGCCGTCGGTGTGTAGTAGCGGAAGCCGATGTAGATAGTGCCGCTAAATGAACTAAGGTCGAGGTCGCCCGAAGATACCCAACTTGACCATGTACTTCCGCCCGGTGCCACTGCGTATGTAGCATTGAGCTTGGTTTTGGTTGCCGTTGAAGGATCGTCGGATGTAAGGACATAGACTTCAAGTATAGAGCCGGTAGAGTCATAGCTGCACACCTGATTGTCAAACGTCAATATCTTTGAAGTAGCATTAGCTATATTTATTGGAGCAGAGATAAGCCATGCTTCGGTTTCTCCTGAGCCGCCATATCCCGAACAGCTTGCATAGTTGTTGTCGGAGTATGTTTTGCTTAGCCATGTCTTTGTGCCGGTGACAGTAACATTTTTCCAAGCATCAATGCCGGAGTCAAATGTTTCATTGAGTGAAGTGACCGGAGTCGCATCTCCTGTCGAGCCACTGTCATCACCGCTGCTTGAGCCCTCTATTTCATATTCTGTTACGCTCTTTATGCCGTTCACTCCGAAATATTTCTCAAATGAACCGTTGAGTTTCACCTTTTTGCCGAAATTTCCCGGATTGTCCGAAAGATTGAGAGCATTACGCACAGTTCCCGAAGGAAGTTGCACCGGTACGCAATTATCCACATTGGTTTCTCCTGCATTATCGGCAATGAGAAGATTTGTTTTGCTTGTAGCGTCTGCTGTGAAAGTAGCCCCGGATGAAAGAGTCATGCCGTCTACCCATCCCACTATGTAGCCTTCTGCCCATCCGGTGCTTGTTGCCGAACCGGAGAGCACTTGTGCCACTGTATATGGCGATTCGTTGCTGCCACCGCCACCCGTAGGAGTATCGGTTGACCCTGTACCGCTGCCATCACCTTCAAGTTTGTAATCGGTAGCCGATTTCAATCCCGTTACACCGAAATATTTCTCGATGCTCGCATTTACTGAGAGCTTTTTACCGAAGTTTTCGGGGTTATCTTTAAGATTGACATTTGTGCGGACTGTTCCCGACGGAAGTTGTACCGGAATACACTTGTTCACATCGGTTTCTCCCTGTGTGGCTGCTATAAGCACATTTGTTTGGCTTGTTGATGAAGACGAGAATGTTGCTCCGCTCTCAAGGGTCATACCATCTACCCAACCTACTATGTAGCCGCTCACCCAAGCAGTTCCCGTGGCTGAGCCGTTGAGCACCTGTGTCACTGAGTAAGGCGATGTTTCGCTACCGTCACCATCTTTTATCTCACCTGTTTCGATTTCCACACCCTCGATTTTGAATTCCGTGGCTGAGCCGGCATTATTCAACACGCCATCTGCATTCATGTATGTACCATACGTACCATACACCCAAATTTGCTTATGATATACCTCCGTATTATCTACCAAGTTACCATACTGACGCAATGCCGATTCTTGTGGCAAATAAATCACGAAACAGTCCGCAAGGTCCTTCGTGTCAGGTGTTGCACCGATTACAAGCGTATTTCTTAATGTGGTCGGAGCCATCCATTCTATATCATCGTTCGATGAGATGCTTTCCACTTCAGGTGCCACTGCACCGACGATATAACCGGTCATCCAGCCTTTGGAGTGGTCGGTTCCTATCAACGCCTTGGCTTGTTCCACTGAATAAGGATTTTCTTCCGTTCCATATTCGATTTCAATGGTCGGATTACCGAAGTTCATGCAGTCCGATGCAAAGCGAAGAAGTATTTGCCATCCGGAAGTACCGTAGTAGCTGAGAATACCCACCACGTCACCGTTTCCTGCCGGTAGTATTTGGCTCTTAAACGATGCATAATTACTGTTGCGTACTATTATCGAATTTCCGTGAGTATCCGTAAGTGTGCGATTGGTCGATGCGTCATCTTCCGAGAACGGAAGTTCTCCTCCCCCAGTAAACGACACATTGTTGATTCTCACCAACTGGCTCTGCCACTTGCGCAAGCCTTCCGGTGCCGATGGCAGGTCGCCCAATTTCACCGTGATGGTATCCATCTTTTCCGGTTCGGGCAATCCGTTAAGCTCGCTATGAGCATAGAAAAATTCCGGTGGCATAAACGTTGCTTCCCATCCGTATTGAGTGGAATACTCCGGGAAACCGAGCTGTTGTAACCCGTTATACTTACCGATATACATATTCGTCAGGTCCAACACTATTTCCTGACCCAGACGATAGTCATTATAGAGCGAATTGGCATTGATTGATATTGCAATGGCTGCCGTTTCGTCCTGAATTACAAGGTTTTTGTAGATATTTCCCGTTGCATCCGAACTTATCACGCGACCGGCTATCACCACATGTTCTCCCGATTCGGTCATCTCTATGGTGTCGATATAGTTCGTTGCATCGTCCCAATACTTGGTTTTCACCTCAAGTATCGACGTATTGGGCGTTAGCGTTGCTTCCGGCACGTGTAGCGCGGGATTGTCAAAGTCATCTTGACAAGCGGTCATGCCGGCGAGAATCATCGCCGACACACCGAGTGTATATAATTTTAATTTTCTCATTGTCATTGGTTTTTAGTTGGTCCAAGTGAGATTCCAGATTGATACGCGGTCCTTGTTCGACGTTGATTCCGACGGACAATTGTTGACAATTTCTATTACGAAATTTCCGCTCACGTCATAGCTTCCAAGGTCCCATGTAAAGTCATAAACTTTATATTGTTCAATATCTGAGCTCTCTAACAGCCACTCTGTCACCACATTGTCATTTTGCTTGATTTTGATTGTCAGGCTGCATTTGGTGTCTTTGAATGCGAAACCATAAGAGAACTTCAGCGATGAGATTCCGCCAGTAAGTGTCGGCGACACGAGTGAGCCGGGAGCAGATGTCTTACCGTTCAATGTAGGAGCAAGCGTATCCGATGAGCCGATAAAAGCAAACTTCGGATTGGTATTTCCTCCGTTGTCATCACCGCTTAACAATATGCAGTTTGTAGCCACCCATCCGTTCGTTGAGGTATATGTCGTGTATGGCGACGATTTGGGCGCACCATCATTCATCGTATTGAAGTCAGCCGCATTATCTCCCGAAGGTGTATCCGGTGTGTCCGGAGTATCTGGAGTGTCAGTCGACGACGCTCCTACTACTACATCATCGATGCAGTAAGTGCGCGAAGCCGATGAAGTTTCAGCCGTGTAGCGGAAACCGATATAGATTATGCCGGAGAACGAACTCAAATCCAAATTGCCCGAATTTACAAATCCTGAATATCCCGACGAC
>JBGUUQ010000102.1:0-11301 GCA_045133615.1 Muribaculaceae bacterium | reverse complement strand
AAGGTCGAAATAACGAAGAAAACGTTAATTAAGTGGTATACTTTTCAATTATTATAGTGGTATACTTTTCGATTACTATCTACACCTGTCCTTAATTTAGATACTCCGTTGCAAAATCAGTATTCCGACTATGCATCGATGATGATATTCACCGACGACTATGCTCCTGCCATTTATCTAAGCAATGGTGATAATTCTTACGAAGAAATCGGCGAGTCCGGATGCGAGAAGAGTATGGACAACGGAGACGTCGCTACTTTGGTTGTTTCCGATTTCGACAACTACGATGTAGCGATCGTGGTAGAAGCTGTTTCTTCTAATGAAAGTGTGGCTACTGTCTCTGTCAAAGGGCAGACTGTAACGATTGAAAAGGTTGCCGATGGCGAAGCCTATGTGGAAATTAAGGCATTGTCTAACGGTATTGTGACAACCCGTACTATTGAAGTGAAGAATGGTGCATCGTCGTCGCTTGATGTTGTTGTTGCAGCAAAATGTTCAATCGTATATGATTCTGCTCGCAGAGGTATTAAGATTGATGTAGTAAATGAAGGTACATTATATGTATATGACTTGGCTGGTAAAGTCGTGATGACTGAGGGCGTTAATGCCGGAGAAAGCTTCGTTTCTACTTCCGAACTCAAGGCCGGAGTGTATGTGTCTAAGCTTGGTGATAGCGTGGTCAAGTTTGTCAAATAATTCCCATATATCGTGAAGATATAATAAATCTTTTCTGCAAAGAAGCCGCTTTGTCGTAGAGACAAGGCGGCTTTGCTTTTTATGGGGAAAACGTTAATAATTTAGTCCCATCCACCAAAGAGGCAGAATGTTTTCATATGAAAATTCGATTTGATCTTTAACTATGTATCCTTCTTCGGCTGTCTCGATTTGTTTTTTCCCTTTAGATTTTCCGCCGACTTCAAATGTCCGTTTCCCAATGCTGAAATCTGAAATGGAAGATGAAATGATTGGATTTTTTACACGGAGTTGATTGAAAAAGAAAGTTTCTCTCAAATTACCGATATTGACTTCATTCTCAGCCAAAACATGAATGAGATTTGTGTTGTCGAGATATACTTTTTCTATTTTTCCGAGTCCTCTGATTCCTCCGGTATCGTCTCTTAATTGAGCAATCATACCGGCATCTTCGATAAATTGAAAATAGTCAGGCATTTGGTTGCGTCCGGCTCCGATTAATTCTGATATTTTGCTCATATTCGGTTTGAACGGTACACTTTGCGCTATTATGGTAAGCAGCTTTTTGAATTTTCGCCCCATAGAAGAAGGCATGTCGGCGAATATTGGAATATCAACTTCGAGGGTGAGATTTATAATCTGTCGGAGTTTGTCTTCAAAACTTTTTTCGCTTCCGAATGGATAATATCCTCGTTGCAAATAGTCATCAAAATATAATAAAGGAGTTTTTAATCCTATTTTTTCGGGGCTTCCACTTACAATATCGTCTAATGAAAATGCAGGAACTTCGATTTTGTGGAATAATGCAAGGTATTCTCTGAACGATAGTCCGTAAAGATGATACATGACTGCTCTACGGCTTAAATCGGATGCCCCCCTGTTTAAATCCAATACGGAAGAGCCGGAAAACACCACCTTTAATTCGCTGAAATAGTCGTAAATTAATTTTAATTCTTTCGACCATTCCCGATACTTATGAATTTCATCGATAAATAGATATTGAGTGCCTCTCTGTACTAATTTTTCTGCTAAATCGATTAATCGATGATTGCTGAAATATATATCATCTGCGTTGACATATAGCACGTTATCTTCATTTAGCTCCTTTTTTATACGTTGTAGCATCAACGTGGTTTTTCCTACGCCACGCGGACCTCTAATACCTACAATCCGGTTATCCCAATTGATTTCATCATATAAATAGCGAAAAAAATCCGTATTTGTTTCACGAATTAATTTCTTGTAGATTTTTATGAGATTGTCCATAGATAAAATTTTTGTATGGCACAAAGATATACAAAATTTGCACTTGACAAGTGCAAAAATGGTAAAAATTTGCACTTAGCAAGTGCAAATTTTGCATATTTAAGGTTTTTGTGGCTATTGTTTTATACGTTTTGCTATTTATTGGGGAAGAAAAGATAGCGGATTACGGCATCGATTTCGGAGCCGGGATATGCTCCGGCAATGGCTTGAGGATAGTCGCCTACCGGGCAGAATAGAAGTAAGGGGATGGAACGTACACCAAAGTTGCGGGCGATGTCGGGACAATGGTCGATGTTGACTTTATAGAAGTCTACTTTGCCGTCATATACTGTGGCGAGAGAGTCGATTGAGGGAGCGATGATGCGACATGGACCGCACCAGTCGGCGTAGAAATCAATCACGGCGGGGCGTTTGCCCTTGAACGACCATCCGCAGTAGCCTTTTGTGTAGTCGCTGACGAGCCGTGAGAAATCGGCTTCAGAGAGGGAGACAGGCTTGGCGGCTTGCATGGTAAGCATAGAGAAAAGTGCAATCGATAAGCTGAGAAGCAGTCGTTTCATATTGATGATATTTAGTCGAGCATAAGGCTCATGAACAGATGGCGGACGGGGAATCCGAGCGCGTTGCTTGGAGTGCCGTTACCGCAAATAAGGTAAGCGAGTACTTCGGTCTTTACGTCGTAGTCTACCGTTTCGACTGAGTCGTCGATAAAGCACTCTCCGTCTGTAATAACAAATGTGTGGGCATTTTCGACGATAAGATGGTCGCTTATACGTATTTTTAACTTAATGTCGGGATAGCGGGCGGCAAGAGTGGAGAGGCATCGATGAACATTAATGATGCGCACCATCCCTCGGCGTGAGAGATATTCGGGATGTTCTTCCGACGGGTAGTCGCAGACGTGAATCGGCAGACCTGCATAGAGGGAGACTATATGGCTGAGTACGGCATTTTTCGCCCCTGAATCGGAATAAAGAATGTCGGTGACTTTCACATGGTTGTCGTGCGGAACTGTAAAAGCACATGCGCATATCGCTCCGTGTCGGTCGGCAATAGCTATCGGCATGCCACCGTCGAGTCGAAGATCTTCGAGGATATTGGCGAAATCAGAGGCAGTATGCTGTATGGAACAGTGCCGACGTTGCATCATGCCATCGGTGAATCGGTACAACGCATCGATGTCGGGCGTGTCGACAGCACTGTATTTTCCGCCGTCGAACGGGAAATAGTCGAGCGGTGAATATCTTTCAATATTGGCAAAAAACGACGTGGCAAAGCCAAAACGGGAATAAAAGTTGTAGAGACTATCGTCGGCCGGTATAAGGGCGCATAATGTGTCGCCACGCTTGTAGCTGTTGCGTATGGCTTCGTTCATTACCCGGCTCATATACCCTTTGCCGCGGGAACGCTTGGCGGTGCATGCTCCACAGATGTATCCGACGGTAATATCGGCATCATGAAACTGCATGGAGTACTGTTGCAGTAGAAGAGCGCTTACCGGACGATTGTCTTTGGTAAGGAGCATGCCGTTGGCATCGGTATAGACGTTGTCGAAAAACCAATCGACATACTCCTTTGAATCGTTGAACGTCCTACTCCATAGTTGTTTTATAGCCGTCTTTTGCTTCATGTTGTATTTATCCTTGATGTGTGGGGCGCAATAGGTCGTTGACTGTTTTGACCGGATTGAACGTTGCAACCGGTACTTCAACGAAGATTGTATTCCAGTCGCTCATTGCGCCGTTCCATAGTCCGGGAAGTTCAAGCGCTTTTAGGGTAGCTCCATGCTTTGACTTTTCGGATATGAAACCGGTCTCGCTGTCTACGTATTTGGGGAGGTGGAATCGGTTGCCGTCAACATCTTTAATATAGCATACAAGATCTACCGGGTTAAAATGGGTGGCGCGAGCCATCATTTCGGCATAAGCCGTGTTATTGGGGTCAACCTGCCAACTTTCGAGAATTTGAGGCGACGATGAACCGTCTTTGTTGATGGTGATAAACGGACCTCCTCCCGGTTCGCCTTCGTTGCGTACCATGCCGCATACGCGAATCGGTCGATTGAGCTTTTCTTTGATGAAAAGCACCAAATCCACATCTTCGAGTGTTTTCATCGACTCGGAGCGTACATTGAGTACGTTGTGGAGGAATGCAATCATTTCGCGCACATCTTCGATGGTGTAATTGCCGGTGTTGATAGATTTTAAATATTGGGATATTTGGTCGTGTACCAACATAAGGTATCCGGCAATGATTTTTTTGTAGCGAAGTGTGGGACCGCGCTGTGCGTCGGGTACTACGTTGTCAATGTTTTTGATGAATACGACTGATGAGTCGATGTCGTTCAGATTCTCAATGAGTGCACCGTGTCCGCCCGGACGGAAAAGCAGTTTTCCGTTTTCGCGGAATGGAGTGTTGTCGGGATTTACGGCAACAGTGTCGGTGGAGTGCTTCTGTTCGGATAGAGTGACGTTGTATTTCACCTCAAAGAGGGCTTCGAGGTCGGGTATTGCCTCGGCGAGTTTCTTCTCAAACAGTGCCCGATGTTCGGTAGAAACGGTGAAATGCAGATTAACTTCTCCATTGGCATTGGCTGCCGTCTGTGCGCCCTCTACGAGTTGTTCCTCTACGGGTGTTCGGGAGGTGTCGCCGTAAGTATGGAATTGCAATAATCCTTTGGGCAGGTTGCCATAATTCATCCCCTCTTCGTTGAGGAGAGCTGCTATCACATCTTTATGCCGGCCATCGGCGATGAGTTGCTTGGCTGATGTGGAATAAAGCTTTAAGCAAGTAGCATCGAGCATCGGGTAGAACGCAAATTGCTCAATGTTGCCGAGCAGTTTTGCTGCCGCAGAACCCTCCGGAGCCAAAGTGTCGTCGCCGGCAAGAAACTCAAACAATGCTTTGAACATGCGGCTTGCCGCTCCTGAGGCGGGTACGAATTTATACACTTCGCCTCCGTCCATCAGATATTTCTCCCATCGGTCGATGGCGTGTTCTTCGTCCTCGGTCGACAGGCGCATGATACCTTCATCGACACGTGCTGTATCGACAATTTTCAGAAATGGAAATTGATTTTTGAATCGGTCGAGTTGGCTTTGAAAAACTTCGGTGGAAATGCCTTTCTCTTCAAGCACTTTGAGATCTTCGGGGGATAGCATAAAGAATTATTGTTTAGTGTGATTAGTATTTTTGTAAATGATGATTCAAATCTATGAATTTTTTTTGAAACACGGATAAATAAACCGATAATTTTCCGAAAATCATAAATAATTTTGCACAAGACGGAACTATTCGGATAAGTTTGCGTCTAATGTGGTGAAAAGTAAATTTAAAATTAGATGCAAGATAAAGAAAAAGAGTTTGAATTGCTGACAGAGCTGTACGGCGGAATCATATCCAAAGTCTGTTTCTTCTATTCATCGGATGCCGAGCATTATAAAGATTTGCGGCAAGAGGTGCTAGCGAATCTGTGGAAAGGATTTGATGGCTTTCGTGGCAGTGCGAAGGTGTCGACATGGATATATCGAGTAAGTCTAAACAGTTGCATTTCGTTTCATCGCAAGCATGAGCGAAACATGAATGTCACGTCGATAGATGAGATGACGGAACTTGTCGACCCGACGGTCGATCGTCCGGAGTTGCTCCGAGAAATGTATCGGTTGATCAACCTTCTCGGTAAAATTGAGAAAGCGGTGATATTGCTATGGCTCGACGAGCGTTCGTACGATGAAATATCGGAGGTGACAGGATTGCCGCGCAACACTGTTGCATCAAAATTGCATCGCATAAAAGATAAGTTAACCCGATTGGTTAATGAATAAATTGAATCAGAATATGGAACTCGAAGATCTTAAACAACACTGGAACGACATAGATGCCCGAATAAAAAAACTTGAGTTGGAAAATGAAAAATTTCGGAGACGGGAACGCGATCGTAAAGCTACGACTGAAAAAGACAAACTTGTACGCCATTATCGTCTGTTGGCTTTTGTCTGTCTTTTCTTTTCTCAAGTAGTAAATTTTGTGGTCAAAGATGTGGTAAGTGAATTGACGACAGCAGTAGTTTGTCTGTTTTTCCTCATTATGACGTTGATAATGTTTTATCTGTGGCGCACTCTTTTACAGGTGGATTATAGCCGTATGACAGTAAAGGAGGTTGTTGATTCTGTAATGAAGCATGAACGGATGCTGCATTATAAGCAATTGGTGGGAATTTTGTTAGGATTGCCTACGATTGCTTCATTGCTGTGGGATTGTCATAACTACAATGAGTCGGTCTTTTATGGCGGATTGATTGGCGTTCTTGTCGGTGCGGTGGTGGGATTAAAAACCTATTTTAGGATGAAGCAACGCTATCGAGCCATCAAGGAGGCATATCAGGCTGATATGGACGAATAAAATGAATAAGCCGAAATTCCAATATCGGGATTTCGGCTTATTTTTGCTCTTTATCGTGTCATTCTTTTCAGTAGGTTGTAAGATGGTACCACTCCAAGTTCTCCGGCTTTGCTGAGATCCGCTACGGCGGCGTCTTTATTGCCGAGTTTGAAATATACGAATCCGCGATTGTAGTATGCTTCTCCGAAGTCGGCTTTAAGTTCGACGGCTTTGTTGTAGGCGGATATGGCGGATGTGTAGTCTTGTGACGCCACAAGGATATTCCCTTTGTTGTAGTGGGCAAACGCCATGCGTGGCGACAACTCTATCACGCGGTCGAGGTCTGCGATAATATCGGCATAAAGCATTCGCTGTTGTCGCATTGCGATTTCATGTGCTCCCGGAGTATTGTCAGGAGTCGATGCGGTCTGTTCCGTTTCGCTGTTTTTGTATCGGGCATTCGCTCTAAGCAGATAAGCGAGGGTGAAATCCGGTGTGAGTTCGATGGCTTTGTCGAGATCGGCGATGGCAGCGGAGTAGTTGTGCAGTGTCATGAAATCCATTGCGCGTCCGAAGTAGTCGATAGCTCTCGGTGTATGAGTTGATATATATGAATTATAGTATTCGATGGAGTCGAAATGACGCTTTATGGCTGCTTCATCGTTGAGTTGTGGCTCGTGATTGGTGAGCATGACAAGGAATCGGAGCATGCGGGTGGAGTTTAAGTCGTCGATTTCGCGTACATAGTAGCCGTTTTCCCTGATTTCGGATGGAGATGTGTAGTACGACAGGGTGAAAAGCGGCTCGGCTTCGATGGTCACGTTGCGGTCTTGAATACGTCCGCGAATACTATTGTTGGAATATTCCTCTTTCACGTCGGCATTATTGTCGATGGTGAGCAACGATGTGAATCGATTGGCAACAACTTCTTGCGGCTCTGACTCCTCGAATGATACGGAGTCGGTATTTTCTTTTCCGGTGGCTGTGTCTACCGAAACTCGCGTTTTAGCCAATGCCATCGATTTTTTATAGTCGCGTTCGGCACTTTTCATGTCGCCCATCAGGCGTCGGTTTTCGGAGCGAACAAAGTAAGCTCCGGCAAATGACGGAAATGCTTCTATCACGCGGTCGAGATCGGCATTGGAGCGGCGGTAATCTTGGATTTCCTTATATAGCAATGCGCGGTTATACAGGGCTTTGTAATCGTTGCTATTGAGGCTTATGACGCGCGAAAAATCATCGATGGCTTTGTTGTTGTCGTGTACTTCGGCGCGAAGCAAACCGCGATTGAACAGTGCAGCAGAGTTGAGCGGGTCAAGTTGTATGGCATAGTCGTAGTCGGCCATTGCTCCGAAATAGTCATCGAGATTATATCGAAGAAAAGCGCGGTTGATGAAAAATCCGGCAAAATGCGGCTCTAATTTGATGGCTTCGTTCATGTCGTCGAGTGCGCGGGCATAGTCGCGCTGCGAATGGATGGCTATGTCGGCTCGCATCACATAGCCGTTTGTCGCGTTTTTGTTGATTTCGAGAGCCTTGTTGATGTCTTCGAGTGCATGGATGGTATCGGTCTGTGCCAAGCGCAGTTTTGCGCGACCGAGATAGCCGTTGTCGAAGCCGGGGTGTGCCCGCAGCAGTTCTGCATAGCTGGCTTCGGCGGCATCATAGTCTTTGATTTCTTCTTCTGCAAGAGCCTTGTTGAAAAGTATGCCGCGATTTTCGGGCAAAAGTTTCAGCGAGTGATTATAATCGTTGATGGCTTCGCGATGTTTGCCGAGATTTTGGCGAGCTACACCGCGCACCTCATAAGCATCGGTGATAAACGGATTGTGTTCGATTGCTATCGACGCATCCTCTTCTGCTCCTTGGTAGTCTTCAAGACTCAGTTTGGCAATTGCACGATAGAAATATGGTTGAGCCAAATACGGCTTTGCTTGAATGACTTGATTGAAATATTGAATTGAGAGAATGTAGTCTTCAAAATAAAGGGCATTTTGCCCTATGCGCATCACTTGGTCTGTGTTGACTTGTGCTGAAGATTTCGCCGAGGTTAGTGCCGAAATCAGGAATAGTATAGCAATGATTTTTGATGGTTTCATTGAAAAATGTGATATAAAACGGATATTTAACCACAAAAATAATCGAAATGTGCTAATTGTGTAGTAATTTTGCAAAACTTTAAGAATTAAATGAGTGTTGCATTGGTATAGGATGCTTATTTGTATAAGAAATTAAAGAAAAAGTGAATATGGTTACATCTGGTAAAAAAGAGCATGTTGTCATCATTGGAGGCGGATTTGCCGGGCTGAATCTTGTGAAGCGTCTCGACAAAAATCTTTATGACGTGACATTGGTAGACAGAAACAACTACCACAGTTTTCCTCCATTGTTCTATCAGATAGCATCATCCGGTCTCGATCCCGGCAGTATTTCATTCCCGTTTCGACGTGAGATGCGCAAACTCAAAGGGCATCCTGAATTTCACATGGGTGATGTCAAGAAAATCAATGTGGTGGAAAAGACTTTGCAGACTCAGTTTGAAACGATTCATTATGACAAATTGATTATAGCTGCCGGCACCACCAATAACTTTTTCGGCATGGATACACTTGAGAAGCGCGTATTTACGCTTAAAAGTGCAGCCGAGGCAATACGATGCCGCAATGAGATACTCGACCGACTGGAGCGTGCGAGTGTCTGCACCGATGAGGCTCGTCGCCGCAGATTGCTCAGCTTCGTCGTGATTGGCGGTGGTCCCACAGGAGTGGAGGTTGCCGGTGCAATAGGCGAGATGAAGCGTTATATCTTGAAACGCGAATATCCCAATATCTCTCTTGATGACTTGCAGATTACAATAGTGGAGGGTACCGACCGATTGCTTCGCACGATGAGCGAATCGGCTTCGCGCGAGGCTCTTGAATATCTCGGACATCTGATGGTAAACGTAAAGTTGCAGAAGACAATGAAATCGTTTGAAGACGATTATGTGACGTTTGCCGATGGCGAACGACTGTTTACCGGAATGTTGATATGGACTGCCGGAGTTACTGGTATTCCGTTTGTCATAGAAGGCGCAGAGATAGAAAAGGCTCCGGGCAATCGTTTTGCCGTAGATGAATTTAACCGAGTAAAAGGTGTGGACGATGTGTATGCTGTAGGCGATATATCTTATATGGTCAACGACCGTTATCCTCGCGGATATCCTCAATTGGCACAAGTGGCGATACAGCAGGCTCGATTGCTTGCAAAGCATCTTAACGCCGGCTCGTTTACCACAGCATTTGAATATACCGACAAAGGCTCGATGGCCACAGTAGGGCGAAATCGTGCTGTTGCCGACTTAAAGCACATCCATCTCTATGGTCGTCCGGCATGGGCTTCATGGATGTTTGTCCATCTGATTTCGATATTGGGTATGCGCAACAAATTGTCAGTGCTTATCAACTGGATTTGGGCGTATTTCACATATTCCACCTCGTTGCGATTGCTAATCCATCCTACGCGCTATCCATTGCGTCCGCGCTGGGGCGAAGAGGACTAAACAGAATGCATACAATAAGAAAGGCATAATGACCGATGATGGCTGTTGTGCCTTTCTATTTTAGACCCAATAAGATCAATGTATATAAATTATTGGTGTCTAATAAAACTTTTTTGAGACGATGAAAAATACTTGCTAATCAACCAAGGCTTTGCCGGCAAGCAACGGTTGATGCCGTTCTTCAACTGTCAGAACAACGACGACCTTATCCTCGCCATTCAGTCTGCCGGCGTATCTCGTGGTCGCAATGGCTTCCGCAAGGACAAAGGCGGCGAAAAACTATTAGAAACTGAGGAGGATTTATTGCAGCACAGAACAGACGGAACTGATGCCTTTGACACACTTTATATAGGGTGTGAAAAGTTTCCTTTTCACGACCATTTAAGTTTGTCAATGGGTGGCGTGCTGTAAAATTAATTTGAAAAAAAGTGGTCATTTTACATATATGTAAAATTTATTTTGTATCTTTGCACTATAATTAAACCCAAACGGCAATGAGCGAAGTAGAACTTCTTTTGGTTAATAGCAGTGAACACTGCACTATGTACACGATTCAATTTCTTAAAGACGAAGAAAGTGAGTTTGAAAAGTTTATTTCAAAGTTTCGCCAAGATGCAGAACTCAATCCTGATTTTCAGGCTATAATGCGTTTTGTTGAACAGATCCTTTCTAATGGAGCATTGGAAAGATATTTTCGTCGTGAGGGTAAAATGAGTGATTCTGTGGTAGCTCTGCCTGTCCTAAGATCAAAACTTCGCCTCTATTGCTTGCGTCTAACTGATAAAATCCTTGTTCTTGGCAATGGCGATGTTAAGAATACTCGTACATACGAAGAAAACGAAACTCTCCAAGGCTATGTAATGGATTTACAGAAATTTGAAAAACTATTAAAGCAAGAAGTTCGTTTAGGTAATGTAGAAATCACCGAAAAAGAAATAATCACCGATAAAACTTTTGAAATATGAGAGCGATAAAAATTTCTTTGAATGAAATCTTTGATGAGATTCCAAAAGAAAAAAGAGAAGAAACTCGCCTCTCTTTTGAAATCTCCAATAGATTAGACTATCTAATGCAGGAAAAAGGGTTGTCAAAAAAACAACTTGCCGATGCTATTGGCAAACGCCCAAATGAAATTACTCGTTGGCTAAGTGGAGAACACAACTTCACAATTTCAACTCTTGCTATGCTTTCCACCTTTTTCGGTCAATCTCTGATTGATATCCCGCACATAACGCTTAACGAAAAAGTGCCCTTATAGACTTCGTCGCTATAAGTTTGCACTATAAAAAAGGCAAAGTCGAGCCTACTACTTAGTCGAGTAGGCTCGCTATTTTTGGTATAATAGACAAAAACAGTTGGCAAAACCGCTGTAATTAATTGATTATTATATAGATGCATTACCTTTGATGAAACTGATTTCA
>JBGUUQ010000101.1:0-21003 GCA_045133615.1 Muribaculaceae bacterium | reverse complement strand
GAAGGTCGAAATAACGAAGAAAACGTTAATTAAGTGGTATACTTTTCAATTATTATAGTGGTATACTTTTCGATTACTATCTACACTTATGGGGCTGATACCGTCAGTGGGCTTGCTTTGAAGGTAGCCCTTTTCGACCAGGAACCCGCAGAACACCCTCAAAAAATTGAGGTAGTTGTTCCGCGTCTGAGCGCCGTTGTTCCTCTCGATGAAAACATAGTCGAGGAAGTCAACGCAAAATTTATGGTCGAATTGATAACAATAGTATGTTGGTCGCTTCTTCTTGATGTACTCGCGCATTATCTTGACATACGATTTGTAACCGTCGTATGTCTCTTTGCGGAAGTAACCACTGGCCAACATCTTTTCGATATGTGCCTCGTACCGCTTAATCGCTTCCTCTAATGTAATAAGGTTTGAGGTGTCTTTGGCAACCCACGGATTCCACCCTCGCTTTAACTGTTCGGTTAAGCGCTTTATTACTCCACGAGCGTAGTCTCTTCGGTTTTTGATGCCCTTTATCCGATTTAGTTTGATTCTCTTTCGGCGCATCTTACCCTTCTCCGGGTCAAATGCGTAAAATTCTATATAATCACACCCATCGGTTTCTCGATAGATTGGAACGGTATGGGCGAGAGCCGAATCCACTCCGCTCCTGATGCTAAAATATGTTGTGTCGTCTGAATTATTAGATGTGGTAAAATTTTTTGGGCACATTTTTTTTGACATTTTTCCGCAGAAAAATGCCCTATGAAACATTGGGACAGGGAAACGACGTGTCCCGATTTTGTCCCGGTTATTTTCGGAAAATGGGCATAACTTTTTGAGTTATACCCATTTGCTGAAATTTTGTCGGGGTGAGAAGACTCGAACTTCCGACCTCCACGTCCCGAACGTGGCGCGCTGCCAACTGTGCTACACCCCGCGCAGTTTTGCGACTGCAAAGTTAATGCTTTTTTCTTATTTGGCAATATTTTTTTTGAGAATCTGATTAAATTCGTTGGATTAATGCTGTTGCGTAGGCTGCAATGCCTTCTCCGCGACCTGTGAAACCGAGTCGTTCGGTGGTTGTGGCCTTGACTGATACGCACGATGTCGGGATGCTCAAGTCGGCTGCGATGGCTTCAATCATGGCGGGAATATGGGGCGCCATCTTTGGCGCTTGCGCTGCAATGGTGAGGTCGATGTTGCCTACTTCGTAGCCCGCTTCTTCGACGAGTCGGCGCACTTCTCGAAGGAGTACGCGTGAGTCGGCTCCTTTATACCGAGGGTCGGTGTCGGGGAAGTGATAGCCGATGTCGCGCAATGCGGCTGCGCCGAGAATGGCATCGGCAAGAGCGTGGAGAGCTACGTCGGCATCGCTATGACCGAGCAGTCCGAGGTGGTAGGGAATTTTAACTCCGCCAATCCAAAGGTCGCGACCTTCGACAAGACGGTGTACGTCCATACCCATTCCTATTCTGAATTGTGGTGTTGCCATTTGTATGTTTTGATTATCTGCGACCGAGCAATTCTTTGAGCCCGTCCATATCGAATGTGAGAGTGAAACGGAGGGTCTGGTCGAGAGGCGAAGTTTGAGCCGACGCAATCATGTAGGATGCGTCAAGACGCAAAACGTTGAGGGAGAATCCAGCTCCGAATGAAAAGTATTGACGGTTGCCTTTGTATTCGTTTTCGTAGAAATAACCGGCGCGGAGGAAAAATTGCTGGTTGTAGCTGTATTCGGCACCGATTGATGCGGTGATTTCGCGGAGTTCCTCTTTCATGCCGCCGGGAGCATCTGAAAATGACTTGAAGATACCTGTGATTGACGACATGTTTTCCCACTCTTCAAGTGCATCGAGATATTCCTGTTGACCTTCGGGGTCGTCGGAGTAGTCGCTTTCGCGGGGTTTGGTGGGAACGAGGAGTTTGTTGAGGTCGAGAGCGAGAGTGAGGTTATGGTAATCGGCAAGGGGGAAGGTGAATGCGGTACCGATACGCAGATTTGTGGGGAGAAATGCGGGATCTTCGCCGTCGTTGTACGACACTTTGGAACCGATGTTAGAGATGTTCCATCCCCACGACCATTGACATTCGTTGCGTCCGATGATGGGGTAGGTGGTGAAATATCCGGAGATGTCGGCGGCAAAGGCTGATGCTCCGTTGGTCTGGTCGCCTGCATATGAACTTGAAAATCCGAGGTCGGAATATATGTAGCGGAATGCAATACCCATAGAGAATTTTTCCGATAATTTGCGCGAATAACCCAAATCGACTGAAAGTTCATAGGGATTGAGGCTTTGTGCGTCTTGTGCCGACTCTGTCGAGGTGTTCACCTCTCCGAGGGAGAAGTAGCGCAATGATGCGCTGAGGGCTTGATTGTCGTTACTGCCAATCTTCCAATATCCGGAAAGGTTGGCAAGATAGATGTCGTTGACGAGTTTGCGAAGCCATGGTGTGTAGCTCAAACCGAGTGCTCCGTTGCTGTATGCGAACGCATATTTCGAGGGGTTCCAATATTGGGAGTTGACATCGGGGTCGGTGGCAGCACCGAGGTCGCCCATAGAGGCTCCGCGAGCATCGGGGGCAATACCAAGCGATGTGACGCCGGTCTGGACGGGATTGAATTCATTTTTGCCATCTTGCGCAAAGGCTGTTGCCGATGAGACGATGATAAGCGCAAGTATAGAGAGAATCTGAGATGCTTTTTTTATCATAATGAGAAATCAATGAGTTACATAAAAGATGATTGCTACTTTACATAACTGCAAAAGCGTGAAATTATTGCTTGACGATGATTAATTTTGCTTTGGTCGAGCTGCCGTATTGTTTCTCTCCATTGACGATGACGTAGCAATCATAGTTGCCGTCGGCAACGGGATTTCCGTCGGCATCGTTGAGGTCCCAAGTGTAGGGGAATCGGGTATCGGCTTTGGAGAATACGGTGTTGCCTGCGGCATCTTCGACGATGAGTCGTCCGGTGGGTTCCGACTTGAAGTTGTGGTCGAGAGAGAAGGTGGCTTCTGTGCGAGCCGGAGATTCGTCGATAATCAGAGCCACTTGAGCATCGCGGTTGATTACGGTGAAGTAGATAGTGCGCTCTGTGCGGTTTCCGGCATTATCGCAGAGCACGATTGTCACAGAATGATGTCCGTCGGAGAGTCCTTCGAGGGGGAACACGAAAGAGTATGAACCGTCGGGGTTGAAATTGAGCGTGCCGTATGCTGAGGAGAATGACTTATTATTGTCAAGGATGAGGCGTGTGCTCGTTTCAAGCTTGTTGTCGGTGATGCAAAGACCAGAGGCGTCGGCTTCGATTTCTACATGAAGTGTGGTGGAGGCGTTTACAACCGCTCCGTCAGTAAATTCGGGGGAGTCGAGATACATTTGGGCGATAACCGGAGCCTCGGTGTCGATGATGGCTTTGGTTTCGTCGTATTCGGCTATAATCAGATTGTTGAAACAACTTGATGCTTGGTCGGTGAGGTCGTCGGAAACGGCGTAGTAGACGATTCTCGATGTGTTGCCCGGCTGTGTGGATTCGGGGATGTCGAGGGATGCGCTGAATTGTCCGTTGGTGACTTTCGCAATGACTTGGTTGATGCAGTTTTCGTCGAGGACAACATCCATGGGTGAGTTGCCGCTAACTTGTCCCAATGTCTGAACTGTTATGGGCGCTTCGTAGACGGAGATATAGATTGTGCCGTTGAAGTCTGACAGGATATTTCCGTCGGAGTCGGTGATGCAGCCTGAAATATTGTTGTCGGCAAGGGGATATACGGTAGCGGTAGTGGTGTCATCTTCGATTTGTGTGCCGGATATTGCTGTGGTAGAAACGGCATACGACGGGATGTACATCGGCATGGCCGGGTCGCCCATGAAGTTGTAGTTCAAGGCATTCAGGCAAGCGTCGGACGATGACGTAGCGATGAGGTTGTTGCGGGTGTCGCGGTAAATATCGCCGTGAGTTTCTCCCGGTGTGGCAGAGAAAAACTCGTTGGTAAACGCGAGATATAAATTCTGGTTGTGGCTTTGATATACGGTGCGGCATGATGCAACGATACCTATAGCTCCACCGTCGGGAACAAGAATGAATTCTTCTCCGAATCCGTTGCCGTTTTGGTCGAATGACATTGCGTTACATGTGGAGAGGTAGACAAACGGCTTGATGTCGTATTGGTTGGCGATGACATCGGACTTGTAGTAGACCTGTGTGCCTGAAATGCCGATGCTATTGCCGTGTCCGGCGAATCCAACGAATGCTTGTCCGCTGTTGAGGGCGCGGGTAAGGATGCTTTTGGTGTCTTTAGATATGTTGGATTCCCAAGGATACAAGTCGCAATATGCTTTGGTGATAGTCGTTTTCGGAGAAAGGGCGTTGATGGTCGATGCGATTTCTTCTACTTGTATTTGGTGGGCATTGGGGTCGCTGGTGTCTCCGGCATCGGCAATAAGTGTGGCGCGATTGCGGGAGTTGTCGAGAGGCGGATTTTTAAGATATGCAATCAATTTTTTGTTGACATCGACAGCATTGGCGGTGGTAATCACCGGTAGACGACCGACTGAAACGTGCATTTCCGCGGTGGCAATTTTGCTGACGGTGAAACTGTCGCTGAGCATTCCGAAGTAGCTGTCGGCTGCGTATGCTTTGGTGCTGTAGCTGATATGGGCGGCATTTTCGCATTGGTATGTGAGCAGGTAATCGCTGTTTCCATAGGCGAGGTGACGGTTGTCGAATGTTCCGCTACCGTAGAGAAGTACGTATTTGAATCGTTCGGGGTCGCGGTCGTAGAACATTTTGATGAGTCGGCGATAGCCCATGACAGAGGGTGTACCCGACGAAAATTCGTTGTAAATGCTTTCTTGATTGACTACAAGCACGTCCATTCCTTGTATGTCGCGATGAGCTTGCGCCAATTCCTCGGCATATGACATGAATGCATCGGATGTGATGATAAGCATTTGAGGAGTTGATGTACCGTGGAGGTTTTGGTTGGCGACATTGCCGGCATATTCAACGGAATAGAGGTCCTGAGCGGGGTCGAACGCAATTATGTAGGCATGGCCATTGACTTTGTAGGAGTAGCTCGATTCAAATGCAATGGTGGTGGCGCGAGTAGAGCTGTTGTAAGTGGTGTTATAAGCAAACGGAGCGGTAGGATTGCATACGTTCCAAAATTGCATGTCGGCATTGGAATACTCAAATTTTGCGTTGTCGCCGGAGGATATGGAGTTGAACACCATCGGCAACTGTGATATTCCGTAAAGATTGTTGCGACGATAGTAGGCGAAAGAGACGTAATCGAGTGCGGCGTAGTCGTATGTGACAGTTGGTTCGCTGAAAGTGGTGGAGTAGCTTGTGCTTCCGTCGGTATGTGTTACGACAGAGACGTAACCATCGGCCGATTTGTAATATTCGTTGGTTCCCGGAATGGCCAGTGCGGTGTTTTGGTATGTGCTTGTCTCGTAGTCGTTGGCGGTATAGTTGAGTTTCTGTCTTTCAGCCAATCGACCAATCCATCTGAAATTGAGACGTCCGCGATATGTGCTTGAGCCCGGTTCGTAAGGATATGGAGCATTGAAATCGATAGTTTGATTTGCTTCGTCTTTGAAGTCGGTACCGTAGTATCTCACGCCGGCTTTAGCGGGAGAAAACACCTCTTTTTCGACAAATTGAGTGTTGCAATGATATGTGTGAGTATTGGCCGACGTTGACGGTGTACCTTTTTTCTCAAGAATATCGGATGCACCGGGATAGGCGTCGGTGATGAGGTAATAGCCTCCGGTGGCGCATGTGTTGCGTTGGATGTAGGTGCTTACAACTGTTTCGTAATTGAATATACGCGCATCGCTTTCACCATAAAATATAATCTTATCGTCGGTTCGATATACGGGTTGGGCGGGAAGATCATCGGTATAGCTTGATAAAAATTCGCTCGTGAGCATATTTCCGCCGTATCCGAACACGCTTACATCATCGGGGTTGTCGAATCCCCATTGTTGCAATTGTTCGTGTGTAATCTGCTGCATTCCGGTCTCGGTCACTTTGATTTTGACCCATTTGCCGGTGTTTAATTTTGAGGATGATGCATAGTAGGTTGCATCGTAAGCTCCTGCAACGAATGATATGCTTGTCAATAACAAGGAGAGAATTATTCGATTCAGCGTATTCATTGATGATATTGTTTGTTTTGAGGATTGACGTTACTTTATGTTGAATTTGAGTACTTCGGTGTTGTTGACCTTGCCGATGACTGTTGTGTCAATGACCATCGGAATGGTCGTATTGGACAATGTCGGTGGGATTATGATGTCGCCCATTTTGAGGGTGAAATATTTGCTGAGATTTTCAATTGAAGTGGCTAATCGGTCGACCACATCATCGAGCTCTATCGTGTGACCACCGATTTCCATTGTGATGCGAGATTCCGACATTGGGATTGGAGTCCATTCGCCAAGTATTATCGAACTGTCGAATGCAGTGACTACTCCGCGTTGAATATCGGTCTTTGCCACTGTTTCGGTTGCTTCTACGGGGGTAACTCGGAGTGCGATGGTGACAGCATCGACATATCGCATGGCAAAGCGGGACGCAATATTTTTTCCGAGTCGACTTATCTTAAATGCAAGATAAGGAGTGTAGGTCCATGTTTCGCTCCATTCGGGGATGAAAAACGGTTTCCCGTCGCGCAATATTGCTGAGTCGGGAATTGCATCTACGGCAGGTAGAAGCGATTCGATATTATGGTGTAGAAGTATTTTCATCTGTTTTGCTGTTGGTCTTGGATTCCGAGACGGTTGTACATTACAGCCAAATGGGCGTAAATCGATGTGTTTTGGATAACTACGTCGTCGGGTGCTTTGATGCGAAACGGCGTGAAATTCCAAAGCGCTTTAATGCCTGCGGCAATCATGATGTCGGCTACTTGTTGGGCCTTGTCGACGGGAACAGCCACGATGCCTATTTCGGCGTTTAATTCGCTACGTCGAGCCGTCAGTTCGGAAATATCAAAAATGGGTACGTTGCAGATGGTTGTGCCTACGATTTCGGGGTTGATGTCAAATCCGGCAACTATGTTCAGTCCGTAATGTGACAATCCGGAATCTTGAATCAAAGCGGCACCAAGGCTGCCTACACCAATCATTACAGCGTTGTGACCTTTTTTAAAGCCGAGGAAATCTTCGAGTTCGCGTTCGAGCAATGCGACTTCATATCCGATGCGGGTTTTTCCTTTTATGCTGAGAAATGACAGGTCTTTGGCTATATTCGACGGGTCGACGTTCAACACTTTCGATATTTGAGTCGATGAAACGTATTCAACATTTTCGGCACGAAGGAGACTGACATATGCCAAATACCACGGCAGACGTCGCAGCGTGGGTTCGGGAACCATTTCTCTTGTCGTGTTTTTAGGTTGAGACATCTTCTTTGAATATACCGATAGCCTTATTTGCAGAGTGCAAAATTAGTGAAAAATGTTGTAAAGCGCAAAAATCATCGGATAATCAACGTTTTGCAACGCACTATTGGGCGGTTACTGCAATTTTCTTGGATGCGGTGTCATATTGCTCTCCATCGGTTGAAATTGCCGCTTTGTAGATGTAGATGCCACGCGGTACGCGTCGTCCGGCATTGTCGGTGAGATTCCAGTTGATGGGGAACGAATTGAACAGGTCGCTGCGTCCGGATTGTGCAGTGCTCCATACCGGCTGCCCAAGCAGATTGTAGACAGTCAGTGTGACGTTGACAAACGAGTCGGGACGATTGTGGGTGATGTAGAAGTTGGCTTCGACTGACGCCGGATTTACATCGGAATATACATCGTAGATGATGGGCTGCAGACCGGAAATGACGAAAAATTCGATAGTTTGTTCGCTCATGTTGCCGGATGTGTCCCATACTCTGAAGCGTAAAGTGTGGTATCCTTCGGTGAGGTTTTCGAGTTGATAGTACACTGTGCCTGACGGTGTACCGTCGAGCGCGGAAGAGTAGCAAGACGATAAGTCGGTATATGTCTTTTCTCCACCATTCAGTTGTAAGGACATTTGGTGTCCTACGCCTGCCGATGACAAGTTGATGCCGCGGTCGTCGCTGACGGTGGCTATAAACATCGGCGATTCGTTTACGTTGTCTCCATTGCGGAATGATTCATGGTTGAGGACCATCATTTCTATAGTTGGAGCTTGGTCATCGTCAGGGGCATTTTCGTCGTAACCATAAACGTATAGGTCGTTGTTCAGACCGATTGCTTCGCGGTCGGTATCGTCATAAGCATACAGATTGAAGGCTGCCGGGCGGAAGTTGCCGGCGATGTCGCTCGGCATGGCAAATGAGAGGGAATACTCGCCGTTTTGCACTGTTCCTCGTCCGGTAAACAAGCGGTCGCCATGCTCTTCAAATGTGATTTCAGCGCCATCGTCACCTCCGTTGCCTTTGGAGGTGGTGCTTTTTTCAGCATCATAAAGAGTGGCGATAAGAGTACCGTTGAAGTCGGAAAGAGTCTCTCCCCAAGCATCGGTGACGATTCCTTTTATGGTTACATCCTGACGAGCTTGTATGGTGACTTGCTCGTCGGGTGTGATGTCTATTCCGTTGATTGATTGTAAAATAACTCGATTTGCCGGAGTGGCGAGTCGCAAAGCGGGGTCGCCCATGAATACATATCTGAGTTTGTTGGTATTGCTTCTTTCTACGTAAGTGTCTTTGCTTGTTTCTTCAACGATATTTCCTTTGCCGAGGCGGATTATTTCACCGATGGGCAGATAGCGACCGGTCTCATCGCGTTGAGAAATGAATGGGGCGATGGCTTTGGTGAGTTTGCCGTTTTCCGAAATATAGACCGGACGAGTTGCACTGCAAGCGGCTATTATGCCTCCGTCGGTGTTCTGATACATGATTTCGGCACCTGACAGAGCATCGGCATCCCACCACAATATGTCGCAAGTGGCGGCATACAGTACCGGATAGCATTTGTAGTACATATTGTCCTGGATGTCTGTGGCGGTAAGAATGTTTTCACCCATCATGGATGAGGTGTTGGAGTGACCGACAAAACTCCACCACACCGTGCCTTCATCAAGTAAGCGGTAGAATTGTTTGCGGGCATCGGGATAAGAAGCTCCGGAGCCGGTGCTGCTGAGGGTATAAGCATCGAGGTACACCTTGTTGTACATGAACGATGTGCCGTTCTCGGCGGCTATCGATGCTTCGTATGCTGCTTCTATCTGCTCCAAGTGTATGCCTTTGTCCATATCGTCGGCGAGGAGCAATATTTGATTTTTCCACTCACTTTTGGGTGAAGAAGTGGCATATTTGATGGTTTTGTTGACCATGTTACGGGCTTCGGACAACGAACGGACCGGCATACGTCCCACGGCGATGCTGTATTTTTCAAGCCCCATACCGGTGGATGACCCTGAGTTGTCTTCAAGGAACGCCATGATGTCGTCGGTTGTGAATGACGAGTTCGGGTCGTAGCCGTGTTCGGATTGCCAAATGGGCATTAGGGTGTAGCCGAGAGCTTGCACGGAGGAGGTGAGAGCACGGTTGTCGTACGACCCGCGCCCCATCAGAAGAGCGAATCTAAGCGGACGTGATTGCGCGTTTCCTTTGTCCCACAACATTTTGAAGAAGTGGCGGAAGGCATTTACGTCGGGCTTTCCTGATGAAAATTCGTTGAATACTTGCTGTTGAGTTACTACGGTCACACTCAGAGAGTCGGATGAATTGCGATGAAAATCGGCAAGACGCTCGGCTTCCGACAGCCAATCAGGCAGAGCTACAATCACCATATCGGCCTGGTCTAAAGAGTGCAGATTCTGGTTGTCGATATTGTCGACATACTGGGGGGCGGGCAGTGTGGCTGTTTCGTCCCATGCTGCGTATTCGCGGAAGCCGACTGCGGATGTGGTCCATGCTACCGCAGAACCGTCGGCGGCAGTGTTCATCGCATTTATCGACAGCGGGTCGGTGACATCCCATACGTGGGTAGAGGTCGAGGCGTTGTCGAGTTTTACGGATGCGTAGGATGTGCGAAATTGAAGGGTGCCGTTGTTGAGACGGATATGACGAGTGTAGTTTATGTCGATGTAGTTGAGTCGAGAAAGTGTGATTGAACCGGAAGAGGAGACGGTTAATCCTAATTTCAGCGTATTGTCGGTGACGTCAAATTTTTTAGTGGTAGTAGTGTAGTTGTAGTAGTTGTCTGACGATGCGGAAATACGGTCGGCAGAACTTTCCGAAAGGGCGGTGCCGTTGGCTGTGAATTTAAGATAGGCGGGAGCGGAAACGGTGTTGCTTAAAAATGAGCAGCACATCCACACGTTGTCGTTTGCCCGGTCGGTGAGGTTGAAGGTGAATGTTTGCGAGGGTTGGTAGCGGAAATCTTCACCGGCCATGATATGCCCTATTTTTCCTGGTGAAACGAGGTCTTTTTCGTGAAAAATACGGTCGATAAATGTTGTGGCGGGGTCGTATTTCGCTCCGCTGCTTCCAATCGATGGAATTTGAGGTTCGTCGGCATCGCGGTCGCTTAGATAATAATAGCCGACAGTCGAAAATGGGTTCAGCGAATGGGTGTAGTAGCTCGTTGAGCTGTATTTACTCCATGTTTCAGGACCTTTCGCATAGAAAAAGATGCCTCGGTCTGTGGTGACGGATTGCACCATCGGCAGGTCGTCGGTGTAGTTGGCGCGAGTGAGTTTGTCGCTTAGTCGCGCTCCGCCATATCCGTAAACTCTGACTTTCGAGGGGTCAGTAAACCCGTATTTGCGCAGATTGTCGGTTGTGATGAGATGCATGCCACTTTCTGCAACTGAGATTCTTACCCATCGACCTTCGGAAAGAGCCGAGGAGGAGGCATAGGATGACAAGTCGAATGCGGAAGCGACAAACGATGACATGGCAGCAATGATTGTTGCCGTCAAGGTGAGAATATGGCGTATGTGGTTGTGTATCAAATGCATTTGTGTAATTGTTTTTGCGTGGTCTGAAAATGAACCTATTAACGCTATTACTTATAACGATGGAGATGTGGAATTATTGTTAATCCAACTGTCCCAATGTTCGCGCGACCCATTGAAAGTGTTGAGATCCACTACATGGTCGCATCCGTCGACGACTCCCCAATGGCTGTACTGCCACAGAGTCCATCGTTCGTCGTCGTCGAGAGGTGGGTCGGTGAATGAGCATATCCACAAAGGGTAATCTTCAAAACGATTGCGTATGAATCGGGAATATCCGTCTTTGTTGGTATATAACATCACGGAGTAGCACTCTGTCTCAAGATGGTCGATAAGGGCTTGAAGCCGTTCGACAATCAGTTGTGTGGATGTGTTTTTTGCATTTCCCCATTCTTCGATGTCGATTACGAGCGGGAAATCGAAGTGTTTGCCTCGTATGGTGTGGATGAAATTGAGCCCTTGCATCTCACCGTCGGTATCGAATCGAAAAAAATGGTACGCACCGACTTTCAATCCCGCTTCGCGAGCCATACGATAGTTGTCGTGAAATTTTGAGTCTTTGAAGTTGGTGCCTTCAGTAGCTTTGATCATTACGAAATCAATGCTGTCGGCCACGATTCCTGAGAAATCGATTTTGCCGTTATGAGCGGAAATGTCAATGCCGCATATGGGGTAGCGTTCTCGCTCGATTTTTACCCCATGAGCACCTTTTTGTCGGTTGTAGACAATATAAAGTCCACCGATGACAATGGCCGACATTGCTACGATAATTGTAATTGCTATGATTTTTGCTTTGTTCATGCAGATGCAAAGTTACAACAATAATGTCAGAACAGAGTTAATAAACAATAAAAGAAACAATGTGACTTGGTTTTTGTTACGAAGAATGGTTACATTTGTAATGTTAATTTATTTGGTTAATAAGAGAGATGAATTTAACAAAAGGCATATTGATAGGACTTGCAATAAGTTTCGGCTCTGTGGCTCATGTAAGTGCGCAGTCGCCGGTGCATAGCGAGCAGTCCGATTTGATTGCCGATGTCCGTCATGGCGAATTTTGGGAGCCGACTGACATGTATTCATTTCTGACCTACAAAGAGCCTGATTTTGTGGCTGACATGATTGGTTACGCCAAGACATTTATCGGCACTCGATATCGTCGAGGCGGAATGACACCTAAAGGTTTTGATTGTTCCGGATTCACCGGATATGTGTTTGACCAATTCGGTTATAAACTTAATCGGACATCGCGCGACCAGTATGAGCAAGGAGAAGCTGTTGATTTGAAAGATTTGCGTCCCGGCGATTTGATGTTTTTCGGAGGTCGTCGCAATGGCAAAGGGAGTGTTGGCCATGTAGGCATTGTGGTAAGTGTCGATTCCAAGACAAATGCGGTGAAATTCATCCACTCATCGACGAGCGCGGGTGTACGTATCGACTCTTATCCCGACGGAGGCTATTATTCAAAGCGATATATCGGCGCACGCCGAATTGTGGAATAGCACAAAATACATTTAGTTTATTGGTTATAAGACGAAAAGGAAGCCGAAAGAGGCTTCCTTTTTTGTGCTTATGGTCCTATGGATGTTTATTCTCCGGGTATTATTTTTGTGAGATACCATTTGCCGCCTTGGCGTCGGAATTCAAATGTGTGGGTATAATAGGAATCAGCCCATCCGCAATCCAAATATGCCGTGTTGGATTGCAATTCGCCCCACATCTGCACGTAGATCTGTTCGTCTTTCATATAGGGTAGTTGAGCCGTGAAATTTTCAGGAACGAGTATATCATTATATTCGGCTTTTTGTTCATCTGACAATTTGATGCGTGAATCGAGGAATGCCTGATCGGTCGATGCTTTGGCTATGAAGGACTTAAATGCTTCGGGACCCATATTGCTGGGTGTCGACGGGTCGTTGAACAGTTCGATGCTTGCTTCTACGTCGGGAATCGTGAGGTCGATGATTCGTTGCTGTTCCGGCGTTTGGGCAAATGAACCGACGGCACAGAGCATGGATGCTGCAACAAACAATGATTTTAACTTCATATCTGTGTGATGATTAATTAGTTATTTCGTTTGCAAAGTTACGTAAAAGATGTGAAACGACAAGAGTTATTTGCCGGCTGTGGATGAAGATTGGACACCTGAATCGTTATTGATGAGGCGTGTGGCATTGCGTGCTTTGCGTCCCCATGCAACGTTGTAGGTGAACGAAACGAAGGACAGACACTCTATGGCTTTGGTGCGCATGGTGCGCTTGATGTGGGCATAGCGACTGATGGTCTCTGTCCCTTGACTGTAATGTCCGAATGGCATAAACACTCCGGCGGAGAAGGTCCAACCGCGGTATTGATAGCCGATGGCGATTGTTGAGAAACATTCTCCGCGATTGATTGTCTCGCCCCATAGCGAACGGCTTCCGGAATTGTAGTCGGCATTGAGCGAGAAGCCCCAATGGTAGGCAGATACAGCTGCATAGCCTGAAACTCCGGTATAGTAATGACGATAGTCGATGCCGTGTAAATAGTAGCGGCTGAATGCTAATTGTCCGTTGAATGAAAGCCATTCGGGGATGATGGTGACACGTGGAGAGATTGATGCGCCCCATCCGGTGGATCCGGGCTGGTTGGCGTAGGAGGATATAATATAACCCGAATCAATATAGCGGTAGTCCATGATTGCTTGCGGGACGCGAACGAACGAGGTGGCAATCTGTCCCATCACTCGACCGAAGGAGTAGTTGTATTGGAGTGAGAGTTTATAGTTGTTGTAGGGTTTGAGGTTGGGATTTCCGACTGAGGCTTGGATTCCGTCGATGTTTTGGCGTACGGGCGACATTTGCGACAGAGATGGAGTTGACGTGTAGGAGCGGAATATGAAGCGGAGTTGTGAGTGGTCGTCGATGCGATAGGCGGCGGTGAAGCGTGGTTGGAAAAGAAAGTGCTCTTCGCGAGTGTCGGCTTCACGGGAGTAAATGTTGTTGTATTCGCCTCCTATGCCGGCGGAAAGAGTCAGTGAGCCGATGCGGTGGAGATATTCGCTGAAGAAGTAGATGCGGTCTTTGTTTTGGTGGTAGACGGCATCGTCGAGAAGGATGTAGTCGGAGCGATTGCGATTGGCGGTGTAGCGTACGCCGGCAGTGAGTTGAGAGTGGTTCCATTCACGTATGTAATCGCCTTCGGCGGTGATTGCAAAGTTGTGTTCGCGGATGCGCGAGTCAATATTGACGACCGGTTCGTGGGTGTCGAAATTGCTCTCGGTATAGTCGCGTATGCTCGAACCGATATAATAGCTTGTGTTGATGTCGAATACGAGCGTCTGTCGACGACCGATTTTGTGGGAGAGATAGAGGTTGATGCCGGGTTGGGTGTTTGGCCCCGATTGAGCATCATGGATAAGGATGTCGGTGGTGGAATTGTCGGAATGTAGGATGCTGTTATATTCGAGTCGCTCGGATGTGCTTCGGCTGAATGACAGTCCTACGTAGAAATTTGTTGTGTCGGTCTTGATATAGTTGTATTCGGCTCGGAAAGTAGGGCGATACTGGTTGACGGCACCACCTAACGGAGATTCGGTTCGATTGATAGTAGAACCGTCGTCGAGAGTGAAGTTTTCGATGTTCTCGCGATAAACCGGGAGGTCGAGACGAAGATAACCGCTATATGAAAAGCTCCATTGCGAACGTTTGTCGTTGAGTCGAAGCGAGAGGGATTGGTTGCCGAATTTTTTAGTCAGCGTTTGCAGAATATAGGAGGAAAATGACCCGCCACGATTGGGGTTGCGAACAATGAAGTCGAGTACGGCGGCGGAGCCGTCGTAGCGGAGCCCGGGATTGTCGTGGTATTCGACACGTATGATATTTTCTGGCGAGAGTGCACGCACTTGGTCGATGTCGGACTTGCGCCCGTTGATGCGTACTTCCACTGCATCGGCTCCTTTTGTGATGGAGTTCATGACAGTGTTGACGGAGATGGTCGGAATTTGCATATTACTGAGGAGATCGAGTCCGTTGGATGAGCGTTTACGGGTATCGGCCGACGGGATAAAAAGGTCTCGGTCTGATTTGCGTACCACCGGAGCGGCCTTCACGGTGACTTCTTGTAGGTTTACTTCATGTTCGGGGATGGTATCGGTCGGTTCGGCGGCTGAAACGACCGAAGCGATGGAAATACAAAGAATTGCAACGTATGGTTTCATAATTCGGTTGGTTGTTTATACCATAGACGAAGCGAGGAACCAAAACGTTGCAATCGGATTAAAAATTTTTATTTTAAAATGGTACAGACTTTGTCATCGCGGAAAAACAGGATGAAAGAGGTGGAGTACATCCATTGAATTTCGCCATTGGACTCATAGGTGGTCTTCGGTTTGCCAAATGCGATGCGACATTCGTCGGTGGTCATGCCTTCGATGGGTTTGCGGATAGAAATTTCATTCCAATGAGTGACTTTAGGGTGATTTTCGCTTATAAAGTCAAAAATCGAATTGAGTGTGGATGATTCCGACTCAATGAAGTCGTCGATTATCTCCTTGTGAGACTCTTTTTTGTCGGGATTGAGTTTCTCCATCGGTGTGATTTTCTTGAATACGAGTGATTTTGATTCGATACTGATATGGCTTATGTAGTAAATGAACCGACCGGAAGCAACGCTGAATTGTGCTGTACAGTAATAGGCATTGTCAAGTCCTGAGCCCGGAATTGAACCAAGGGCTAAATCGCATGAAAATTTCTTTTTGGCGACATCTACGTTGTCTATTCCATCGCGGAGTTGCGGACATACATTTTCTACGACCCACAGCATTGCATTTGCGAATATATCTTCGTCGGATTGTCCCGGAATGGAAACAAAGCCGCTTACGACGTATTTTTTACCGTCGGATTCGACCGGATAAGTGTTGGCTGTTTCGGAGAATGTATTGGCTGTAACGCTACTGTGTATGCAAAGTGGCAGAAGGAGAAGGAATAAAATATTTTTCATATATGGGAGGCTGTATTTTAATGACAGGCATCACTCTTCGCGATGCCGAAGGGTGATGCCTGTCGATGAGTAAAAACTGTGGTTATTTGCAATTAAAATCGATTAAAACGAATATCCGAGACGAATCATGAAGTTGCTGGTTTTGCCTTCCCAATCGTCAATCACGTCGATGAAACCGCGTTGTAAAGAGAAATCAAGATTGAAGCGGTCGTACCATACGCCGATGCCGAAGTTGATACCTGCATCGAAACGATTGTAACCATCAAGATCGCCTAAGTCCCAATCTTCTTCGTCTCCGTCTTCTTTGACTTTGAATTTGCCTGCATAGTCGAAGCTGGCATAACCACCGAGACGAACGTCGGCTTTGATTTGGTCGGTAAAGTTATAGGCATAGCCGATAGTGAAAGGTGAGAAGCGGACATTGTGAGCTAACAGATTTTCTTCATAATCTCCCCAATCTCCACTTTCTTCGAGTTTACAGCCGCGAGTGCCAAGACCAAGTTCCATACCCCAGAACAAGCCAAAGTCGGAAATGGGCTTTTGGAATGAAACGGCAACATCGTAGGCTACTTTTGAATCGTAATCGTCGGCATCGTCGCCTGCGCAGCCAGCGAAGTTGAGACCGGCGCGGAGAATCCATTGTGTTGCCGATTTTTCTTTAGAAATGTCGACACTGCGAGATGAAACGATGGTTGATTGTGCTTGTGCGGCAAAGCCGAATGTGAGGGCAAATGCCACTGCTGCGATAATCTTTTTCATAATAAAGGATGTTTTTTGTTATTAATGATTGATATGATTATTCTCTGATGATTGCTTGTATGTTTTCACGGCTATTGGTGGTCTGTGTCTTTTCGAGACGAATCCATTCATAGTCGCTCTCGGTGGCTGTACGCCAGTTCTTGAAATTAGCGGGGAATCCGATTACCGTAAGGATGTAGCCGTTGCCTTCATCGTTGGTTCGGAAATTGAATATAGGGGCAACTATCACGTCGGCTTTCCATTTTTGGCAGCTTGCATATAGTCCCCAACTACGAACGTTTGCAAGGACTCCTCCCATTTGGACTTCGACTTGTTCGGTCGATAACGGCCAAACATCGGTTATTTTGCCTGATTCGGCAACTTCAAGTTCTACGGTGAGCGGTTTGACATAGACAGACGGACTGGCTTCGACCGTGCGTGCTTGTGTGTCATGGATTTTTACCGATGCTTTCTGCGCATTTGCAATGGAGAAACCGCTTGTAATCAATAATAATGTGAGTAGTAATTTTCTCATGATTGGGTTGGGTTAATGATTCTTTGCAAAATTATAGACTTCTTAATGACATGCCATGAAAATTGCGTCGAACAATCAGACGGATGTGTCGGAAGATTCGACGCCATGGCGGTCATCGATGATGTTGAGTATGATGTTGTCGATGCCGGTAAGGTTGTCTTTGGGGATGTTTATTATCAGAGATGTTTTTGCGGAACTGTCGCAATCGGCGTATATGTTGCGTATAAAATCGTAACCGAGGACTTTGGATATAAGAATAAGGCGGTCGATATCGATGCTTTTACAACTGAAAAGGTAATAAAGAGATTGTCGCTCGCAATTGATGAGGCGGGCAAATTCTTTGTATGAAATGCCGGTTTCATCAAGTCGCTGTCTTATCAAGCGGCCGATATGGATGTCGTTGAGCGGAGCCATGCTTTGCTTGCTTTCGTGTCGGTTCTCCCTTGACCGACGGTTCTTGGAAACAAAGAAGGCGTAGGGAGAATTGTACTTATCCCTCGCTCAGGCCTTCGCATGCCTTCCTTTAAGGATAAGCAACGATCAGCCTACGCCCGTATTGTACAACAACAATGGACTCTCTACGGGCGCAGAAGGTCCTTATTGGTATGTACACAACAAGCAGGCGTTCCGTTGCCGTATCTTCCTAAAGGAATTCAAAGTTGCGAAGTTTGAGCTCGGAAGATAACGTATCGTAACGTCTTCAATATGTATATGTTTCCATTGCAATAGCGGATGGAAACAATGCAAAATTAATACAATAAAAGTTCAGATACAAATTGCTCGTATTTAGGCGACGGGCATTTTGAATTTATTTAGATAGTGTAGCCAAGAAGGTGCAGAATGGTTGGGGTGAGTATGGCGGTGAGAAGCCCGTTGATGGTAAGTCCGAGGGATGAAAATGCTCCGTAACGGTAGCCTACGTCCATGGCGGCGGCTGTGCCGAGGGCATGTGCGGCGGTTCCCATCGATAGTCCTTGCGCGATGGGGCTGCTGACGCGTGAAAGCTTCATGACTCTGAAACCGGTCATGCCACCGAATATGCCTACGCATACCACAACGGCTGCTGTGAGGGCGGGGATGCCTCCCACTGCCGCTGTCACTTCCATAGCGATAGGGGTTGTGACGGACTTTGCGGCGAGCGAAATGGCGACTTCTCGGGTGGCGCCAAGCAATTCGGCAATCAGTACGACTGATATTATTCCGGCCACACATCCTGCCAATTCGGCAAGGATGATGGGAAGGAGTTGCTTTCGGATGGTTTCGAGTTGCCGATACAGAGGTACGCCGAGCGCCACCACGGCGGGTTTCAGCCAAAAGTCGATAAGCGAGCCGCCTTTGTTGTATGTCTCGTAGGAAATATCATTGAAATATAGAAAGGCGATGAGCGCAGCGATGGATATAAGTATCGGATTGAGCAAGGCAATGCCTGTGCGGCGATAGATGAGTCGAGCCATTACGTAGACAAGAAACGTGAGGGCTATCAAAAAGTATTTATTTTCGAGAAATGTCATGGCGGGATGTGTATTTGCGTGTGAGTTGATGAATCCAGCCTGTGATGGCGATGACTATGATGGTGCTGATAGCCGATGCTCCGATGATAGGAAGCCACTGCGAGCGGATGAGTTCAAAATGGAGCATTAGCGCAACTCCGGCGGGAACGAAAAAGAAGCCGAGATTTTTGACCAGAAAATCGGCTACACCGGCTACCCAATGGAGCCGTATGATGCGGGTTTTTAATGCTGCGGTAAGCAAAAGCATGCCTATTATGCTCGACGGAACGGGAATGTCTGTGAGCCACACGATAAATTCGCCTAACGCCAAAAAAGCGAAAAGCATAGCGCATTGCAGAATCATGACTTACTGAAATTTTATCCTAAAACAATCTGACTTTGATGCTGCAAAAGTAGTGAAAAAAATGGAACGGGTGAAAATAAAAAAGCCTATCGCGTAATCACTACGGGATAGACCGAAACCTTAATCTTAATTTAATACTATGAAAAACACTAATACAAAAGTACTCATATATCGGGAGATATGCAAGACGGGTGTTGGTGAATTGATGTTTTTTAACAAGGAAATAGCGAAGCCTCCCGCATCTCAGCTACTGATGCGGGAGGCTTTTGCCGGGGAGGAAATGCAGGCATCGCGTATATTTCATCCGCGAATGTTGCAGGATTACAATCCGCCTTCGTTTCCGTGATATCCTTATGTAATCGTGAGCATCATCACCGAGAGTACTCCGGTTGTCGGTATGCTTTTCGATTGCTTTGTAATTATAACGCTTATGGTGTGATGGTTGTTCAGCGGGTGATGCTTATTATCCATGCGGATATGTCGTCGAGGACTTGCGGGGAGATTGTCTGGGTGATTTCTCCGTAGCGTGTGCTTGCTGCAATATTGTCTGATTCCTGAAACATGTGGTTGAGTTCCGGATATGCTTTGATGGTGGCTGTCGGAATCGATTCGGCTATAGCGGAGAGATTGGCTTCGGCGTCGACTTGCACGTCCCATGTGCCATTGAGGGCCAATACAGGGCAGCGTACTGCGCGAAGTGTTTCTGATGGATTGAATCGAATGAAGGTGGTGTACCAAGGTGATGTCATGGCTTTGATTGACGCATCGACGGACTGTGGCGACATATCGGAATCGGCAAGGAGCGTTCGTAGCTGAGCCGTCAATCTATCGGTGTCGGGGATAGTGTCGATTGCATCGAAGATTGCGTGGATTTTAGCGGCTTCATCTTCGGGCGGGGTGAGCCCCGCAAGTTCGTATTGTGCGTAGTTTTGCTTTACGACTATATCTTTGCCTTTTGTCGCTGCTCCGGCGAGCGATACGATGAAGTCTACATCGTCGGGTCGGCTCGATGCGACAATCATAGCAATCAAACCGCCTTCGCTATGTCCGAGGATTCCTATACGAGAGGGGTCGATGTCTGGTCGCGTCTTGAGATAGTCGATGGCTGCTTCTGTGTCTTTGGCGAAATCGAAAGATGTGTCGTCGGGCGTTCCCTGCGAGGATTTTCCGGCGCCGCGGTCGTCGTAGCGTAAAACGGCGATTCCGGCGCGAGTGAGGTGGTCGGCAATTACCGCAAATGGACGATGACCCATGATTGTTTCATTGCGGTCTTGGGCGCCACTGCCGGTGACGAGGACTACGGCGGGGTGGCGAGTGCTCGACGATGGCGTGGATAGGGTTCCGGCAAGAGTAATGCCATCGTGAGAAAATGTGACTTCTTCAGTGAGGTAGGGGAATGGTGGGGTTGGAGTTTGCGGGCGGTCGAGGGTGGTTTCTTCCGATGCGGATGATTGCAGGTTGAGGGGGAAGGTCATGCCGTTTTGGGTGAAATGACCTTTAATCAGGCTTCCTTCGGTGTCGATGGAACCGATGTAGGCAGCGTTGAGGTTTTGCATCTCTATGTAGATGTCGTTGCCGGAGATAGTGGCTTTTGTACATGGTATGCCTATAGCACCCTGCATGGGAGAGTCGAGGGTTGCGGTGGTATCGGATGCGATGTGGAATACGAGAGGAAGTCGGGTTTGAGCGACGCTAAGTTCTCCGCGCCATGTACCGGTAAAATCTGTGGCTGCGCCAAGCAGGCATGTAGCAGAGATTAATGCGAGTGTAAAAATGCGTTTCATATACGATGTTTTTTTGAATGTACACAAATTTACGAAAAATCTCCATTATCTCAAACAGAAAAAGGATGCACTATTGTTAGTGCATCCTGTGGTAGCCCATAGGAGAATCGAACTCCTCTTTCAAGAATGAAAATCTTGCGTCCTAACCGATAGACGAATGGGCCATCA
>JBGUUQ010000100.1:0-1915 GCA_045133615.1 Muribaculaceae bacterium | reverse complement strand
TGGTGGACGCAAACGGACTCGAACCGCCGACCTCCTGCGTGTGAAGCAGGCGCTCTAACCAGCTGAGCTATGCGTCCGTAAAATGGAGCTGATGAGGGGACTTGAACCCCTGACCTGCTGATTACGAATCAGCTGCTCTACCAACTGAGCCACATCAGCAAATATTTGTTGCTCTCAAGTTGTGACTGAAATTATACCACATAATTCCCGGCAAGTCAATAGGGCGAATATCAATATTCACATATTGTTTTCAAATAAGCAATCGACACAGCAATGTTGCGATCACTGTGCCGATGTGTGGAATTTTATTTGATCTCTATTCCGCCGAAGGAAGCCTGTGCGTTGAGGTGGATAACGGGAGCTTCGGGGTCGGCATTGTTGGCAAATTTATTTTCAACACCGCCGAAGGATGCGGAGGAATGCAGGTCGAGTCGGCAGGTCTGCGGCAGATATATCTCGATGCCGCCGAAGGATGCTTCCGCCTGAATGGTGCATTCGCCCTCGATCACGGCTTCGCGCAGGTCGAGAAATGCACTGCCAAAGGAGGCTTCGAGTATGCAGCCGGTGAAGGGATGACCGCTGTAATTCGGGCGGACTGAGCCGAAGGATGCTGAGTATTTCGGGAGCGAGCCGTCATTGGTGATTATGGGCGAGCAGTCGCCGTTTTTGTCGTGATTCTTGTGACCTGTGAATGCGCTGATGATTATGCTGACACCGACGATTATTGCAACGATTGGAAGAACCAGCTTGCCGACGGGGATGGTGAGGATGTCCTGCTGCCACAGCAGAAGTCCGATACCAAGGGCGAGGAATGCCAGCGAGGTGAATTTGTTGGAGTATTTGTTGAAGAGCGAGCAGAATGAGGGAATGATGATGAAGAGCGTCCACCAGCCGTCAAAGAAAATCGTGAAATTGTCTATGTAGCCGAGTGCCGCTGCACCGTATCCTACACCTGCGAATACCACGATAAGTCCGAAGATGATTGCCGATAATTTTTTTTCCATTTTTGATGTCTCCTTAGTGAAAAAAGTTTTTCAGTTTATTATTTAACTGATGATAAAATTATAACATATAATTGAATTGATTGCAATGACTTTGTGTGCAAAATGCGAAAATCGTGGGGTGAAATGCAGTGTTGAGATGGCTGAATGTAAAAATTTTTCTTGACATTCGGGGGAAAATGTGATTTAATCATAATAATTAAGGTGTTGAAGCGAAGAAGTAGCTGATTTCGGCAAGCCTCAGAGAGCTGTCGTTTGGTGCAAGGCGGTGCTGTCGAGCGGTGAAATACATCGCGGAGCTGCCGTTCTGAAAGTTACTAGGTGAGTAGGAGCGGACGTGGGCGCACGTTACAGCGCAGAGTGATGATTGTCACTCGCTAAGGTTCGTATCGCGAGGTGCGGACAAATTGAGGTGGTAACACGGAATTTCATCTGGAATTTTCGTCCTCTGTCATTTATGTGGCAGAGGACTTTTTGTTATATTCAGTTCTCTGCAAGAGATTATTTTTTATTAAAGGAGAGTTTCGCAAATGCAGATTTACGAGGAACTGGTTGCCCGCGGTCTTATCGCGCAGGTGACGAACGAAGAGGAAATTAAAAACTTGATCAACAACGGCAAGGCTACATTTTACATCGGCTTTGACCCGACCGCCGATTCGCTGCATGTCGGTCATTTCATGGCACTCTGCCTGATGAAGAGATTGCAGATGGCAGGCAACAAGCCTATCGCCCTCGTCGGCGGCGGTACAGGCATGATTGGCGACCCTACGGGCAGAACTGATTTGCGCCAGATGCTTACCGAGGAAACTATTGAGCACAATGTCGAATGCTTCAAAAAGCAGATGAGCCGTTTTATCGACTTCGGCGAAGGCAAGGCTATGCTGGTCAACAACAAGGACTGGCTGCTCGATTTG
>JBGUUQ010000099.1:0-2312 GCA_045133615.1 Muribaculaceae bacterium | reverse complement strand
TGATTAAGCTGCTTCAAATCCTCAGAATATCGCCTTATTGTATCATAAAGCCGCTCGCACTGCTCATTGTCTGACATATCCACCTTTTCAATCGCATACGGACTTTCCCATCGTATATTTTCGCACGGCATGTAATATTCATATTCCTTTGACGGCTTAAATCCGAATTTCGGATAATAGCTGCAAACGCTGTCATTGGCAAACAGATAAATTCCGTCGGCCTTGTCGGCATACTCGCTTAGAATATGCTCCATAATATCGCGATTCAAACCTTGACCGCGATATGCCGAATCAGTCATGACTGTGCCAAGCTGAATGTAATTTTTCTTTACACCTCTTACATCAAACTGCATCAGATTTACTGACACGTTGGATATGACTTTATCGCCGTCGAGCAGCGCATGAGGAATATACATATCCCCCCAATGTCCCGACGAATACCAATCACTAAAATCAAAGCCGAAAGTCTGACGGGTAAGTTCATTAAATGACTTACGCAGTGCGTCATTATCTTTTACTTCTGTTGAGTATTTATATTTCATCATTTTCACTGTCCTTTATATGTTACTATGCAAAAATTTAATCTCTGTCGCGATCTCTTTCCACATCATATCGGCGCAGGAATTCATCAATGCCCGATATTCCCATGCCGATTACTGCCTTGTAGACATCCACACTTCTGTATTGCTCGAAAGAATACATATTTTTATTGATCAATGCTTCTTTAATTTTAACAATTTTCGACTTCTGCTCAGGGCTTGCCTTCTGAGCGATCGCGTCACAGTATTGAACCGTGTCCTCTATCTTTGCCTTGTCGAGAAACCATATGTCAAAATTCCACAATTCGCCCGTCATCATGGTTTCAAAGCCGTGAAACCACACTGTGTCGCCCTCTGCATTGATTTCCTGCTTGGCTTCATACCAAGTCGGGTGAAATTTATCAATGATAAACGAGGTCAATTGATATAATTTTTCCTGTGACATGCCTGCATTGTCAACATCTATATCCAAGTCATTCCAAGCCATCATATCCATGCGATAGCTGCCTATCATGTGAACCTCGCCGTATTTTTTCAGCTCATCCAATAAGCCGCAGTCATACAAAAAATAATCCGCTGTTTCTTTCCTGCTTTTTTGCATTTTCCCTGCCCTTTCAATTAATCTCATTCCACGCCCGCCTTGAAGCTGTAAATCGGCTTGATTATCGCGTCGATGCTGACCGTTGGCTCGATATTATCCACGATGTCCTCAATGCGCTTGTATGCCATCGGACACTCATCGAGCGTCTCACTGCTTATCGAAGTGGAGTAAATCCCCTCCATCTCCTTGCGGTATGCCGAAACGGTGAAGCTCTCCTTTGCCTGTCTGCGGCTCATCAATCTTCCCGCTCCGTGGGGTGCGGAATAATTCCAGTCGGGATTGCCCTTGCCGGTGCAGATAAGGCAGCCGTCGCGCATATTTATCGGGATAATGAGCCTTTCACCCGATTGCGCCGACACTGCGCCCTTGCGGAGAATCATATTTTCGGTGTCGATGTAGTTGTGAATGGTGGTAAACTGCTCGTCAACCTTTAGCTTCATGCCGCGGATGATTTCGTCCATCATCGCCTGACGGTTGAGCGCGGCGAATTCCTGCACGATTTTCATGTCGTGAATATAGCTTGTGAATAGATTTCCGCTCACATAGGCAAGCTCTTTGGGCACACTGGTGCTAAATTCGGAGTGCATCGTCTTGATCGCGGATTCAAGCTCAGTTTCTCTACCCTCCGCCTTGTACTGGGAAATGAGCTTCTGCAATTCATCGTTGGGAACGCTGCTAATGCTCTTCCATGCGAGTTCTTGATAGTATTTCGCGACCTCCAGACCTAAATGGCGGCTGCCCGAGTGTATTACAATGTAGATCCTGCCGTTCTCGTCCTTGTCGGCTTCAATGAAGTGATTGCCGCCGCCCAATGTGCCTAAACTGCGGTAGGCGCGTCCGATATCCACCTTTTTCGCGCAGTAAAGCTCGTTCAAGTCGATTTGCTCGGAGAAGGGGTGATTCTTGCCGCGAATGCTGAATCCTGCGGGAATCGCCTGCCGAATCAGCTTATCCAGCTTCTGCACCTCGATGAATTTATTTTTCACCTTGATGACTTCCATGCCGCATCCGATGTCTACGCCCACGAGATTCGGCACCACGGTGTCGGAAATTGTCATAGTCGTGCCGATAGTACATCCCGCACCCGCGTGAACATCGGGCATAATGCGAATTTTTGAATTGTATGCAAACGGCTGGTCGCAAAGCGTCTTGATCTGCTCCAATGCATCGTT
>JBGUUQ010000098.1:0-4232 GCA_045133615.1 Muribaculaceae bacterium | reverse complement strand
ATCTTTCCTGCTTTCACCAATTTCGAAAGATATGCTTTTGTCTGTGTCGGTTTCAGCCCTAAGAAATCTGAAATATCCGATGTTTTGCACTCCCCTTTTTCTCTCAAAAAATGAAGAATTATCGTCGGTTTATCGTCGGTCGACATCCAATTATCAGGAGCATCAATAAGCATACTGCGATTCTTCAAAAGATTATTCACCTGTCAAATCGGTGCGCTTTTTGAGTGTGAATATGGGAAATTCTTACTAACTTTGGAGTCGGAAAAATAACTCAAATCACCGGATGATAGAACGCATCATTATTATCGACAACGTCGACCCCGTAAGTTTCTATGGCATAAACAATTGCAATATGCAACTCATACGCAGTCTTTTCCCTAAGTTGCGAATGGCTGCTCGCGGTTCGGTGATAAAAGTCATAGGCGATGACGCCGAAACATCGGCTTTCGAGAAAAAGATAAAGGAACTTGAGGAATACTGCTCGAAGTACAATAAACTCACGGAGGATGTAATACTCGACATTGTGAAAGGCGATGCTCCGAAAGAGTTGAAGATGGACGATGTAATCATCTACGGCGTCAACGGCAAACCGATTTCCGGGCGCACTCCCAATCAGCAACTTTTGGTAAGCACTTTCCAGCACAATGACCTGACGTTTGCTCTCGGTCCGGCAGGAACGGGTAAAACATACGTAGCCATTGCCCTCGCGGTCCGTGCCCTGAAAAATCGGGAGGTACGCAAAATCATACTTTCTCGTCCCGCAGTTGAAGCCGGTGAAAAGCTCGGTTTTCTTCCCGGTGATATGAAAGACAAAATCGACCCGTATCTCCAGCCGCTTTACGATGCATTAGAGGATATGATTCCTGCCGTAAAGCTCAAAGAATATATGGAGACCAACGTAATCCAGATAGCTCCATTGGCATTCATGCGTGGTCGTACGCTCAACGATGCCGTTATCGTTCTCGATGAAGCCCAAAACACCACGACTCATCAAATCAAAATGTTTCTCACACGTTTGGGCATGAACGCCAAAATGATTATCACCGGCGACGTGACTCAAATAGACCTTCCTCGCTCCACCGCCTCCGGATTGGTACAAGCACTTCGCGTGTTGCGCGACATCCCCGGCATCGGGCGTGTGGAATTTGGCAAAAAAGACATTGTACGACACCAACTCGTGCAACGCATTGTAGAAGCCTACGAAAAGTGGGACAAGACAAAGATGGATTTCGAGGAGGGAGAAACACAGCAAGAACAAAACAATAACAATCAACAATAAATCATACAATTATGGCTAAGACTTTGGTCAACACCGATTTCAATTTCGCAGGACAAAAAAGCGTATATCACGGTAAAGTACGCGACGTTTACGACATCAACGACGACATCATGGTGATGATTGCAACCGACCGCATCTCGGCATTCGACGTAATCCTCCCCAAAGGTATCCCGTTCAAAGGACAAGTACTCAACCAGATTGCCGCCAAGTTCCTCGATGCAACAGCCGACATCGTTCCCAACTGGAAACTTGCCACTCCCGACCCAATGGTCACTGTCGGTCTCAAATGCGAAGGATTCCGCGTAGAGATGATTATTCGCGGCTACCTCACAGGCAGTGCATGGCGCGAATATCAAGCAGGCTGTCGTGAACTCTGCGGAGTGAAACTACCCGAAGGGATGAAAGAAAACCAACGTTTCCCCGAACCTATCATCACTCCAACCACCAAAGCCGATGCCGGACATGACGAAAACATCTCTCGCGAAGAAATCATAGCCCAAGGCATAGTATCGAAAGAGGACTATGAGCAAATGGAACAATACACTCGTGCATTGTTCAAGCGCGGCAGCGAAATTGCAGCCGAGAAGGGTCTTATTTTGGTCGACACCAAATATGAATTCGGAAAACGCGACGGCAAAGTCTACCTCATCGACGAAATTCATACTCCCGACTCATCGCGCTACTTCTATGCCGACGGATATGAAGAACGTTTCGCAAACGGTGAGCCTCAGCGACAACTCAGCAAAGAATTTGTACGTCAATGGCTTATCGAGCACGACTTCATGGGCAAAGCCGGACAAACCGTACCTGAAATGACCGACGAATATTGCAACAGCGTATCCGACCGCTACATTGAACTTTACGAACATATCACCGGCGAAAAATTCCAACCCTCAACCGAAAACGACATCGCCGCTCGTATCAAAGCCAACGTAGACGCTTGTCTCGCTGCATTGCGCAAATAATCCCCTCCCATAGTGGAAATCAAGGCAGAAAAAATCAACCCTTACGACAATAGTCGAAGCAAGACGGAGCAGGTGCGAGAGATGTTTGATTCGATCGCACCCGCTTACGACTTCATGAACCGCGCCATGACATTCGGCATCGACAAACTTTGGAGAGCCAAAGCCGTAAGAATGTTGCGTCGCGTATCGCCTCGTCGCATCCTCGACATTGCCACAGGCACCGGCGACCTTGCGATTCTCCTTGCCCGCAAGTTGAATCCGGAGCAAGTCACCGGCGTCGACCTCTCGGAGGGCATGATTGAAATCGGTCGTAAAAAAGTGGAAGAAGTCGGTCTAAACGGCACTATCAAACTGCTTCAAGGCGATTGTCTCTCACTACCGATGGTTGCCGACACCTACGACTGTGTTACCGTGGCATATGGTGTGCGCAATTTCGAACACCTCTTCCAAGGCTATCGCGAAATGCTTCGCGTGCTTCGTCCCGGAGGGATGATTTGTGTCATCGAACTTTCCACACCCACATCGCCTATCGTCAAGCCGTTCTACAAATTTTACACACGCTACATAATCCCCGCCGTGGGACGCATGGTTTCAAAAGATGTACGCGCCTACTCCTATCTTCCGGAGAGCATCGCGGCCGTACCTCAGGGCGACGACATGCTCGCCATCATGCGCGAAGCCGGCTTTACCGACACCCGCCATCGCCCCCTCACTTTTGGCACCTGCACCATCTACACGGCGACAAAGCCTTGTCAATAGATGGAATCAGATTCACTCACCGCGCGTCCGCGCCTTTGGAATTCCAATTATCTAAAAGTATGGACAGCCAATTTCATGCTGTTCTTTTCTTTCTATCTCATAGCTCCCCTGTTGCCCATCTACATGAGCGAGACATTTCATGCCGACAAGCAAATGATTGGCATCGTTTTGTCGGGCTACACACTCACAGCCTTGATGGTCCGCCCGTTCAGCGGGTTTCTTGTCGACAGTTTTCCTCGCAAACAAGTGCTGCTGACATGCTATTTCTTTTTCTTCATATTTTTTGCCGGCTACTTGGTGGCAGGCACATTATTGCTATTTGCGATTATCCGCACGCTCCACGGGGCGCCGTTCGGTGCGACAACTGTCTCAAATTCCACAGTAGCCATCGATGTGCTTCATCCCGAACGCAGAGCCGAAGGCATAGGCTATTATGGTCTTAGCAACAATATCGCCACAGCCATCGGACCAACCGTAGGACTGTACATCTACGACCTCACAGGCAATTTCGACATCATTTTCATCTTCTCGCTTATCACCTCCGGCATCGGGCTTGCCATCAATTCCACCACACGACTGCGCGACCGCGAACTCATAAAGGAGAAGCGCAAGCTATCGCTCGACCGCTTTCTACTTCTCAAGGGGTGGAGCGAAAGTATCGTTATCGCAAGTCTGTCGTTCTCTTACGGAGTTCTGTCCACTTATATTGCCATCTACGGTAAACAAGAGCTCGGCATAACTTCCGGCACAGGTACATTCTTTATGCTTCTTGCCGTAGGACTTATCCTGTCGCGCATAGTTGGTGGGAAGAGCCTTAGTCGAGGACATATCACACAAAATGCTTCGGGAGGTATGGTGCTGTCGCTTTTCGGCTATCTGCTTTTTGCCGCGGTATCCGACTCATGGGCATATTATGGAGCAGCTCTGATTATCGGACTTGGCAACGGACACATGTTTCCGGCAATTCAAACAATGTTTATCAATCTCGCGCCCAACAGCCAGCGAGGCACCGCCAATTCCACCCTGCTCACGTCGTGGGACATTGGAGTCGGAGCCGGCGTGCTTGCCGGCGGAGCCGTGGCTGAAGCCTTTGGCTATCATCCCGCCTTTTGGCTTGCATGGATAGTCAATCTGTTTGGCGTTGCTTTTTACTTTGCCTACACACGCAGCCACTTCCTCCGCAACCGCTTGCGATGACTCTATACAAAGAGGCGCGGCATCTGTGATGC
>JBGUUQ010000097.1:0-1586 GCA_045133615.1 Muribaculaceae bacterium | reverse complement strand
CATAGAGTTTGTCCACCAAGGGCTATATCCATGTTCGTCGTAGAATGCGCGTGCCTCTTGAGCTGCACCTTTCCAATTGTTTACGTCACCTTGTATGAGTACTTTACCTTCTAATGCAGGAGCACAATAGAACATAGCAATACCTACAAATGCAATAATTGCAACTACATAAGGTAATAGTTTTTTCCAGTTAAATTTTTCTTTCATAGTAGTATGTTTGTCGTTTTATTTAATTCATTAAATACATTGTATGCGTCATCTACAGAGTTTATATTGCTGACTTGGACGATGCGTTTGTTGTCTTTTTCGGATAAAGCACATCGTTTATAGTTTGTCATGCAGAATTGGATGAGAGTTTCGAATTCGGCAGATTCGTAGAATGCTGATTTTTGATTTGATACCAGATAGGCGTGCATTTTACCTCGTTTAAGTATAAGGCGTTCAACGCCATAGCGTTGAGCTAACCAGCGTAGGCGCACCATAGTCATGAGGTCGCCAGCTTCGTCAGGAATGCGACCAAATCGGTCGGTGAGGCGTTTGCGATATTCTTCGAGGGCATGTTCGTTTTGTATGTTGTCGAGTTCACGATAAAGAGCCATACGTTCGGTTTGCGATTCGACATACCAATTAGGCAACATAAGTTCCATATCGGATTCGATAAAGCAGTCGTGAACATAGTTGTTGTTGGCATCTTTGCGGTCGGCAAACAGTTGACTAAACTCTTGGTCGCGGAGTTCAGATAGGGCTTCGTTGAGGATTTTTTGATAAGTTTCGTAGCCAAGGTCGGTGATAAATCCGCTCTGTTCGGCTCCGAGAATATTGCCTGCGCCACGAATATCAAGGTCTTGCATAGCAATATTAAATCCAGAACCTAATTCGGCAAATGTTTCGATAGCTTGTAGGCGACGACGAGCATCGGATGTAAGCATATTGAATGGTGGGGCTATGAGATAGCAGTATGCTTTGCGATTGCTACGTCCGACACGACCACGAAGTTGGTGCAGGTCGCTGAGTCCGAACATGTGGGCATTGTGTACGATGATAGTATTCACGTTAGGAATATCAACGCCCGATTCGATTACCGAAGTGGCAATTAGTACGTCATATTCGTAGTCGATAAAGTCGATGATAGTCTCTTCGAGTTGTTCGGTAGGCATTTGACCATGAGCTACAGCTACACGGGCATCAGGCACGAGAGCGCGCACTTTTTGTTCGATGAGGTAGATATTTTGTACGCGATTATTGATAAGGAATACCTGTCCGTTGCGATTCATTTCGGTAACGATAGCATCGCGAATAATCTCGTCATCATAAGAACATACCTCAGTCGTAACAGGGTAGCGGTTAGGCGGAGGTGTGGTGAGAATACTTAAATCGCGAGCCCCCATGAGCGAGAATTGCAATGTGCGAGGTATAGGAGTAGCTGTGAGAGTGAGAGTATCGACATTCACTTTCATGGCTTTCAATTTCTCTTTTACTGATACGCCAAACTTCTGTTCTTCGTCGATAATAAGTAGTCCTAAATCTTTGAATTTAATTTCCTTGCCAACAATTTTATGAGTGCCTATGAGAATGTCGATTTTGCC
>JBGUUQ010000096.1:0-1902 GCA_045133615.1 Muribaculaceae bacterium | reverse complement strand
TGTGCCTGTGTATCCATTGCTGCTGTTGCACTGATTTGTGTGTTTATGTTTGCCAATGGTGTGCCGGCCATGTCGGAAATCGGTTTCGCTAATTTCCTTTTGGGAGACAAGTGGAGACCGTCGGCTGATTTATACGGAATATTCCCCATGATAATCGGCAGTATATATGTGACAGCCGGCGCGATCATCGTTGGTGTGCCGATCGGCTTGCTCTGCGCAGTATTTCTCGCTTACTATTGCCCAAATAAGCTGTATGCGATAGTTAAGCCTGCGGTTGAACTGCTTGCGGGTATCCCGTCCATCGTTTACGGTTTCTTCGGACTCATGGTTATCGTACCTTTGGTCAAGGACCACATAGCTAGGGGTGAATTTATTCACCTCGGCGGCAGCGGTAAGGGCGTACTTACTGCCTCCATTCTGCTGGGAATTATGATACTTCCCACAATCATCAGCACCGTTGAGCCGAATCTCCGCGCCGTGCCGAAAATGTATTATGAAGGCGCGCTTGCGTTGGGCGCGACCAAGGAAAGAAGTGTATTCTGCACCATACTTCCCGCCGCGAAGTCAGGTGTTATGGCGGGCGTAGTGCTCGGTATAGGTCGTGCGATAGGCGAGACTATGGCGGTAATCATCGTGGCAGGCAATCAGCCGGTCATTCCCGAGAAGATCACATCGGGCGTAAGAACACTTACTGCAAACATCGTTATCGAAATGGCATATGCTTCTGACCTGCACAAGGACGCACTTATCGCCACAGCAGTCGTACTGTTTGTGTTCATTCTGATTATAAACACCTGTTTCTCGTTGCTGAAAAGGAGTGAAAGCTAATGGATCAGATCAAAGGAAGTTCTGATAATATGAAAGCTGCGGCAGTCAAAGAAATGACGCCTAAAAAGAAAAAGGGAAAAACGCATCATCCGTTTTCAATGCTTGTAAAGATACTGGTGTATCTGTCGGCAATCATCACCGTGAGTGTGCTGGTGTTCATCATCGCATATATATTGGTAATGGGTGTCAGCAATATCACCCCCGAGCTTTTCGAGTGGAAATATACGCCTGAAAACGTGTCCATGATGCCGGCAATAATCAATACATTAATAATGACCGGACTTACACTGCTCATGGCTGTGCCGATAGGAATTTTTTCAGCGATATATCTGGTCGAATACGCAAAGCGTGGCTCTAAGCTGGTCAAGATAATCCGCCTTACGACTGAGACACTTTCGGGTATACCGTCAATCGTGTTCGGTCTGTTCGGATTTCTCGCGTTCGTCGTTGCCGCAGGCTGGGGATATTCCCTGCTCGCAGGTTCTATAACACTTGCGATAATGGTGCTTCCGCTTATCATCCGCACCACCGAGGAAGCATTGCTCGCCGTACCTGACACCTACCGCGAAGGCAGCTTCGGGTTGGGTGCGGGCAAGCTGCGTACGATATTCAAAATCATCGTTCCCTCCGCAATGCCGGGCATACTCTCGGGTATAATCCTCGCCATCGGACGAATTTCCGGTGAGACTGCGGCGTTGATTTTCACTGCCGGCACATCCGCAGGCGTTACCACAGGATTGTTCCAAACCTCCAGAACGCTGGCTGTACACATGTATTGCCTTTTGTCCGAGGGTCTGTACACCCGACAGGCATATGCAACAGCCGTTGTGTTGCTTATAATGGTAATTATGATAAACGCGCTCTCGAGTTTCCTTGCCAAGAAGCTCGCTAAAAAGTAATTGAGGAGACAAACGCTATGGATAAATTTACGATTAAAAACATGAATCTGCATTACGGCGAATTTCATGCTATCCACGATGTAAGCATGGATATTCCCGAAAATAAAATCACTGCATTCATCGGTCCGTCAGGCTGCGGTAAATCCACCGTACTCAAGAGCCTCAATAGAATGAA
>JBGUUQ010000095.1:0-2943 GCA_045133615.1 Muribaculaceae bacterium | reverse complement strand
GCCCTGCGCTCGTCTGAAAAGTGTTCTCCTGCGTCGGGGGTGTCGGAAGCTACTTTGACTGACAACGCCGACCTCCCTCCACTCCTTTGACCCTGCACCTCCATTACGCGCTACTTCGTCATTACCGAACATCGCCACATCATACCCCGAAATCGGGAGAGTGGAGCTGTCGTGAACATCAAAATCCACGTTGCGGATTTTGACGCACACGGCAGCGATTGACCGCCCAATGGTGCATATTCCGCTAGGGTTGAATGGTCGGAGCGAAAACGAGCGATAGGTCGGTGGGGGCTGCCTGAAGGCAGAACGGGGGCAAGCCCCCGTAACCCCCAAAGTCTTGATAATCAAATGAAATTTGATTTCAAGCCTATACAAATCGAAAAATTCCGTAGGGTAAATTTTTCGACTATATCTCTGAGTAACACGCTTTTACAAATCGCGTTACTCCCCGAAAACCTTTCTCGGAAAGTGTTATTTTCAATCGAACCGAAAAATTTTCAGTCTGATTTTTACGATATTTCCAGATACGCCCAAAACGCGGTCAAGACCATACTCTGCAATAGAGCATAGCCTTGACATTTTTTCGACACCGCAATATCAATACTTCGGTTATTTTTTAGCGTCTCCGAGGGAGCCAAGAGTTTAATCCGTTAAAAATCTGATGTTCAGCATGAAAATTTAACACTAAAAATTTGGTCAAGTCGCTGAATTTCAGTAACTTTATGGTATCTGACCACACATGAAGTTATGAAGATTTTCGAGCTGCTTGACCAATATGAGGGCATCTGCCGGAGAGCTTTCTTCGGTTGCGCTACAAAGTTAAACAAAACTTTTAAATCGAACATTATCGAGATACTGATTTTAATCATGTGCATACCGCGAAAGATAAATTTCCTTCAGCTCGGACGCTACGGACGACGCAAGGAACAGCGTTATCGTCAGACATTCCGAAAGGACTTCGACTGGCTGTGCTTCAACATGAACCTCGCCGCCGACCGTTTCCAGTACGGAATGAAGCGTCTGGCTATCGCCATCGATCCGAGCTATGTGTCAAAGGCCGGAAAGAAGACGGCCCATATCGGACGTTTCTGGTCCGGATGCGCCTCGGCTGTCAGACATGGACTTGAGATACTCGGCATCGCTCTGGTGGACGCAGACATCAAGGACGCGATGATGCTCAGAGCGGTGCAGACGCAAAACGCCTCTGAACTGAAAGCCCGGGATATGACATTGGCCCAATGGTATCTGTCCGTATTGAAGAAATACAGGGTGGACCTGTTGAAGATGACGACACTTCTCGTGGCGGACGCCGCCTTCTCAAACCTGCCGTTCCTGAGCGGTCTTAAGGAAATCGGATTCTCCCTGATAAGCCGCCTGCGCTCAAACGCCGTGCTGTATTACATCTATGACGGACCACGCACTGGCAAACGGGGACGGCCAAAGACCAAGGACGGAAAGATTGATTTCGCCAATCCCGATAAATCCCGGATGAAGCGCATTGACATCGACGCCTCTGAAGGCGAGGCCTATGAGCTTGTCGCATGGTGCAGGTCGCTTAAACAGAAAATACGGCTGGTGATACACTATCTTCCAAACGGAGGCCACCGGCTTTACTTCTCATCAGACACCTCGGTCTGTGGAAAGGATGTATATGACATCTACCGGACGAGGTTCCAGATTGAGTTCTGTTTCCGCGACGGCCATCAGTTCACCGGACTGCTCGACTGTCAGGCCCGCGATGAAAAGGCTCTTGATTTTGCTTATAATGCATCCTTAACCGCAGTAAACATCACTAAGGTGCTCAGAAAGCAGACCCGGATACCCTTTTCTATCGGTCAAATTAAGTCTCTGATGGTCAACGCTCATTTCATAAAAAGATTTTTTGACCTGAGCGGAATTGACCCGAACAAGACTTTAAATGCTAAACTTGTCAAAGATCTCTTTGGCTTGGCGACAGATGCCGCTTAGCCTATGATTAAAATTTTTAACGAACTATTGAATATCCACTCAGAGCGAATATTTCGGAGATGCTATATCTGTAATCCCGCGTTTTTACAAAGGTAAAAGAATGTACCTATCCCGATACGTTTGTTCGACCTCAGAAGATTGTTGAACTTGCGGTCACACTCACCAGCGTTATACTGCGGATTTTGAGAACTGCATAGATGAAACCACTGGCGACCGCTCTCTCCCAGAGAAGATAAAGCCATTCCGACTTTAGTCCAATCTTCATAATTAGCCGTTATGTCAATATGTTGATATGCTATTTGTCGGCAGAGTTGCGCTACCTTATCTTCTGCATCAACATCGTTGAAATCGAAGTTGTATTGTCGAATAGGCTTCGGCTCCCTATAGACACCATCAAAAGGTTTTGCATCAAGGTTGATGTATTGGTGTAAATCATAGCTTTGGCACCGAAGACGGCAAACATCACCACACGCGCGGTCGATGTTTATGCCGTAACTGTCAAATAGTTTTACCAACATTTCAAACTGCGCCTTATGTTGTCGAGGATATTTCAGTGGGATTATGAGGAAATAGCCATTACCGCTTACAGAATGTGCTGCATAGGCTACCTGCTCAATATGGCATAACACGTCTTCAATCAGCGTGTCGAAGTTGCCAATATGAAGATTATCCTTGCGGTCAATATCTACACAAATCAGACCACTATGCTTGACAAGATTGTCAGCAGAGCGCGTAGGTGCAAAGACACCGCTGATTGTTGCCTGAGGTAGTGATAGCTTTATCTGTTTCTTTCTAAGAGGGTCGGAAGTGGAACGCAGTTCGCGGATGGCATCATACTCAACATCATTCAAGAACTCAAAGAGTGTCGAATGATGACCGGTGGTATCGCGGACTCCTCGGTAGACCGTTATCTCTATTTCGTGAAAATTCAAACTCATAATTTCAAGGTTAAGTTTAATAAGTGGATAATGTGTT
>JBGUUQ010000094.1:0-1578 GCA_045133615.1 Muribaculaceae bacterium | reverse complement strand
AAACATTGACGAAAACACGCTGATGATATGCTCCAAGGGCACGCCTGTGGCTGTTGCGGGTATCATGGGCGGTCTGGAGTCCGAAATTGAGGACGATACGACCTCCCTCATGCTCGAATCCGCCAACTTTGACGGCATCTGCATCCGCAAGTCATCTCAGCGTCTCGGTCTGAGAACCGACGCAAGCATGCGTTACGAAAAAATCATCGACCCCGAAATCACTGTCACCGCAATCGAGAGATTCCTCAAAATCCTCATGGACATCGACCCCGATGTTCAAGTCGTTTCGGCTCTCTCCGACAGCTATGTGCACAAGTATGACAAAATCGAGCTGACTTTCGACAAGAAGTATGTTGACCGCTACACAGGCATCAACATTTCCGACGAGCAGATAGTCAATACTCTCACATCGCTCGGCTTTGATGTAAAGCACGAGAACAGCACATTTGACGTAACCGTTCCGTCATGGCGCGCTACTAAGGATGTCACTATCAAGGCTGATATCATCGAGGAAATTACTAGAATTTACGGTTACGACAATTTCCAGATAACCACAACGCTCAGCCCGCTCCGCCCTGTTCGCAAGACGGTCAACAAGAGCGACGAATATTATGCAAAGGACCTGCTCGTGAGCAAGTTCAACATGCACGAAGTCCACTCCTACATTTGGGCGGATTCCAAGAAGTTCAGCGAGATCAACATCGAAGTTGAGGACAACGTAAAGTTGCTGAATTCCATCAATCCCGACCACGTTGTGCTGAGAAACTGCATGGTTCCGACACTTCTTACCGTTGTGAATGAAAACAAGTCGTTCGGCGCGGAATACGGCGTATTTGAGATTGCCCGCGTGGTTGACGGTCTGAAAGAGGACGGCATGTGCAACGAGCGCAAGAAGCTCGGCATCGTGCTCTTCAGCCGCGAGTGCTCCGAAAAGGAACTCTTCTTCCGCCTGCGCGACATGCTCTGCATGCTGACTGCAAACCTCAGACACAAGGCGATAAGCTTCGCTCACGTCGAATCGTTCCACAACTGGCAGCATCCCGTCAACACAAGCGAGATCACGCTCGACGGCGTAAAGCTCGGCTTCATCTCAACTCTCCACCCGCTGACAGCCATGAAGATCGACAAGAAGGCGGCTATCGTCTGCGCTGAAATTGACATGGATGCATTTGCAGCTATCGGCAAGGATGAGTTGGATTATGTCGAGCCTTCCAAGTTCCCGGGCATCGACATCGACCTGACTATCCTCACAAATCCCGAAGTCACATACAGCAAGGTCGAAAGCATTATCAAGGCTAACGGCGGCGAATATTTGAATTCCATCAAGGTAACGGATATTTACGACGGCATTATCAGCAGTATTACACTGCGCCTCGGCTTCTCCTCGCCCGAAAAGACTCTCGCCATGAACGAGATTCAGGACGTTATATTCGGCACGATCGTTCCCGAATTGGAAAAAGCAGGCATTATGCTCAAGAAATAAAATTTAATTTATCTGCATAAACAAAAAAATCTATCGGTTTAGTCGATTGACCAAACCGATAGATTTTTATTTACAAAATATTTTAATTACAGAAT
>JBGUUQ010000093.1:0-1887 GCA_045133615.1 Muribaculaceae bacterium | reverse complement strand
AGTTAGACACTTTTGGAGGTGCATATCAGATTTCAACGCGAGTCGTTTTTGCATATCAATTATTTTTAATCATTGCCCTTTGAAACTATACCACGATTTTGTTTAAGATATACTGTTTTTCTTTTTCATGGCGATTTTCGAGGTATTCTGCGCAGTCTTCGGGACACCAGTGGCGGTAAAACTCTCTAAACGTCACTACATCGCACAAGCCTGCCTCCACACGCTCCTTTATGCCGTCGAGTATCGCAGTATAGACCTCTCGCGTGCAGTGCATATCGTCGGTAAGCGTATCCTGCACATAGTGCGTAAAAATGCATGTGGACGAGCCGTTTGCGATTGCCGTATCCAACATAGCGAGTGTGTCCTCCGCAGTGGTCGTGCCGCTAACGACCCATGTGTAGAGGTAAAAGCTGTTTTTGTCGAAATACTCTGTGTAATAATTGAGCGATGCAGCCATCCTGCCCATTTTCAAGCCGAGCCTTTGCAAGGCTTCCATAATGGCGGGAGTTCCCGTGTTCTCGGGGCAAAAATACGATATAGGATTAAAAAGACCGATTTCCGCGCAGCTGTCCACCGCCGGTTTTAAGTATTCATACCATTCATCGGCTGTCCCCGTAACGAAGTCGGGGCGCGTAATGCCTGCGCTGTCGCGTCCGTTGTAGATCGACCAATCCCAGCCCTTTGCCAGCAGTTCGTTGCGCTGTTCCTCCGTTAATCCCATGTCAGGATTACAGAAAGTTGCCTTAAATCCGTAGCTGTCAAGCAGCGGATAGCGCACGTTATAGCCGTCTTCGCCGAACATATCGAACGACAGCAGCACCTGTGTTCTCGTCTTGTAATTCAATTCGATCGTATCGACCGCAAATTGATAGCTGCCTCTTACCCATGTGAAATCAAATTTCAGATCGAACGTGTCGCCGGCATTTGACAGGTCGAGTTTGAGATAATTCCAGCCGACGTGGAAATGATATGCGGTCGTCCACGACAGTACTTGTGTGTCATCAACATAGACGTTAACGGCACCGTCTGTCTCAGTCCTCCATGTTGCCGCTTCCTGATTGATGTATATCCATATGCCGACGATGTCGCCGTCTTTACGCGGTATGCTTATGCCGCTGATTTCCATCGCGCCTACCGTGTCAAAATCCCACAGCCAGCAGCTGCGATCATCCTTGGATATTTTGCGCTGATTTTCCAGACTGCCGACTGTGACAGTAGGTGTCGGCAGCGCAAAAATCGTATTCGCGGCATAGACATCACCTGATTCTGCCATGCTTTGCGCTACACTTTCGTCGATTATCTCGTCAATGCTCCTGCCGCTTTCGTCATAAATTTTTTCGTATTTCAGCGTTGCGTCAACAGATGCCGGTTCATAAGGCACATATTCTTCGGCGGCATTTTCGGCGTAGTAAATCGTTACCTTATCCTCGAGATTTAACGAGTAGCTGGTAAATTTTATATACCGAGTATCATCATTCAGTGTAAGTTCGGTCAAACTTCCCGTGTGCTGCATACTGTACAAGTCGATGTAATTCAAAATCTCATATGAGCTGTTATATTCGCAAATACTCAAGTAGTTGCAGTCATCAGAGTAAAACTTGATCGTTTTGCCGCCTTGAACGGGAAGATAATTGACCGAACGACAAACGTCTGTTTGATACCCTAAGTCGCCTGTTGAAGTGATGTAACCGTATTCATATTGTTCGTCATTGAGATTGAGCGACTCAGACTGAGAAGTTTCAGTAATATTGTCGATTATATTACTGAGCTGGCGGATCTGCTCTCTCACAGCCGTGCCTGCGCTTGCATAAGTCGTGCCATCGTAGCCAACACGGATGTCAATAAGCTCTGCATCGCCTGTTGTCGAGCCTTCGGGCAAAGCGAGCA
>JBGUUQ010000092.1:0-2862 GCA_045133615.1 Muribaculaceae bacterium | reverse complement strand
ATCCAATTTCGACCCGCTTTTCTCTAGGCAGGTCAACACCAGCAATTCGTGCCATGTGTTTAATGCACCTCCGTAATTTGGCTAGCGTCAATTAGCCCTGACGCTGTTTGTGCTTGGGATTTTCACAGATAACCATGATGCGTCCCTTGCGCCTAATTATCTTGCACTTTTCGCAAATCTTTTTGACAGAAGGTCTGACTTTCATTTGTATTACCTCCTAAATTATGTGCCGTTTTATTCGGCAGGATAATGTATGTGCTGTTTTTTTGAGTATTTTACTGATTATGACTTTGAACGGTATGTGATACGTCCCTTTGTCAAATCGTAAGGCGACATCTCGACTGTTACCTTATCTCCCGGTAAGATGCGAATAAAGTTGATTCTCATTTTGCCGGAAATATGGGTCAGAATCTGATGTCCATTTGGTAACTCTACCTTGAACGTTGCGTTAGGTAAAGCTTCTACCACTGTACCTTCAATCTCTATCATATCCTGTTTTGACACTATAGGATACCTCCCTAAATTTGAGCAGTAAAGTTGCGTAGTATAGACTTTATTCTGCTGTTTGCCGCTAAATCTTCCTCTGATATAATCGTTTTTGTTTCGCTGATGTGTTTTTTACTCTTTTTCTTTGGTCGGTCGCATGGACGATGACGTCCGTCGGTAAGCATCGCCATCTTTTCATCCGACGAAAGAACAATCATAAACTGTCCTTTTTCCTTACCTGCGGTGACAAAAACTATTTGTCCTCTCTTCATTGTCGACTACCATCCAAATCAATCGGGAATGGTCAGAATGACCGGTCCCTCGGGAGTAATTGCTATGCTGTGCTCGAAATGAGCTGACAGCTTGCCGTCGGCTGTCTTTATCGTCCAGCCGTCAGGCATTTGCCTAACATCAGGAGTTCCCACGTTTATCATCGGTTCAATAGCGAGGGTCATGCCCGACACGAGTCGTATTCCCCTGCCGGATCTTCCGAAATTCGGTACTTCAGGCGCTTCATGTAGGCTCGCGCCTACGCCATGGCCGACGAAATCTCGGACCACCGAGTAACCGCGCGCCTCGACATACTGCTGAATCGCATTTGATATATCGCCGACTCTGTTGCCGTGTATGGCCATTCGGATTCCTTCGTAAAGACTTTCCTCCGTGGCCTTCATCAGCCGCTTTGCTTCATCGGAAACGTCTCCGCAAGCAAAAGTAGCAGCATTGTCGCCGTTATATCCTTCAAAAGCGGCTCCAAGGTCGATACTGACGATGTCCCCTGCCTTTATGATTCGATCCTTTGACGGTATGCCGTGAATTACCTCGTCATTTATGGAAATGCATGCCGTTGCGGGATAACCGTTGTAATTGAGAAAGTTGGGTCGAGCCCCTTGGCTAATGATATAATCGTAAGCCAATTTATCAATTTCGCGGGTAGATACTCCCGGCTCAACTGCTTGCCCCGCAACGCGGAGTGCTCCGGCCGATATACGTCCTGCTTCTCTCATAAGCTTTAACTCACGAGCTGTTTTGAGCACTATCATGCTTAACCACCGTTTCTTGCCATTAAAGCTTCATTAGTCGTTGAGGGCGGCAAGGGTAAGGGCTGTTGTATCCTTTACCTCTTCCTGTCCTTCGACCAGACGGAGCTTTCCGGCTTTTTCGTAATATCCCTTTAACGGCTCGGTCTGTTCATGATATACATGAAGTCGTTCGAGGACCGTTTCGGGAGCGTCATCCTTGCGCTGAACAAGCTCGCTGCCGCAGGCATTACAGATACCTTCCTTAGCAGGTTTCTTGTATTCAGTGTGGTATGACGCACCGCACTTTAAGCAAACGCGGCGACCTGCCATACGAGCGGCAATCTTATCATCCGGAACCTCGATTGAGATTACGCGGTCGATTACGATGCCCATCTGGTCAAGTGCTTCGGCCTGCGGAATTGTGCGGGGAAAACCATCGAGGATAAAGCCGTTCTGGCAATCGTCCTCGCTGAGACGCTCTCTGATGATGCCGATTACGACATCATCAGGAACGAGCTTTCCTTCATCCATATACGCTTTTGCTTTGAGTCCCATTTCGGTACCATTTTTGAGGGCTTCACGGATAATGTTGCCGGTCGAAATGGCGGGAATCGAAAGCTTTTCACAAATAATTTCTGCTTGGGTGCCTTTACCGGCTCCGGGCGCGCCTAAAAGAATAAGGTTCATAATTTTACCTCCGAAATCAATCAAACAGGCCCTTGTAATGACGCATCATTACCTGTGATTCAAGCGACTGAACTGTATCAAGTGCAACACCTACTACGATGAGTACCGAAGTACCGCCGAGTGAAATTGACGACATACTCGAATTGAAGAAGCCGATTACGATAGGTAATACAGCGAGTACTCCAAGGAAGAGAGCGCCAATCAATGTTACTCTTGACAAAATTCTCTTAAGAAATTCAACTGTCGGTTTGCCGGAACGAATTCCGGGAACTGAACCGCCGTTTTTCTTTAAATTGTTTGCAATCTCGACAGGATTGTACTGAATCTGAACATAGAAGTAAGCAAATCCAATAATCATTGCGAGATAAAGCAGCGCATAGAACACTCCGCGATAGCTGAAGAGTGAAAGCAACTGATACCAGAAGCCCTGAACAGTCTTCACATCGGTTCCCATGAATGAAAGAATCATTGTCGGGATTGAAAGGAATGAACTTGCGAAGATGATAGGCATTACACCCGACATATTAACCTTGATCGGAATATGTGAGCTGTTGCCGCCGTACATCTTGCGGCCAACTACGCGCTTTGCGTACTGAACAGGAATTCTACGCTCTGCACCGGTCATGAACACGATAAAGACGATGATTGCGAGGAATACAATAATTGT
>JBGUUQ010000091.1:0-7967 GCA_045133615.1 Muribaculaceae bacterium | reverse complement strand
CGAAGAAGGCTATCGGGTGAATATCCGTCAGGACAACCACCTGCATACCGCAGATTGCCGAGAGTGCAACGTTGGCCGGCAAGCGGCGGCAGTCAACCCAGCCGATGGCCTTAATTCCGGGGAGTATCTGTATCGAAGTTCTCATAAGCGTATCAAGCGTATCATGTCATAATTTCACTTGCCGAAATCAGTGCGATTTTTTTTTCATTTTTTTGCGGCGCTCGTTCATCAGGTAGTAATCGCGCTTACGCTGATAGCGTTTGGCGATGGCGTTCCAGTTCTTTTCGGTCATAGCGATGCCGTATTTCTCCATGAAAGCGTAGATAAGGTGGTCCTGACGTTGGAAAACCGAGGAAAAGCGATGAAGCGACTGCCACATAACAATGTCGAAGCGTTGGCGCAGACAGGCGATGAAGGCGTCGGTCGCTTTCGGAGGCAGATAGAAATAATGCTCCGGCGACTTGTAGCGGAAGTTCGGTATCACGATAGCGAGCTTGCCTTCCCCTGCCGTTTCGGGCACATATCCCTCCGGCGGTGTCTGCAAGAACTGTTCGAGCAGACCCGACTCAATCGAGCCACGCATAAGATGGACGGGATTGTTGCCTCCCTGATCGTGAACGAACCAGTCGGCGAGGTAGTCTTCGAGTGGTATGTAAAGGCAGATTTGGCTCATAACGCCCTGATTTTATGATACAAAGTTAGCGAAAATATGCGAGATAAACAACGTAACACGTTGATTATCAATGCCGAAAAAGGACGATAATTGCCGAAGCACAAAAATAATTTTTCCCGGAAAGTATATATGGTAGGGGTATTACAAGAATTACAAGGATTACAGCCTCGAAGCGGTGAGAAATAACACGCTGAGAGCCATATATATTATATCTTTTTTCTACTTAAAAAAAGGATAAGATATATACAGTGCTTTGTAAACCTTTGTAATTCAATTTTGCAAAATGTAGCGATTTGTAATTTTTTGTAATTCGTTTGTAAGTTACCCTTGCAAAGATAACCGATTGAATATAAGCTAAGTAATTTTTGTAACGCTTGTAACATCGTTTCGGGTAGTACATTCCGTGGAAAAAACATATTCAATCGGGACGAAAAGCATAGAAAAAGCCACGCAAAACAGCATGGCTTATAATCGCAACGGTTGGGCATCGAACCACTGCCGCAGGCATCGGTTGACACGATAATCGTGCCAACTGACTTGATTAAAATGGCAGTTCTGATTGTGATGCTGCGGGTGGAGTAAAAGGAGAGTCCTCCGGCGTTTCCTTATCCACCTCGACGGGTTCAGTGTCAAGCTCATCCTCCGAGATGCGGAATGTTTCGAGATTCAGGTCGAGAGTCGCTTTCAGGCTATCGTAGTCGAAACAGAGAGCGTTGGACGGCGTAGTGTTGATAAACTTCTTCGATTGTCCGTTCTCGGTCTTAAATTCCTCGTCCAGTTCGCCGTTTGTGCGCAGATTCTGAAAGCGCTGCTGCTTGAAGCCGAGGAACTGCGGGAGGGATTTAAGGTAGGATTCAAGCGTGGCGATGTCGAGCGTGGAGCCGTACTTCTGACGGGCAAGGCGCATTTCGAGCAAGGCTCGAACAGCCTTGAAATTGAGGTAGATAATCCGCTTGGGTTCGACAAAGCGGACTTCATCTTTTTTGAGCGCCTTGAACGAGGAAAGCAGTTTGATGACAAAGTGGCATTTCTCCTTAGCCTTGCCCTGCGTGTGCATGGAGTCGAGATATAGCCAAAAGTTGGCAGTGTCCGACGACTTCTTGATCTGGTCGTTCTGATAGCGTATGCCATCGACAACGACCTCGAAAAGGTCTGAGTAAGAGAACGGCATATCGCCCAGGTGCGGTTCGAGAACGCGGAAAGCGGCGAGAGCCACGACCCAGTTGTTGAGAATACGGTCTTCCACCATGTCCTTGTCGAGCCGGGCAAGAACATCGTTCAGCGTGAGGTCGAAAGCCTGAAAGAAGCCCTTCTCAAATATGCTCCGCAGTTCGAGAAGCGGCAAAAGGAGATGAGTGTTGCCATGCAGCACCATTTCCGAGAGTGCCTTGAAGTTCTGCTTTTCCTCACGCGAGAATGAAGTCTGCGAATACATCAGATGTATGCAGCGTGAGAAAATGGCCTCGTCTTCGGGTTTGTATTGTCCGGCCAGAATAACGCCCGAAGTGACCGGGATAGTGACGGGAATACCGTCCTCCATCTTGCTTCGGGCCGTACCGCCCCACAAGCCTTTGAGAATGTCGATACGCTGCGGCATGAGGTCGTTGGTGTACTCGTCGAGGATAAACACAGAATTACGGGCATGGGATAGGTTGTAGCCTATGACCGGGATAGAAGTGTTCGAGCATGAGCAGGGAGTGCTCGGCAAGGTGTAGAATAGCGACGAGAGGGCGCGAGCAAGCTCGGTCTTGCCCGAACCTTTGCGACCGAAAAGGTTGAGCACCGGGAAATATTTGAACTTGGCAAATATAATGTCGCGGAAAATGGCGGCGAGAATCCATGCGAAGCTCACCATGCCGCCCTTGCCGTACACCTTTACGACCTGCTCCACAAAGTCGTGAAGCGTCGTAGCCCCTTTAGGATTGCAGCGGTAAAGACGCTCGAAGCTGAAACCAAGCTCGTTGTCGCGGTTAATCTCCGAGAAGGCCGGAAGGTAGAATTGCCTTTGGCCGTTGCTCACCACTCCGAGGCTGTCAGTGCAGAGGAACTTGCCGCGACTGACGATACCATTGGAAAATGCGTAAAAATTCTCGTCGGGATTCCAGCCGAGAATTTCGATATGGGAGGCGGTGGGTGTGACTTCGAGAAGATGTTCCTGTATGCCCGTGAACATCTTCGCATCGCCGACCCATAAGTAATTGCCTCTGTCTACGAGCTTTCGGTTGAAGTCGCGTGTGGTGACAAGGTCGCCGGGCGCGAACTGCACCACATCCTCCGAACCGCGATTATTTCGGAGGCGGTAGATACGGATTGAGCGTGAGCTGCTTCTTATATGGAGTACCGGCATTACTAAGAAATTCGAGCACCGCTGAAGGTTCATGTTATCGTCGGAGGCATAATAACAGTTGTCTTTGAGAATAAAACCGCAGCGGCGCAGCGAAGCAAGGATGCGAGGTTCGATGTCGGAGTTCCCGGCACTTTCCTTATCCATATCCTTCTCCATGTCCTCCCTTGCAGCCAGCCTTGCGCGTATTTCGGCGCTCTTGATGCTGTCGCGCCACATTTTCTTGTTGCCGACCATTTTATAAAGACGGTCGATATACATTTCGCGCAGGTTACGGTCGCTGACAAGGAGAAGGAGCGACGCTACTTCATTTATGACCTCCGCCTGAAGCTCGGCGGTCGTTGCGCCGATGAGCCTTTTTTCAGTATACCACAGTACGAAAGGAACGGTTTCCAAAGAGTTGTAAATCTCTTTGGACGTAATGAAACTGTCGGCGTCGTATTTGACCTCGTTCTTATCGTCCTTTCGTGTACGCGGTATCTCTTTGACCTGCACATCGAACCCAACCTCCATCGCCATTTTGCCGTTTTTCATAACGGCACTGACACCGGCACCGTAGAACTGACCGTCCTTCGGAGCATCGGAATCCGGGATAAATAGAACGGAATTGCAGATGCGCTCCATTATGCGCAGATGAAGCGCCGTAAGGGCGGTTCCCATAGGCGCCACGGCCTGGGGCACGCCGATGATGTGCAGCCGCATCACATCGGGGCCACCCTCGACGATGACGAATTGCTTGCTGTCGTAGGCAGCCTTACCGGCCACGTTTATACCAAAGAGCGTTTCGCCTTTGTTGAATACCGGCGAGTCCTTGAGGTTCATATACTTGCTCCGCTTCATTATATCGGGGTTGTCGCCGATATAGCGGGCAGAGAATGTGACAACCATGTTGGAACGGCTTCTGACAGGGAGCGTGACGCGCTGACGGAGCATAGTATAATGTCTGCCGTCATCTTCGTTGACGCCGACAAGACCGACAGCTATAAAGGGTTCAAGGTCGAAGCCCTTGCCACGCAGGTAGTCAAGGAATACTTTCGAGGCTTTGGGCGCATAGCCGATGCCGTTTTTCGTACAGTATTCCTCTCCCCAGCGTGAATAGGCATAGTCACGCGCAGCCTGAGCTTCGGGATTGTCGGCCTTGAATTGCTCCACGAAGAAATCCTGTGCAGTAGAGAGTGCCAATTTCATGGCCTCGCGCTTGCGTTCTTCCTGCGCGTCCTTCTCGTTCTGCTCGCCGTCCTCGTATTCAAGTGGTATGTTGTGCTGTCGGGCAAGTTGCTCGATGGCCTCGCGGTATGTCAGGCCGTCGTACTCCATGACGAAATGGAGAGGGTCGCCGCCCTTGCCGCAACTGAAACACTTGCAGATGTTCTTGGACGGCGACACGCTGAAAGATGCCGACTTTTCGCTGTGGAACGGACATCGGCACATATAACTGGAGCCGGAGCGTTTCAGTTCAAAGCCGTATGGCCGCAGAACGTCCAGAATGTTCAGATCATGGACGGCCTTAACTACTGATTCTTTAATCCGTGACATCAGCGTTGTTGGTTTGTGGTGTTATATTAATCCGCAGTATATCATGGCAGATTGTTTTATCGCCCTGTGAATCAGGCTGTCGAACTGCGACTTTAACTTGTGTGTCCGTGCGGTTGATGATGAGCCGCCCTGAGAACTTTTCGCTTAATTTGTTGAGAAGCCCTGTAATTTCTTTTTCGTTCATGGTGAATTTTTCATTTGAGGTGAAGGGATAGGCTCACCGGGGTTGTCTATACTGTCAAAGAAAGCGAGAATGTCCCGACCGAGGTAAAAATAGCGGCCCGACGTATGGCGGTAGCGGGTCAAGCGGCCTTCTTTGGTGTATTTGGCAAGTGAGTCTCGGCAAATACCGAGATGGTAACACGTTTCCTTGACAGAATAGCGCTCATCTTCTTTTACATTTGGTCTTGAAAATGTCATAATGAATGGTATTTTAGTTCAATGGTGCGCGTATCTGTCAGGTAGCGGGGATCACATCGTCAAAGATGCGTTCCCCGGCCTCGTGTTCGATTATTTCTTTGGCTTGTTCGGGTATTCGGCAAGCCATACACTTCCAGTTGAAGAAGGTCTGACGCCGAACCCCGGCGGCCTTGACAACGCAGGTGACGAACTCGACCCTCTCACGATAAGTGAGGGTGTCGAGATAGCCGTTGAGCTGCGTGGCCTCGATGTGCTTAATATCGTTGTTTGTCATACCGGTTCAGTTTTTGAAGTAGTCTTGCGTAACTCGCTGGAGAAGGCGTAGGTCTGCGGTGCGGTATTCGACTCGACCCGGGCGCTTGCATGGCTCAACCTTTCCTTGTTTCCTCCAACGTTCGACATTGCGACGGCCAAACATCTCATAAGCCTTTCTTTTGCTAACAAATTCCGGGTCGTCCTTGTCGGTTTTGAGCATCCTTACGACCCTTGCAGCAACATCGTTGAGAAAGGTGTCGTAAGGGATTAGGTGGTCGAGAAATTGAAGTACTGCCATAGGTCAGGGCATTACTGAATTCTTGTTACCTCGATTGTCCTTGCCACGCGGTCGGTTTTGGTCGTGTACTGGCGGTTGAACATGATGCCAAGTTCAGACGCTTGTGTACGAACGCTTTTCAGCCGAGAAATGGGGAACGTTGCCGTTGCTCCAACCGCCATCTCGAACAGTGTAGGGCGGATTTTTTGAATGGATTCAGTCATTTTTGTGTCGTTTTATTTGTTTGTTTAATGATTAATGACTAACTTTGCATCAGAGTATTAACGCTATTTTTAGAACGCAAAGTAAACATTTAATGTTTATCTAAACAAAATTTGTGTGCCGTTTTAAGATTAATTCGCTGTTTAATGTTTAATGATTAACGTTGAACTAAAAGAGGTGCATATCGGAAAGGCCATCAAAGAACGCCTTGACGAACTGAAGATGACCAAGACAGAATTTGGCCGTCTGATAGGTGTACCTCAGCAGCATGTCAATCGTATTTTTGAAAGAGATACGATTGAGACGAAGAAACTTGTGAAGATTTGCCGTGCGCTCAGCTTCAACTTCTTCGCCTTGTTCTGCCAGTTCCCGACCAACGTAAACGCCTACTTGGCGGCAGTTGCGCTCGGAGACGGTGACGCCCATAACAATGTCGGTGACACCGCCATACTGACCCAACTTGAAGTCTATAAGGTGAAATTGGACGGAGCCGCTTCGACAGAAGCCGACTTGCGCGACCAAATAGCCGGACTTAAAGATAATGTCGAGCAGTTGAAATCCAACCTGCAAGACAAAGACGAGATAATTAACTTATTAAAAACCAAGTAAAAGATATGACGTAGACATCAAGAACAGAGTGTAACGCTCTAACTTGAACTCCATAGCTACACAAGCATCCCTTGCCCTCCACTTGATATTATAAGTATGGAGATAGTATAGAGAGATTTTGGAACTATCAGAATTTCAGACTTGTATTGAAGTGGCCCAAGCAGCGATAGAAAATTAAACATCCTATTGAGGCTGAAATCACGGAAAGAACAAGAATTTGTATAGAGATAGTATTGAGAAAATCTCTAACTATCCGAAAATATGGATAGTATCGAAGTTGCGCAGGCTGCCATTGAGGAGTAATCCCTTTGTCTGAACTAACAATTACATAACGAGGTGGGGATTTCGAATCATCGGAATCCCCACCTTTCTTAAACTCTATCAAATGACACAGAACGAGATTGACCGCGCGAGCATTGAGATGGCCAAGGCGTTTTTCGCGTCCGGTAAAGTGTATGATATTGAGGTCGGCACTACTGCCGGACTTCAAGCTATTCATCACGCGCTGTTTGAAGGGCTTTATCCTTTTGCCGGAGAGATTCGTAAACTTAATATTTCAAAAGGAGGTTTCCGTTTTGCCAACTCGCTCTACCTTATCCCTGCACTTGAGGCTATTGAAAAGATGTCGGAAACGACTTTTGAGGAAATCATAGCCAAATATGTAGAGATGAACATCGCCCATCCGTTTATGGAGGGCAACGGGCGGGCAACTCGTATCTGGCTCGACATGATGCTGCGCCGCTCGCTCGGCAAAGTCATTGACTGGCGCAAAATCACCCGCGAAGCCTACATGCAGGCAATGGAGCGCTCTCCTATCAATGACCTTGAGCTTCGCTATCTCCTCCAAAATGCCCTCACCACAGAATCCGACGACCGAGACGTAATTTTCCACGGCCTCGACCAATCCTACTACTACGAAGGCTACGAACCTTAAATTTTGACAAATATCCAATTTATATGGCATCCTCTGAAAATAAAAAAATTAAAGATGACGTTTCTTCTTTTTTCGCATCCATTGTGTTTATTGCTTTATTGGGGTCCGGAATTTACGTGCTAATAAGAGACGAGCATTGGATTATTCTTAGCCTCATCATTTTAGGTCTTGTTGCAACTGCTCTTTTCTTAATTTTTATTTTAGCGCCAGGATTGGAAGCTGGCTTCAGAAAACAATTCCCACTTGATTATGAGCAACATTTACAAAACGAAATTGCGTTTTTTACAAATAAAGGTTATCTGCAAGTTGAGTATATAGATCCGGGCAGTGAGCATCCAGGGATATTGATGAGTCGAGAAAATTCACCACAAGTTAAAATTATTCTAAATGCTCCAATTGCTGCTTCAGATTATTCTGTTGACGTTTGCATTATGACAGATCCGGTAATCTCAGCACATTACGATGTCAAAGATGATATAGACCTAAAGCATGCTAAATTATCTAAACTATTAGAAATAATATGATGAAACGTTCATAGCCTTCAGATTGTTGTCCAATTGTTGACCAGCAATTCCTAACTGACTGATATGATGTTGAAAATTATCGCGGCTCAGGCTGCCATTGAGGAGTAATCCCTTTGTCTGAACTAACAATTACATAACGAGGTGGGGATTTCGAATCATCGGAATCCCCACCT
>JBGUUQ010000090.1:0-10815 GCA_045133615.1 Muribaculaceae bacterium | reverse complement strand
ACGAAGGGACTCGAACCCCCACGTCTCACGACACTAGATCCTAAGTCTAGCGCGGCTACCAATTACGCCACGTGCGCAATGATTACGTGTGCAAAGGTATAAAACTTTTCGTAATCGTGCAAATTTTTTTCATTAAATTGTTTGTTCGATATTCCACACGAATGCACGAAGCCCAAGTTTAGGCGTCGCAAGATCCATTTCGTGAAGAATTTTTAGCACGCTTTCCACTCTATTGTCTTCTACTACGGTAATAATTGCAGAAGCGAGTGAGGGCCAAGCGTGCGAGCCATAGTGAGGCTCGCCTTTAATGCTGCCGCGCCCTTGCACCTCTTGCCATGCAGTGAATCCACGGCAGTTGTTGCGCTCGAGCATGTCGACAATTCGCTCATAATATGCTTGGTCAAATGTTATTAATATCGATTTCATTTTTGTTCGTCGTTAGGTAGTTGGTCATTTGTTTCGTTATCATTATTGTCGGCATTGTTGTCGTCGATAATGATAGTTGAGTTATTTTCAGAGGGAGATTCTATTTGTTTGTTCTCTTTCTTTGCGTTTTGCTTTTTAGCTTTACTTTTCTTTGCTTTCTTAGTCTTTTTGATGCCTTTAGCTTTGCGAAGCGCACGGCGAGTGCGTTTTACACCAAATGCGGCAAACAAACAATACATCGCAGGCACATAGAACAATGTGAGAAGGGTAGAGAATGTCAAACCGCCAATCACAGCCACACCCATTGGTTGCCACATTTCGGCACCTTGACCGGTGCTCACTGCCATCGGTACCATACCGAGGATTGTGGTCAATGCTGTCATCACGATAGGACGTAGACGTGATTCACCACCATCAACAACCGAGCGACGAATCGATAATCCGCGTTCACGATTGAGTGTGATATAGTCAATGAGCACGATACCGTTTTTCACCACGATACCAATCAACATGATACCACCAATCATCGACATAACGTTGAGGTTGTGCCCGGTGAGGAATAGCAATCCAAAAATACCGGTAAATGCGAATGGTATTGAGGTCATGATAATACTTGGGTATGAGTATGACTCAAATTGAGCCGCCATCACGATATATACCAAAATGATGATAAGGAGTCCGAGCATCATCAAGTCGCCAAACGATTCTTGTTGGTCTTCGTAGCTACCCGATAGTTCGATAGCGATGCCGGTTGGTAATTCCATTTTGTCGATAGCAGCTTTCGTTGTTTCGATTACTTTGTTCATTGGAACTTCACCCGATACAACGGCCGACACTGTGATAATGCGTTCACGGTCTTTACGCTCGATAGTTGGGGGAGAGAAGCGTTCTACTACCGTACCCACATCTTTGATGCGTACGGCATTACCCGCAGAGCTATATATAAGAATGTTTTCGATGTCGGACACCGATGTGCGGTGTTCGGGTGCATACATCACCTTAATGTCGTATTCTTCACCGTCTTCACGATAGAGCGATGCAATGCTACCATTGATGCGGTTGCGCACATATGCAGCTGCCGTTTGAAGATTTAACCCATAAATAGCTAGTTTCTCGCGGTCGAAGTCAACTTGATATTCGGGTTGATAGTCGGAACGAGAGATGACAATATCGGCAGTTCCTTTGGTGTTTTGAAGTACTTTCTTGAGTTGTTGAGCCACCGAGTCGGTTTCTTCAAAATCGTAGCCATAGATTTCGTAGTCGATAGTTGCTTGCCCACTCATGCCACTACCACGGCTACCCCCAACGTTTACTTGCGCTTTCTTGAATTCGGGGTAATTTTTGAGGTCTTGACGCATAAGCTCGGCAATTTCCACAATGCCACGTTCACGTTCTCCCGGATCGGACAACTTGATATTCATCGACACAATGTGTGAGCCATTGTCTTGAAGCGATGCAAATGTGTTATCGCTCGAAGCTTGTCCGGTAGTGTAGTTCAACACTTTTATTTCGGGGTATTTCTTTGTCCATTCGTCTGAAAGTCGAGCGGTAACTTCGTCGGCAATTTCCACACGAGTACCGATTGGGAGTTCAAGCGATACACCTAATCGACCGTCGTCGGAAGTGGGGAAGAACTCGGTTCCCACAAACTTCAATAACCCGATTGACGCAATAAAGATTGCCGTACACACGATAATTGTTGAGAATTTGTGGCGTACAACGAAATCGAGTGAGCGACCATAAGCATAGTCGATAAAATCGAGGAATTTATTGATAGGAGTGAAGAAAATCTTGTAAACGATGCCGTGTTTCACATCTTTGCGAAGCAATTGAGAGCAAAGCATAGGAGTGAGCGACAATGCACATGTTGTTGAGATAATCATCATGATTGTTACCATCCAACCGAGTTGTTGGAACAATACACCTGTCATACCTGTAACGAGTGTCAATGGGAAGAACACCGCAATCAAGGTGAGGGTAGAGGCGATAACCGATATACCCACCTCGTTGGTACCATGTACAGCGGCCTGCTTAGGATCACTACCACGCTCGATATGTGTTGTTACGTTTTCAAGTACCACAATGGCGTCGTCGACCACCATACCAATCGAAATAGAGAGTGACGATAGAGATATGATGTTAAGACTCGTGCCTGTCATTGCCAAGTAGATAAACGACGCAATCAATGAGATAGGAATGGTGATACAGATAATCATTGTAGCACGCCAACGACCAAGGAAACTAAACACCACAATAACCACGAAGAGGAGTGCATATAACACAGTTTCAACGAGAGAGTTGATTGTGTTGCGGATATTGTCAGAGGTGTCGACGATGATACCAAGTTTTACATCGGCAGGAAGTCGTTTTTGTAGCGAAGGGAGCATCTCAAGCACTTTGTTTGAGATTTCAACAGAGTTGGCACCCGATTGCTTTTGAATGATAATCATTGCACCTTTCTTGCCGTTGGTGTGAGTTTGTTGAGCGCGTTCTTCGAGTGAGTCGTCGATGCGGGCCACATCTTTGAGGAAGATGTTTTTGCCGTTTTGCGAGCCTACAACGATATTACTCATCTGTTCGGGCGAATCAAACTCGCCTTGCACACGCAATGAATAAGTGTCGCTACCGATGTCGAATGAACCACCGGGAATGTTACGGTTTTCGGCGGCAACAATAGCCGAAATGCTTTCGATAGTGAGGTTATAAGCTTCAAGTTTAATCGGGTCGACATAGATGTGGATTTCGCGTTTTGGTGCACCTGAGATTGACACCGAACCGACACCGTCGACACGAGCCAATGGGTTGGCCACAGCGTCGTCGAGAATTTTGTAAAGCCCCGGCATACTTTCATCGGCTTGCACCGAAAGCATCAAGATAGGAATCATGTCGGTGCTAAACTTGAAGATGATGGGGTTTTCGGCATCATCGGGCAGGGCACTCTCCACCATATCCAGTTTGTCGCGCACATCATTGGTGAGCGCATCGATATCGTAACCAAACTCAAACTCAAGTGTGATCACCGAAATGTTTTCGCGCGATTTCGATGTGATGTGTTTGAGGTGTTCCACTGAGTTGAGGGTATTTTCGAGCGGACGAGTAACGTTTTGCTCGATATCTTGAGCACTTGCCCCGGGATATGAGGTCATTACCATGATGGTATTAGTCTCAATATCGGGGAAGAGGTCGATGGGTAGTGTTGAAAGCGAGAAAAGCCCCATGATGGTGATGGCAACGAAACAGAGCGTTGTCATAATAGGACGTTTCACCGCACTTGAGTATATGCTCATAACCTATAAATTATATAGATGAATTGATATTAAAGAGTATGATTCAGTTTTGTGTGATTATTTAGAAGTTTCGGTTGCGTTGTCGTCATCACCTTCGCTTCGAGCATCTCGATTAATCACTTCGGCACGAGCTCCATGTTTGAGGTTGTGTTGACCGGTGATGACCACAAAATCGCCATCGGCAACACCCGAAATCACTTCATAAGAGTCGTCGATGCGTTGACCGAGCTCAACTTTGTTGTATGAAACAACACCATTGTTGTAAACATAAACATATTTGTTGCCCGAACCGGCTTGTTTCACTACTGCACGATCGGGAACAACCACGTGTTTAGCACTTCCTAAGTTGATTAATACACGAGCAAACATGCCCGGTTTTACTTTTTGGTTTCTATTGGCAATGCTCACTTCCACTCCAAAAGTGCGAGTTTTAGAATCGACGGTTGGGTGAACTTTGGTGATTGTTCCGGCAAATGTTTCATTGGGGTATACATCAAATTTTACATCAACACCCATGCCACGTTTAATTTTTGCATAGTCGGTTTCGGTTACATATATCATCACATTAACCGAGGGACTGAGCTGTCCGATGGTTAAAATCGGGCTTCCGCCGGTCATATCGCCCGGGTCATAGTTGCGTGCTGTTACAACTCCTGAAATAGGCGATTTTAGCACGGTGTTTTCTACAACGTTGTTGTATTGGCTGGTGAGTGCATCAACTTCGGTTTTTGCCGCATCGACAGCTTGTTGAGTGCCGGCTCCGATTTCAAGAAGATTTAATGCACGATTATATTCGATTTTTGCGTGGTTGAGGCGCACTTTTAATTGGTCTACATTTGTGGCGTCGAGAGTGACAAGTGTTTGCCCTTTCGCTACATTATCGCCCACATCAACCGTGATGCTTTTAATACGATTTGGCGTAGAAGGGGATATATTGTTGATATTATCGGCTTCAACGGTAGCGGTGTATTCGTTGTCTTGCGCTACTTGGCTATATGAAACTTGTTTGATGTCGATCTTGGGAAGTTCTTCGGCCTTGGTAGTTGTAGAGTCGTTGATCTCTTGATTATCTGCCGATTCGCTGTTGGCAGAACAAGCCGAGAGCATGGCTGAGATAGCGATTGTGGCTAATGTTTTGTAGTATATTTTCATACGAAGTTGATATGATATATTTAAGTCGTTAATGATTATGCTTTATTCTGAGATATTATATTTTTCAACATCGGTGTTACCCAACAGCAACTCGAGGTTGTTAGTGGCAATAAGATAATTATATATCGCTTGCAAGTAAGTGAGGCGAGTGTTGGTAAGCGCAAGTTGTGCGTCTCGGAAGTCGAGATATGTGGCAGCTCCGATTTTGAAGCTTTTATCCATAATCTCATGAGCGCGTTCGGCTTGTTTCACGTTTTCGGCACAAGCTGCAATTTGTTTCACATTGACATGAATGTTGTCGACCGCTAATTCCACTTGCATGTTTATTGCTTGTTCGAGGTTTTCGCGTTGGAAAGACATCTCTTCAACTTGAATTCGAGCTTGCTTTATTTTATTGTATCTTTGTCCGCCTTGGAATAATGGGAATGAAAGAGAAAGTCCGACAGTAGAGTAGGGGCTCCATCGGAAATTCTTCAAAGGATTGCCGTCCGACATCGAGGTCCAGTTATAGTTGGCAGTAAGAGCCAATGTCGGATACCACGACATGCGTTGAATATCAAGGGCATCATTTAGTAATTGGGTTTGTATGTCAAGCATTTTCAAGTCGGAGTTTTGGTCAATCGACTTGTCGATGGCAAGAGTGTTTTCATACATTGTTTTTTCGTAGTCAGAAAGGGTTGTAGTGGGTTTAAAAGGCACATTTACGTCCATATTCATCAACAAGCAAAGTTGTAATCGAGCTTGCTTGATGGTAATTTCGCCTTGCATCAATTGTGGTTCGATATTTTTTACAGCCACTGAGGTGCGCAATACATCATATTCCGATGCTGCTCCGAGTTTGTGCTTTTTTGTGTAAATATCGTGAGTCTCTTTGGCATTTTCGTAGCTTTCGAGAATCACCTTATAAGAGTCTTCGGCAAGCAAAAGTGAATAATATGCCGTCTTTACTTGGTTTACCATGTCGAGGCGCGATTTTCGAGCCGCTTCCATTGATTGCAATATTTGAGTATCGCTTAACTTCAATGTTTTCCATAATTGGGGCGCTACGAGGGGCATCGATGCCGAGAATCCCATCGTATATGAGTTGTCAAGCCCCATTTTTATGCCACCGCCACCCGAAGATTTGCTTGCGGCAGAGGTTGTAGGTGTTTCTTCGACTCCTTCCGATTCGCTTCCCTCTCCGGTAGTTCCGCTTGAGGCTCCGCCACCTAATGCACCCATGTTGAGATACATCACTTGCTTAGCAAGGGTGCGACTATATTGAGCATTGAAACTGATAGATGGGAGAAGTTGTCCCAATACTTCTTTATTGTAGTAATCCATTCGCTCAATTTCCATGTCGGCCACCTTGATTGAGGGGTTGTCGCTGAGGGCGATTGTGATACATTTATCGAGCGATAGCATAAGGGTGTCATTGTATGTGGCTTTTTGGGCTGCTCCAATGAATGCGATACCCATGCAAAGGGTTGTGAAAACTGCTTTAAGAGAAACTATTTTCATATATGTAATTATGTGTAGCTTAAAATTCTCACAAAGTTAATTCAAATAAGTGGTATATATAATAAATAGGTGAAAAATATTCCAAAATTGCCAAATAAATGGCAATTTTGGAATATAAGTATGGTTTTAGTGTATTTCCTCTTAAAAAAACGAACCTAATTTATTACGCAATATCCCGCTTTGGTGAGCCCTTCGCGTAGGGTGTCGATGTGGTTATGGTTGAGGGTTTCAAGCTCGATGCGAAGAATACAACCATTGATTTCAGAACTTGCATTGATTCGCTCGTGAGATACCGATAAAATATTTCCACCCAAATCAGCGATGATATTGCACACTCCCGATAATTGTCCGGGCTTGTCGTAGAGGTCGATTTTGAAGGTGTAGTTGCGGCCACTCTTTGATAATCCACGAGTGATTACGCGACTAAGAGTGGTGACATCGATATTTCCCCCCGAAACCAAACATACAACTTTTTTCCCTTTGATAGGTACCTTATTAAACATTGCAGCAGCGACCGATACCGCACCGGCGCCTTCCGACACGATTTTGTGTTGCTCGAGAAGTGCGAGAATGGCGGCGGCGATTTCGTCGTCGCTCACTGTTACCACCTCGTCGACATATCTGTTGCACATCTCAAACGTGTTTATTCCGGGCTCTTTCACCGCTATGCCATCGGCAATAGTTGATACCGCCGATAGATGTTGGATTTTCCCCTCTTGTAATGATGTAGCCATACTTGGAGCGCCCGATGATTGCACACCATAAACTTTAATATCGGGACGTAAAGATTTTATCGCAAATGCCACACCCGAAATCAATCCACCACCTCCAATAGGGACGATAACGGCCTCTACGTCGGGCAATTCATCTAATATTTCGAGCCCGATAGTGCCTTGCCCGGCAATGACTTTGGGGTCGTCAAATGGGTGGACAAACGTGTAGCCCATCTCATCGCGTAGCTGAATGGCTTTCATGTAGGCATCATCGTAGACGCCCGGCACCAAACACACATCGGCGCCATAGCCTTTTGTTGCTTCCACCTTCGAGATCGGCGCCCCCGCAGGTAGGCAAATCAACGCTTTAATGCCGTTGTGTGACGCGCCAAAAGCCACTCCTTGAGCATGGTTGCCTGCCGAACAAGCGATCACCCCATGAGCTTTTTCCTCATCGGTGAGCTGTGATATTTTGTAGTATGCGCCACGCAACTTAAACGAACCCGTGTATTGCATATTTTCGGGTTTGATGTATACATTAGCCTCGGTATTAAGTCGGCGCGACCAAATAAGTGGAGTTTTGCGCAACACTCCGCTCAACACGTTTCGTGCATTGTAAATTTCGTTGATATCGAGATTTGTCATAATCACTATAAATTTTTAGCAATGCAAATATAATTATAATTTGCAAACGAGAAGCAAAATTGAAAATAAAAATATTCCTCAATGCAAATTGAAAGCAAAATAAGTGATTTTGTGAATAAATACAACAAATTAAAAGTATTTGCTTGCAAAATGTAAATATTTTTTATTCAAAATTGTCGCATATTAAATTCTTTTTTGTATCTTTGCACTTGATAAGGAAGAAACGGTTGAAAAAATCGCACATATAAAGTGATTCTGAATAAAAATTATAACACTACAACATAGACTTTAAATAGTATAGATTATGTCAAAGGTAACAAAAGAAATGGCTCTCGATTACCACCGCGAAGGTAAATGCGGAAAAATCGAAGTGGTACCCACAAAGCCTTATTCATCACAAAGTGATTTGGCTCTCGCTTACTCTCCCGGAGTGGCATATCCATGTCTTGAAATTGAAGAACGTCCTGAGGACGCTTATGAATATACCAGCAAGGGGAACCTTGTGGCGGTTATCTCTAATGGTACTGCCGTGCTTGGCTTGGGCGATATAGGTGCTCTTGCAGGCAAACCGGTGATGGAAGGAAAAGCATTGCTCTTTAAGATTTTTGCCGGCATCGACTGCTTCGACATCGAAGTTGATGAAAAAGACCCCGATAAATTCATTGAAATAGTTAAAGGTATATCTCCTACATTCGGAGGTATTAACCTCGAAGATATTAAAGCTCCCGAATGTTTTGAAATCGAACGCCGCTTGAAAGAGGAATGTAATATCCCTGTGATGCACGACGACCAACATGGCACTGCCATCATCTCGGCTGCAGGATTGCTCAACGCGCTCGAACTTCAAGGCAAAAAAATCGAAGAAGCAAAGCTCGTGGTAAATGGGGCAGGGGCTGCTGCCGTGTCTTGTACACGCCTTTATATCGCGCTTGGCATCAAACCCGAAAATGTGGTGATGTGCGACAGTAAAGGTGTGTTGAACAAAAAACGCAAAAATCTCAATGCTCAAAAACTTGAGTTTGCTACCGACCGCGACATCGACACTCTCGAAGAAGCAATGAAAGATGCCGATGTGTTCCTCGGATTGTCGGTTAAAGATGTTGTAACCACTGAGATGATACAATCAATGGCAAAAAATCCTATCGTGTTTGCTCTTGCCAATCCCGACCCCGAAATCGCTTATGACAAAGCTATCGCTTCGCGACACGATTTGATTTTTGCTACCGGACGTTCCGATTATCCAAACCAAATCAACAACGTGCTTGGGTTCCCATATATCTTCCGTGGCGCGCTCGACTCAGGTGCTACAGCTATCAACGAAGAGATGAAACTCGCGGCAGTGCGTGCTATCGCTAAATTGGCAAAACAACCTGTGCCATCGGTAGTGAACGCTGCTTACAATATGACCGCACTCAAATTTGGTGCCGACTATATCCTTCCAAAACCTCTCGACCCACGATTGCTCACCACAGTGGCTCCTGCCGTGGCTAAGGCTGCGATGGAATCGGGTGTGGCTCGCCGCCCTATCGCCGATTGGGACGCATACTGTGCAAAACTTCGCCAGTTGATGGGCTACGACAACAAGTTGATGCGTCGATTCACCGAAGAGGCAAAACGCAACCCAAAACGTGTGGTATTTGCCGAAGCAAACACCGACAATATGCTCCGTGCAGCAGCATCGGCAGCTCGTCAAGGCATTTGTATTCCTATCTTGCTCGGTAATGAAGAGATGATCGAAAAACGTGCCGCTCGATTGGGTGTTAATATCGAAGGCCTTGAAATTGTCAACCTCCGTCACGACCGCGAAGCCGACCGTCGTCATCGTTTCGCTACCATTCTTGCCGAAAAACGCCAACGTGCAGGTTTGACCTATCTCGAAGCGCTCGAAAAAATGTTCGACCGCAACTACTTCGGTATGATGATGGTAGAGACAGGCGAAGCCGATGCGTTTATTGCCGGCACATACTCAGGTAGTCACCAAACAGGCGAAATCGCCAAAGAGGTGGTAGGTATCCGTCCAAGCTACAACCACTTCGCCACAATGCACATCATGAACACCAAGCGTGGTACTTACTTCCTCGCCGATACAATGATTAACCAAGATAACGACGAAGATACATTGTTTGATATCGCTCGCTTGGCTCGTCACTCGGTTGAATACTTCGCTCACGATCCCGTGATGGCGATGGTTTCTTATAGCAACTTCGGTTCAAACTGCGAAAACGAATGTCAACGCGTTCACTCAGTGGTTGACAAATTGCAAAAACGTTATCCCGAATTGCCTATCGACGGTGAAATGCAAGTGCACTACGCGCTCAACAAAAAGTTGCGCGACGAAAACTTCCCATTCTCTCGTCTCAAAGGTCGTGATGTCAACACTCTCATATTCCCCAACCTTAGCGCTGCAAACACTGCTTATCGCATGATGCTCGAGCTTGGTGTGGCTGAGGCCATAGGCCCAATCCAAATGGGGTTGAACAAGCCTATCCACTTCATCGCTGTTGACTCAGAGGTGCGCGACATTATCAACCTCACCACTATCGCAGTTCTTGATGCTGCCGTACTCGAAAAATCAGGCGGCAAAATGCAAGACAAATAACAGCACAAGACTTTCTGACGCAAACGCCGGAAAGATAAAAATAAGCAAAAAGGACAGAAGAGAATCTCTTTTGTCCTTTTTTTGTGCAAAACTTATTTAATGCGGAGTGCGGAATTTTTTTGACAGAATGCCAGAATGACAAAAAAGTTATTTTGGGGAAATATTCCTATCATGCCCTTAGGGGTTAAGTTAATGCACAATGCATAATTCATAATTCATAATTGCCATGCGGAGTGCGGAATTTTTTTTGACAGAATGCCAGAATGACAAAAAGTTGTTTTGAGGAAATATTCCTCTCATGAACTTAGGGGTTGAGTTAATGCATAATGCATAATTCATAAGTCCTAAAGCGTAAGCTTAACTCTCCTCCTGCCACGTAGTGGATAGGAGGAACAATGGAGCCAACGAGGGCAATAACTCTCCTCTTGAAAATTACAGAGGAATTTTTAGGAGGAGTACCCCGAAGGGGGGAGGTGGTTTGAGCAATTTATAA
>JBGUUQ010000089.1:0-2516 GCA_045133615.1 Muribaculaceae bacterium | reverse complement strand
GCCTGTGAGATGGCACGCTTCACACCGGGTCACTCCGACACGGAAGTCTCATCGCTATACAACGATGCTGTGGCAGTCATCAAAAACCTCGAAGCTGTCCACCGAGCCAAGAAACCGACGATGACCGACGACGATACGCATATAATACAGGACTGACCGTTCCGACTCGTTAAGCCATTCAGAAACCTGCCCGCAACAAAGCATACCCTGAACAACTTTACAGATTCAAAATCATGAATTCAGCAAAAACATATATCGCAAGGTGGATTTTTCTCATCCTTTTCTCTTGCCTGAGCTCCGTGGCCTCCTTTGCAGGCTATGTCGAGGATGCCGACAACGCTTACAATAAGAAAGACTATACCGAGGCTCTGGCGCTATACACCAAAGCCCTCGACGAGGACGGCATGTCATCCGAACTCTATTACAATATCGGCAATACTCAATACCGTCTCAACAATCTCGGCCAGGCCATCATAGCCTATGAACGCGCCCTCAAGCTCGACCCATCGAACTCGCTGGCCCGGCGCAATATCGAATTTGTGAAAACTAAAATCACCGACCGACCCGAGGATGACTCATCCTTCCTTGCCAATCTGCACTCACGCATTGTGTCACAGATGTCGCCGGACGCATGGGCATGGACAGCATTCGCATTTTTTGTCGCATTCATGAGTTTGATTGCCGTATATATCTTCACTTCCGACATCACGGTGCGCAAAATAGGTTTCTTCGGCGGAATTGTGACTCTCGCCATATTCGCATATACACTTATAATCGCCTGGACAACAGCCCGCGACATCAACACCCACGATACTGCTGTGGTAATCGTACCCACCACCAACCTTTGCTCCTCACCAGCCACACCTAAAGACAAGACCGACAAGGTTGTTCCAATACACGAAGGCACAAAACTGACCATCGTCGACTCGCTTGCCACTCCCGACGACCCGACTACACTCATGTGGTATCACGTAAAAATCAACAACACCTCGTCGGCATGGGTAAAAAGTTCCGATATTGAAAAGATATGATAACACATTGGTTTTCGGTATTTTATACATATAACCAAACAACGCCGGCACAAAAAATGTTATAAAACATAAAAAAAAATAGCCCAAATGTTTTGCCAGCTTCAAAACATCAGCTAACTTTATATCGCCCAAACAAAGTATTAACCTCCTAATACAATAAATATTATGACTAAGACCATCACCTTCAACGAACTGCGACACCTCAAAGACAGTCTGCCTGACGGTTCGATGCACAAAATCGCCGACAAACTCAACATCACCGTCCAGACAGTTCGCAATTATTTCGGCGGCTCAAACTATGATTTTGGCAAAAATGTAGGTGTACATATCGAACAAGGACCCAACGGCGGTATTGTAGTGCTCGACGACTCTACGATATACGACATGGCAGTCGAAATTCTCCAGGAACAGGAAGCACAGAAAAACGACTGACACCCGAAAACAGTGTCCTTATGAAAAAACACTGAGCCGGTCCTCAACGGAGATGGCTCAGTGATTTCATATTTGGAGACGTCCCAACTTTATAGTCAATTATTCTCTTTAAGTACAATTTCACTCACTATACTCCGGAATGCGACTTATCACTGTTGCCATACACACTTACGACAGAGCCCTCGCCCTCAAAGCCCTTCTCGAAAACGAAGGCATCGAAGTTCTGCTTCAGAACGTCAATCTCGAACATCCGACCGTGTCGTCCGGTGTGAGAGTCCGTATTCACGAGCACGACCTGCCGCTGGCTCTCCGCATCATTGAAAACACCGATGTCTTCTGCTCCGCCCAGGCCGAAAAGCAGGAAGAGTCGCACTCGATACTTGTTCCGGTTGACTTCACCAAACACTCTTTCAACGCTTCGGTGGTGGCTTTCGAGATTGCCCGCAACCACGGTGCCAGCATTCGCTTTCTGCATGCTTACCTCGACCCGTACGTCGCGGGCAACATGCAGCTCTCCGACTCACTCACCTATGAACTCGCCGACAACGACGCACGCCGTCTCATAGCCGAGAATGCCCGCAAAATGATGGACTCGTTCGCCGACAAAATCAAATCGATGATTAAGTTCGGTCAACTACCCCCCGTAAAATTCTCGACAACTGTTGTCGAGGGCGTCCCCGAAGACGCCATTGTCGAAGACGCCAAAATCAATCCTCCCTATCTGGTGATTATGGGAACGCGCGGCGCCGAGCGCAAACAAGCCGAACTTATCGGCTCAGTCACAGCCGAGGTGCTTGACAAATGCCGCTTCTCTGTGTTCACCATCCCCGAAACGGCAAAAATCAGCAAGGAGAAGAAAATTGAAAACATCGTAGTCTTCACCAATCTCGAACAGGAGGACCTTCTGGCCATCGACACTATGGCTCGCATATTCGACCGCGCAAACGCCAAAATCACAATAGTGCATGCCAAAGAACGCAAACGTCCCTTCGAACGCTCCAACCGCGAGTCGATAAAAAATATCATTGATTTCTGCCGCAAAAACTTTCCACA
>JBGUUQ010000088.1:0-20049 GCA_045133615.1 Muribaculaceae bacterium | reverse complement strand
TCAGCAAATTTGTGCAAAAAACTCGTTTTTTTTAAGCTTTTTACAGGCTATTTACATAAGAAAAACGCTGATTTCAGTGCTTTAATCGCCTGATAATCAGCGTTTTAATTGCTCGTGGTCCCACTTGGGCTTGAACCAAGGACCCCCTGATTATGAGTCAGGTGCTCTAACCAACTGAGCTATAGGACCGGCTTGGAATCATCCAAAGCGAGTGCAAAGTTAATACAAACTTTCTGAAATCGCAATACTTTGCCGTAAATTTTCCCAAAAATCGTTTTCCGTCATCATTTTTCATGTCCGCATAATAGCATTTTTCAACTTTTTCATTAATTTTGCAGCAAATTTCTCGCAAAAACGTATTTTCGATTACTTTTTGATATAATTAGTAATATACCTATATAAGAATTATGTGTGGAATAGTCGGATATCTTGGCTCTAACGAAGCCTATCCTATCCTGATAAAAGGGTTGCATCGTCTCGAATACCGCGGCTACGATAGTGCCGGAGTAGCCATTATTGCCCCAAATAGCAATCTCAACATCTATAAATCGCGCGGCAAAGTGAATGATCTCGAACGCTTCTGCGAGTCGAAAGACACCTCCGGAAATATCGGCATTGCGCACACCCGATGGGCTACTCACGGCGAGCCAAACGACATCAACGCACATCCGCATTACAGCGAAAGCGGCGACCTCGCGCTCGTACACAACGGCACCATCGAGAACTATGCCGTATTGAAGGAAGCCCTTCAGCAACAAGGCTGCTCGTTCAAAAGCGAAACCGACACAGAGGTCCTCGTACAGCTAATCGATTACATACGCCGTTCAAACAAATGCTCCATTATAGAAGCCACACGCGAAGCTCTCAAAGAGGTAATCGGAGCATACGCAATCGCCCTCATCGACAAATCGCAACCCGACCAACTTATCGCAGCACGTAAGAGCAGCCCGTTGGTCATCGGCATCGGAGATGGCGAAACGTTCCTCGGTTCCGACGCAAGTCCGATTGTGGAATACACCAATAAAGTAGTGTATCTCAAAGACGACGAGATAGCAATCATCAGACGCGGAGAGCCGCTTAAAGTAATCACCAACGATAACGAGCCGTCAACCATCGACATCCAAACACTACGCATGAGCGTATCTCAACTTGAAAAAGGAGGGTATCCGCATTTCATGCTCAAAGAGATATTCGAACAGCCCACCACCCTCCACGACTGTATCCGCGGGCGCGTGGTCAACGGCGGCACAGAAATCAAGTTGTCGGGAGTGATGGATAATCAGGAAAAATTCCTCAACGCCAATCGCATCATCATTGTAGCCTGCGGCACATCTTGGCACGCCGGGCTTATCGGCAAACGTATGATACAGGATATTGCACGCATCCCCGTAGAGGTAGAATACGCATCCGAGTTCCGCTACAGCAATCCCGTCATTACCGACCGCGACATAGTGATAGCCATATCTCAGTCGGGAGAAACCGCCGACACCCTTGCCGCCATTAAACTCGCCAAAGAGAACGGAGCATTCGTTTATGGAGTGTGCAACGTCGTCGGCTCATCGATTGCACGCGAGACCAACACAGGAACATACATCCACGTCGGTCCGGAAATCGGAGTCGCATCCACCAAAGCCTTCACCGGCCAAGTCACCGTACTCGCAATGCTCGCCTTAGCAATGGGACAACTACGCAACACTGTCGATCCCGCCACCGTTGCAGAAACAGCCCATAGCATCGAGCAATTGCCTAAACTCATCAGCGAGACACTCCAACTGAACGATGAGATTCACCGACTCTCGTCCATCTACACCTACGTACACAATTTCTTGTACCTCGGACGCGGATACAACTACCCTACCGCACTCGAAGGCGCACTCAAGCTCAAAGAAATTTCATACATCCACGCAGAGGGCTATCCCGCTGCAGAAATGAAACACGGACCGATTGCGCTCATCGACAACGAACTGCCGACAGTGTTCATCGCACCGACCGACGAACTGCATGAAAAAATCATCAGCAACATCCGTCAGGTCAAAGCTCGTGGAGGCTCCGTAATCGCCATAGTCACAGCCGGCGACAACACCATAGCACAGATAGCCGACCACGTGCTCGAAATCCCGAATGTTCCCGAATGCCTGTCGCCCATCATCGCAGCCATTCCACTACAGTTGCTCGCCTACCACATTGCCGTAATGAAAGGGCGCAACGTCGACATGCCACGCAACCTTGCCAAAAGCGTTACAGTCGAATAAATGTCTGTTTTATAAAATTTTAAGCGGGAAAGTTTGGTCATATTCCAAATTTTCCCTACCTTTGTATCGATAAAACAATTCAACATAGATAAAAAGGGGTCTCGCCTTTGGGGTCGAGATTCTTTTCTTTTTGTTACTAACTTAAAACTTTACAACCATGGCAATTTCATATATGACCAAAGAAGGTTATAAGAAAAAAATGGAAGAAATCGCTTATCTCGAATCCGTTAAGCGACCTGAAATATCTCGCGCCATCGCCGAGGCTCGCGACAAAGGCGACCTCTCCGAAAACGCTGAATACGATGCCGCCAAAGAAGCTCAAGGCATGCTCGAAATGCAGATAGCAAAACTCAAAGACCTCGTAGCCAACGCCCGCATCATCGACGACAGCAAGCTCAACACCGAAGAGGTACAAATCCTCAATCGCGTAAAAATCAAAAACATCAGCAACGGCATGATCGTCGAATACACCATCGTAGCCGACTCCGAAGCCAATCTGAAAGAGAAAAAAATCGCATCGTCCACCCCTATCGCACAAGGACTCCTCGGACACAAGCTCGGCGAAGTCGTTGAGATAAAGGTACCCTCAGGATTGATGAAATTTGAAATCGTAGAAATCAACATTTAATACCTATTATTATAATGGCAACAATATTCAGCAAAATCGTAGCAGGCGAAATTCCCTCCTACCGCGTTGCCGAAGATGAGCATCACTACGCTTTCCTCGACATCAATCCCGTAGCTCCGGGACACGTACTCGTAATCCCCAAGCGCGAGGTCGACTACATATTCGACCTCGAAAATGATGAACTATCCGCTCTCCACCTTTTTGCCGCCCGTGTAGCAAAAGCAATGAAAGCTGCAATGCCTTGCAAACGCATCGGCGTAGCGGTAATGGGTCTTGAAGTGCCACATACACACATCCACCTCATCCCCATCAACGCCGAATGCGACATGAACTTCTTCAAAGAAAAGGCAAAAATCGCCCCCGAAGAGATGCAACGCATAGCAAATGCCATCGCCGAGCAATTCGGCGCACAGCACTCCGAAATCTATTAAAAATCGCCCCACCAAAATATTCCGCAAATACATTTTGCCGGCTACAATCCACTTAGTGAAACAGTTAGACCGACAAAAAATTTGTGGAATATTTGTATTTAAAGGAGAAAAATCGTACCTTTGCAGTCCGATTATGTCCAAATTAATAAACCCGACCCGCAGAGCAACAACGCTTGTGGCCGAGCTTTGCTGTGATAAAGGTCAATGTATTAAACTATTAATCAAACATTTAACGTGGATACTTTAAGTTACAAAACCGTATCACCTAACGCTCAAAGCGTAGAGAAAGAGTGGGTAGTAATCGATGCTACCGACCAAGTTCTCGGTCGCCTTTGCGCAAAAGTTGCCAAAATTCTCCGTGGCAAGTACAAACCGTCATACTCTCCCAACGTAGAGTGCGGTGACAATGTAATCATCATCAACGCTGAGAAGTGCATTCTCACCGGCAAGAAGATGACCGATCGTCAATATCTTTCTTACACCGGCTATCCCGGCGGACAGCGTGTAGCTACCCCCGAAATCATGATGAAGAAGTCGTTCAACAAGCACATCAAGCCCGGTATGCACCCCCTCTACATCAAAGTGGTAAAGGGTATGCTTCCAAAAAATCACCTTGGTGCACGTTTGCTTGAAAACATGCATGTATACAACGGCTCAGAACATCCCCATGCAGCTCAAAATCCCAAAGTTATTGACATCAACAAACTCAAATAAGAAGTATGGAAAAAGTTAATGCAGTAGGCCGTCGTAAAGCAGCTATCGCACGTGTAATCGTCGGCGAAGGAAATGGCGCAATCACTATCAACAAGCGTCCCTTGGAAGTTTATTTCCCCTCATCTATACTTCAATACATCGTTAAGCAACCGCTTAACACACTTGAAGTTGTTGAGAAATACGACATTCGTGTAAACCTCGATGGTGGCGGCTACAAAGGACAAGCAGAAGCTCTTCGTCTTGCTATCGCTCGCGCCCTCGTTAAGATTAACCCCGAAGACAAATCAGCACTTCGTGCAGAAGGCTTCATGACTCGCGACCCGCGTTCTGTTGAACGTAAAAAGCCCGGTCAACCCAAGGCACGCAAGCGTTTCCAATTCTCAAAACGTTAATCTGTTGGCGGCTTGACGTCGCCTGACAAAAAAAGATTGCTTTCGCAATCAGAGTTTAGTATCTAAATCTCGAAGATGGACACGTTCCCTACCTCGGGATTGGTAATTGCAAAAAAGAACGTAAACAAAAAAAATTAAAGACAATGTCAACTCCAACATTTGATCAACTCCTCGAAGCAGGTTGCCATTTCGGTCACCTTAAAAGAAAATGGAATCCTGCCATGGCTCCTTACATTTTCATGGAGCGTAACGGTATCCACATTATCGACCTTTATAAAACCGCCGCTAAGGTAGAAGAAGCTGCCAATGCACTTAAGAACATCGCCAAGAGCGGCAAGAAAGTACTTTTCGTTGCTACCAAAAAGCAAGCAAAGCAAGTAGTAGCAGAAAAAGCACAATCAGTAAATATGCCTTACGTTATCGAACGTTGGCCCGGTGGTATGCTCACCAACTTCCCCACTATCCGCAAGGCTGTGAAGAAGATGGCTTCAATCGACAAGATGACTAAGGACGGAACTTTCGACAACCTTTCAAAGCGCGAAAAGCTCCAAATCACTCGTCAACGCGCTAAGTTGGAAAAGACCCTCGGTTCAATCGCCGACCTCAACCGTCTTCCTTCTGCACTCTTTGTTGTTGACGTATTGAAAGAACGTATCGCTGTTGCAGAAGCAAATCGTCTCGGTATCCCCGTATTCGCAATGGTCGACACCAATTCAGATCCCTCTAATGTAGACTTCGTAATTCCCGCAAACGACGACGCATCTAAGTCAATCGAAATCATCCTCGACACTGTTTGCGCTGCAATGAACGAAGGTCTTGAAGAACGTAAGGCTGAAAAAGTTGACACCGTAGCTGCCGGCGAAGGCGAAGCTGCCGCTCCCAAAGCTGCACGCCGTCGCGTTAGCCGCAACAAAGCAGAAGACGACCAAGCTCTCAACGCCAACGTTGCTGACAAAGTGAAAGCCGAAGAAGAATAATCTTCAACTTTCCGCAAAATCAATTAATCGAATTATCAACCGCCTAAAACAATAACAACTATGGCAGTTACAATGGCAGATATCAGCAAACTTCGCAACCTCACAGGTGCAGGTATGATGGACTGCAAAAAAGCACTTATGGAAACAGACGGCGACATCGATGCCGCTGTTGAAATCATACGCAAGAAAGGACAAGCCGTTGCAGCCAAGCGCGAAGACCGCGAAGCAGCCGAAGGTTGCGTTGTCGCTAAAAACGACGGCGATTTCGCTGCAATCGTTGCCCTCAAGTGCGAAACCGACTTCGTTGCTAAGAATGCCGGATTCGTTGCTCTCACCAAGAAGATTCTTGATGCAGCAGTAGCAGCCCGCGCCAAGTCACTCGACGAAGTAAAGGCTCTCAGCATCGACGGAAAAGTTTGCGCTGACCTCATCGTTGAAGAAGTAGGTAAGACCGGCGAAAAGATGGAACTCGGCTTCTATGAATATGTAGAAGGTCCCGCCACCATCGCTTACAACCACTTCGGCAACAAATTGGCTACACTCGTTGCATTCAGCAAAGCAGGCATCAACGAGCAAGTATTCAAAAACGTAGCTATGCAGGTTGCTGCAATGAACCCCATCGCAGTTGACGAATGCGACGTTCCCGAAGAAGTTAAGGAAAAGGAAACCGCAGTCGCTATCGAAAAGACTAAGATGGAACAAGTGCAAAAAGCAGTTGATGCAGCTTTGAAAAAAGCAGGTATCAACCCCGCACACGTTGACAGCGAAGACCACATGGAAAGCAACAAAGCCAAAGGTTGGATCACCGAAGAAGATGTTACCAAAGCTAAGGAAATCATCGCTACCGTTTCTGCAGAAAAGGCAGCTAACCTTCCCGAAGCAATGATTCAAAACATCGCAAAAGGCCGTCTTGCTAAATTCTTGAAAGAAGTTTGTTTGTTGAACCAAGAAGACGTAACAAGCGACGACAAGAAAGCAGTTAGAGAAACCTTGAAGGCTATCGACCCCGAATTGAAAGTTCTCTCTTTCAAGCGCGTCAACCTCAACGTTGACTAATAAATCAGTAGTCATAACATCTCAAATAGGAAGAGCCGACAGCATAAAGTTGTCGGCTCTTCCGCTTTATATCGTCATTTTTTCATATGACACATACACGAATTGAAAATTTTTAGTAAGTTTACATCCGTAATCATTCAATAATCAATCATGAAAAAACTTTTAGTCACACTGGCTACGATATTTGCCGTCATAACAGCATCAGCCCAATCGGTGCAGCAAGCCGATTTTGGCACATTAGAGTACTACCCCGACTTCAAATCGGAGCGGTTTCGCCCATGCAACATTACTGTATGGCTTCCTGACGATTACTCTTCCGAACAAGGCTATGCCGTACTATACATGCACGACGGACAAATGCTGTTTGACGAAACATACTCTTGGAATCATCAGACATGGAACGTTGACAGCGTTGCCGCATCAATGCAGAAATGCGGCTCGACACGCCCGTTTATAGTTGTTGGCATCGACAATTCCGACCGTAGATTATACGAATATATTCCTCGAAAAGTCCTTGACTATCTACCCCAAAACGACTCTCTTCTTGCCAAATATCAAAAGCAAGATTTCACATCCGACAATTACCTTGAATTCATAGTAAAAGAGCTAAAACCATTCATCGATAAAAAATACTCCACGCTCCCCGACCGCGACAACACAGCCATCATGGGCTCAAGTGCCGGAGGACTTATATCTCTCTACGCAATATGCGAATATCCCGAAGTATTCGGAGCTGCCGGATGCCTGTCAACCCACATCGTAATGATACCCGAAGCCGCTTTCAGCTCAATTCCGACATGGGCTAAATCGCTTCGCGATTATCTTGCCGAACATCTTCCTCAGCCCAACAGTTGTAAAATATATATGGACCACGGAGACCAATCGGCCGATATGCTTTACGTTCCATACCAACCGCTCGTCAACGAAATATTCCAAACAAGCGGATGGGACGAAATGCATTTCAGCACCCACTATTTTGAAGGCACAACCCATAGTGAGACCGATTGGCAAAAACGATTGGACATACCACTATCATTTATATTTCCAAGCTACAAACGATGACCCCGCTACATCATATCGAAACGCTTATCGACAACAACGAAATAACAACAGCCATAGCCGAACTCGATAGTATCATCGACAACGAGCCAAACCATCACGATGCTGTTTTTCTACGCGGGAGACTGCATTGGCGTATGGGCAACAAAGCAGCTGCCACATCTGATTATTGCCGAGCAAGTCAACTCAATCCCACCGGTCCGGCAACCAAAGCGCTTGAAAATGCCCAAGACATCATCGATTTCTTCAATCCCGACATATTCAACCCATAAAAATTTTACTTACGCTCCAATATTATTAACTTTTTGGAAGCATAAATTACACTTTTTCTCCAAAATGGTCTTTCGCCCTCATTTTTTTTTGTAATTTTGCCAAAAGTAATTTTGCTCGAATGAAAAAAGTCACCTACAACGGTCTCTCTTTTGAGACATACATTACCTACGATATGATTGCAGCTCGCATCAAAGAGCTTGCAAATGAGATTACGCGCGATTGTCAAGGCAAAAAGCCACTCTTTTTATGCGTACTCAATGGAGCATTCCCATTTGCATCCGAATTATTCATGTCGGTAGACCTACCGGAGGCTGAAATTTCATTCATCCGACTCAAAAGCTATGAAGGGACCGGTTCCACCGGTGCGGTAAAAAGCATCATTGGACTGACCGAAAGCATCGAAAATCGCACTGTTATCGTAATCGAAGACATCATCGATACCGGTGTTACCATGCACAACCTTCTTGCCGATTTGCGAGTTAAAAATCCGGCCGACATAAAAGTCGCCACACTTCTTTTCAAGCCCGAAGCACTCCAACGTGATGTAAAGCCGGATTATGTAGGATTTGCCATCCCCAAAAAATTCATCATCGGATTCGGACTCGATATTGACGGATTGGCTCGCAACCTACGCGACATCTACATCTTGTCGGAGCAAAATACATAATCCGACCGACTCTCTCCGCCCTCTCTCCACACACTCTACATCGACTATTTTCCAATACGTACTTTATAATATTTTGAAAAAGCATATGTTTAATTTGGTAATTTTTGGAGCCCCCGGAAGTGGAAAAGGGACTCAGAGCGAAAAACTTATTGCGGAATACGGTCTTTTCCACATCTCAACAGGCGACGTTCTCCGCGACCACATCGCACGTGGAACCGAACTCGGCAAAGTTGCCGACAGCTACATTTCAAAGGGACAACTCATTCCCGACGAACTTATGATTGACATTCTTGCCAACGTACTCGACTCTAATCCCGCAGCAAAAGACGGCGTGATTTTTGATGGATTTCCCCGCACCATTCCTCAAGCCAAGGCATTGAAAAAAATGCTTGCCGACCGCAACTCGAAAGTTCATGCAGTAGTAGGCCTCGAAGTTGAAGACTCCGAACTTATCGACCGACTCATCAAGCGTGGTGAGCAATCCGGCCGCAGCGATGACAACCTCGAAACAATCACCCATCGTCTTGAAGTTTACCACAACCAGACTTCACCTCTTCGCGACTACTACATGGACGAAGGCAAATATCATGCCATCGCCGGCTCAGGCAGTATCGACGAAATCTTCAACACAATCAAAGTATCCATAAGCAAAGCATTTGCTGAAGCATAACATTTAAGTCTCCGATTCACTTATGAAAAGACAAGCAATCACACTTGCTGTGGCTGCGCTCGTTTGCGCCGTACCCACAGCCGACGCCTTTAAAGTCAACCTCAACAAAGCTGTTAAAGCCGGTTCCGAACTCGTAAAAGGAGTAACCCTCAGCGATGAAGATGTAGCGACAATGGCTCGCGAATATATGGAATGGATGGATACTCATAATCCTGTAGCTTCCGACAACAGCGAATACGGCAAGCGACTTAACCGCATCACCAAAGGATTGACTGAAGTAGACGGGCTCAAGCTCAACATCAAAGCCTATGAAGTCATCGATATCAATGCATTTGCATGCGGCGATGGTTCCGTACGCGTATGCGCCGGATTGATGGACGTGATGAGCGACAATGAGATTCTTGCTGTTATAGGTCACGAAATCGGCCATGTAGTAAACAAGGACTCAAAAGATGCGATGAAAAATGCGTATATGCGCTCTGCTGCCACTTCTGCTGCCGGAGCTGTTAGCTCGACTGCTGGTGCACTTGCCGACAGCGACCTCGGTGCACTTGCCGATGCATTTGCCGATGCTCAATATTCACAAAAGCAAGAAAATGCAGCCGATGATTACGGATTCAAATTCGCTATCGAACGTGGATGCGACCCGTATTCGATGCGCGACGCACTCCAACGCCTCATCGACACCGACACTACAGCCACCGAATCATCTTCATCCTCAAAATTCCGTCAGCTATTCTCGTCTCATCCCGAAACAGAAAAGCGCATCAAGCGCATGAAAGAAGCTGCCGACAAATATTCGAAGAAATAACCACACTTCTAATTAAAACTAAAAACAGGAATGTCCATCATCGACATTCCTGTTTTTCTATCTAACACCTATTAACCTTAAAATTAAAGTTCTGTTTTCCAAAGTCCGTGTAAATTACAGTATTCATACACCGCAATCGGCTTATCCGACACACATACTTCAGCCACAGGCTCATCCGTAAGATTCACGCGGACACCACCATGTTCCGTTTCCACATAGATGAAAGCAATATGATGTTCTGGAAGCATCGGATGGAGCACACTGCCCACCTCCACTCTAAGATGATTATCATCAATACGAGTCACCACCGGAATATGCTTTTCACCGCTTGCATCAACTGTATTTGCCACAAGTTCCTCCATACGTTCGCCGCAGCACACTACCGGGACATTGGAATCAACCACTTTTTCGATTACATTACCGCAATGGCGGCATTTATAAAATTTCGTTGCCATGATAAAATCTATTTTATGATTATTGTTACTGTCACAAAAGTAGTTCCAATCACACACAATCACAACAGACATAATCTATCACAGTATCGACAAAATCAATATCAGCGCATAAAGGTCTGAAAACATAACCGTTATCAATCCGAAGCGAAATCATGTATTTGCCTATGTCATGAAAAAATAGTAACTTGCGTGAAATTTCTATAATTCCGATTATGAAAAAATATCTTGTGACCGGAGCTGCCGGATTCATCGGCGCAAACTTCGTAAAATATTTGCTAAAAAAATGGGGTAATGATGTAGAAATCGTAATTCTCGATGCATTGACCTATGCCGGTAATCCCCTTACCATCAAAGAAGAAATGGAATTGGACAACGTGACTTTCGTGCGTGGCGACATCGGCGACCGCGAACTCGTTGCCGAACTTATTGCAAAACACGATCCCGACTATATAGTAAACTTCGCAGCCGAAAGCCACGTGGATAGAAGTATCACCAATCCGCGCCTATTCCTTGAAACGAATATTCTCGGCACGCAAAATATGCTCGATTGTGCACGCCAAGCATGGTTTGTCGGCAAAGACGCCGCCGGCCACAACCAATATCGCGAAGGGAAAAAATATCTTCAGATAAGTACCGACGAAGTATATGGCTCTTTAACCAAAGACTTCGATGAAGCCCAACCGCTTGAAGTGAGCGACGATGTACGCCGTGTAATCGAAGGTCGCGACAATCTACAGACCTTTGGCGAACACTTCTTCACCGAAACTACCCCCTTGTCGCCCCGTTCTCCATACTCAGCAGCAAAAACCGGCGCCGACCTCATCACACTCGCCTACCACGAGACCTATGGAATGCCGATAAACATCACCCGTTGCAGCAACAACTATGGACCTTATCACTTCCCCGAAAAGCTTATTCCGTTAATCATCAAAAACATTCTTGAAGGGAAATCATTGCCCGTGTACGGCAAAGGCGAAAACGTTCGTGACTGGCTGTATGTAGAAGACCATGCCAAGGCCATCGATATGGTGCTTCGCAATGGTCGCATCGGAGGAATCTATAATGTCGGCGGTTTCAACGAAGAGCAAAACATCAACATTGTAAAACTCGTAATCGAAAAGATAGCACGCATCATGCGCGAAGAGCCTCAATATCAATCGCTCTTGAAATGCAGCATCGATGACATCAACGAAAATCTCATCACCTACGTAACAGACCGTCCGGGACACGATATGCGCTATGCCATCGACCCGACTAAAATAGCGGTCGAACTCGGTTGGTATCCCGAAACTCCGTTCACCGTCGGCATCGAAAAGACTATCCGTTGGTATCTTGACAATCAAGACTGGGTGGACAGCGTAACATCCGGAGACTATCAACGTTACTACGACGAGATGTACAAAGGTCGATAATCCTCCGCCATCATGAGTATTGCCAATGCACGTATTATTGAGTTGCCACGAGTCCAAGACCCGCGTGGCAACTTGTCGTTTATACAAAACACCGACCACCTGCCATTCGACATCAAGCGAGTCTATTGGATTTACGACGTCCCCGGCGGGCGCAATCGCGACGGACACGCATTCCGTACGCAGCAAGAACTAATCGTAGCATTATCCGGCAGTTTCGACGTAATACTCAATGACGGAACGGAAGAACGCCGTTACCACCTTTGTCGTTCATACTACGGGTTGTACGTTCCGGCAATGACATGGAGAGAAATCGATAATTTCTCAACCAACTCAGTGGCTCTTGTCATTTCGTCAACCATATTCGACGAAAACGACTATATCAGAGATTTTGAAACATATAAAGAGAGATTGACCAATGACCGATAGCCATGCAATATCACGAATCGATGACTGCAAAGTCATCACTCTTGACCGTCACACTCACGAAAACGGCTCTCTTTCGGTAGTGGAAAATACCGACCGATTTCCGTTTGAGATAAAAAGAGTGTTTTATCTATATGACATTCCGGGAGATTCTGAGCGTGGTGGACATTCACACCGCGAAGCCCAAGAATTTATTATTGCTGCAAGTGGAAGTTTCGATGTGACATTAACCGACGGACACGAAACTCGGCGAGTTCAGCTCAATCGCCCATACAATGCACTATATATTCCGGCAGGAGTGTGGCGAAGTCTCGACAACTTTTCGTCAGGAGCTGTATGTCTCGTTTTGACTTCATTGGAATTTTCTGAAGCCGACTACGTGCGCGATTACGAGATATTCAAACGCCTCACTGCTACCAAAATCCCGCAATAACGATGAAAAAATATACGTTTCTCAATCTCGCTACCGTCAACAGCCCGTATATGGACGCAATTACCGAAGCGACCACGCGAGTTATTCAGAGCGGATATTATATCGGAGGAGAAGAGGTATCGGCATTTGAACAAGAGTTGGCTGCATCGTGTGGGACAAAATATGCAGTCGGAGTAAGTAACGGACTCGATGCCTTGCGCCTTATATTCCGAGCCTATATCGAAATCGGCATCATGCATCCCGGCGATGAAGTAATCGTACCGGCCAATACATATATCGCCTCGGTACTTGCCGTGACCGACAACGGGTTGACACCTGTTTTTGTAGAACCTGACATTAAGACTTCCAATTTAGACATATCTCTTATTGAACAAGCCTTAACTCCGCGCACTCGTGCCATCTTGCCGGTCCACCTTTACGGACGTGTGTGTTGGGATGAGCGTATTGCCGATATAGCGCACCGACACAACCTCAAAATTGTAGAAGACAATGCGCAAGCCATCGGTGCCACATATCACGGGCAATCGACCGGAGCACTTGGCGATGCCGCTGCATTCAGTTTCTACCCGACAAAAAACATCGGAGCACTCGGCGATGCCGGAGCTGTGACGACCAACGACTCTTCTCTCGCCGATGCCATCAAAGCATTGCGCAATTACGGCTCCGACAGACAATACCACAACATCTACGAGGGTCTCAACTGCCGCCTCGATCCAATGCAAGCGGCAATATTGCACATAAAATTGCCTCATACAAAAGAGGAAAATGATTATAGAGCAGCAATAGCAGCCGTCTACGAAGAGTGGATTACCAATACCGCAATTGTCAAACCGTTTTACACTACCGACGGTTCAATGGTATGGCATCAATATGTCGTACGCACTGCATCACGCGACCAATTCCGTCAATATTTATCGTCAAATGGTGTAGAGACAGCTTTACACTACCCCACTCCGCCTCATTTGCAGCCATGCTATGAACGATATGCCGGACTTTGGTTGCCTATCGCCGAACGATTGGCTCGCGAGGTGGTAAGCCTACCCATAACCCGTTGCACATCTGTTGATGATGCCGCAGAAATTGCCGACATCATCAATCGCTTCAATCCATAACAATGAATTTCAATTCCATAGAATTTGCACTCTTTCTACCGATAGTATTCATAATCTATTGGTACGGATTGCGCAATACTCTGAAATGGCAAAACGCATTTCTTCTCGTTGCGAGCTACGCATTCTATGGATGGTGGGATTGGCGTCTTCTCGGTCTGATAATTTTCACAACTGCCACAACCTTTCTAACGGCAATAGCGACCGAACAATCGTCCGACAAGCAACGTGCCCGTTTATGGACATCGGCAAATATAGTTGTCAATATAGCTATCCTCTGTGCCTTCAAATATTTCAATTTCTTCGGAGAGAATTTCGCAAGGCTGTTTAGAATATTCGGCTATGAAATGGACTGGGTTACTCTCGACATCCTATTGCCCGTAGGTATTTCATTCTACACATTTCAAGCCATAGGCTATTCAATCGACGTATATCGACGCACACTTCCCGCAACCCGCAATTTCATCGGGTTCGCCACATTCATCGCATTTTTCCCGCAACTCGTAGCCGGACCAATCGAGCGAGCATCCAATCTTTTGCCTCAGATTCTCACACCCCGACATTGGGATTACGCGCAAGCAGTAGTCGGAATGCGACAGATCCTATGGGGATTGGTTAAAAAACTCGCCTTGGCTGATCTCTGCGGACAATATGCCGACATCATATACTCATCTCCGGATTATTACGGAGCTTCGACACTTCTCGTAGCCGGCATTCTGTTTTCATTTCAGATTTACGGCGATTTCTCCGGATATTCCGACATAGCCATCGGCTCTGCCCGACTCCTCGGCATACGACTGATGGACAATTTCCGTTACCCGTATTTCGCAACATCAGCAGCCGATTTCTGGCGCCGATGGCACATTTCACTCATGACGTGGTTTCGCGACTACATATATATCCCGCTTGGCGGTTCACGTCGGGGTCGATACAACACCTTGCGCAACATTACAATCGTATTCACACTGTCCGGATTATGGCACGGCGCAAATTGGACATTCGTCGCTTGGGGTTTTTACTGGGCGATAATCATGATTATCGAGCGTACCACGCTCGACCGACGCTTTAACATCGGAATCGTCGGAACATTCATTCTTGCCGTATTCGGTTGGGTGATATTCCGCAGTCCATCGATGGAATATTTCATCCATTTAATCGGCAATATGTTTGATGCAAGTATCCTGGATATACCGACAGGACTGACTCCGTTCACGCTCATCATTCCGTTTGTCATCGTTGAATGGTTCGGACGACATCAATCGTTTCCCATCCAACATCTCCCAATGCCTCGATGGATACGATGGTCCATTTACTGGCTATTGCTCGGAGTAATATTATGGAGTGTTGACGGCAGTACCGGCGATTTTATATACTTCCAATTCTAACCGCTTATGAATACGACCGGAAGCATAACCAAATTTATCATCCGAAGCTTGATGGCAGCAATTCCATTGGCATTGCTACTCATCGCCTATGTTATGCTCGACCCTTTCAAAGTCGTATATAATACAAATCCGGCAATTTCACCTCACGGCACCATTTTACCCTTTAACAAAGGGCTTATCTCAATAAGAGCTTACGACAACAATCGTTCTCATCTGCATTACAATGCCTATATTTTAGGCTCATCACGCACAATTTATTACCGCGCCGATGATTGGGCGACGCATCTTCCCGACGATGCTACCATCATCCATATGGACGCCTCCGGAGAAACTACTGAAGGCATACTACTCAAGTTGCAATATATCGAATCTGCCGGAGATTCCATAAAATATGCACTTATAGAATTTGCACCATGGGCATTTACTACTAAAGAATCAGATACAACACCTTTTCGCACTCCCTGCCAACTCACAGGTCGGTCGGAAGTAGTGTTTCAATGGAAATACTTCCACGACTTCCTACAGCGCGACTTCATCAAAACATACGCAATGTATCTGATTACCGGACAGCCCATTGAACGAAGCAATCACAAAGTCTTCTTATACGAATATTTCAACTACGAGGCAGAAACAAACGAATGTATCAACGATTCAATAGAAAAAATACTTGACACTGCTCCGATGCAATTCTTCGCCTCACGATACACCAATGACGAATTTGCATTGGAATTTTCAAGAGATTCAATCCCGCCAACTCTACCCACTGCAATCGATTCCACTCAAAGGGAAATGCTCGCAGAGATTAAAAGCATCTTCAATCGTCACAACACCGACTATCAAATCATAATCGGTCCGGATTGGAATCGCGACAACATCTCCCCCTCCGATTTAAAAACACTGACTGATATATTTGGAGACAATCGCGTCCACAATCTCAGCCAATGGCAAGCAGTCACCGACAGCGTCCGCAACTTCTACGACCATACGCACTACCGTCCTCCCGTAGCCAAAGCCATACTCGATAGTATCTATCGCAAATAAATCGCCGTTTGATATTGTCCCGACCCCAAAAAAGCAGTAATTTTGCACCTGATTAGACATTAAAGTTCAAACGATGATAGACAACACTACTTTCGGGACTCGTACAGCCTCGTTTCATACCCTCGGATGCAAATTGAATTTCGCGGAGACATCTACCGTCGCCCGGCTTTTTGCAGAAAAAGGAATCCGCCGTGTGCAGGCTGGAGAAACGCCCGATATATGCGTAATCAATACGTGTAGTGTTACCGAACTCGCCGACAAAAAATGCCGACAAACCATTCGGGCTTTAATAAAAAAATACCCCGAAGCCGTTGTAATTGTCACCGGATGCTATGCCCAATTGAAAGGGGCTGAAATCGCAGCGATACCGGGTGTTGACATCGTAGCCGGCACCGACCGAAAACTTGAACTTGGCAAATACCTCGACGAATGGATGTCAACTCACCAGCCCCGCACTCTAATCACCCCGACTAAAGACATCCGGACATTTTCTCCATCATGCTCACGAGGCGACCGTACCCGCTATTTCCTTAAAGTGCAGGATGGTTGCGACTACTATTGCTCATATTGCACCATACCCATGGCTCGCGGACGCAGCCGTTCCGGTTCAATCGAAAGTATAGTGGCGCAAGCGCGGCAAGTAGCAGAGGAAGGTGGTAAAGAAATCGTCATCACAGGTGTCAACATCGGCGACTTCGGAAAAGGCAGAAGCGACAACTTTTTCGACCTCATCAAGCAACTCGACAATGTCGATGGCATCGAACGTTATCGTATATCATCGATAGAGCCTAATCTGCTGACCGATAAAATCATTGAATGGGTTGCCGCTTCACGTCGATTCATGCCTCACTTCCACATCCCCCTGCAATGCGGAAGCGATGAAGTGCTTCAACTCATGCGACGTCATTACGACACAGCCCTATTCCGTTCAAAAGTAGAAAAAATACGCAGCGTAATACCCGATGCCTTTATTGGAGTCGACCTTATCGTCGGAGCACGAGGCGAGACCGAAGAGCGCTTTGAAGAATCAAGAGCATTTTGCGACTCGCTCGACATCTCTCGTCTTCACGTATTTACTTATTCCGAGCGTCCTGGCACTCGCGCATTGACAATCGACCACATCGTCCCTCAAGAGGAAAAGCATCGACGCACTCGCATTATGCTTGCTCTGTCTGAGCAAAAATTGCGTGACTTCAGCAATAGATTTATCGGCTCGACACGTCCGGTTCTGCTCGAACATCCCCGCCGAGGAAAACCGATGAGTGGTTTCACCGACAATTATCTCAAAGTAGAAATCCCGTCAGTTCCCGAATTGTCCAATACAGTAGTATCGGTACGCTTGAGCCAACTCATCAACGATGGCGAAGAAATAAAAGGAGAACTGCAACGATGAGCAACACCATGTGGAAATATCGTCCACTCGATTGGATTCTTAAAGCCACGGCATATCTGCCGTTACGGGTTCTGTATGTTTTGGCCGACATCACTTTCGTTCTGATGTACTACATAATTCGTTATCGCCGTAAAGTTGTAGACAAAAACATCATCGACTCGTTCCCCGAAAAGAGCCGCCAAGAGCAGCAACAGACAATTCGCCGATTTTATCGCCATTTTGCCGACTACTTCTTCGAGACACTTAAGCTTCACCATATTTCCGACGACGAAATGCGCCGTCGCATGACATTCGACAATATCGAGCTTATCGACAGCCTGCTATCGCAAGGTCGTTCGGTCGTAGCATATTTCTCCCACTGTGGCAACTGGGAATGGGCTACATCCATCACACTATGGACCAATCATCAACCGGAAAAAGAGTGTGTTTTCGGCCAAGTATATCGTCCGTTAAAAAACGATTGGTTCGACCAATATTTTCTACATCTTCGCAGTCGATTCAATTCCCGATCATTCCCCAAGAGTTCGGTACTGCGCGACCTGATAAGACTTCATCGCAGCGAAATCCCTACTGTAACCGGTTTTATGAGCGACCAAAAGCCAAGCCACAACGATGCTCTTCATGTGGTACGCTTTCTCAATCGGCCTACCGCCGTGATTACCGGCACCGAAGTATTGGCGCGAAAATTGAATATGGCAGTCGTCTATATGGATATGGAAAAACATTCGCGCGGACACTACCACATCACCATCCGACTCATAACAGAGCATCCCGAGCAGATGCCCGAATTGTCCATAACCGACACCTATACGCGAATGCTCGAAGAGAGCATCCGTCGCACCCCGCACATCTGGCTCTGGAGCCACAAACGATGGAAACATAAAGTCTCATTACCACCCGATTATTCCGAAGAAAATGCAAAAACCGATAGCTGTAATAATTCTTAATTGGAACGGCGAACAACTTCTTGCCGAATTTCTTCCTAAAGTTGTTGCAACCACCCCTACTGATATTGCTGATATCATTGTTGCCGACAACGGTTCGTCCGACAGTTCCTGCGACTTCGTGGAACTGCATTTCCCGCAAGTGAAGCTATTGAGATTCGACGAAAATCACGGCTATGCAGAAGGATATAATCTCGCAATTGCGCAAACACGTTATCGCTACACCGTATTGCTCAATTCCGATGTAGCCACGACCGACGGGTGGCTTCGCAATATGTACGAATACATGGAGGCAAATCCCTCTGTCGGAGCATGTCAACCTAAAATTTTATCATACAAGGACCCCACACTATTTGAATATGCCGGTGCTTCCGGTGGATTCATCGACCGCAATGGCTACCCGTTTTGCCGCGGACGCATATTTGATACAATAGAAAAAGACAACGGACAATACGATTCTCCTCGGTCCATATTCTGGGCTACGGGAGCTTGCCTGATGGTTCGTTCCGATTTATATATCGAAACCGGAGGATTGGACAAAGATTTTTTTGCCCACATGGAGGAAATAGACCTTTGCTGGAGAATATTACTTAAAGGATTCGACATCAAAGTATTGCCTCAAAGTTCAATCATGCACCTCGGAGGTGGTAGTCTGCCGGCCTCCAATCCTCGCAAAACCTATCTGAATTTCCGCAACAATCTATTGCTCCTGCATAAAAATCTTCCTGACTTGACACGTCGCCGCACTCTTTTCCGCCGTCGTCTTTACGACACCATTGCATGGGCTAAATTCATGATAACACTTGATTTCGCAAACGCCAATGCAATATTACAAGCCCATCGCGACTTTCGCAATATGCGCAAAAACTACACTACCCACCCCGACAAAGATTTACTGCACGACAACACCACTCCGCACCCCAATATTATTATTGCTTACTATCTACGTGGTTGTAAGACATTCAGCGACCTATAACCACTCAAATCGATTTCAAATCGAAACATCGAGCATTACTTTTCGTTAAAAAAGTATAATCCAAGCAATTTCTTTATGAAACATGCTTGTTTATCAAAATATATGTGCTATATTTGCATCAGTATTTAATTCAAGCGAAAAGACTAACCTAAAGTTAAAGAAATTTGAATCCCCCCGAAACAGATTGGCACCAATGCCACATCATGTTTCTTTGGCTATCAATCGAAGCCGATTCCCCATAAGCCTTTTCGTGGAAATTGAATATTCGTTAAGTCAAGCGAGACTTATACGAATTATCTGCTTTTAGGCTATAAATCTAAAACACTATATAATCTCGAAAGCAACAAATAAGTGAATCATAGGTTAGAGGTCCGGATGCTCGTGAGAGTCTCTGGATTTCGTTTTTTATACCCCCTGCGTCGACACAAGACCGCATACAATAAAGGCACAGTAGAAAATCAGGCACAGTAGAAAATCAGTGGGGATAGGCGTATAGGTTTGCAATGCGAAAGAGGAAGAACTTTCTGTCAACAACACCTCTTAGGTTC
>JBGUUQ010000087.1:0-74326 GCA_045133615.1 Muribaculaceae bacterium | reverse complement strand
TATGCCGGAGAACGAACTCAAATCCAAATTGCCCGAATTTACAAATCCTGAATATCCCGACGACGGTGGAGTTGCTATTGTGGCATCAAGTTTGGTAAGAGTTGCCGTTGTCGGGTCATCATCGGTCATTACATACACCTCTAAGTCACAATTGCCCGAATATGCTGCTTGCGATTTGAAATGCATCACTTTTTCCGCAAGATTGTTCGCATTAATCGGAGGAGTGATAAGCCATGAGTCATAGCCGCCCGATGCAGGGTCAGTGCCCTTATAAGCGGTGCAAGAAGCATAATTATTACCGTCAAATTCGGTTACATACCACTTCTTTGTACCCGATACAAGCACCGTCTTCCATCCGTCGGGAATTGCTGTCGATGCGTCGAAATTTTCATTGATGCCATCCACGGGATCCACAGGTTCTTCAGGTTGTTCTACGAAGTTCATGCAGTCCTCTTCGTCGCGGAGAAGAAGTTGCCAATTGCTGCCGAAGTAGCTCAGAATACCCACCACTTCCCCCTTGCCGGCCGGAAGTGTTTGGTCGTAGAAGTCAGAGTAACCGCTGTTGTAGACGATAATGCTCTTGCCGTTTTCATCGGTGAGCGTACGGCTCACACTCGTTTTCGATTCGGCAAATGTAGCCGTTCCGCCATCTGCAAATGTCACTCCGCTAAGCTTGATTAATTGACTTTGCCATTGACGCATAAATGCTGCATCGGTGCTGAGAGTGCCAAGGTCGAAATCTATCGGTGTCACCGATTCGGGCGACGGCATTCCATCGGCCTGTGCATGAGCCTTAAACTCTTCGATGGTCATGCGAGAGATTTGCGTTCCGTATTTTTCGGTCTCTTCAGGAATACCGAGCTGCACCAATCCGCTGTACTTACCGATATACATATCCGTCATATCGATTACCACCTTCTGTCCCAACGCATACGACGTGTACAAATCATATTCGTCGATTGAGATTGTGAGAGCGGCGGTTCCGTCGGTTATCATGATATTTTTAAATATGTTGCCCGACTCGTCCGAACTCGTTACGATACCCTCGATAATGATATGGTCGCCGTTCGACTTCTTCCCTATCTGAGTGGCATAGTTCGAGCCGTCTTGCCAGTATTGCTCTTTTAGCTCAAGGATGGTCGTGTTGGCCTCTATGTCAGCTTCGGGTAGTATCAGCGGCGGGCGGTCAAACTCGTTGCTGCACGAAGCCATTCCGAGGGCGAGGAGCATCAAGCCTATATATGATTTCAGATTTTTCATCGTTTATGATTTTTCTGTGTTGATACTGTTTCTTAGAATTTCACACCTACGTTGGCAAATATGCGGATGCCTTGTGCGTATGAATATTTGTTGGGATACTTGTCCATATTGTAGTCCGTATAGTCAAAGCGTCCCTGTTGGTATCCGTAAGTCTGTATCTTTCTGTTATTCAGAAGGTTTGTTGCACTTACGTTGAGGTTGAGCGATACTCTTCTGTTAAGATATATCACCTTGCCCACCGATGCATTTACCACAAAAGCATCGTTAAGCTTCTCTTGTGTTCCGATTTCGTCGAGTTTAGCTTCGAGATCCTCCGGCGAATTGTATTTTGTCCAGATTTCGGGAAGTTCCTCGTGGCGTATCGGCGAAATATTCACGTATGCATCGCCCATCAAGCTTGCGTTGACATTGAAAAACCACATTCCGGGAGCAGCCCAGTCAAATCCGAGATTCACCACCGATTGAGGTGTTCCGCCCACGAAGAAGTTCTTCAGATACACCGTCGTTGCCGTATCGGGCATCATGCCGTTTTCGTATGAGCGTACACCCGTCGGACGATTCTTGTATTGATAGCGGGCATACGAACCGGCGAGTGTTGCCGTCAGCGACGGAGTGATTTTGTATGCCATGCCGATTTCGATTCCCTTGTGAGTCTTGTTCACGTTTTTAAGCACATAGTTCATAAACGTCGAATACTGGTCGTCGTAGTATGAGAAACGTTCTGTTTGGTCATACATGTTTGTCCAGAATGCCGTGATGCTTCCGCGGAAGCGACGATATGCCCATGAATAGCTGATGTCGCCCGACAATATGCGTTCGCTTGCCAAACCGGAGATTGCATCATCCTTGATGCGCGGCGACACGTAAGCATATTCAAAAAGCGGTGCGCGTGTTTCATACATTCCGTGGAACGAGAAGAAATTGCGACCGTCGGCCTTGTATGTTGCGCCTACCTTGATTGCCGCATTGTCAAACTTGTGAGTCACGCCCTTGCCGAGTGAATTTTCGGGAGAGCGACCGTTGCGCATCTTTCCGTCGCGATAGAATTGTGTGAAGCCCACCTTCAAGCCGTAGTTCACATCCCATTGCGGAAGATTTATCATATTCTGCAACCATGCATGCACGTTGACAGCATGGATGTCATAGTTATAGCCGAACTTATCACCCTTGCCGACTTTGCGGTTAGGGTTATCGAGGTCGTTTTGGAGAAGGTCTGTATCATCGGGATAGTCTCGTTCCGAGAACTGGTCGATGTCAAGCCAATATTCGCCACCCAAAAGGTCGCGGATAGTCTTGTAATACGTTGCCTTGGTATAGTTTAGCGAAACACCCCCCTGCAACGTCGATACATCGTTCAATCTGTGGTTTATCGTCGTGTTGAGCAACAGATTTATCTGGCGCGACACACGATTTTCCAATATATAAGTCGAACCGCGTTGATACGGTGCATTAGGATTCTCGTTTTGCAGACTGTTCTGATAGTTCACCTGATAGAGCTTGTCCCAATCGATTTGACGCATCGACTCATCTGTGCGCCAAAGATTAGTGTAATATTCATATGCCGCCTCATCATCCTTATAGTAAGAAGGAAGATAGCGATAGTAGTCCGGACGAGGGTCGGCTGCATTATACCAGTTCAACGCCGAGCGTGAATAGTGGCTGAAGCGGGCAGCAGCTGCCGTATTGATTTTTGTTCCCTGATTCGGAGTCCATATCCAGTTGATGATAGCCGTCGGGTCAAACGATTCGGTTATGCGGGCCGAACGTTTCTTGCCATCTTGCCATCCCCAGTTGGGATTGTAGAGATTATCGTCGGCAAGTTCGTAAGCCTCCTCGTAAGTTGCCGAACCGGTAGCACGTTGTGTCGGTGCACCAAACACTGTCAACGCCAACGAATGTTGGTCATTGAATATCTTCTGTGCGCCGATAAACAGACCTGCCGAATTGTAGAACGTTCCCGGCACTTCACCCTCTTTAGCATAGCGACCTACAGCCGAGAGAGTAAATGCCCATCCATGCTTGTTGACACCTGTCGAATATGTTGCCAACGCACGGAGCATATACGAACTGTTCGTGTAGCCGATACTTCCGTTGAAGCCCGGAGCATGGTTCGACGCCAACGCATTGATATTGGTCGATGTGCCTATGTCGCCAAATCCGAAATCCGTCGCACCCATTGCAAACGAAATCGTCTTGTTGCGGAATGCACGGTTCATACCGCCGAGCATCGAATAGTTGAATCGACCGCGACCGAGGTCATTGAAATTCACCCCGTTGATATACGTCATTTCATACTCCGAATTATAGCCGCGTATGCGATAATACATCGGTTGGAAGTCATAGCTTGCCACATCGTAGTACACATTGTCCGATGCGCCTGTCAGCGTCGTGATCGACTGGCTTGTGCCCTCATCGTCATCGAGATCCGACTGGTCGAAAGCAAAATCTTGGTCATCTTGGAAAACGCTCCCCTCAAGAAGGCTCGTGTTCATTCGGAGGACACCCATATTCGAGATTGCTCCATTGGTAATAGAAATCGGGCTGACGATGTCCTGATAGCCGTAAGCCACGATTTGCACTCGGTCGTCTCCCGCCGTGGCATTACTGATTCGGAAATCGCCCGAAGGGCCTGTAGTCACGAAAATACCTTGATTTTCAAGCATTATGCTTGCGCCGACAATCGGACTGCCCGATGTCGCGTCGACCACTGTTCCCGACAATCCGGTGTTCTGCGCCATTATCGGCAATGCTGCCGATAGAAGTAGTAGCAAAAACAGTTTAAGTCTCATAGATTTTTACGGTTAGTTTTAATGAATTATAATTTTCCCCAAATATACGAAAAACAAGCGAAATAATATCAACCTCCCTCTATTATTTCGCCGCAAATGCCGATATATCCCCACTTTTATAAACGTTCAGCGGTGGCAACCTTGCTTTGCTCGGTCCCACCGCTTTTAATTTCAATTTCCATAGAAGTGTGTTTCAGTCCACCTAAAATCGGCCGTCGAGCCTCTCGACTTGTCCGCGGCGACTCGCCGCCGGAGCAATCATTAATAGTAGCCGGTGGTAGCCGAACGTAGTGAGGTCACCACCGGTAAACGAAGAAAAGGAAGCCGAATCTGAAAGATTCGTTATATATGGCAAGCTGGTGTAATGCTGTAAAAAATCAGCATGTTAGCAGCTATACGCCTAAAATTTGGGAGTCGAGCCTCTCGACGATTGCGGAGCAATCATTAATAGTAGCCGGTGGTAGCCGAGCGTAGCGAGGTCACCACCGGTAAACGATGAAAAGGAAGCCGAATCTGAAAGATTCGTTATTTCTTAGGCCGCCTATAGGTATTTCTCCCCGTAGCCAAGTTTAGCATCATTGACAATCTGTTTGATACGCTGCTCCTCACTCATCGGACATATCAGCAGCACATCACCCGTATCGGCAATGATATAATTTTCCAGCCCCGACACCGCCACAAGCTTATCGCCCTCAACGGCAAAAATATTACCCTTCGAGCCATACGACAGCACCTTGCAGTTCTGCACCACATTCCCGTCGCGATTCTTCGGCGAATTGTCAAACAGAGAGCTCCATGTGCCGAGGTCATTCCACCCGAACGACACACATTCCACATACACATTCGAAGCCTTTTCCATCACCGCAAAGTCGATAGAAATATTCACGCAGCCGGCAAACGTCTCATTGATAAACGCCTGTTCCCTCTCCGTGCCGAATGTGTCGAGCCCGCGTTCAAATTCCACGGTAATATCATTGGCATATTCATGAAACGCCTTCAATATCGTATCTACGCGCCACAAAAACATACCCGAATTCCAGAAAAACTCACCCGAATTGACAAACACCTTTGCCAACTCAAGATTAGGCTTTTCCGTAAACGTCTTCACCTTATTGATACCCTCCGACGCCTGTGCGCCCACTTGTATGTAGCCATATCCCGTCTCCGGGCGGGTGGGAGTGATACCGAGAGTCAGAAGAGCGTCATTTGCTTCCACAAACTCACATCCGCGCTCGATTGCCGACTCAAACTCCCGCTCCCGCGTTATCAGATGGTCGCTTGGAGTCACTATCATCGTCGCATCCTTGTCGCGGGCTGCGATGTGGTAAGCAGCCCAAGCAATACACGGAGCCGTGTTGCGGCGAGCCGGTTCGAGCAATATCTGGTCATCATTCAAGTCCGGTAATTGTTCCTTTACCAAAGGAGCATATTGAGCATTCGTCACCACGATGATATTTTCCGCAGGCACGATAGGGAGAATACGGTCATAGCTCATTTGCAGAAGCGTACGTCCCGTACCGAGAAAATCTATGAATTGTTTTGGGCGATCGGCTCGACTGTACGGCCAAAAACGGCTGCCGATACCGCCACACATGATTACACAATAACGATGATTGTTAGCCATGACTATTTGTGATTTAATGGGTTTGCATCACAAAGGTAATGCAGATTCACCGAATTTCAAAAATATTTTGAGCAAGAAAGGATTCGCGCAAGCTCTCGCAAATTTCGATTTGAATATTTTAGCAGTACCTATATAATAAATATAGGTGTCCCCCTTTTGGGTGTCGAGCCTCTCGGCCTGTCTGCGGCGACTTGCCGCCGGAGCAATCATTAACCCGTATGTCAGTGGCGACTCGCCGCCGAGCCTCTCGACGATTGCGAAGCAATCATTAACTAATAGCCGGTGGTAGCCGAGCGCAGTGAGGTCACCACCGGTAAACAATGATTATGTCGTCGAATCTGAAAGATTCGTTATTGATTATCTGCCGTTTAATTAACGAATCCTCCGGATTTTTCAAGATTCATTAGATAGCTAAACGACCGACCGGCTGAAAGCACTTAAAGATGATAGCGTAATAAATCATCGCAGTTCTCATATACTTGTTGGAATATCTCGCAACATCTTTTTTCGCTCATTTTTATCTTTTTACCGACCGAAACAAAGTCTTGCATTGTTGGCTTGCCGGTGCCGTTCACCGATGTGGCATGCTGACCATTATATCCTTCGGCACATAGAGTTAAATCGTAAGCCGGAGCTAATGCCCATTGCCACTTGCCGGTGTCGTTTTTTTGTATCGTATAGCTGAAATTCTTGCAATGGTCATCTTTATTATCGGTAAGATAATTGAAAATCATGCGTCGATACATCTCTTCCACATCCGTTGTGCGTTGTGTCAGGAAGCCTGTAAGGGCAAGAAGATTGCTATAATCAAGCACCGGGTTAGACAGTGAAATACAAAGCAATCCGCCGGCGGTTGCCATATGGATTCGTTCGCCTGCATCTGTCATATCAAAGCGTTTTGTTGTGAAATACTTGCCGTTGGTGAGTTTGAAATCCGGAATATTTATACCGCATTTGCGAGCCACTTCATTGTAATGGAATTCTTGTTCTCCCATATCTTTTGGGTCGTAAGTGTGGCGAAATTTTATCAGCCAATGTCCATCTCTATCCGAAAATATTGCTTTGGGGCGACAGCCGCCGCTGTTTCCGCTGTTATAGAGCAGTAGTCCGGCATCCGAATCTTGTTGTTCTTGTAATACTTCCAATGCTTTTGCTTGCAATAGGTCGAAATCGCAACTCTGTTCCTTTGTGTGTATATCGGTATGTGGTTCATATGTTAAAGCCCCCATACCGCCATTGCCAACAAGACCGAGTCGGTCAAGTGCCGATAGATTTCTATCATCAATACCCTCTCTTTGTAGAGCCTTATGTAGTAGATAGCGCCCGTAACCATCCGGCAGGCTGTCTTCAAATATCCCGAAGTTGCCATAAAATGGTTGTGGCTTTGCTATAAACAATCCCGGCTTAAGAGGCAATTCCAATGGTGATATGCTGAACCCTTCGGCAAGCCATCGTTTATCATATTCGAAAACGCACAATTTGTTGTCGGGGGTAAGTGATAGGATACCTACATTTTCGCCATGGTACTTAACGTAGAGTTTGTCTGTGTGTTTCATGATTTATGACTTCTCTTTTTGCCGGAGTTTTTGCGTATTTGCGACAATTCCTCCATTGTCGAATATTTAGGTTGGTCGAAAATGTTTTTTATCTCCGATGTGTACTCCATTGCCATTGCTATGCCAATAAGATTTTTGAGTGAAATCAGCCCCTTTTGTTCAAATCGAATTATATTGCTTTCTGCCACGCCCGATTTTTCGGCAATTTCCTTGCGAGTAAAATTTTTTTCGATGCGTCGCTTGCGAAAATCTGTTGCCAGTTTCATCGCAATATCATCGGTATTGTCAAGGGTAAAACCATCTAAAACTGATAAAATATTATCCATATCCATTCAAATTAAGCCGATAAAGATGATATATTGTTAGTTACAAAGATAGCGAGATTCGCCGAATTTCAAAAATATTTTGAGTCCTAAAAACGTCAGTAAGCAAAGAAAGAGGGTATGCCGAATTTTCGACATACCCTCCGTTTCGTTTATAAAAATCTGTGCGCTGTGCGCCCGACTATTATTTTACAAGCACCTTTGTTGCCTTGTTGCCCTGCTTCATGATATAAAGACCATTTTCAGGATTAGCAACCTTCACACCTTGCAGATTGTAGTATTCTACTGCTTCTGCGCTCTCTACCTCTACATCCTCAATAGCTGAGAATTCGCCTTTGTAGATATATTCCAAAGGATAAATCTGAAGTGTAGTTCCGAAGATTGATACGATGCCGACTACATCATATTGAGCCTTTCCTTGTTCGGGTACCGCTACGCCAAACTTGTTGTAGAACGAAATTTCAGTTTCGTTTTCGTCTGTTCCGGTAAATGATTTGCCGCTTTCTGCGGGTTCTACGTTCACGTTAGCTATTTTTACGTATGCACATTGCAAGTCGCTTGCAATTTCTTCACCGGAGATTTCCATCGGTTCGGGAAGTGTTCCGGCTGTACCTGTGGTGGTAAGTTCATCCACGGGGCAAATTTCATAAAGACCGTTATATTCGCCGTATGTTGCTACCCAACCCTTAGCGATAACGTCAGTCGATGCAAGAGTATTTGTGCCATATACGCAGCTGAAGTCTGTGCCATCATATACATACACATTCTTACCGGCAACGGCAATTACTGTAAGGTCAAAACCGATAGTAGCTTTTGCTCCCGATACTTGATTGGTTATTTCGTAGAATTCGGCAATTGAATTTGCTGTTTCTATTACTTCGGCAGGCTTTTCTTCTGCAGCAGCTCCCTCTTCATACAAGTAAGGCATCAAACCTTGAGAGTCGGTGTACATACCATAAGAACTGAATGAAGTAGAATATTGCAAATAGCGACCGGTTGATATGTGAGTTAATTTAGCGGTTCCATCATTTTGAATTTCGATAGACCATAAAATATCTGCGGTTGCATCGGTAGTGAATTGTACAGAAGTGTAGCTGCCTGCATAGATGTATTGTCCGTAAGAGTCAACAATGTTGTAGCCACCATCTACTGCATTGATTGTGAATGCAAGAGCTTCTTTTGCCTCAATGATTCCATCTGTCGGAGTTACGGTTGTGCCGGCGAGATAAGCGTAATTTTTGCTGTTTGTTTGGGGTGTTGCTGCGTATGTGTCGTCTGCAACAAGCAAATACTTCTTACCCGATGTAACTGATTTTACATATCCGAATTCTGCAATTACAGGAATGGTGAATGTTACAGAAGCAATCGAACTGTTTGTATATCCATTTAATATACCGATAGCTTTAACCGTAGCATCTGCATCAAGAGTGAACGCTCCGGTATAAGGAGTTGATGCTTCTGTGGGATCGTCACCATTAGTGGTGTAATAGATTGTAGCACCGTCGGTACCGCAAGTAATAGAGATTTCAGTGTCAGCGGTAATTTCGCCTCCGGCGGGGCTGATTACCGGTTTTGCTACTTGTTGAGTTGTTGTTGTTCCATCTGTATAAGTCACAGAAATAGATTTTAGATAAGTTCCAACCGAACCGGTTTGAGACCATGCGAGAACAATGTCTCCTGATGCCTTTCCCTCAAACGTATAATCAGTAGCAGTAGTAGTTAGTGTTATAACTTCATTAGAGTTGTTTGTAAATGCAATGCCGCCAACAGTTACTGAAAAATTGACATCAGTCTTACCTGCACGAGATGTATTGACAACTATCTTGCTGATTGTTTTTTCTGCAAAATCTGAAGAAGTTACCGTTGAAGATAAGTATGGATTTTTGCTTGTTCCTAATTGGCATCCGCGTCCATTGCTGCTATCCCAATTAAATGCAGAGGCTTCTGCTTTATTTCCTCCAATCTCGCCGGCAAATGTCCATGACGCTTCAAATAAGGTTGTCTCATCCGCAAAAGTAATTGTTCGTACGTCATTGGTGAATTTTTTACCTGTTTCGTTTGCTAATGTAGCGGTGTAGGTTGTCTGAGCCGACAAACTTGTAAAGCCTGCCAAGCAGAGTAAAGAGAGTAAAAATTTCTTCATAATTTGATAATTTAGGGGTTTATGATTGATTCTGCAAATATATGCATTTTTTCAGATATTTACACCCCTTCCTCCCAAAATTTCGCTCCCACGCATAGTTCCGATTCCGAGTTCCGGTACTAACCTAAAAATGTCAGTGGCGACTCGCCACCGAGGTCACCGCCGGAAAGCGAAGTTACCACCACCGAATCTGAAAGATTCGTTATTTCCATAGCCGTGCATCCGACCAACGTTCAAAATCCTGAAGAGGTCACCATTGGCAAACTATTGGCACAGCAAGGTTCATATTATTATGGAAAAATGCAAATTCCGAACTTTTTGGCTATCTTACTCCGAACTTTTCGGCAGTTTTATTCCGAACTTTTTTGATTTTTCTGTGAATTTTACTTTCAAAATGTTAATCATTAAAAGTAACCGATGGTAGCCTAGAGAGGTCACCACCGGTAAACTCGGCCGCCCAGCCGTCTGATGCGATTGCGAAGCAATCATTAACTAATAGCCGGTGGTAGCCGAACGCAGTGAGGTCACCACCGGAAAGCGAAGTCACCGCCACCCGAATCTGAAAGATTCGTTATTTCTTATCGGCTTATCTTTAATCCCACGAAATACGTGCGCGGAGCCGTCGGACCGTAGAAATATCCCGAATCGCGATATCCGCCCGAATCAAGGTCACTTTGAAACGCATTGAAAATATTCTTTACCCCGGCATTAATCTCCAATTTCAGATGGTCGCGCAGAGCAATCGTATAGCTCATCTTCGCATTGAAATCGAAAAAGTCGGGAGTGTGAACCATCTCATCGCAAGTGATATAGCTATGCTCATAGTCATCGGGAATCTCGGAAAAATCAGGAGCATAGTGAGGCACATACATTCGTCCCGTGTACACACCCGACAGCGCCCAACCGAAATTGCGTCTTACGGTGCCCGACAAAGTGAAATACCCATACAGATTAGGATTGCGAGGCATATTCTTGGTTGCTGCCACCGATTCATCGTCGCTCCATCGTTCCGCCTGCTTGTAGCGGCTGCGTTGAGCCGTAAATCCCACCTGAAGCGACACATCGTTGCCGTGAGCTATGCGGGCATCTATGTTCGCCCCATACACATGCGCACCGCTGCCGTTGCGACGCTCCTTGAGCGCATTTCCCTGCTCGTCATGTCCCATATCCTCAAGCACAAACACATCGCTCAGCGACGTATAGAATCCCTCCAACAATATATTGGCTTGCCAATGTCCGAACGAAGTCGTCCAGTCCACCGACCCGCTGAAACTGTTTGAACGCTCCGGGTCAAGACCATCCGCCAAATAAATCAGCGTGCCCTCGCCGCCTACAGCCGTGATATGCAAATCCTCATCGTATGCTTGCGGAGCGCGGAACCCTGTCGACCATGTCGCGCGTGCTTGGAAATTGTCATTCCGACGGTATAAAAGATTCATGCGAGGCGAAAATATCGGATTATCTATAAGATTATGATTGTCAACACGCAATCCGGCAAGAAGTATAAAATGGCGCATCTTCCACTCATTCTGTATAAATCCGCCGAAAATTCTCACATCCTGTTCCATGTCGCGGTTATAGCCTATCATCACATCATGCATCGAATTGTTTTGATACTCGATACCTGCTGTGAAAGTTGCCGGAGCGAATATCACGTTTGAATACTCACCCGTGTACATTCCTCCCGCCACCCACGTGATGTCGTCGGTCTTGCCGTAGGCATCCGGATTCTGTTGTGCGCCATAGTAGCTGTTGCGGTCTATGTCTTGCACCGATGCGTAGAGCGACATGCGGTGCTTGTATGCATCCCAGGCATTGGTGTAGTTCACCCCTCCGCTGTTGATTATATGCTTCGTCTGTTCCGTGATGTCGGTTTGAAACGGTTCGAGGTCAAACTTGTTGCCTCCGCGACGAAACTCATTCGTCGTATGATATTCGAGATTAAGGCGACCGAACTGCGACGTACGGTAATATCCCGATATGCCGAACGAATTAAGGTCGAGTTTTCCCACCTCCGAAAAGTCATCGCCGTTAGCATCGTAAGGATTGCGCTTGCGGTAAGTCTCATACACGGCAAGTCCGTAGTCATTGCTCTCCGACACAAACGATGCATTCGCATTCATCACCTCCTCCCACGCGTCGCCATTCATATTCGAAATCGTCGTCGACACGCTGAACGAATTTTCCACCGGGTCCTTCGTGATGATATTGATTGTGCCACCCACGGCATTTGCACCGAATAGTGCCGAGCCGCCGCCGCGCACCACCTCTATGCGGTCAATCATGTTCACCGGAATCTGCTCCAGACCATACACCCCCGACAGCGCACTGACTATCGGACGACTATTGATAAGTATCTGCGAATACGGTCCCTCAAGTCCGTTGATGCGCACCTGAGGAAACGCACAGTTTTGGCAATTGTTCTCCACGCGAAGACCCGACTGAAAATTGAGCGACTGGGCAAGGTCGGTTGAATTTGTCGTCTCAAACAGCTTTTGATTCAACACATTCACCACCACCGGTGCCTCGCATCTGCGCACCGCATTGCGGCTTGCCGACACCACCACCTCATCGGTCACTATGCTGTTTATCGCCATTGCTATTGTCGTGTGTGCAGCCTCATGTCGGCGCACTGTGACACGTGTTTCCGCCGTCTTATAGCCCACCAATTGAGTGCGGAGCGTATAGTCACCGGCATGTAGCCCGGTCAATTCAAATTCCCCGCTCTCATTGGTCATCGTACCCTGACCCGTCTCTACTACCAAGACAGATGCGTAAGCCACTCCCTCGTCAGAACCCTGTTCTACGATATGACCATAGATGGCATTTGCCTGATTGCCATGATTATGATTATGCTTGTGCACGGACGCATTTCCTTCCGCACATACTACTGATAAGCCTGTCGCAACCACGATAGCGACAAGCACCGACATTAATTTCTTCATTGATTTTTTTTCGCGTGTGATGATTGGTGTTAAATAAATTTTTCCGAGAAGAGATTCGGACACATATGTTTATTTAACAGCAAGGAGGTGCGCGAAGAGTCCGGCAATCCGGAGTGAAAAAAGCATGACCGTCGGCCACTTGCACATAGACAGTCCCTATCAGCAGCCTATCGGCATCCTCCACATTCACCGCATCGCTCGTCAAACCCTGTGTCGCCACTGTGAAATGAAGAGCCACGAATTGATTGGTGGAGTGATTGTGGGTTTTGCTTGTGAATGGGTGCGAATGTACCACCTTCACACCGTCGATTTCGTGTGTATGGACAAAGATCGTCGTACTGAAGATATTTGCCAAAAACACCGTCAGCACAAACAACGTAGATAAAATATGTCCTCTGTTATTGTTCAAAACCTAAACAATCCTAACCTTTTTCGGCTGCAAAGTTACGCATCCTCATCCACTCCCGCAATACCCAATTTTAGTGATTTTCCTCCTGTTGCCAATCTTTGAGCAACCAATCTATTGCCGAGAAAATTTGAATCTTTTTTCCGTCCGCATCTACGTTTCGTGTAGTTGTGAACGCTATAAGGGTAAGTTTATCGCAATGCAGCGCATTGGCTGCTTTCACTAATGCCGACGTCTCGCGAACGTAGACTTTCGGATTTTCGATATCGTAAGCCACTTGGATAAGTTCCTCTGTCTTATTTTGATTGCACACTACGAAATCCACCTCCTTTTGTCTTGAATCGGGGCGATAGTAATACACGTCCAAAAAGTTTTTGGAGCATCTCCGCAACAGTTCGAGGTAGACCACATTTTCCAATCGCCACCCCACATTTTCCCCTGCCATCGAATAATTGCGGTTATTCTCAAGCCCGGTATCCACCATATATGCCTTTTCGCCGAGCAAACGCTCTTTACTCTTATATGAATGTTTCGGCAGTAGCTGGATTAGAAATGCCTGTTGTAGGTAATCGACATATTTTTTTACCGTTTTGTCCGATATATTAAGTAATTTGCCGAGTTCTCCGTAGTTTACATATTGGCAGGCATTGTTTATCAGGTGATATGCTATCTTTTTGAGAGCATCCATATTTCTGACCTTGAAGCGACGTTGTATATCCTTATGCAAAATCGCATCTATCAGACTCTGCACATAGCCGCGTTTATTGCGGATGGATTGCATTTCAGGAAACCCTCCGTCTATTATATAGCTCATGAATGCGCGTTTTCGCTCTGCATCTGCCTTTGTCGTGATACTTGAAATGTCGATTTTGTGATAGTTGCAATATTCTGAAAATGCAAACGGATAGAGCCTTATTTCATTATATCGTCCGGTTAGATGTGTGGCAAGTTCGCTGCTTAGCAATTTTGCATTACTGCCGGTTACGAATATGTGTATATTCGTTCGCAATAGTCGATTTACGAATAAATGCCAACCGTCAACATCTTGAATCTCATCAAAAAACAGATAAGGAATATCCGTACCGTAAATCTGATATATGCATGAAAGTAGCGTATTCAAATCTTTTACATCCATGCCCGACAGACGGTCGTCATCAAGGTTGGCATAGCCGTAGCGGACTCCGTGCTCTTTCAGCACCTTATGGCATAGAGTGGATTTGCCACTGCGACGGATTCCGATTACCACTTGAGCCAGCTTACTGTCAAACTCAAACATACACTCCTCTTTGCGGGCAACCCATTGCTCTGGCTTGTAATTGTCCACCTCTTCTTTCTGCTCTGCGAGCACTTGAAGTAATGTTTTTTCGTCTATCATAGCTATTCGGTTGATTTATACGGCATAAAGGTAGTAAATAATTTCGTGAATTCCGATATTTTGCAGAAAAATAATGTCTGAATTCCGATATTCTGCAAGAAATCGGCTTCTGAATTCCGATATTTTGCAGAATATGGCCCTCTGAATTCCGATAATTTGCAAAAAATCCGGCGTTATATCGACTCAAGTTCCGGAATTGATGCAAGAATAGCCACAGCCTCCTCCACTGTCGGAACATTCGCTATGGCAAAGCTCCGGCGTGAATTTTTCTCGCGTATGCGACAGCGACGAGCGTTTTGCTGCAAATAATTCAGCAACTTGCCGAACATGGGCGATTGATAATAAGCCTTGTTCGACTCATCCACAAAGTAGAGAAACATCGTCTCCTGTTTCAGTGTCACCTTCTCTATTCCGAGTTGTCGGGCAAGACGTCGCAGGCGAGGTATTCGGAGCAATTCAGCCGTTACTGTCGGTATTTTTCCGAATCGGTCTTCCAGACGAGAGCGAAACGCCATAAGATCCGTTTCGCGCTCTATACTGTCGAGTTCTTGGTACAGGGCGATGCGCTCGCTGTCTTGTGGCACGTATGTCGCCGGTAGCAACAGCTCCATATCGCTTTCGATTATGCAATCGTTCACATACTCCATCTCCTCCGTGCCGTCCGATGCCGTCAACGTATCCGAAAACTCCTCCGTCTTCAACTCCATCACAGCCTCTTTGAGAATCTTTTGATACGTTTCATACCCCAAATCCGCAATGAAGCCCGATTGTTCCGCACCAAGCAGATTGCCCGCCCCGCGAATATCGAGGTCCTGCATTGCGATATGTATTCCGCTGCCCAAGTCCGCAAAACTCTCGATTGCTTGCAAGCGGCGACGAGCCACGGGGGTGAGCGGATTGTGTGGCGGAACCATCAGATAGCAGAACGCCTTGCGCGAACTGCGCCCCACTCTGCCGCGAAGTTGGTGCAACTCGCTCAATCCGAACTTATGCGCATCGTTTATTATTATCGTATTGACATTCGGCATATCTATGCCGCTTTCTATTATCGTCGTGGCGAGAAGCACATCATAGTCATGATTGGCGAAATCAATGATTGCCTTCTCCAATTTCTCCGGTGGCATCTGCCCGTGTCCCACTATTGTCCGGGCATCAGGCACAAGTCGGCGCACCGTAGCCTCCATATCGTAAAGCCCCTCGATACGCGGATTCACGATAAACACCTGCCCGTTGCGCGACATCTCGAAATTGATGGCTTCGAGAAGAATATCATCGTTAAGGGCATTCACCGACGTGACGATTGGGTAGCGGTTGGCTGGCGGAGTGGTGATAGCCGATAGATCGCGTGCGCCCATCAGCGAAAACTGAAGTGTGCGGGGTATCGGTGTTGCCGACATTGTCAGCGTGTCCACATTGACCTTTATTTGCTTCAACTTCTCTTTTACCGCAACACCAAACTTTTGCTCCTCATCCACAATAAGCAGTCCCAAATCCTTGAACTTCACATCCTTGCCGATGAGCTTGTGTGTGCCTATGAGTATATCTATTTTGCCTTCGGCGAGGTCGGCGAGTATTTGTTTCACCTGTTTGGCTGTACGGGCGCGGGAGATATAGTCTACTCGCACCGGAAGCTCTTTCAGGCGGTCTTTGAACGTATTGAAATGTTGGTATGCAAGCACCGTAGTGGGCACAAGTACTGCCGTCTGCTTCCCGTCGGTAGCCGCTTTGAATGCAGCGCGTATGGCCACCTCCGTTTTGCCGAATCCCACATCGCCGCAGATAAGTCGGTCCATCGGTCGTTCGCTCTCCATATCCGCCTTCACCTCCTGTGTGGCGCGAAGTTGGTCGGGAGTATCCTCATAGATAAACGATGCTTCAAGCTCCTGTTGCAGATACGAATCCGGCGAATAGGCAAATCCCTTCTCATCTTTGCGGGCGGCATATAGCTTTATCAGGTCGCGGGCTATATCTTTGAGTTTCGATTTGGTACGCTCCTTCACCTTGTTCCATGCACCCGACCCAAGTTTGTTTATGCGAGGCTCCACACCCTCCTTCCCGCGATATTTCGCGAGTTTGTGCAGTGAGTGGATTGACACGAAGATTATATCGTCATTCAGGTAGACGAGTTTTATCATCTCTTGTGTACGCCCGTTGACATTGGTGCGAAATATTCCCGCAAATTTTCCCACTCCGTGGTCCACATGGACAATATAGTCTCCGACCTCTATCGAACTCAACTCCTTGAGCGAAAGTGCGAGTTTGCCCGACCGGGCGCGGTCGCTTTTAAGATTGTATTTGTGGAAACGGTCGAAAATCTGGTGGTCTGTGAATACGCATCGTTTCTGTTGATGGTCCACAAATCCCTCATGCAACGCTGTGATTATGGGCGAAAACTCTATCTTGTCGCCTCTATCGGCAAATATCACGCGCAAACGTTCCGTCTGCTTGTCCGAGTCGCTTAATATGAAAAGCGTATATCCGTCATTGAGAAGATTGGTGAACGATTCGCTGATAAGATCGAAATTCTTGTGGTATATACCTTGCGGTGTGCAGCCGAAATCGATTGCGGCTTTTGCTGCCGTTGGCGCAGTGGCTGCTGCCGTGAAATGCACCTGTTTGAACTTTGCGAGGTCGGCGGCAAATTCATCTGCATCCACCACTTGATTCATCGCATTGCGGTCCCCCTCATCGGCTATCACCGCACTGTCCGAAAACGTCTCTGCTGCCACCGCTTTGACGCGTTCTGCCGTATAGGCGGCATCTCGCATGCAGATTATCGTATCGCGACCTATGAATTTGAGTAGCGACTCTCCGCGCGAATGGCTTGCCACATTTGATGTGACGGCTATCTCGGTCATTCGTTGTTCCGATAGCTGTGTCTCGATGTTAAACGTGCGTATCGAGTCTATTTCATTTCCGAAAAAATCTATGCGAAACGGCAATTCATGGCTGTAGCCGAATATGTCGAGTATCGAACCTCTCACGGCGAAATGTCCCGGTTCATACACATAGTCCACCTCTTCAAATCCGTTTTCGCGCAACCATTTCTCCGCCTTAATCAGGTCGACCGTCTCCCCTACCTTAAATTTGATTGTGTGGCGGTCAATTGTCTCGCGAGATGCCACTCGTTCAGCCAATGCTTCGGGATAAGTCACCACATAGTGAGGGCGATTTTCGGAGTGCCAACAGTTGAGGGCCTCCGTGCGCAATATCTGCGATGGCGGGTCCGGTTGTCCGTATTTGATGTCGCGCTTATATCCCGATGGAAACATCAACACCGACTCTTCGCCGAGTATGCGTGAGATGTCGTGATACAGATACCCCGCATCGTCGAGCGAATCTCCCACAATGATTATAGGCTCGTTGCGCTTCGGTAGTGCTGCAAAAAGCATTGCCGCCGACGAGCCGGCAAGCCCGTAAAGCGACACTTGGTCGGCCTTTTTGTTTGATAGTGCACTGTCAAGTGCCTTGCGACGTTGTAGCGATAGAAACTGTCGACAAAGCTCGGCTATATCCATTGCTTGATTCGGTTATTTCGTTGATGGTGACAATATCTTGAGATATGCCGCCTGATTGTTGAGCACCGATGCGGCACTGTCGAGGGTAATGTCGCGCTTCAGATTCTCTATGATTTCACCGCGTTGATAGTAGTAGCGTTTTGATATTTCCGGTGCAAGAATCTCCTCGATTGCTTTGCGGTTCACATTCAGGTCATGTTCCAAATCATGCTTCAGCATTCCCTCCAAGGCGGTAAATTGGGCTTTTACGCTGTCGTTCATATACCCTTCGTTGTCTACAAGTTCGCGCAGCGCCTTAAGTCCCGTTTCGCACACTTTGTCATACTGGAACTTATCTGGATCTATCGATTGCTTGAATGATTCAAATATTTCATCTGTTATTTCAAACTCCTCCGCCGGTGCGATTGTCGGGTGTTCGGCTGCGTAGCGGGTGGCAAAATTAAACGCCCAATTATCGCGATATATATTATATGTAAGGCGGTTGGCGGCGGGATAAGTGAGTTTTACATCCGGAGTGATACCCCCTCCGTCGCGCACCTCGCGACCATGCACTGTCTTGAACACATTCGTCAGGCTGTCGGGTATTCGGGCTACTGTGCCGTCGGGATTGCGATGCGAGTAATCTATGGCTTGAATCAATCGACCGCTCGGTATATAATACTTCGATACAGTCACCTTCAGAAGTCCGTCGTATGGCAACTGTCGCGTGGTTTGCACCAATCCTTTTCCATACGAACGTGCTCCGATTATTACGGCGCGGTCGAGATCTTGAAGCGAACCGGCCACGATTTCGGCTGCCGATGCCGACCCTCCGTCGATAAGCACCGCAAGAGGTATTTTGGTGTCGATTGGTGCCGATGTCGTTTTATACACCTTTTCATTCAGAATATCTTTGCCGCGTGTGCGAAGCACCTCGGTATTCTTCGGCACGAAATAGCTCACGATTTTCACTGCCGCTTCAAGCAGTCCTCCGCCATTCCCGCGTAGGTCGAGCACTATCGACTTCACTCTCGGATCCTTTTTCAGCTCCACCAATGCGTCGCGCACCTCATTTGCCGACTTGTCGGTAAACGAAGTGAGATAGATATATCCTATATTTTCCTTCACCACGGCATAATAAGGCACCGATGGCACTTGAATTTTCCTGCGGGTGAGGTCAAACGTAAGAATCGAATCCTCTGCGTATGGACGATTCACCGTGACACGAAGCTGCGTTCCGGCCTGTCCTTTAAGGCGTTCGCTCACTTGCGAACTGCGCCACCCTGTCACCGTATCATTGTCTATCATTATTATATGGTCGCCGGCGCGTAGACCCGCTTGTTGTGCCGGACATCCCTCATACGGTTCCGAAATCAACACCTTTCCGTTATGCTCCATTATATAAGAGCCGATACCGCCGTATTCGCCGGTCGACATTGTCATAAATTCATCTTGGTCCTTCGCCGAGATATATTCCGTATAGGGGTCTATATCGTTAAGCATGGCATTGATTGCCGTGTTTATCGACTTTTCTGCGTCGATTGTATCTACATAAAACGTTTGCAACTCTTTGTATATCGAATTGAATATATTGAGATTGCGGGATATTTCAGCCTTGTCGCTGCGGGTGGCGGCAACTGTGACGGTCGCGGCGGTAAGTATGATTGCCGCTACTGCTATGATTCGTAGTGCAAATGTGAGTCGTCTCATTATTATTATCAGAAATTGGAACGCTAAGGTAAGCAATAAATACCATATTGCACTGCGAAAAAGCCTCAAAAATGCATTAAAATCATTTATTTCGTGAAGTTTTTTATGAAAGTTGTTGCATATTTCGAAATTTGCCATTAATTTTGCAGCGCAATTCTCCAAAAGAGATAGCAACTGCTTCAATAGCTCAGTTGGTTAGAGCACCTGACTGTTAATCAGGGGGTCGTTGGTTCAAGCCCATCTTGAAGCGCAAAAAAAGACAGACTGCTTCAGTAGCTCAGTTGGTTAGAGCACCTGACTGTTAATCAGGGGGTCGTTGGTTCAAGCCCATCCTGAAGCGCAAAAGAGGTTGTATCAGAGTTGATGCAACCTCTCTGTTTTTTTGATTCCCCCGAATATACGCTTATCCGATAATCATCAAATAATATATCAATATATCAATGAGCATAGACGTCGCCGCTGATAGATTGTCCGGAGGAGACCGAATCGGTTATATCGATGCCCTCCGAGGATTCACAATGTTTTTGGTCGTCTTTTGGCATGTGGAATGTGTCACCTATGGCATAGAGGCATATAATGGTGTGATTAATTCTATTCTCATGTCATTTCGTATGCCTACATTCTTTTTTATAAGCGGTTACATCGCATACAAAGCCGTAGAGCGATGGAATGTTAGTTTTTACGCCAAAAATTTGCGTAAAAAAGCCTTGGTTCAGCTCCTCCCTACTGCCGTTTTCTATTTGATTTTGAGAACTTTTAGAGGCGACAATCCTTTACAGTTTTTGAATACCGGATTCGACGAATATTGGTTCACGATTGTCCTGTTTGAAATGTTCCTGCTCTATTTCACTCTGTCGTTGATTGGTTGCTACACCTCCGACAAAGTCGTCGATTGCGGTTTGGTGGTGTTGTCGATCATCTGTGCATTTTTGGTCGGTGTCAAAGGGCAGTGGTTGACGACATTGGAGATAATCGAACTGGTTAAATATTTCCAATTTTTTGCATTCGGGATATTATGCCATAAATACAGCCGGCTGTTTATGAGCTGCATAAAAAATAATGGATTCCGCACCATCGTGATTCTCACCTTTGTCGGTTGCCTGTTGTTGAATTTCAATAAAGATTTCAAACACGCCATGCCCTTGACTTATATTGTAGTCTGTGGCACAATAGTTCGATATGCAGGTCTGCTGTTTGTATTCACCTTCTTTATGAGCAAAGAAGCCTTTTTTGCGACCGGTGCCAAATTGAGTCGGGTGATGCGCTTTGTCGGGCGTCGCACACTCGACATCTACATGCTCCACTACTTTTTCATCCCCGACATCCGCAGCCACAGCCTGCAATACCTCTCCCCCTTCATCGACCCAGAAAGCATGGCGATTACACGCTTTGCCGTCTCCTTTACCGTCGCTGCCATCATTGTCGCCGCCTGCCTCTTTGTCAGCGAAGCACTCCGCACCAGTCCCCTATTGGCCCATTACCTCTTCGGCGCAAAACGATAGCAACAAAGTCAAGGCTTATATTTTTTGGATTAAATAGTCTATTTTGTGTACTTTTGTAAAAATACAATCACAGTTAAAAATGGAAAATAATAATACTTTGATAATCAATAACTTATCGGGGGGGGGTAGAATCAATTATATTGATGCCCTCCGTGGTTTCACAATGTTTTTAGTCGTTTTGGGACATGTCTTGGGCGCGACTTATGGTATTGGGGGATATGATAGTGTATTGGGTTCTGTTTTGCTTACATTCAGAATGCCAATGTTTTTCTTTATAAGTGGATATATTGCATATAAAGCCGTTGAACGTTGGAGCGTCGGTTTCTACATCGAAAATATGCGAAAGAAAGCAAAAGTACAGATTATACCGACTATATTCTTCTTTTCGCTTTTTTCTCTTTGTATGGGTGGTAATCCATTATCTGTTTTTGAATATGGTTTTGGTGGATATTGGTTTACAATCGTCCTGTTTGAAATGTTTATCATATATTACACATTATCATTGGTCGGACGATATACTTCCCGAAAAATTGTGGATGTCGGGTTGATTACATTGTCCGTTATTGGTGTGATCTGTTTGATTTTTTTGCGTAATGATAGCAGATTGTGGAATGTTTTATGTTTGGAAAACTTGACGAAATATTTCCAGTTTTTTGCTTTTGGAATACTTTGTCGTAAATATGGAGAGGTGTTTATTGGTTACATGAAAAGCGACCGTTTCCGCGCCGTAATAATACTCTTATTCATTGGATGTCTGTTACTGTATTTTGATGATGGATTTAAGGAATCTGTTCCATTGCTGTATAAAGCGGTACATGATATAATTGTGCGCTATGCGGGGCTGCTTGTTGTGTTTATATTTTTCTTGAGCAACGAAACTTATTTTCAGTCCGGAGCGCGAGCAAGTAAAATGCTCCAATTTATTGGACGTCGTACATTGGATATATACCTTTTGCATTATCTGTTTTTGCCTGATATGCAGTATCTGAAGCCATACATTGAGTCGTCCGATATGATTATTCTGCAATTGTTTTTGTCGTTATTTGTTGCTGCATTGATTATCGCTTTATGTCTGTTCGTCAGTGCTGTAATTCGCACCAGTCCCCTATTAGCCCATTACCTCTTCGGCGCAAAACGATAACAACAGAAACGGTCGACTCCGCACAATGCAGAATCGACCGTTTTTTATATTCGTTTTTGTGGATTTAATCTCGCGATGCTCCGAAAAATCTGAGCAGATACAAAAACAGATTGATAAAGTCAAGATACAGACTTAATGCGCCGAGAGTTGCAAGGCGTCCGTCAGTCGCATCAGGCATTTGCATTGCCATTTGTTTGATTTTCTGAGTATCCCAAGCTGTCAAACCGATAAAAATCACCACTCCGACAAAAGAGATAATCCAATCCATTGTGTTGCTCTTCATGAAGATATTCACCACAATGCAGATTATCAAACCCCACAGAGCCATTCGTAGAAACGACCCGAATTTGGTCAAATCCTTTTCCGTGAAATATCCGTAGACACTCATTGCGCCAAACACTCCGGCTGTGATGAGAAATGTCTTGAAAATCGAGTCAATCGAATAGACCGCAAGGATTATTGAGAATACCGCCCCGTTTACCACCGCAAACAGATAAAACAAGCTTGACGCCAATCCCGACTTCATCTTGTTGATTGCTCCGGAGATACCGATTACCATACCCAATTCGGCAAGCATCAGTCCCCAATATAGCCACGAGTGCTGTGCCATATATAAGATAAACGTCTCATTCGTGCCGATAATCCATGCCGTAGCGGCTGTTACCAACAACGCCAAAAACATCTTCACATACACTCGCTTCATCACCTGCGACACCTGCTTGTCAAGCGAGATGCCATAAGTATTTACATCATAATTGTTCATATTCATGCTTATTATTCAGTGTTAACACCTGATTCATTAAAAAGTTCAGTCGCGACCCTACATTCTTTCAGGCACATTGATGCCGAGCAACTTCATTGCCGAGCGAACCACTCGCGACACATTTTCCGACAATACAAGGCGGAACGTGCGCACTGCGGCATCCTCCTCGCGAAGTATCGAATAGTCGTGGTAGAACTGATTGTAAGCCTTCACCAGCTCATAAGCATAGTTGGCGATAAGTGCCGGGCTGTAATTGCGACCGGCTTCAGCTACCTTCGAAGGATAGTCGGCCAAAAGCTGTATCAATGCTATCTCCTTGTCGTTGGGTGCCACTGCGCTGTAATCGGCTTTTTCCACATCGGCTGCCTTGCGGAGCACCGAGCGGATACGCGCATAAGTATATTGGATAAACGGACCGGTGTTGCCGTTGAAATCGATTGACTCTTTCGGGTTGAATGTCATATTCTTGCGCGGGTCTACCTTCAAGAGGAAATATTTAAGCGCACCCAATCCCACCATTGTAGAGATTGCCTCCGCTTCTTCCGGGCTGCACTCATCGAGCTTGCCGAGTTCTCCCGACACCAGACGAGCCGTATCTACCATTTCATCCATCAAGTCATCGGCATCCACCACCGTGCCCTCACGGCTCTTCATCTTACCCTCCGGAAGTTCCACCATTCCGTATGAGAAGTGCACCAAATCCTTGCCCCACTTAAATCCGAGCTTGTCGAGGAGTAACGAAAGCACTTGGAAGTGATAGTTCTGCTCATTGCCCACCACATATATCATCTTGTCGATGGGGAAATCCTGATAGCGGAGTTTCGCCGTACCTATATCCTGAGTCATATACACCGAAGTTCCGTCGCTGCGGAGCAACAACTTGTGGTCAAGGCCGTCAGCCGTAAGGTCAGCCCACACAGAGCCATCCTCCTTGCGGTACATGATACCCTTCTCCAAACCTTCGAGCACTTTGTCCTTACCTTCGAGATACGTATCGCTTTCGTAATAGATTTTGTCGAAGTCTACGCCGAGACGCTTATACGTTTCGTCAAAACCGGCATACACCCACGAGTTCATCATCTCCCACAATTCGCGTATTTCCGGGTCCTTTTGTTCCCATCGGCGAAGCATTGCGCGAGCCTCCTGCATCAGTGGCGATGCCTTTTCGGCATCCTCTTGGCTCATACCCTGCTCTTCCATCAACTGCTTCAATTCAGCCTTGTAATGCTTGTCAAACAGCACATAGAAGTCGCCGATTAAGTGGTCCCCCTTCTTGCCTGCCGATTCGGGAGTCACTCCTTCGCCCCACTTCTGCCAAGCGAGCATCGACTTGCAGATATGGATACCGCGGTCATTGACTATATTGGTCTTAACCACGCGGTTGCCGCACGCCTTGAGTATTTCCGAAAGACTATAGCCGAGCAGATTGTTGCGGATATGTCCTAAGTGAAGCGGTTTGTTCGTATTGGGCGAAGAATATTCCACCATCACGAGCGGACTCTCATCAGTAGCCTTCACCGAGCCATATTCCTCCGTTTCGTCGATGTGGCGGAGCACCGATGTGAAATATGTAGGTTCGATTACGATATTGAGGAACCCTTTCACCACATTGAAGCGATTCACCGCCGGCTCATTTGCCACAAGCCACTCCCCTATCTCGTTTCCTAACGCTTCGGGAGCCTTTCGGACTGCCTTCACCCATGGAAACACCAATATGGTAAGATTTCCTTCAAATTCTGCCTTTGTTGTCTGTGGAGTGATGGTCGTGGCATCACACTCTATTCCGTAAAGCTCTTTGACGGCGCGGGCCACCGCCTGAGCGATGATGTTATCTATCGACATAATTATTCCAATTTATTGATTTTAAGTGCAAAATTAATCATTCTCAACCAATCTCGCAAACAAGATTTTTCTCTCCCCATATTTGTTATTTATATCAGAATCGCTAACTTTGTCAGATATGAATACCGAACAATTGAATTTTACCGTTTTTTGTGTCGGCAATCTTGCCGATGCGTTGAAATTAAGCGCAGCCGAAGTATATACCATGCTGCGTAAAACCGGTATTTTGTTCAGCTATATATTGCCCTCCTACGATGTGCTACACACTTTCAGTAGGGAATATATCGTCGACGACCTCGTTTCACTCCTCAAAGAGAAAGGAGCTTTGCAATGATACTTTACCATGCGTCTTCGGTCATTGTGAGCACTCCCGATGTGTTTCATTCACGCGACAATCTCGATTTTGGCAAAGGTTTTTATCTTACCTCTCTGAAAGAGCAGGCTGAAAATTATGCTCAACGCTTCCTGCGTCGAAATGGTGTAGCCTACATAAATCGATATGAATTGGACGATGACATCTCTCCCTTTACGGTAAAGACTTTTCCTCATTACGACGAGCAATGGTTGGATTTTGTCGCATCATGCCGTCGCGGAGTCCCTGTTTCCGGGATAGATATGATTGAAGGCGGTATAGCAGATGATAGGGTATTCAACACCATCGATTTGTACTTTTCCGGATTGATTGACAAGAAAGACGCTTTGGGGCGATTGGCTTACGAAAAGCCCAACCATCAGATATGCATTGTCAGTCAGAGTTTGATTGATTCCCGTTTGCGATTTATTGACGCTATTGAATTAAACGCCTGATTTTATGCTTGCCGACAAGACTATATTGCAAATGAAATATGCTCGCGTTGTCAAACTGTTTGCCGACAGCGAACGAATATCGTATGAAGACGCATTGGAATTTTTCTACAATTCGCTGACCTACGAACTGATGAGCGAAGGCATTGCCGATATGCACTGCCGTAGCGACGAATATCTTGCCGGAGAACTTTCCCGCGAATACCGAGGCAATCTCGATTAGCCCATCTTCAGCTCGGTCCTTTCTCCAACGCTGAGCGTCACCATCGCCGATTCCACAATCGGGAGATTTTCATCGACGTGTCCTATCGGAAAGTCAAACGCCACAGGATAGTCATATTGCGCCACCATATCCGCTATCATCTCATACATGTCATTATAGTTGCGGTCCGCTTTATATTCCGTAAACCGCCCCACGATTAGCCCCTTCAAGCGAGACAATACACCCGCCATTCGCAACTGATATAGTATTCGCTCTATCTTGTAGATTGGCTCCGCTATATCCTCTATAAACAGAATCGTATCATCGCCATACATGCTAAACAGGTCATACTTCGACCCTATCAGCCCGCCGAGCACCGCCATATTCCCCCCGGCAATCCTTCCGGTGGCAACACCGCGACGATTCGCCCGATGGCTTTCTACGCAATATTTCGGCATCCCGCCGCGCAGTATCTCAAACAGCGATTGCGACGCATCATCGTCGGGATGCAACGCCAAATGCTTGCACATCGACGCATGCACGCTTGCCACACCCTGCGATGCCATCATCGCATGCAATGCCGAAATGTCGCTGAACCCTATAATCCACTTCGCATCCTTGCGCAGATTCATTGCCGAAAGCTCCTCAAGCAGATGCACCGCTCCGTATCCTCCGCGGGAACACAACACGGCACGAATCGACTCATCCGTCAGAGCCGCCGTCATATCCCCCATTCGCTCCGCCACGCTCCCGCTGTAGCTCCCGTTGGCGCCCAATGCGTGAGGATACACCACCGGCTCCCAGCCCTGTCGGCGAAGCGTTTCCGCAGCCCCTGCCACATAGTCGGGATTTATGATCGATGCTGGTGACACTATTGCTATCCTGTCCCCCGCTTTTAGCGGTTGAGGGTATATTATGCTCTTCTCCATATCGCACTAACTCACTTGTACCTTAATTCCATCTTTGCGCCACACCTCCGCTATCCGTTCAAGCTCCTCGCGTTCCACCTTCTGCAGATTGCTCTCCGGAGTCTCTCGGTCTATCGAGTAGAGCATCACTTCTCGCGGCTTTATCCGCTTGTAAGCCTCAGTCAAAGCATCCACCTCCTCCGGTGTCGTATTGTCTATCTCCACTCCATTGTGGCGTCCGCGTAGCATCATCGTCTGTATTATGCAATCCTCCCCCATAGCTTCCAATTGCGGTAGCAACCGCTCCACCGTGAAATCCGGCGACCCCGGTTGGTCTATCGCCCTCATCGTTGCCGTCACCGCTGAGTCAAGTTTGAGAATATTATTGTCCACGCGGCGCAGTGCAGCCACCACCTCCGGCTTGTGCAGACGGGTCGAATTGCATAGCACACTCACCTTCACCATCGGAAAATACTTATCTCGAAGCGCAAGCGTGTCATCTATCACCCCGGCAAAGTCCGGATGCAGCGTAGGCTCTCCGTTTCCCGAAAACGTTATCACGTCCAATCGTTCGCCCTTCGCGTTCATCTCCGCCAACGTCGCTTCAAGTTGTCGTTTTACATCCTCTCGTGCCGGAAATCCGCTTGTGCCTGCACCCTGCGAGTTATACCCCGCTTCGCAGTACACGCAGTCAAACGAGCATATTTTGCCATCCGTTGGCGATAGATTCACTCCGAGCGATGTACCGAGTCGGCGGCTGTGAATCGGACCGAATATAGTGCTATGAAATAATATCGTTACCATAATCTTCCTTTATTTCTGTGTTTCAAGGACAAAGATAGCTGTTTTTTCAGCGAAATCTGTTAAAAAAAGCGTTTGCAAATCAAAAAATTTGTACTTTTGCATTACACTGAATAAGTGACTATTAATAGCGAATCTTTTTTAATTAACCTATCAATTCTAACATTTTAATTTTTTTCTTGACATGAGAAGAATCTACTCATTGATTGTCGCGCTTATTTGCGTGCTTGCGGCTAACGCTACGACGCTGTATTTGAAGCCCAACAGCAATTGGTTATTGGCAAGTGCTCGTTTTGCTATCTACTATTGGAGCGGGTCCACCACTGGTTGGGTTAGCATGACTGCCGTTTCCGGCGAAACCGACCTCTACAAAGGAGAAATCCCCGCTGGATATACCAACGTGATTTTCTGTCGTATGGATGGATCTACCACCACCAATAGTTGGGACACCGAGTGGGATCAAACTAATGATTTGACCTACGATGGAACGAATAACTGCTATACAGTGGCTTCCGGAACATGGAACAAAGGCGGTGGCACATGGTCTGTTTACACCCCTTCCGACGACTCCGGCGATGATAGTGGCGATGACTCTGGTGATGATTCCGGCAACACCGGCGACGACTCCGAAAACACCGGTATCTCCATCTACCTTTTGAAATCCTCTGCTTGGTCTTCCGTTAACTTCTACGCATGGAACACTGCCGGCGACCAACTCCTCGGTGCATGGCCCGGCACAAAAGTGACCCGCACCGCCACCTACGACGGCGACACCTACTACGCCTACACATTCCCCGCTGAAGAAACCTCTATCAACATCATCTTCAACGACGGAACAAATCAGACTGTCGACATCACCGGCATCACATCCGACACATACTTCAAGCTCAAAAGCACTTCCGGCACCGCAATTGAAGTGTCAGTCGTTTCCGGCGAATATATCGGTGGCGAAGGCTTTGCTTGGCCGAGCGAATACACCGGCGTAATGCTCCAAGGCTTCTATTGGGACTCTTATAGCAAATACGGTTGGACAGAGCTCACCGACATGGCGTCCGAAATCTCTCAATACTTCGATTTGATGTGGGTGCCCAACAGCGGTAAATCGGCTTCCGGCAACTATAGTATGGGTTACGACCCCGTTTATTGGTTTACCAACCATAATGGAGCATTCGGTACCGAATCCGAACTTCGCACAATGATTAATACCTACAAAGATCTCGGCACTGGCATCATCGAAGATGTTGTTGTCAACCACCGTAGCGGTGCTTCCAACTGGACCGACTTCCCCACTGAAACCTACAACGGTGTCACCTACGAATGGGGACCTTGGGCTATCTGTTGCACCGATGAAGTTGCCTACGAATCCGGACAAGCCACTCCCACCGGAGCTGCCGACACCGGCGACGACTTCGGCTCTTCTCGCGACCTCGACCACACCAACGCAAAAGTTCAAGCCGGCATCAAAGCCTATCTCGACTTCCTCAAAAACGACCTCGGCTACTGCGGTTGGCGTTACGACATGGTTAAAGGCTACGCAGGCTACTATGTAGGCGAATACAACAAGTCTGCTCAAGCTCTCTACTCCGTAGGTGAATATTGGGACGGTTACGATGCCATCACCGCATGGATTGAAGCCACCGGCTACAACTCTGCCGCATTCGACTTCCCCTTCAAATACGCTGTCAACGACGCTCTTGAAGGTAGCGACTACACCAAGCTCGTTTGGGCACGCTACGGCACCACCAACCAGCCCGCAGGTCTTATCCACATGGACTCATTCACCAAATACGCCGTTACATTTATCGATAACCACGACACCTACCGCGAAGACTACAACCGCATGGACGGCAACGTAGGCGAAGCCAATGCATTCATGCTCTGCTCTCCCGGTACTCCTTGCGTATTCCTCCCTCACTGGCTCTCAAACAAGAGCGAAATTGCCAAACTCATCGACATTCGTAAATCCGTAGGCGTTCACAACCAGAGCACCGTCGAAGTACTCGAATCCGCTTCCGACATCTACGCTGCCAAAGTTTCCGGTAAAAATGGTAACCTCATCGTGAAGATTGGTACTCGCTACGCTTATTCTGTTCCCACCGGCTACACCTTGCAGACCTATGGCGACAACTACGCCGTATGGACCGACTGCGCAGTAACCGGTATTGACGAAGTCGCTGTCGACAATGTTACCGTTCGCGTTTCTCGCGATGCAGTGACTGTTTCAGGAGCCGACCAAGCCGTTATCTCCATCTACACCATTGGTGGTGGCATGGTAAGCAAAGTTGTGGGTAACACCGCCGACATCACCGCACTTCCCCAAGGCATTTACGTCTACTCCGTAGACTTCGCCGACGGAACTGCTCGTCACGGAAAATTCGCAAAATAATCCCCCAACCCTCATATTCTGCACGACAGCCACCTCCAAAGGTGGCTGTCGCTTTTTATCCCTACCCTCTCAACTCCCCCCGCGCCCACTTAAAATTTGTCAGCGGTGACTCACCGCCCTCTCGACAGCTGTCATGAAGTGACTGAAAAGTGTGTCCCCCTATTGGGTGTCGAGCCTCTCGACGATTGCGAAGCAATCATTAATAGTAGCCGGTCGATCGTCCGCGGCGACCCGCCGCTCACCACCGGTAAACGATGAAAAGGTGGTCGAATCTGAAAGATTCGTTACTCCTACCCGACAGATTTTAGGATATGGGACAATGTAATTCCGCTAAAATCAGTGTATTAGTAGTTATTTATTTAGCTCCCCAACATTCTATTGAATAGCTCGATATATCGTTTCGCTATCACATCCGATGCAAATCGGCTTCTCACCTGCTCATGCAGCATCTCCCTGTCAGCCGGCTTTTCAAGAGCCTGTATGATACCCTCCGCCACACTTTCGGCATTGCGGTATTCCGCGATATATCCCGACTTTCCGTGGTCTACGATATCGCTCTGCCCTCCCCTGCCAAACGTGACCGGTGTGCAGCCCGCCGCCTGCCCCTCTATCAGAGTCCCCGGCAGAGTCTCGTACAGCGATGTCGACAGCACTACATCTGCCGACGCATACAGCTGATGAAGCACCTCCGCATCCTGTATCGGACCGACATGTATGTAGGGAAACTTCAGTCGGTCGAGAAGCGAGGCGTCGCGTATGTTTCCGAAAAACACCATTTGCGACCGTTCTGCAATATCTTTGCGGCGTTCCGCCACTATGTTGAGGGCATCTATCGCATAGTCAAGCCCCTTTATGGGGTCGTCGATACGTGCCGCTCCCATCAGAATTATGTTTTTCGTTCTGTCTAAGTCCCACCAAGGCAGATGGCGGGTTGGCGAAGTGTGAAACGCCTCGATTGGAAACGCATTGGGAATTACCTCGATGCTTCTGTTGCGAAGCAGCGAGCTCTCCCGGCATTTCTCCGCAAGCCAGTTGCTCACGGCGACAAAGCGTATCGACGTATCGTCATACAGATTATGCTTTCTTATCCATCTTCGGCGCGACAAATCAAAATCTTTCGCCCCGTTGTTGATATACTGACATCGCCCGCAACGCTCTTTATATCGTTCGCACTCGTAAGCGTGGTGGCACACTCCCGTCAGTTGCCACATATCGTGCATTGTCCACACTATCGGTTTCCCCAACGAGGCAAGGCGCTCTATCCCATCGAGCGACAGTAGCCCTTGATTTATCCAGTTTAGAGCTATCACATCGGCTTCTTTCACCCAATGGTATTTCCATATCGGCAATCCCGAATATCCCGACGAGATTTTAAACAGATTCGGTCGGTCGAACCCATTGTGGCAGAATGTATAGGCACATTCTCTCAGAAACGACAGCCTGTGCCCCGTTTGGGCCACATTCTCGTCTTGCGATGTCTTGTGGAATACTATCATTCGGGCATCCACCCCTTCGCGGCGCAGTGCCTGCATAAGGCGGTAGGTCACCACAGCCGCGCCCCCGATGGAGTCGCTGGTGTTGATAAGTACTGCTTTCATAGCCCTCGTTGTTGTCATGACTGTTGTTTTTGTTTTTTATTTGTGAATCAAGCCGTGAAGCATCTTCGACGGATGCAACGACTCTTTCTTCACTATTATAACAACAAACAAGGCTAAAAAGATAGTGCGTATGCTCATATCCGCCCAATCGCTGCCGGTATCGATGAGCAATCCGAGGCCGTATAAAGCAAGCGACAGCATGGTATAGAATCCGGCATTTTTCACGTCGTATGCAATTCGATACTTCCGTTGCCCTGCGAAATACGAGATTACCATCATCGTTCCGTAGCAGGCCAATGCAGCCCACGCACACGCCACATAGCCGTAGATTGGTACAAATATGAAATTGATGGCTATTATTATTGCCAATCCTATGAGCGAAAACCATGTGCCCCATATCGTCTTGTCGGTCAGTTTGTACCATACCGACAGATTGAAGAACACTCCGAAACAGATGTCGGCCAACATGATGATGGGCACCACTTTAAGCCCGGAGAAATATTTGGGGCTGATGAAATATTTCAGCACCGGCATATAGTACATCACCGCAAGGAAAATGAAAAATGCGAATATTATGAAATATTCCATCGCATCTCTGTAGGCGTTCTCTTTATTCGCTCCGCGTTGCTTGTTTTGGGCGAAAATAAATGGCTCGTAGGCAAATCGGAACGCTTGGGTAAACATCATCATCACCACAGCTATCTTCCCGCATGCTCCGTAGATGCCAAGTTCTTGCATTGCTATCTCTTCCGAAGGGAACAGCGATGGCAGAAATATCTTGTCGAGATTTTGGTTCATGATACCCGCCAAGCCCAATATCAATAAGGGATAGGCGTATATAAGCATCCTGCGAAGCAGTTTTCGGTCGAATGTCACCGGCACATGAACAAGGTCGGGCAACAGCATCAGTAGCGTTATAAGCGAACTTATCAGATTGGCAAGGAATATGTATCCCACGCCGAACGTAGGCTCGTAAAACCAAGCGATAACGCCCGGATTATGTTCCCAAAGCCATGGACACAGCAACAGGAAAAACAGATTCAACCCTATGTTTACCGCGATATTCACCAATTTCAGTGTGGCAAATCGTATCGGTCGTTCCTTATAGCGCAGATACGAAAAGGGGATAGCCGTATAGGCATCTATGGCCAATGTGGCTCCGAGCATCCAGATATAGCTGGGGTGTTCGCCGCATCGCAGCGAAGAGGCTATCGGGTCTAAAAATATCAGTAGCAGTGCGAAAAACAGAGTCGATGTCGTTGCCAACGAAATCAGTGTCGTGCTGTACACCTCCATCGGATTTTTCACCTCCTCATGGTTGATGAAGCGGAAAAATGCCGTTTCCATACCGTAAGTAAGCACGATAAGACCTATCGCCACTATCGCATAGAGATAGGTTACTATCCCGTATTCATCGGGGAGAAATACCGCTGTGTATATCGGTACGAGCAGCCAATTGAGAAACCGCCCCACGATGCTGCTCAATCCATAGATTGCGGTGTCTTTTACCAAACTTTTTATTCCTGCCATGTGATGAATTTTCTCTGTTTGTCTTCTCTAAAACAGCGAGCCGAACCCGTTCCCGCCGCCATGACCTAAATGACTGTAAGCCAACTCGGTCACTTCGCGTCCGCGGGGTGTGCGTTTTATAAATCCTTCTTTGATGAGGAATGGTTCGTACACCTCTTCTATCGTTCCGGGGTCCTCGCCGAGTGCTGTTGCTATCGTCGAAAGTCCCACCGGTCCGCCCTTGAATTTGGTGATGATAGTCGTCAATATCTTATTGTCTATCTCATCCAATCCGTAGCGGTCTATATTGAGCGCTTCGAGCGCGAAACGAGCGATTTCCGGCTCTATTATACCCGAACCTTTCACCTGTGCGAAATCTCGCACGCGACGCAGCAGCGCATTGGCTATTCGCGGGGTCCCGCGACTGCGCATCGCTATCTCGTGTGCTGCCTCGCCGGTACATTTGATGTTGAGCAATTTGGACGAGCGAAGCACTATGCGTTCGAGTATCTCGTGGTCATAATATTCTAAGTGACAATTGATTCCGAAGCGGGCGCGTAGGGGAGAGGTGAGCAGTCCGCTGCGGGTTGTTGCTCCGATTAGTGTGAACGGCGACAGCGACAATTGCACGCTTCTCGCTCCCGGACCCTTGTCTATCATTATGTCGATGCGGTAATCCTCCATTGCCGAATAAAGGTACTCCTCGACAATAGGGCTGAGACGATGTATTTCGTCGATAAACAGCACATCGTTCTCCTCAAGCGATGTAAGTATCCCCGCCAAATCTCCCGGTTTGTCCAACACCGGACCCGATGTCACCTTAAATCCCACACCAAGCTCATTTGCTATGATGTTCGACAATGTCGTTTTGCCAAGGCCGGGAGGACCGTGGAGTAGGGTATGGTCGAGAGCTTCTCCGCGCATTCGTGCCGCAGCCACAAACACTCGTAGATTCTCTATTATCTTTTCTTGCCCGCTGAACGAGTCAAACTCCGAGGGGCGGAGAGCCTTTTCAAGGTCTTTGTCGCTCTCGCAGCGGGCTGCGCGTATGTCAAAGTTGTCGTCCATTGAGCACATTTTCTATTTTGGCAATGATTACTGCCGGCGGAATCCCTGCGAGGCAATGATAATCCCCGCGATGGCATGGCTTGTTGCCGAATACCGAACACGGTCGGCATGTCATCGGAAGCTGCACGATATTGGCCTCATCCTGTTTCCAGCCCTTAAAGCCGCAATAGGGGTGGGTAGCGCCCCAGATGCTTACCACAGGTACTGCCACCACCGATGCTAAATGCATGTTGGCTGAGTCCATCGATACCATCACATCGATATGGCTCAACAGTGCCAATTCCACCGGAAAGCCGTTGCGCTTCTCTGCAAGCGATGTCACTGATGGGTATTTTGCTGCCCATCCGCCAAGCACCTTTCGCTCCTCATCGCCTCCTCCGAAAAGGAATATGCGGGTGTTCTGTCGTTTGGCTAACTCTTCCACCACTTTCTCCATCAATTCCGTCGGATATATCTTCCCTGCATGTTTTGCAAACGGGGCTATTCCTATCCACGTTTCTCCCTCTGCTTTAGGTACCGACACCGATGCAAACAACTCCGGTGCAGCCTTTTCCTCTCCGAATAGGGAGTGGAAATGCTCCTCATAAGGGAATCCCAAGCGATAGAGCACCTCGCGGTAGCGGGCACGCGACGAAATCAGCGGAAGCATCACCTTGTTGCGCTTGCGTGTCAATGCCTTCTTATTCGCACGCCCCTTGTTTATCACCTTCACCGGAATACCGTTTATGCGACACAGCATTCCGAGCACATGCGTGCGTATCACACTGTGCAGGTCAGCAAACGCATCGATGGAATATTCGCGGTGCAAATCGGCGAAAAGACGCATCAATCCGCGCAATCCGCTGTATTTTTCCTTCACATCGACTCCGATGACCACCAAATTTTTCGGCGCATTTATCATCAGCGATTGCGTCGCCGGCTTGGTGATGAAAATAAAGCGCGTATCGGGATTGCAGTAGCACACGCTGTACACCACCGGTATCGTCATCGCCACATCGCCGAGAGCCGAAAAGCGGGCTATCAGCACATTACGGTAGCGCTTGTTTGACGAAAAATCATCATGTCGAGCCATCAGTCGTCGGGTAAAAAGGGTGGGGGAGACTACTTCTTGTTCGCGTAGAGCACCGGATTGGTCTCTGCGTCGTTATACATCTTCATTTGGCGATACACCTTCATATACTTGCGACCCGCCTCGATATCCTCCAACAATTGGTCGATAGCTGTCGAAAGGTCCACGCGCTGTTCCAATAGCACATTCAGTTTCGCTTGGCACTTCGCGATATGAGCCTCAGAAGCATCCTTACGAGCCACTTCCACCTCCATGTGGTATATCTTCAACGCCAATATCGACAATCTGTCGAGAGCCCATGCCGGACTTTCTGTATTGATTGTGGCATCCGGAAGAGTCTTCACATCCTTGTAGAGTTCGCGGAAGTATGTATCCAACTCCTCAACCATATCCGTACGGTCCTGATTCGACTTATCTATACGGCGTTTCAGCGTGAGAGCCTCCACCGGGTCGATATTCGGGTCGCGGATTATGTCCTCCATATGCCATTGTGCGGCATCAATCCAATTCTTTGCAAAAAGAGTGTTTTCGATACTGCCCTCTTCGTATGGATTAGTCACTTTAGCATCGATGTTGTCATACTCGTGGTACTTTTCGGTAGTTTCCCAAAAAATACGGTTGCATTTATCGGCAAATTTCATAATTTTCAATTTTTATAATTCACAAAGATAGACTAATTAATTGAAAATTGAAAATCATACCCAGAATTTCCCTACACAAAAACACACCTATTCCACCCCTCCTTTACACACACCCTAAAAACAACATAGGCTGTAATGCCTGATTATACAACGCATTACAGCCGAACTCTCTGATTACGTTTCTCATTGCTTCTTTCGCTTTATGGTATGTTTGAGTTTCAACACAGCGAAGTTCAGTTCAATCTCTGTCTCGGTTTCGTTAGTCTGAAAGTCATCTCCAAAAAGATCTTCCACTATTTCACCGCTGCGCTGCATGAGCGACTTTTGCTTGAACTCGTCCGGGTTCTTCGCCATCTCTCCAATGGTGCGAGATAGTTCGCGCAATTTCGCGTAGGTTTCGATGATTGATATCGTCGTTTCCGTTGCCTTATCTCCCTTTAGGATAGTGGCAAGCATGTACAGACCTTTCTCCGTAAACGCCTTTGGCATCACTCGACTTTTTGCCAAGTTTGTGGTCAAAAATTTTGACCGCAAATCTGCAAGTTCTTCTTTATCAACCTCAAAGACATAGCCTTCGGGAAACTTGTCCGGATTGTTCCTCACGGCTTGGTTTACCTCCTTTGTCTGCACTCCATACAACTCTGCCACAGCAAAGTCGGGTATAATGTCCTTTCCTCTAAGCCGAACAATCTTGTCGTTCACAGCTTCGTATTTTACAATTTCATCCTTCTTTTCTGTAAGTTCCATATTTAGTTTATCACTTCTACATCGAAGCCTTTGAGCCAAATTAATTAACGCAAATATAATAAATAAATGCCAAAACACATATTAAATCCAAGAAAACAGAATTTCCCTCTCGCGTCTCAAAGGTGCGTTTTCCGATAAAAACCACACCAAAATACTGCGTTTTCCGAACTGTGCTGTCTTAAAAAAGCGTCAGTTGCGGGTCTGTCAGCCTGAACGACATTCTGTGATACGGCGTCGTTCCATATCGTTCTATTGCCTCACGATGGGCGCGGGTAGGGTACCCCTTGTTCACATTCCAGCCATATTGCGGATACTCCTCATGCAGCCGCCTCATCTCCTCATCGCGATGCGTCTTCGCCAAAATCGACGCTGCCGCAATGTTTCCGAAACGTCCGTCCCCCTTCACAAACGTCTCATACACAATATCCCCGTAGGGCGAAAAACGGTTCCCGTCAACTATAATTCCACCCGGCACCGTCGACAGCCCGTCAAGAGCACGATGCATCGCCAAAATCGACGCCCTCAGAATATTGATTTCATCAATCTCCTGCGCCGACACCGTTCCAACGGCCCACGCCACAGCCTCCGCCTCTATTATCGGGCGAAGCTTCTCCCGGCGAGCCTCCGTGAGCTGCTTCGAGTCATTCAGCAGCGGATGGTGGAAATCATCCGGCAATATCACCGCAGCGGCATACACAGCCCCTGCCAAGCAGCCGCGACCCGCCTCGTCGCACCCCGCCTCATAGCGTCCCGATATATAACACGTAGGTAGCATCTTTTATCACCTTTTTTCAGTCCTTACTCCATAAATCCGTAGCCGAAGCCCGAACGATTCACAAGATGCGAAGCATATTCGCCCAACTTCTTCCTTATCCGCGAAATATTCACATCCACCGTCCTGTCCGACACCACTACCTGCTCCGGCCACACCGACTTGAAAATCTCGCTGCGGCTGAACAGACGGTTCCTGTTCCTCAAAAACAAAGCCAATATCTCATACTCCGTCCTCGTCAGAGCCGTCGTCACCCCGTCGGTCGTCACACGTTGGCAATCCAAGTCCATCACCAATCCCTTGTAGCTCAACACACGAGCCACATTCCCGTCCGGTTGCGACATCCCGTGCCGTCCGAGTATCGACTTCACACGAGCCACAAGCTCACGCATCGAAAACGGCTTCACCACATAGTCATCAGCCCCCGACACAAGCCCCGCCACGCGGTCATCCTCCGCCCCCTTCGCCGAGCAGAATATGATAGGCACATGCGCCGTCTCCGGATTCTGTTTCACCCGGTGAGCAAGCTCCACGCCGCTCATCTCGCCCATCATCACATCAAGTATCAGTAAGTCATACTCGCCGATATTCAGCTCCAAAGCCTCCTCGGCCGACAGGGCGGTATCCACCTTCATCCCCTCCGCCTCAAGGTTAAACTTCAGCACCTCGCATATCAGCGCCTCATCATCCACCGCAAGTATTCTTTTCTCCGATTGCATATATAAAAACTCAGTCTGATTAATCCACCGTAAAATTACTCAAAAAACGACAAAGTTGCCGTTGCCGACAACTTCATCGTATCACATATTACAAGAATTTAATAAAAACGTAGTCACTTACACTTGCATCACATTTTGCCGTCATAGCCCACCATTATCCGTGTGCATGTCGGCGCACCTGAGTCTTCACCGCATCCACCACATTGATGATATAGTCACCCGTCTTTTCCAAGTCCGCGATTATATCCATATAGTAGATACCCGACTGATACTCATAGCGCTTGTCATTGATATTCTTGATATTCGCCGTGCGCACCTGATTGCGGTAATTATTGATTTCGCGTTCCAGATTATACGAGCGTATAATCTCCGGTTCGCGAGCATTTTCTATATTTTCAAGCAGCACAAGCATATTCTTCATCGCCTCCTTCACATGAGCAAACATCTTATCGATATCCTCATATTGAATATCAGCAAAGTGCGCGCTACCCTCATTCTTGCGGAGCAAAATCTTACCCACGCCCAAGCAGCAGTCCGCAATGCTCTCTATCTCCGACACAATCGTCAGCATAGCCGATATGCGAAGCTTACCCTCATTCGACAGTCGTCCCTCCGCAATGCGGTTCAGATAGCTCGCAATCTCAATCTCCATCCTGTCGCTTATATCCTCATACTTCTGCAAACGCGAATACAGCTGGCTGAAATCCTCACTCTGCTGCTTCGAGTGCACAAGCGTTTGCGCCATATCTATCATTCGCGACACCCGTTCGGCATACACATATATCTCCTTCTCAGCCTGAGCGATATTCAACTCCGACGCACTGAGCAACCCGCGAGAGATAAACTTCAATTGGAACTCCTCGTCCTCCTTCTTCTTCGACGGAATCACCCACTCCACAATCTTCACAAACGTATTTGTAAACCATATCATTATCGAAAGATTGATAAGATTGAATATCGTGTGGAACATCGACAACCCGAACGACACACTCAGCTGCAATCGTCCCACCGTCGTCACCATCTCATGCTCCGCAGGCAGCGTACCCGCCAAATACTCCCCGTAGGTAGTCGGGTCCGAAACTTGCATACTGTCCAGATAGCCAAACAGCGCATTCGGGTCCCCTTGACTCAGCGTCTCCGTCACCCACGTATTCAGACTCACAAACGGGTAGAACAGACACAGACACCACACCGTTCCAAGCACATTGAACAGCAGATGCCCGATAGCCGCACGTTTCGCCCCAACATTTCCTCCAAGCGAAGCAAGGATAGGGGTGATCGTCGTACCGATATTACTGCCAAGCACCAGCGCACAGCCGATGTCAAACGTTATCCACCCCTTGCTACACATGATTAGCACTATCGCAAACGTCGCTGCCGACGATTGAATGATAAGCGTCACCACCAATCCCACCAGCAAAAACAGCAGAATCGACCCGAAGCCCATCGACGCATAGTGCTGCAAAAACGAGAAAACCTCAGGATTACTCTTCAAGTCAGGCACAGCCCCATTGATATACTCCAAGCCCAAAAACAGAAACGCAAAGCCAAGCAGCGTCTCGCCTATCGACTTATGCTTACTCTTGCTCGAAAACAGCAACGGAACAGCAATACCTATCAGCGGAATCGCAAAAGCAGCGATATTCACCTTAAACCCAAACAGAGTCAACAACCAAGCCGTAGCCGTCGTGCCCACATTCGCACCCATGATTACAGCCATCGACTGCGCCAGAGTTATCAAACCAGCATTCACAAAGCTCACCACCATCACCGTCGATGCCGACGAACTCTGTATCAGAGCCGTGATGCTGACACCCGTAAGCGCGCCCGTAAAGCGATTGCGAGTCATCGCCGACAGAATATTGCGAAGGCGGTCACCCGCAGCCTTTTGGAGACCTTCGCTCATTATCTTCATACCATAAAGAAACAAGCCGACCGCTCCAAGCAAAGTCAAAAAGTCCAAGAAACTGTAATCCATAGGATACTTGAGGGGGGATAAAATTATTGTCGAAAAAAGAATTAAAATGATTTCATTTGCAAAGATAAATTATTTCGCCAATATAACAAAATCATCACAAAATCCCACCCATTTCCCATCCCAATTTAATCCCAACCGTCCGTGGCGACTCGCCACCTGTCAGCGGCGACCCGCCGCCCTCTCGACCGCTGCCAGCTCCAGCGCCGCCGCGATCGTATCATCCATATCCGCATACACATATCGTCCCAATCTACCCCCAAACAGCACATCATCCCGTTCCGCCGCCAACGCCATATAGCGCCTCAGCAGCTCACCATTCCGGGCATCATTCACCGGGTAGTAAGGCTCCTTCCCCGGAGCAAACGCATCCGGATACTCATACGTCACCACAGTCTCCTCCTGCTCCCCATATTCAAAATGCTTATGTTCGATAATGCGCGTGTACGGCACCTCCGCCGACGTATAGTTCACCACCGCATTCCCTTGGAAATCCCTCATCGCCAGCCGTTGCGACTCAAAGCGCAGACTCCTGTACTCCAGCCGCCCATAGCAATAGTCAAAAAACTCATCGATGCACCCCGTATACACAATCCTGTCCGCCAACCCGCACAGCTCCTCACGGTGCGCCACAAAATCCGTGTTCAGCCACACCTCCACACCCTCAAGCAGCGCCTCCGTCAGCCCATTGTAGCCACCCTTCGGAATCCCCTGATAAGCATCATTAAAATAATTATTGTCAAACGTAAACCGCAGCGGCACACGCTTAATGATAAACGCCGGCAACTCCCGCGCATCGCGGCCCCACTGCTTCTCCGTATAGCCCTTTATAAGCTTCCTGTATATATCCTCACCGCACAGACACAGCGCCTGCTCCTCCAGATTCTGCGGCTCCACAATGTGCGCATATCGCCCCCTCTGCTCCTCAATCTTCTCACGAGCCTCCGCCGGAGTCTTCACCCCCCACAGCTGATAGAACGTATTCATATTGAACGGCAGATTGTATAGCTCATCCCCATATCGCGCCACAGGCGAATTCGTGTACCGGTTCATCTCCACAAACCCCGACACATAGTCCCACACCCTCTTATTGTCCGTATGGAAAATATGCGCACCATACTTATGCACATTTATACCCGCCACACACTCACAGTAGATATTACCCCCCGCGTGACCGCGACGATCCACCACCAGGCAACGCTTGCCCGCCTTGCGCATCTCATGGGCAAACACCGAGCCAAACAGCCCCGCGCCCACTATCAGATAGTCATATCTCATCACCATTCCAAAAAATTTTCCACAAAGATAACCCAAATCCCCCTCCCCACCAACTTCCCCTCTTAAAACTTGTCCGCCCCGCCTCTCGGCCTGTCCGTGGCGCCCCGCCGCCAGCTGCTCCTATAAGTCAGAGGAGTTGGAGCGAGAGTCAACCTGTGCAAAAATTGCACAAGTTCAAATAGAAGGAAATCGTAAAGTTACTCGAAATATACCTTATTTCAACCTCGATGTTATCATCTCTGTTCTCAATCGTATATTTAACCACTATTGTCCGCGGCGACCCGCCGCCTCGACCGATTGCGAAGCAATCATTAACTAATAGCCGGTGGTAGCCTCGCGCAGCGAGGTCACCACCGGTAAAAGATGAATAGGTAGTCGAATCTGAAAGATTCGTTATTTATATCTAGTAAATTGGTGTAAATACGCAAAAATCAGTGCGTAAGCATGGCTGCTCCTTTAAGTTAGAGGAGCTGTCACGAAGTGACTGAGGCGTGTGTTTGCATATCATAACTGCATATCCTGATATGTCAACGAAAAGCCCATTTGGTTAACACGTTTCTCGCCGTATTTCCCCAATTTAGGCCGCCGAGCCTCTCGGTTGTCCGCGGCAACTCACCGCCTCGACCGATTGCGGAGCAATCATTAACTAATAGCCGGTGGTAGCCTCGCGCAGCGAGGTCACCACCGGAAAATCGTGCCCACCCCGCCCGAATCTGACAGATTCGTTATTCTTTGATGCGTATGTAAAATATCCGTCCGCGGCGATTCGCCGCGCTTGTAAAAATTTGCAAAATTCACCCCCTCTCCCTATAAATGCCGTTAAATAAATATAAATAGGGGGGGGGGTAGTGAATTAAAGTTAAAATATATCCTATAACTTTGCTTGGAAGAAATAAGCCGTGAGGTGCCTCCGGCACAAGGTAACAGTTTTTTTAAGCAAAATCTAGAGTATGAATTGCTTGTGCCGGTTTTCCTTTACGCGATATATTGACTACAAAAATAACTATTAATTTACCTATAACAATAAACTAATTAACATTTTAATTATGAGAAAACTTTATCTGTTTTTCGCAGTACTGTGCTCGCTATTGGGGGCGCAGACGGCAAACGCGGCTAATTTTGAAGGCGGGAAAACCTACTATTTAAAAATAGTCGACGCTTGTAAATCCGACAATGCTCGCTTTGCGGCTTATTTCTATGGTAATGGTACTGCATGGTATGACATGGAATATGTCTATGGTGAAAGCTTGGTCTTAAAAGTGACTCTTCCATCAAGCGTGAGCTATTCTAGCGTGATTTTCTGCCGTATGGATGGCTCCAATTCTACAAATAGTTGGGATTACCGCTGGAATCAAACTGGCAATATCACTTCTCGTTCTGGAAACATGTATTCTGTTACAGATGTAAATATGAATGGAAGCGGATGGGGTACATATTGCTATTATCTTATGGGCGACTTTAATAATTGGACCGCAAGTAGCACATATAAGCTTACCGACAACGAATATGGAGTTTTCTCTTTAGATGAAGTTAGTTTTTCTTCGGCTACGACGGGAGAATTAAAGGTAAAGTCTTCCGTTGACACTTGGTATGGTCTTAATTCTTCATCGTTTACTTTTAGTGAATCTTCCTCTTCGACTGCCGGTCTTTCGGCTAATGTTTACGCAGGCGGGTCTTATAATATACCTTATGATTTACCGTCTAAATATTCGGTTAATTACACATTAGGAAGTTCGAGCGATAAATTGTCATTCACCAAAACAAGCAGCGGTGACGACTCAGGCGATGATGACGACGACGATTCCGGCGACGACTCTGGCGCATATAGTGTCTATAAAATTGTGTTGTTGAGAGGTGATGGTAATGGAAATTACGCCACTACCGAAGTAGGAACGTTTACGCAAGATGCCGATAATCCATGGTTTTGGACACTTTCTACATCAGTAAATAAAAATGATGACAAATCTACCGACGAAAAATATCGTTATCGTGTTTATCTCACCGAAACAGAATATGTTGATTACTCTACCGATGCAAACAACAATGACTCTTATTTAGGAGAAAGCTATTCCGGTGGTTTGTATGAAATTTCAAGTTCTACGGCAAGTTTCTGTATGAACTTAACTTATGCTTATTTTGGAGTGACATTATATGATGGAGTTTTGTACACAACAAAAGTATCCGGTTCAGCTATTAGTGCATCGGATATGACTGACCCGACTCCCGACCCCGAAGTCGACGAGACTTCCGAGTTGGTAAACATGCCCTTGAAAAAAGCTGACTTCGCCGACGGCAAGGCCCACTACTTCGTAGTTGGTACCCGCATGTCCGAATGGCGTCTACAGCCCGAATGGGAGCTCCTCGACACTGATGGCGACGGCACCTACACTCTCGCCAACCGCCTCCTCTATACCGGTATGATGGGTATCGCCAAAGTGGAAAGCTACGACGACTATATCCACCAGCGCTACACATTCTACTCTTATAATACAAACGTGACTGGTGATAAAGAACTTACTCTTACCACCAAGACCAACCCGAATGCATCTCTCCTTGCAGTGACTTGTGCCGAAAGCACTAATAAGTTTACCGCAGTCAACTATGGTAAGTCCTACACCAAGGGTCAGTTCACAAGCTCAAACACCATTATTTGGGGTAGCAGCTTGACTGAAGACGGCATCCGTCTATCGCAACCTACTTATGTTGGCACTATCAGCATTAAGGATAATGGAGATAATGGTCTCACACTTACTTTCAGCGACTCATCCTCTGATGCTTCTGTGATTGCAAATTATCGCACATTCTCGCTCGTTGGTAGCGCCGTTGTTAACGTTGATTATAACTCCGACGAAACTTGTAGAACTCCTCTACGCAACGACGGCTCAGGTCCTACTGACTGGCAGGAAGCTTGGATTCAGTACGACAACTATGGTAAGCCCTATTACGATGCCTACGGAAACTCTCTTTATCAGACCGTATTCCAGCGCGAATGGCTTGCCAACCATCCCACCATATTTAAGGCTGAAGACGGATTTGAGTACAACTCTCTCAACATCGTGTTCAACTACGATGCTTCGCAAACTCACTCTGCCACTATTCCCGCAACCGGTGAATACGGATGGGCTACCGACAATGGCAGCGTCACCTCTCCAAACAAAAGTTATAGCGTGACAAACAACGACGGCTGGCAATGCTTCGTTGTAGAAAACATGTGGCTTGGTGAGCAATTTAAAATATGGACCGGTTGGGGTGGTGCCGACAAGACTCAAGATGGTTCAGGCATCGGTTCCGGCGATGCTCGTTGGAACTACGAAAACGGTGGTCACCACACCGGAGCCGATTGGACAATCTCGGCCGATAAGACCATCTATTATGGAACAGACCGCGACATCAATAAAGCCGACTTCGACCTTGGAGATCGTATCTTTGCCCGCTACGTGAAAGTTTGGTGGAATCCCTCGAAAGGCTTCGATGGTTCTTTCCTCCAGCTTATCACCGAAGTCGGTGGTCCCGAAATCTCATGTGCTCGTGCCGATAAACACGCTTTGCAGTACACTTGGACAGTTCCCAATGCCGCCACGCAGCTTGCCAACTATGATGTAAAAAACATCAAGATCGTTCGCTATCGTCTCGACTCCAACAAAAATGAAACAAGCATCGTAATTTCCGATGTAGCTTATGCTCAAGGCGATTTGAATGGTGCGGATATTACTACTGTAGCTGTTAAGGATCAACTCGACCCCAACTATGCCGAAGGTGGTTACTATTGGTATAATATAGTTATCGATTACTATGGTAATTCCACTGCAGAAGAAAAGTCTGATTTCTCTCGCGATGCCGAATCAAACCGCGTCTACATCTACTACGATGTTATCCCCGACGCCGCTACCGTTAAGCAACTTGTATATACTACAGCTGACGGCACCCCCGAAAACGGAACTCGTGTAGACGACGATGCCGAGACCAAATATTACTCATTCGACCTCGCTGTCAATGCTTCGGCCCCCGCTTCGCTCATCGATGCGACCTATACCAAAGATGGCGAAACAGTAGATGTTCTCTCGCTTGTGAAGTATTACGTTGTTGGTGTTCCCAATCCCAACTCTAATCTCTACATCGATTACAGCGATAACGCAACGCTTCTTACCGCATCTGATTTGTCTGCATGGACCGATTTGAATTTCAGCACCGATTACACCTACTTCGGTCTTACTCCCGATAAGGACAATAACTACGTAATGCCCGAATTTGTGCTCTACAATGTTATTCCCGGCAAATTCTACGTTGCTACCGGCAATAATTTCACTGTCGACATGATTTCGGAAGACGGCGACGCATCAGCTTGGGCTGCTTATAACGTAACTACCGCCAAGCCTCAAACCACGATGACCGTCCCCACCACAAGCTACTCCGTTGAATATTTCACTATCGATCCGATTGAAACTTCGGCATATTACAAGGCCGACGATGCCGATACCAACATGCCGTACGGCGCAAGCGACGCTCAACCTGTATCGTACAAGAAACTCAACAAATTGATGACCAAAGATGGTCAGATTCTGCCCCTTATGGTGACCAATAGCGTGCTCAACGCATGGGACGTGACCTACGGCTTGAACGCAACAATCGGTGGATACACCGTAGCAAATACCAAGACCTACAACAAGTCAAAACTTAATGTCGGTGTTGATGCCGATTTCGACTATCTCCCGATGGCATATTCTATTGAAAATGCTTCTAAGTTCAATATCGAAACCGGAATTTCGGCAATCGATAATTTGACTTTCCGTAAGGCAAATGAAGAGACCCTTAATGTAGATATGACCGTAAGCTACACCCGTACATCCGACGATGTAGTTGTTGATGATCTTGGCGAGTCAAAGTTCGATGTAATAATTAAACCTTATGAAGAAGGTAACGTGGACAACGTCGAATATTTGTTGGCTTACGATAAAGCAACTCTCACGCAACTCACTATACATAACCAAGGCGCATGGAGTTCTACCACATCCAATGGCAACGTAATCTACTTCCTTGATGCATTTGAGGCTATCAAGCTCAACAACGCCGATAAAACCCTCAACAAAGGCGTAGGTTACTATTCAAGCAACGGTCATAGCTCCGAATGCGAAATCAACTATTACAAAGCAACCACCAATGCCGGTTATCAACCGATAGAAGTGGTAGAAGGTGGTGAAGTACACACCGGAGCCGATTTCAGTGATCCGTTTAATGTATTGTATAATGCCGATTACCGTCAAGAGGATGCCGAGAACAACTTCTCAGTATTGGCTGCTCAAGAGGACTTGTTAACTATTAAGATCGGTCATGTAGGCGATAGTGAAGAAGGTCAATTCTCTAGCGAAGAAGGAGAAAGTGCAGAGACAGTTTATACTGCCATCGGAATGCTCTACACCGTATTGACCGCCGAATATCCCTTCTTGGTCAACCCGACCTACACAGCAACTGTTAGCACATTGAGCGACGACAATACCGCATCGGTAGTATCATTATCATATCCCGTACTTCTCAGCACAGACGGTATGGGCACCACTACCGACATTGACGACATTGCTGCTGACGTTGCAGGTGACTTCCGTATTTGGCCGAATCCTGCCGACAACGTAGTCAACGTAGCTGCATCCGCTGCGCTCGGCACCGTTGAAATCTACGCCGTTGACGGCCGTCTCGTCAAGACCGTCGAAGTAGACGACACCCACGCTGCCCTTGAAGTGAGCGACCTCGTAAAAGGCACCTACATCATCCGTGCAGCAGGTGCTTCACAGCGCATGATTAAGAAATAAAACATTCAATAATTAATAGTCAATTGGGACCGGGGTGGTGCGTGAGCATCGCCCCGGTTTTTTATACCCCTATCGTCCGTAGCGTAGTCCCCTTACTCGCTAACCCCACCCGTCAGCGGCAACTTGCCGCCGAAGCAATCATTAACTAATAGCCGGTCGATCGTCCGCAGCGACCCGCCGCTCACCACCAGACTATCGGTGGCGACTCGCCACCCGTCCGCGGTGACTCACCGCCCTCTCGACCGATTGCGAAGCAATCATTAACCAATAGCCGGTGGTAGCCTCGCGCAGCGAGGTCACCACCGGTGAAAGATGGATAGGTAGTCGAATCTGAAAGATTCGTTATTCCTTGATGCGTATGTCTAAAAACTTGGCCGCCGACCCTCCCTATCGTCCGTGGCAACTTGCCACAGTAGTTCGCAAAAAGAAAAAAACAAACAGCCCCGCAGCCACAGACAGCGACACCGAAAAACTCAAAAAAATACCATAGATACCAAGACCGCAGGGAAACCCCAAAACGTAGGTCGCCGGCACACCGATTATCACATACGCCACAAAAGCAATCCAAAGCATCGGCATCACATTCGACGTGCCACGCAGAGCATTTGCAAAATTTATTTGAGTAGCATCACAGAACTGGTAAAGAATCAGAGGAACGATTAGCGAGATCGACATATTCACAACAAGAGGGTCCTCTGTGAAAGCACCGATGACATATCTGCCAAAAAATCCAAAAACCAGTGACGCTGTTGTAGCAAGGCACAACAGTATATGATAGCCCGCAAAAGCAGCATTTCGCATCCCCGCACGGTCCCCCAAACCATTCGCATTCGACACCACGATCGACACCGCCGCAGCCACACTGTAATACACGCAAAAGCCTAACGTACCGACAATTACCATCACCTGAAACGACGCCAGCTCAATCGCCCCAAGCCATCCCGCCATCACCGCCGCTACCGTAAACGACCCACTCTCAAGCGTCATCTGCAGCGCCACAGGCCACGACATACGATTTATCAGCCTGCCATCCTGCCCATTCATCCTGCCCGACAAGAACCCCCTGCTGTACTCCCTATATCCCCTGACACTCAAGAAGATAGCTATTATGGCCACCGGGCAAAACACCCTCGAAACCAGCGTACTGATGCCGGCGCCAACCAATCCCAACTCCGGAAAACCACAATTCCCATAGATCAGTAACCAATTGCCTATCACGTTGATAGCATTCCCAACGAGGATAATCCACATAGGCAACCTCGGATTATTTATCGCAAAAGCCCATTGAGCAAACACATTGAACACCGCAACAGGCACTAAACCAACAAGATAGATTAAAAAATAAGGCCTTATCAGACCCAACAACTCCTCCGGTTGCCCCATCCTGTCGAGATTCACATATATCAACCCCATCGCAGCAGTCACCATCAGCGCAAACAATGCGTTGATAATCAATCCGTTGCGAAGTGTTTCCCCAATCTTCCGATAGCGCCCTTGCGCAAACAAAGCCCCCACCAATGGCGTCAAACCATACGTAAAACCAATGCAAGCAAAGATCGCAACATTAAAAATATTGTTCACAAACGACGCCGAAGCCAGCGCCTCAGTCGAGTATCTGCCGACCATTATATTGTCCGCAAACCCCACTACAATCATCCCCAACTGACCGATAAGTATCGGAATACCAAGATGATAGATTCTCCGGTAATTCTCCGCATACCTGCTGAAGAAAGCCATCATACCGACCGATTCCTTAGCGTACGACGAGCAATCTTGTAAGCCATCATCGTCGAAGCAAAACGCTCCCGACATATCGCACGACCCTCCGGTCCGTCAAGAATACCTCCCTCCCGCAAAAAACACTTCAGAAAATCCTTAAGTCCTTTCAGTAAGGGAGTTAGCACACCGACGCGGTCATTCTGAGTCGCAATCACACGAGCCCTTATACCCGCGTGACGACGCTGAACACGCCTGTACTCCTCCGGAGTCGCACACCGAAAGTGCAAAATATCCCCATCCACCTTCACCGGACGGAGAGTCCCCGGAAAAATCACACGCTCGTGCACATCCCTCAGATTCCAATTCGCGTATCGCTTGTCAAAAAGTCGGATTTGCACGTCAGGATACCAACCACAGTGCCGCACAGGCTCCCCGCAGTAGAAATTTAGCCGCGAAAAAGCGTAAACACGGTGAGCAAATCCCTCCTCCTTCAGCGCAATCAGCGAAGCCCGTAGAGCCGGCGAAAGCTCCTCATCGGCATCGAGCGACAGCACATAACTATGCGATGCAAGCGACGTAGCATACTGACGCTGAGCGCCATAGCCGGGAAATCGCCGTTGAGTGATTTTGCACCCATAGCGTCGGCAGATGTCGACAGTGGCATCGGTCGAGAACGAATCGATGACTATAATCTCGTCGGCAATTCCGGCAAGAGACTTCAAGCAAGCTTCGATGCGTGCTTCCTCATTGTAAGTGATGATTGTCGCTGAAATTTTACCCATAAAAAGAGTGTATTTCTGTAAATTAGATTACAAAAATACACTCTAATGTTGGGAAAAACGAATTTTTGCCTTAAATTTTCAATTAATTGTTAAGAGCTTGTTCGATGTCTGCGATGATGTCGTCCGAATTTTCTATTCCGACTGAAAGACGGATAAGGTCAGGACGTACTCCCGCCTCAAGCAGTTGCTCGTCAGAAAGTTGACGGTGAGTGTGGCTGGCAGGGTGAAGCACGCAAGTGCGCGCGTCGGCCACATGTGTTACTATCGCAACGAATTTGAGGCTGTCCATGAAGCGAATCGACTCCTCGCGTCCCCCCTTAAGACCAAACGAGATTACACCGCACGAACCGTTAGGCATATACTTGCGGGCAAGGTCGTAATACTTGTTATCCTTTAATCCACAGTAGTTTACCCAAGCCACTTTGTCGTTGGCAGCGAGATATTCAGCCACCTTTTGTGCGTTGGAACAGTGGCGCGGCATGCGCAAATGCAAGGTCTCAAGACCGAGGTTGAGGAGAAATGCATTTTGCGGAGATTGGATACTTCCGAGGTCGCGCATAAGTTGTGCTGTCGCTTTGGTGATGTAAGCCATCTTGCCAAACGCCTTAGTGTAGGTCAACCCATGATACGACTCATCGGGAGTGCATAGACCCGGAAATTTCTCGGCGTGCGCATCCCAATCGAAGTTTCCGCTGTCCACAATCGCTCCCCCCACGCTCACCGCATGACCATCCATGTACTTGGTAGTGGAGTGTACCACGATGTCCGCGCCCCACTCAAACGGACGACAGTTGATAGGCGTGGGGAACGTATTGTCCACAATCAAAGGTACGCCATGAGAGTGCGCTACGCGGGCAAATTTCTCAATATCAAGCACTTCGAGAGATGGGTTGGAGATAGTTTCTCCGAAAAGAGCTTTGGTGTTGGGGCGGAATGCTGCCGAAATTTCCTCCTCCGAAGCATCTGGATTGATAAACGTCACATCGATACCGAGCTTCTTCAACGTTACACCGAAGAGGTTGAACGTACCGCCGTAGATAGCCGATGAGCAAACGAAATGATCTCCCGCCTGGCATATATTGAATATAGCGTAGAAATTGGCCGCCTGACCGCTTGATGTGAGCATGGCTGCCACTCCACCCTCAAGAGCCGCAATCTTGGCTGCTACGGCATCGTTGGTGGGATTCTGAAGGCGAGTGTAGAAGTATCCCGAATCTTCGAGGTCGAAGAGACGAGCCATCTGTTCGCTCGTGTCGTATTTGAATGTAGTGCTTTGGTAGATGGGGAGCACGCGCGGCTCACCCTTTTTGGGTGTCCATCCGGCTTGTACGCAGATGGTCTCTTTGCTGAGGTTCTTTTCCATTGTATATTTTGGTTATATGTTATTTCTTATTCATATAGTAGCGCCTTGTTTCCGCGTCAAGCTTTTCGATCGCGTAGCGTAGTGCGGTACGCGGCATTTCAGCAGCATGCTGTTCCAAAAAATCGCGGAGACGCCCCGCGTCGCGTTTTCCCGCCTCGCGCAACATCCATCCGGTTGCCTTGTGGATTAGAGGGTGAGGGTGTGAAAGGTAGCGGAGTGCGAGTCGGAACGTATCGTCATGTCGATTGTGCTTGATAAGCGTGTAGGTGGCAACGATGGCAATCCGTTGTCGCCACAAGCACGAATCACGGCTTAGCTCATCCAATAGGGTAGGGGAGGGGAAGGAGAGAAGATACTCGCCGAGTATTTTCGGGGCGGAGAGATCTACGAGGTCCCAATTGTTGGCTCGCTCGCCATGCTTGAGATAGAAGTCGACGATGATTTTTCTCGCCTCGCATTCTTTTTCTTTTTCAAATTTTGCAACAAGGGCAAGAAAACCTGAAAGACGAAATTCGTGTACGTCTTCGTTGAGCATCTTTGCAATGTCGTCGAGAGAGGCGTCGCGATAGCGTCGGGCGATAGCACGATTGAGAGGAACGGTGAGTCCGATGAATTTGTCGCCCTCGCCATATTCTCCTTTGCCGGTTTTGAAAAAGCTCGACAGGATTTTTATCTTTTCGGGATTAGCCGCATTGATAAGTTCGCGCTTCCAAGTCTCAGTCATTTGCAAAAATTTAGCGTTTTGCAAAATTACGAAATTCTCTCGAAAAATTGGGGCCGGAGAATTTAATTGCACCGTCCTCCCGTCGGGAAAATTTCAAATATTCAAATCTCGCGGGCTTAAAAATGAAGTAATTGTGCTGATTTATAGGGTGATAAGGTGAAAAATTGTGTGTGGCGATAAGAGCGCAGAAAATTTTACAATCAATAAGAGAGGGCAAAGAGTTTCGTTGGCATTGCTTTCTCGCAAAAAAATCATTAAGTTTGTGAAAATTTCATCGGTAATGGCACTTAATTATATTTGGATTGCATTTTTCGTAATCGCTTTTGTTGTCGCTGTAGGAAAAACAATTTTTTACGGCGATATGGATGTATGGACGTCTATAATGAATGCTTCATTCACTTCGGCTGGAACGGCGTTTGAGATTTCTCTCGGATTGACCGGCATCTTATCGCTGTGGATGGGTCTGATGAAAATCGGTGAGCAGGGGGGCGTGATCCAATTTTTCGGACGAATGATTTCGCCGCTTTTCGTCCGTCTCTTTCCCGGAATTCCCAAAGGACATCCGGCGATGGGTTCGATATTCATGAATGTGTCGGCCAATATGCTTGGCCTTGATAATGCCGCCACACCATTGGGGTTGAAAGCGATGCAGGAGATGCAGTCGCTCAATGATAAGAAAGATACGGCTACGGATGCCATGCTGATGTTTCTTGTGTTGAATGCATCGGGACTTTGCTTTATACCGATAGGAATTATGATGTATAGAGCGCAAGCAGGAGCAGAGAATCCAACGGATGTGTTTATGCCGATATTGTTGGCAACGTTTATTGCTACATTGGTGGGAATCATTGCATTATGCCTCAAACAACGCATCAAATTTGACCGTGTGATTGTGGCATGGCTTGGATGTCTTGCATTGATAGTCGGAGGAATTGTATGGTATTTTTCGACACTTGAACAGGAACAGGTACAACGATATTCGAGTTTTGCTGCCAACTTTCTGTTATTCAGCGTGATAATGGGTTTTGTAATTGCCGGATTGCGTAAGAAAATAAATATGTATAATGCCTTTATCGAGGGAGCAAAAGACGGATTTAAGACGGCTGTTACCATTATTCCGTATCTTGTGGCGATATTGGTTGCGATCGGAATGTTTCGTGCATCGGGAGCGATGGATGTAATCACCGATGCGCTTACATACGCGGTGGCGTGGATGGGTTTTGATGCCGAATGGGTAGGAGCTCTTCCTACTGCGTTAATGAAGCCGTTGAGTGGCTCAGGAAGCCGCGGAATGATGGTGGATTTGATGAACACTTACGGGGCTGATGCATTCGTGTCGCGTGTCTCTGCGGCAATCCAAGGCAGTACAGATACGACATTTTATATTCTCGCCGTGTATTTCGGCAGTGTGGGTGTAACGAAAACACGATATGCTGTGCCGTATGCATTGCTTGCCGATGTGGTCGGGTCGATAGCCGGAGTGGCAGCGGCCTATATCTTCTTCAAGTAGAAAATAATTAGCATCGCACGCTATTGCTATATCACGCGAATTTCACTAATTTTGCGTGTAACTTATTCGCTGTAAAATGACAAGAATAGAATGGACAAGCGATGGCGTGGCAATTCCGGATATCGATACCGGACTTTTTGCTTCGTGGATAGAACGGGTTGCCGAGTCTCACAATCGTATTGTAGGACCGTTGGTCTATATATTTTGCGATGACGAGAAGATAATTGATGTGAATCGTCGGTTTCTTCAACATGATTATTATACGGATATAATCACGTTTGATTATTCGCGTGGGCGTATGATCAGTGGCGATATGTTTATCTCGTTGGATACAGTTCGCTCGAATGCCGAATTGGTGGGATGTACCTATGAAAAAGAACTCCGACGAGTGATTATACATGGAGTACTCCATCTTTGCGGGATTAATGATAAAGGACCCGGAGAGCGTGAAATAATGGAGCAGAACGAAGACAAAGCTCTTGAAATGCTTGTAGAATAATATTGAAGTAAAAGCAATCATAAGATATGAAATTTCACTATGACGTGATAGTAATCGGTGCCGGTCATGCGGGTTGTGAAGCCGCTTCGGCATCCGCTCGCTTAGGAGCGGATACGCTGTTGATTACTATAGATATGAATAAAATAGCTCAGATGAGCTGTAATCCGGCTGTAGGCGGTATTGCGAAAGGCCAAATAGTTCGCGAAATAGATGCCTTAGGCGGGATGATGGGGGTAGTAACAGATGAAACCGCCATACAATTCCGTATGCTCAATCGGTCGAAAGGTCCGGCAATGTGGAGTCCGCGAGCGCAAAGCGATCGAATGAAGTTCAGTGCGCGATGGCGTCATGAACTTGAAAATACGCCCAATCTTTCCATGTGGCAGGATTCCGTGACATCTCTTATCATAGAATCCGGAAAATTGCAAGGGGTAAAGACCGCACTCGGTGTCGAATTTCGCGCCAAATCGGTAGTCCTTACGGCGGGAACATTCCTAAATGGATTGATGCATATAGGACGAGTTCAGATAGCCGGAGGACGTGTTTCGGAGCCGGCATCATACGGCGTTACGGAGCAGCTGAGAGAACTTGGCTTTGATACCGCACGAATGAAGACCGGTACTCCTGTACGAATCGACGGGCGCAGTGTGAAATGGGAGCTTACAACCCCACAAGAAGGGGAGGAGGATTTTCATAAATTCTCGTATCTTCCGACTGTGAAACGCAGATTGAAGAGCCGTCCTTGCTATACTGTCTACACGAATCCCACGACTCATGAAATCCTACGACGCGGATTGCCGGATTCTCCGCTTTATAATGGGCAGATACAAAGTATAGGTCCGCGTTATTGTCCCAGTATAGAGACTAAAATCGTCACATTTGCCGATAAGCAAGAGCATCAACTATTCTTGGAGCCGGAAGGCGAAGACACGCAGGAATTTTATTTGAACGGCTTTTCTTCTTCTCTTCCAATCAATATACAGATAGAGGCAATGCAGAGTGTTCCGGCATTAAGCGAAGTACAAATATATCGTCCCGGATACGCTATTGAGTATGACTTTTTTGATCCTACGCAACTTCATCATACGCTTGAGACGAAGCGCATGGAGGGTTTGTTCTTTGCTGGGCAGGTTAATGGAACCACCGGCTATGAAGAGGCGGCAGGGCAAGGTCTTATTGCCGGAATCAATGCCGCTTTGAAGGTGCAGGGTAGGGCTCCGTTCGTGCTTGGTCGCGATGAGGCATATATCGGTGTGCTTATTGATGATCTTGTCACTAAAGGTGTCGATGAGCCATATCGAATGTTTACGTCGAGAGCTGAATACCGAATTTTGTTGCGTCAGGATGATGCCGATATGCGTCTTACTCCAAAGGGACATGAGATAGGTCTTGCGAGCGACGAGCGTTATCGCCTTATGCTTGAGAAACGCGAACAGCGGGATCGTCTCGTAGAGTTCGCGCGTAATTTTTCAATAAAAGCGGCGATAATAAATCCTGCGCTTGAAGAATTAGGAACCACTCCGCTGAAGCAAGGAGTAAGACTATATGACCTTATTCTGCGCCCGCAACTTACCATAAATATGCTGGCTCCGTATATCCAGGCTTTGGCAGCGGAACTTGATACTCTTGACCAAGAGAGAAGAGAGGAGATTATCGAGGCCGCTGAAATCCTGATAAAGTATCAAGGATATATTGATAGAGAGCAACTGATAGCTGACAAAATACGTCGCCTTGAGGATGTGAAAATAGCGGGAAAGATAAACTATGCCGAGGTTAAACAAATATCAACCGAGGCGCGTCAGAAGCTTGAACGCATAAATCCCGAAACGATAGCACAGGCTTCGCGTATCCCCGGAATATCGCCGAGCGACATAAATATCTTGCTGCTTCTGATGGGACGCTGATAAGCAATTGTTTCACGTGGAACATATCAAACAAACGAAATATCAACAACTTAAAACCGAAACAATGGAATACGTTAAATCAAAAATCCGTGATGTAATAGACTTCCCTCAGAAGGGGGTTATTTTTAAAGATTTGACAACCGCGTTTAAGGATCCTCGTGCGCTTCATATCTTAGGATGGGACTTGTCGCAACTATATCGAGACAAAGGTGTGACAAAGGTGGTCGGAATCGAGTCGCGCGGATTTATTGGCGGAAGCATCCTTGCATTTGAACTCGGCGCCGGATTCGTGCCTATCCGTAAGCCCGGAAAATTGCCTGCCGATACTATTCAGGCATCCTACGACAAGGAATACGGAAAAGATACCATAGAGATACATCGTGATGCAATAACTCCAGATGATATAGTCGTAATCCATGACGATGTTCTTGCAACCGGTGGTACGATGGCGGCAGCATACGAATTGGTGAAAAGTATGAATCCAAAGAAGGTGTATATAAACTTTATTGTGGAACTTAGTTTCCTAAATGGTCGTGAGCATCTTCCTTCAGATGCGGAAGTGACATCGCTTATCACATATTAACTTGGCACTTCATTTCTCCAATAAATCAGACGAACTGAAGGAGAAGATTTCGATACTTCCCGATACCCCCGGCGTGTATATGTATTACAATGCCGAGGGTACGGTTATTTATGTAGGGAAGGCAAAGAATCTAAAACGACGAGTGTCGTCGTACTTTAATCGGGTTCACGATTCGGTAAAAACCAATATGCTTGTTCGTTCGATAGCGGATATGAGCTATATTGTGGTTCCGACGGAAGAGGATGCTCTTAATTTGGAGGATTCGTTGATAAAAGAATATAAGCCTCGCTACAATGTTCTGCTCAAAGATGATAAGAGCTATCCGTGGATATGTGTGACATCGGAGCATTATCCGCGTGTGTTTATGACGCGCAATAGGGTGAAGGACGGCTCGAAATATTTTGGCCCGTATCCTTCGGTAGGTGTGGTGCGTGCCGTACTCGAATTGATTCATAAATTGTATTCGTTGCGCCGTTGCCGTCATGCCATCACTCCCGAATATATTGCGCAGGGAAAGGGGCGTGTCTGCCTGGAATATCATATAAAAAATTGTCCGGGCTGTTGCTGCGGACTTATCGGCATGGATGAGTATGGGGCAAATATCGAACGGATAAAACAAATACTGCGAGGCGATACGGAGGAATTGGCGCAATATCTTCGTGACGAGATGGCTCGGTTGTCGATGGAACTGCGCTTTGAAGAGGCTCAGGAATTGAAGGAAAAGTATCAACTTATCGAACGATACCGAGCCAAGAGCGTCATCGTGAGTCAGACTGTCGATGATGTAGATGTGTTTGGTGTTGAAGATGACGATAGGGATGTGTATGTAAATTATATGCACGTACGCCGAGGCGCAATCGTTCGTTGCATCACACTCGAATATAAACGTCGTCTGGACGAACCGCAGACGGAAATTTTGGGGTATGCCATGGGTGAGGTAGCTCGACAGCTTGGTGTGACGTATCGTGAAGTGATAGTCCCGATGATTCCCGATGTGGAATTTTCGAGAGTTGAATTCACCGTTCCTCAACGTGGAGACAAAAAGAAGTTGCTTGATGTGTCGACCCGCAATGCCCGACAGCACAAAGTCGATGCGTTGAAACGAATGGAGAAGCGCAATCCCGAGGAGAGAATGGAACGAATATTGGAGCGAATGAAGGCTGATTTTCGCCTTTCGGAATTGCCTCGTCATATAGAGTGTTTCGACAATTCGAATATTCAAGGGACTAATCCGGTTGCTTCGTGCGTGGTGTTTCGTAACGCGAAACCGTCGAAGCGAGACTATCGCCATTTCAATATCAAAACAGTGGAGGGACCTAACGATTTCGCTTCAATGAAGGAGGTACTGACTCGTCGCTATACAAGGCTGATGGAGGAGGGGCAGGGGTTGCCCCAGCTCATAGTGGTCGATGGCGGAAAAGGTCAATTAAGTTCGGCTGTAGAGGCTCTTGATGAAATGGGGCTGCGTGGGGTGATAGCCGTTGTTGGTATTGCAAAGCGATTGGAGGAAATTTATTTTCCCGGTGATAGTGTGCCGCTTTATATTGATAAAAACTCGGAATCGTTGCGAGTTGTGCAGCATCTGCGCGATGAGGCTCACAGATTTGGAATTACGCATCATCGTAATCGACGGAGTAAGTCGCAGACTGTCAGCGAGTTAGATGATATAAAAGGCGTTGGAGAAAAGACGCAAATAGCTCTGCTTCAGCGGTTTAAGAGTGTGAAAAGGCTTAAAGAAGCATCTCAAGAACAAATATCGGAAGTGGCAGGGCAATCACGGGCTGCCATTATCTATAACGCCCTTCATGGGGTAGACAATAATCAGAAATAAAAATAAAGAATTATGCGATTAGTGATACAAAGAGTGTCGGAAGCATCGGTTACGATAGATGGAGTGCAGTATAGCTCAATCGGGTGTGGGCTGATGGTGCTTGTAGGGGTAGAACATGGCGATACGCTCGATGATGCTCGATGGCTTGCCGCAAAGACTGTGGCGATGCGGATTTTTCCTGACGATGCCGATGTGATGAATCGCTCGGTGGCGGATGTGGGTGGTGAGGTGCTTGCCGTAAGTCAATTTACTTTGACAGCATCAACCCGAAAGGGGAACAGACCGTCGTATATTCGTGCTGCAGGTCATGATGTGGCTGTTCCGCTCTATGAGGCATATTGTGATATGGTGTCGGACGCTCTCGGCATGCCGGTGGCAAAAGGGGTGTTTGGTGCGGATATGAAAGTGGCTTTGATCAACGATGGTCCGGTCACGATAGTTATAGATTCACGATTGAAGGAATGATTATGGATAATGATATTACGCTTCGTCAGGCCCAAGAAGCCGTGGACCGGTGGATAACAACCATCGGAGTGCGCTATTTCTCGCCGTTGACCAATATGGCAGTGCTTACAGAGGAGGTGGGCGAGGTGGCTCGCATTATGGCTCGTCGGTATGGCGACCAATCGTTTAAAGAGGGAGAGTCCGGCGATCTGTCGGACGAACTTGCCGATTTGCTGTGGGTGACACTTGCGATTGCCAATCAGACCGGAGTGGACTTGACCGAGGCTCTTGCTCGAAATATTGAGAAGAAGACGCGCAGAGACGCTTGTCGTCACAAAAATAATCCGAAATTACAACCGGAAAATCCCGAATAAAACGTTATATTTGCGAAAAACTAACAATAAAACAGACATAAACTATGAGTGACAAGTATCATGATACGATAGCCGGCAGTCAAGTGTCGGGAGATGATGCCAAGGTGAAAGCCGCAGTGGAGAAGATAATTGCGGAACACTATGAGGAGAATAATACACAGGATGTGTATAAATTCTTGTTTAATACGATAGACCTTACGACGCTGAATGCAACCGATTCTCAGCAGTCGGTGGCTGCATTTACGGAGCGTGTGAATGCATTTGATGAAGAGCATCCCGAATTGCCGAATGTGGCTGCTATATGCGTGTATCCTTGCTTTGCGCCTGTGGTGCGTTCTGTCCTTGAGGTGTCGAAGGTGGATATTGCTTGTGTTTCGGGCGGATTTCCCTCGTCGCAGACATACCCTGAAGTAAAGATTGCCGAAACGGCTCTTGCCGTAGAGGGTGGAGCGGACGAAATCGACATTGTGTTGAACCTCGGATTGTTTCTTGATGAGGATTATGAAGAACTTTGCGACGAAATCCAAGAGATAAAACATTCGTGCCGTGATGCGCGGTTGAAAGTGATTCTCGAAACCGGTGCTCTCAAGACCGCTGAAAACATAAAGAAGGCTTCGGTGTTGTCGCTATATTCAGGCGCCGATTTCTTGAAGACATCGACCGGCAAAGGGTATGACGGCGCAACTCTTGAGGCTGCATATGTGATGTGTCAGTGCATCAAGGAATACCACGAAAAGACCGGAACGATGGTCGGCTTTAAGGCTTCGGGTGGCGTATCGACAACGGAAGATGCGGTCAAGTATTATACAATCGTAAAAGAGGTGCTTGGTGAACAATGGTTGACCAATGAATATTTCCGTATCGGAGCAAGTCGTCTTGCCAATAATCTGCTTAGTGATATACTTGGCGAGCAGGTGAAATTTTTCTGATTAGGAATCACATCAGTACAGGCCAGTTGAATCGACGCAACTCGGCTATCAACTCTTTTTCGCGTCCTTTGCAATATTCGTTGCAGAGGACGTGAAATTTTTTACTATGGTTCATTTCTGTCAAGTGAGCCAATTCGTGGCAGATGATGTAGTCGCGGAGGTGCGGGGGGAGGAATAAGACAACGTAGCTTAAAGAGATGACTTTTGTGGCGGTGCAGTGTCCGAGTTTACGATGTCCGGTACCGATTTCCCAATCGGTCGGCCGGAGGTTGAATCGGTCGGCGAGTTCGCGTCCGCGGGGGATGAGGTCGATATGCGCTGCCCGACGGGCGATTTTGCAGATGAAGTTGCTGATAGCTTCGGTTGCGTTGTCGGAATCGAAGTCCCATGAATCGCCGAGCATAACAGTGGCTTGATTGTTGCGATATTGAGCTATTATGCGGTCGGGATAGATGTGTTGGCGTCCGATGGCTATCGAGAGGCTGTAGAATTGAAGCGTTTGCCCTTCGTAATAGCGCAATTCGGTTTTTTGTGCTATTAACCGCGATTTGAAGTGGTCGAGGGCTTTGAGGATGTCTTTGTCGGTTGCGGATGTAGGTACGTTGACTTGCAGGTGGTTTTTGTTCCATCGCATTGTGATGGAGTGAGAGTTGCGCCGCACGGTGATGCGCACCAAACCGATGTCGGGATAGTTAAATTCTTGTCCGGAGAGAAGCATTATTGCGCATTATCGTTTGTCGATGCCCCACAGCAATTTTGTACGGAGGGTATCGGTAAAATGGTGGTCGAGGCGTTGCACGACGCGGATGCAGAACGGTGCTTGACTGAGGATGACGGTAGACCCTTGCGGAAGGGATACGGAACGGCCGTCGACGCTGAGTCGATATTCTGACGAGCGAGAGTGGGTGGTGAGGGACAGAATGCGATCGTTGCTCACTACTAAAGGTCGCATCGTAAGGGAATGGGCTGCGATGGGGGAGATGACCCAACATGGTGCAGTGGGTTCGATGATGGGACCTCCAATCGACAGGTTGTAGCCGGTGGAGCCGGTGGGGGTGGAGACGATGAGGCCGTCGGCCACATAGGTGGTCAGCTCTGTGCCTGTGATGGTGGTGTTGATAGAAATCATCGACGCGGTATCTTGCTTGAGAATGGCAATCTCGTTGAGCGCATATGGCCAAGTGGCAATTGTCTCTTCGACGCATCGCGCTTCGATGAGGGCACGGTTTTCTATCTTGAAACGTTCGGCAATGAGGTCGGATATAAGAGCGTCGATCTCATCGAGACGTGCATCGGCAAGGTAGCCGAGGTGTCCGGTGTTGATGCCGAGAATGGGAATCTGCTTCGCTCCGACCCACTGTGCGGTGTGCAAGAATGTGCCGTCGCCGCCGAAGCTGAGCGCCAATGCTGCCGAGAAGTTGTTGTCGCGAATGATGTCGTGAACGCGGGGAGGCGAAGGAAGTACGCGACATAGGTAATCGTAGAATGATACTTCCATCATGAGCCACACGTTGAAATCGGTCATTCGCTCGAAAAAACGTGTCAGAGCGTCCAGATGTGCTTCCTGATAGCTATTTCCGAAGATGGCAATTCTCATAATTCCAGATAGTGGATAAGTTCGTTTATTCGCTCTTTTGTGACATCAGACAAAGGGTCGTCATTGCCGATGATTGCGATTACGTCGTAGCCATAGCGGGCGAGAGAGCGAGCCACCGCTTCGCCTTGTGAATGATTTATTCGCAGTGCGACGGTGATTCGATTGTCGAGGCGATTGTCGTCCGTCACGTTGAGGTTGAGGATATGCGCATTGCAATCTTCAACGGCACGAGCTATGGCAGATGCGCTGTAGTCGTGTCGGGCACATTCTACGATGAGTTCACTCGATTCGTCGACGGCAGGAAACAGACGAGCAGCAGCTCCAGCAATGGCGGTTGCATCGATTGTTCCGATGGTCTCACCGGTATAATCATCGACCACTCGCAGCATGGAAGCGTTGTCGCTAACTTTCCGAAGGATGAGCGACAATGGCGTCGATGCCGCTACCGACGGGACTTGCAGTGTCACGGCGGCAGGCGGTAAAGCCAATAATTTGGGCGATATTATATCTTTTGCGGTCAAAACGTTTCGATTTTTAGTCAGTTCTTATTACTTTTGCAGTCGATAAGAGGACAAATGTAGTAAAAAAACTCCATATATCCATAATTATCAACGTTTACAGCAACAAATTGATTTCTTAGGTAAAAAGATGACAAATTTAAGTGTAAATATCAACAAAGTTGCCACATTGCGCAACGCTCGCGGTGAAAATGTACCCAACGTACAACAGGTGGCAATGGATTGTGAACAGTTTGGCGCGAACGGTATCACTGTTCATCCTCGTCCCGATGAACGCCATATCCGTTACGCCGATGTGTTTCAGTTGCGCCCGTTGGTCAAGACGGAATTCAATATCGAGGGTTATCCTTCACCTGAATTTATGGATCTTGTGCTGAAAGTGAAACCGGCGCAAGTGACGTTGGTGCCGGATGCTCCCGATGCTCTAACTTCCGATGCTGGATGGGATGTGGCAGCCAATCTGGAATTTTTAACCGGAATAGTGGACGCGCTCCGAGAAGCGGGTATTCGTTCGTCGATATTTGTCGGCACGGATGTTGAAAACATCAAACTTGCTGCAAAAACCGGAGCCGATCGTGTGGAACTTTATACAAAGCCGTATGCCGATATGTATCCTACCTCTCCGGAAGAGGCTGTGGCTCCGTTTGTGGAGGCAAGTACGGCAGCACATAAGGTGGGCCTTGGCGTGAATGCCGGGCACGACCTGAGTCTTGAAAATCTTAAGTATTTTTATGAGCAGTTGCCTTATCTCAATGAGGTGTCAATCGGTCATTCGCTTATATCCGATGCTCTTTATTTGGGATTGCAAGAGACTATCAAGCGTTATAAAGAATGTCTACAATAAAAACAATCTAAAATACCCGATAAAAATTATGCTTAATATGATTTTAGCCGCAATACCTACTGCGTTGGCTGATACGATGACCGCTGTTGCAGATTCCACCGTAGTCGCTACGGCAATGGAAGAGGCAGCCCCGGTAGTGGAAGAACTTTCGATTTGGGATCTCTGTCTTAAAGGCGGATTCATTATGGTGCCGTTGGCATTGCTCTCGCTTGTATGTATCTACGTGTTCATAGAGCGATTTCTTGTGCTTCGTAAAGCAGACCAAGAGGATCCTACATTCATGCGTCGCATAAAGGATTATATCCATGAAGGGGAAATCGAGAGTGCTATGAATCTTTGCAAGAAAACCGAGTCGCCATACGCTCGACTGATTATGAAAGGAATCAGTCGCATTGGTCGCCCGATGAATGATGTGCTTGTAGCTATCGAAAATACCGGAAATCTTGAAATCGCACGTTTGGGCAAAGGTCTTCCGTGGCTTGCTACGACGGCTTCCGGAGCTCCAATGCTTGGATTTTTGGGAACGGTAGTGGGTATGGTCGAGGCATTCTACGCTCTTGCCAGTGCAGGGAGTGCAGCCAATATCGGAGTGCTTGCCGGCGGTATTTATGAGGCATTGGTGACTACGGTGGCCGGTTTGGTAGTCGGTATCATTGCGTTGTTTGCCTATAATTATTTGGTTTCGCGTATCAATGGCGTTATGAAACTCCTTGAGGGTAAGACAATGGAATTTATGGATCTTCTCAACGAGCCGGCCGACTAATTATTGCGGTCAGATTTCGTTGCCAAAAATTTCTTGATTATGGCTCTTAAACGACAACATGATATGGTGGCAATGTTTTCGATGGCGTCGATGACCGACGTAATCTTTTTGCTGCTTATCTTCTTTATGGTGACATCTACGTTTGTGTTTCCCACGGCTTTGGAGGTCAATTTGCCTCAGAGTTCGGAACAGACGGCAGTGAAGCCGGGTACACGTGTCTATATCGACAAGGAGCAGCGACTCTATGCCTCTTTCGGGGATGAGGAGCCGCAGCCGATTGCCGCTGATGCTTTGCTGACATTTTTGAGAATGACTCAAGAGTCGGCTCCGGAAAGTTTTATCGCGATATATGCCGATGAAGAGGTGCCTTATGGAAAAATAGTCGAGGTGCTCGATATCGGTGCCCGGAATAATCTCAAAATGGTGCTTGCCACCAGACCTACAGCCACATCTACTGTAAAAACTGCCGATGGACTCTAATAAAAAAGATCGAATAATTGCCATTGCGGGAACGGTGCTGTTTCACATCATTGTGTTGATGGTGCTGCTTTTCGCGTGCTTGCAGTATGATCCTACGGAGACTCGCGAATGGCCTCCGGTCGATGATAGCGAGATTGTCTTCGGGGGTGAATATGTGATGCTTGGCGATATTCCGGATCCGTCGGTTACGGTCAGCGATGAGCCGGCACCAAAGGAATCTGTTACTGATGCCGCCTCGGAGGCAACCGATATGGTCGATGAGGGCACTATTGGAGAACCTGCACCGTTGGTGACATCCAAGCAGGAATCGCCGGCAAAGGTGAAAGAGAAAGAAAAGCCGGAGAAGACCGGTCCGACCAAAGAGGAACTTGCTGCACAGGAAAAAGCAAAAAAAGAGAAGGAAACTGCCGAAAAAATCAATAATCGAGTGAAATTCGGCGGTAGCGGTTCCGGAAACGGAAAAGCCGGACAGACGGATGGAAATGCAACAACCGGAGCCGTGAAAGGTGCTCCCGGACATAACCTGAAAGGTCGCACAGTGGATCATTGGGGGCGCCCGTCGAGTGCGCTGTCGGGAACGATTCGCATAAAGGTTGTGGTTAATAAGCAGGGTAAAGTAATCGGAACTCCTACTTATGTGGGGGGAGAAGGACCCGCAGCGGCGAATATGTCGGTTCGCAATAGTTGTATTGCGGCATCGCGTGAATCGCAATTTTCGGTTTCGCTCGATGGTCCGGCAACACAGACCGGTGTGATTACTTGGCGATTTGAATAATAGCAAAAGAAAAACTTGAGATATGAATTATTGGGCAATTGTAAACGATGTGAAGGTTGGACCTTTGTCGGAAGAACAACTTAAAGCATGCGGATTGACCGCAGAGACGATTGTTTGGCGAGAAGATCTCGCTCAATGGGTTGCAGCGGGTACATTGCCTGAATTTTCATCTTATTTTGCTGCGGGAGCGGCATGGGCGCGTTATGCTACAGGAGTATCGGAAACGCCACGACTCGATGAACCGAAGCCACTCCCACCATGTCCGTCAACCTATATGGCTTGGGCTATAATTGCAACCATATTGTGCTGTATTCCTTTTGGTGTTCCCGCAATAATCTATGCCGGACAAGTGACTACGAAATATAATCAAGGGGACTATGAAGGGGCGAAGCGTTCGTCAGATCGTGCGGCAATGTGGCTTATAATAGCCGTTGTGGCCGGACTTATATCTATTCCGTTTCAGATAGCGCTTCTGTGAAACTTACCAAGCGAGATAAGGTCGTATTAGCAGTCGCGGCTGTGTTGGTCGCTATGTGTGTCTATTTTTATTTTGACCCAAGCGACAATCTGTTTCCCCGCTGCCCGTTTCTTGTGGCAATCGGCTATCAATGTCCGGGATGTGGCTCTCAAAGGGCTATTCATGCGTTATTACATGGTGATATAGTGTCGGCATGGCATTTTAATGCGATGCTTGTAGTGTTTATTCCGCTTATAGTCGTGTTGATTGTGGCGGAATTCAGACGTACTCGTGCTCCACATTTTTATCGTTTGGTCAATTCGGCTGCGGTGATTTGGACATCGGCTGCCGTATTGATTCTGTGGTGGATTTTCAGGAATTTTTAGACGGGTTAAGCGTTTTTATTTTGTAGAGAGGGGGAGTTGTACTATCTTTGTCGCTAATTTATTGGGGTATTGTGCCCTTATATGTAAATCGGATGAAAAAGTATAACATAATCAACAATTCGCTCGGATGGTTTGTCTTTATAATATCAGCCATCACTTATCTGCTCACACTTGAGCCAACAGCGAGCTTCTGGGATTGTCCCGAATTTATCTCACAAGGTTATAAATTGGAAGTTGGTCACCCGCCGGGCAACCCTATATTTATGCTTGCCGCGAGATTTTTTGTGAATTTCACGACAGATCCATCGCAAGTGGCGATTGCCGTCAACTCGATGTCGGCATTGCTTAGCGCCGGGACTATCTTGCTGCTGTTTTGGACGATAACCCATCTTGTGCGCCGATTGATTGTTCGCGATGATGCCGAAGAGATTTCGTTGACCAGAATGGCGGTTATATTCGGTTCCGGACTTGTCGGTTCGCTTGCATATACATGGAGTGATACTTTCTGGTTCTCAGCAGTAGAGGGGGAGGTGTATGCGTTTTCATCATTCTGTACGGCTCTCGTATTTTGGCTGATTCTCAAATGGGAGAATCGCGCCGACCAACCGCACAGCGATCGTTATCTGATATTAATTGCCTATGTGATAGGAATTTCCATTGCGGTGCATTTGCTTAATCTGTTGTGTATTCCGGCAATAGTATTGGTGTTTTACTACAAAAAGTATAAGAACACGAGTGCCAACGGTTCGTTGGTGGCACTCGGCGTTTCGTTTGTTATTGTCGCATTGATTCTGTATGGTCTTGTGCCCGGATTTATCGAAGTGGCCGGATGGATGGAGTTGTTCTGTGTCAATACACTTGGCATGAGCTTCAATATGGGCGTTCTTATCTATTTTATATTGGCAACCGGAATATTCATTTGGAGTATTGCAGAGCTTTATCGAAATAAGAATGAACAGCGAATAAAGGTGTCGTTTTTGCTTGCAATCGTTGTATCAGGAATCCCGTTTATCGGTAATGGTTGGGTTATTCCTACACTGATTATCGTCGGGTTGATATATTTCCTTTTCAGTAGAAAACAGTTGCCCGTGCGCATACTTAGTATCACTGCTCTCAGCATATTGGTGATATTCATCGGGTATTCGTCGTATGCGTTGCTTTTGATACGTTCGTCGGCAAATCCTCCGATGAATCAGAATGGTCCGGATAATGTGTTCTCCCTCAGTTCGTATCTTAACCGAGAACAATATGGCGAGCGCCCGTTGTTCTACGGCAGTACGATGAATTCAAGCATTCTGTATGAAGTGGATGCAACCGGTCGACCGAAAGCGATAGTTGAAGAGGGTAAGACTTTGTATGGCAAAGCCGTGAAAACGTCGCCCGACGAACCGGATAGATATGAGGCCATCGGAACGAGCGATTCGTATAAAATGACCCCCGAACTCAATATGCTTTTCCCGCGAATGTATAGCGGAAAGCATGCCGAGGCATACAAAGATTGGACCGGTATGACCGGAGAAAAGGTGTATGCAACCGTCTATGTGGATGAAAATGGCGAACCATTGCAGAAGGATTGGAAGGTGAAGCCTACTTTTGCCGAAAATCTACGCTTCCTTTTCACATATCAGCTCAATCACATGTATTGGCGTTACTTTATGTGGAACTTTGCCGGTCGTCAAAACGATATTCAAGGGAATGGCGAGGTAAATCATGGAAACTGGATTTCCGGTATTCCGTTTATCGATACGCCGCGTTTGGGAAATCAATCGCTGCTTCCCGATGATTTAGGCGCAGGAAATAAGGGGCATAACGTGTTTTTCCTAATGCCTTTGTTGCTCGGTATCATCGGTTTGTTGTGGCAGGCATTCACATCAAAACGCGGTATAGAGCAGTTCTGGGTGGTATTCTTCTTGTTCTTTATGACAGGTATCGCCATCGTACTTTACCTCAATCAGACTCCTACACAACCGCGTGAACGCGACTATGCGTTTGCCGGTTCATTCTATGCGTTTGCCATCTGGATAGGCATGGGAGTGGCCGGATTGTGGCGACTTGTGGTGATGGCTATGCGTAAAAAGCGCGATAAAGAGCTTCCGGTCTACGAAGAGGCTGATGACCGCCATGGCCGCATCGCAGCCATTGTGGCATGTGTGCTCGGTATTGTGGTGCCGATTCAAATGGTGTCGCAGACCTGGGACGACCATGACCGTTCCAGACGTTATGCGGCTCGTGATTTCGGCATGAATTATCTGTCGAGTCTTGATGAAAACGCGGTGATATTTACTAACGGAGATAACGATACATTCCCATTGTGGTATGCACAGGAGGTAGAGGGTTATCGTACGGATGTGCGCGTAGTCAATCTGTCGTATCTCACGACCGATTGGTATGTGAATCAGATGCGTCATCCGTCGTATAATTCAGAGCCGATAGCGATGCTTGCGACTCCGAAAGACTATGCTCACGACCGTCGCCAATTCAATTACTTCCTCAGTCCTGATACCACTAAAGTGAATGTTCTCGCTGCATTGAAATGGAACTATTCCGATGACGCGACCAAAAATGATTGGGGTCTTCCGGAATTCCGTTATCCCAATATGTATATCCCCGTAGACAAGGATGCCGTGGTGAAGACCGGGCGCGTTACCGAGGATGAAGCAGCAGCGATAGAGGAGTATATCGATGTGAATATGAATAATGACGCAGCAACGGCTTCAGAAGGCGGAATGTCGTTGAGTAAGTTGATTTCGCTCGATATGATTGCGACAAATGCCACAAACGGGTGGACTCGTCCGTTCTATTTCGCAATGACTGTTCCCGATTCGTATTATCTTGGTTTGTCGCCCTATTTGCGCAATACCGGTATGGCTTACGAGGTATCGCCTGTAAAATCTGCGGATTACGACGGCTATACCATTGCTGTCAATACGGATAAGATGTATGATAATGTGGTCAATAAGTTCCGTTGGGGCGGTATCGATAAGGCTGCGAGCGCTGATGATATTTATCTCGATGAAACAGTGCGCCGTATGGTCACCACCACTCGCAGTACGATGCTTGATCTTGCCACTCAACTTTACAATGAGGGTGTGATGGCAGAGGTGCTTGCCGATTCAGCGGCGGTAAATAAGGATGAGGCATTGGAATATGCTAAAGACCGCTATAACCGAGCCCGCACAGTGCTTGATTTAATTGTGGAAAAATTACCGGCTTACGCATCGCCATATTCGGTGCAAATAGGTGAAAATATCGGCGAATTGTATTTGCGCCTTTACGATGTGACAGGAGAGGATTCGGATAAAGAGAAGGCTCTCAAAATCATCGGAGATGAAATACGCCATTTCGGGCAATATGTGCGTTATTTCCAGAGCCTGTCGCCCGGAAAATATATGACACTTCAACGTACCGACCGCTATATCAATGACACTTATTTCATCTCATTGATACAACTTTATGCCGATGGCGGCGGTGATGCTGAAACGCTGCTCGGAGAGCTCCAAGAGACCGGTATCAATTTTGCCCCATATCTTGGTCAACAGTAATCGGATAAAAAAAAGAAAAATATGTTTATCGAACAACCACCGTTGCTTTACCGCCTTTTGTTTCCGGAGGCGATATGGCGTATAAAGCGCAAAAAGCGGCGTGTGGTGTATCTGACATTTGATGACGGGCCTATTCCCGAAGTCACCCCATGGGTTCTTGACTTGCTCGATTCGGAGCAAGTCAAGGCTACTTTTTTTATGGTGGGAGACAATGTGCGCCGCAATCCACAATTGCTTGAAGAGGTGAAACGTAGAGGACATAGCTACGGTAATCATACGATGAATCACCTTCAGGGATTTAAGGTTCAATCACGTCGCTATTTGCGTAATATTACCGAAGCGGATGAACTTATAGACAGTCCGTTGTTTCGTCCGCCTCACGGGCTTTTACGATGGTCGCAAGCGAGAGTAATCAAGCATCATTACAATATTGTGATGTATGACCTTGTGACGCGCGATTACAGCAAAAAGCTTACTCCTGATGAGGTTTTTGCCAATGTGAAACGATATGCCCGCAATGGGTCGATTATCGTGTTTCACGACTCGCTGAAGGCAGAAAAAAATATGAAGGCGACGCTTCCTCGTGCGATTTCTTGGCTAAAAGAGCAGGGATATGAGTTCGAGACCATCCCCATGTAGAGAGTCAATAGCAGAGGTTGCTACGGGCTTCGGAGTGACAGCGCTCGGAGTTACGGATGCTTGTGCGGTTGACTATGATGCGGTGGAGCGTTATCATAGGTGGCTTGCCGATGGTCGACACGGGGAGATGAAATATCTTGAAAAGTATGACGAAGTGCGTTCCGATCCGCGGTTGCTGCTTGACGGAGCAAGGTCGGTTATTGTCGCGGCATTTAATTATTATCCCCCAAAACGTCGGAATAAGGATATGCTTCAAATAGCAGCGTATGCTTTGGGGAAAGACTATCATGAGGCGGTGAAAGAACGTTTGGAGAATGTCGCAGCGTATATTCGTGAAACGTGGGGAGGAGAGACACGCGTATGTGTCGATACGGCTCCATTGCGAGAGCGGTATTGGGCTGTTAAGTCGGGAGTAGGATTTATAGGGCGTAACGGATTGTTGATTGTGCCCGGACGAGGTTCTTATTTCTTTATCGGAACGATATTGACCACTGTGCATTTTGAGCCAACAGAGGCGTGTCGTGACGAATGTGCCGGCTGTGGCGCTTGTATAACCGCATGTCCCGGAGGAGCATTGTGCGGCGATGGTACAGTGGATGCTCGTCGCTGTCTGTCGTATCTGACAATTGAGTATCGAGGCGAATTTCCTGAAGGCTTGTCGATAGGAAATCGATTGTATGGCTGCGATGAGTGTCAGTCGGTGTGTCCGCATAATCGCACAGCAACACCTACCGAAATAGAGGAATTTATGCCTTCGGAAGAGTTGCTTGCGCTAAGCGCAGAGGATATAAAGCGAATGACTCCGGAGGAATTTTCACGAATATTTCGTCACTCGGCAATCAGGCGTACAAAATTGACCGGATTGCAGCGCAATCTGCGTCAGGTGGAACGGAGGGAAAAGGGAAATGATAACGGTTCTAATATTCGCTGAAAAGGCGAGGTTTGATGACTATGCCAAGTCGTAGTTGGGAGTGAAATTTGTTGTATTCGAGCAATCCTTCGCCGTAGCCGTTGTAATATTGCAAAAACATGTATTGGTTTTCGCCTTTGAAAAGGCGGTAGTTGAGTTCTACAGTGGTATTGTAGTTGAGTTCCCAACCGCGGCGTTTTACGAGCAGCACAGAGGCTCCAAATCGCTTGTTTGAGGTGGTGAACGATATTCCTGTCTGGTAGATACCGCAATAGTCGAGGATGTCTTTGTTGTTTTCGCCATCAATTATCGGAATCCACACTTTGCCATGGATGATGAAGTTGGGGTCGACCATTACGCTGGCTCCGAATGAGATTTTATTCCAAGAGCGTGAGTTGAGCCCGTCTTTACCATTGCTTTCATGCTCAAGAAGCATCATAAATTTGCCGATAAAACGGTCTTTTACGAAAAGCGGTTTCGCAAGACCGATACCCGGGTTGAAGTTAAGGTCGGTCATAGGGAGAGACTCTTCGAGTACGTTCCAAAAACATTTTTGGGAGTAAAACAGGTAAAGATATGTGTTCCAAGGCAGAGTACTCTTGGTGAGACGTTGAGCAATGGAAATCTGAAATTTTACGTTGGTATTGTTTTTGGAAATCGACTGCCCGATAGGGGGACCGAATACAAAATAGTTGTCTTTGTAGAGGGTGAAATATGGACCGTCGTCGAATGCTTTTCGGACACTGTCGGTATCGACTTTGGTGTTGGTGGCTACAATCTGAGCCTGCATCGCTGTGGGAGCGAGCAGAAGTGTTAGTATCAGGATATGTAGGAGGGTCTTTTTCATATATTTCAGAACACAAAGTTACGAATTATCCTATCAATACCGATTGGCGAAAATGTCGTATTTGTGTCCGATAAATCGGAAAATTTTTAAATTATGTCGTCCAATCGTCATGAGGCGTGTGAATTTGATTATTTTTGTAAAATGGAAATACGACAACTATCGGTAGATGATTATGATGTATTGGTCGCTCTTTGGGAGCGGTCGGTAAGGAGCAGCCATGATTTTCTTCGAGAGGAGGATTTTGAGTTCTATAAGAGTCGGCTTGCCTCGCAATATTTTCCAAACGTAGAACTATGGGGAATGGTTGACGAGATGCGTATTGCGGGATTTATCGGTTTGAGCGATATGATTGAAATGCTTTTTGTTGACCCGGATTTTCAGGGGCATAAAATAGGCTCGACACTCCTTGATTTTGCCACGAATCGGAAGGGAATGACTCGCGTTGACGTAAACGAGCAAAATTCGCGAGCACTTGGCTTTTATCTCTCTAAAGGGTTTAAAATCTCCGGGAGACTTCCGGAGGACTATGCCGGTAAACCTTACCCGATTTTGACTCTTGAAATGGAGGGATAATGACAATGCTCTTTTTTAGGGATATTCGTCGAATATTCATAAATTTTGCGTATTTTCGCAGTAATATAGATGCCGCAAGGCTACAAAAACATGAAATACCAATGATTTTGAAGAAAATAACGTTAATAATATCGCTGATGGCCGGATTTTTGATGACCGGATGTGGCAATGATGAGGCATTTACGATAGCAGGTGTTGTGAATGGTGTCGGAACCCAAAATCTGCGCATAGGATATGTGGCTAACGGTAAGGTTATCAATGATGTCACGGTGGCCGTAGATGGCAAGTTTCGTTATGAAGGTAGCGCTTCGCAACCTACGGTGGTGGAGATATTCACGTCGAGCCGCAATCTTATCGGATGTGTTTATGCGAAAAACGGCGATGCGATAGAAGGGGAGTGGAGTATTGACAATCCTTATGATGCAGAGGTGTCGGGAAATTCACCAAGTAAGGAGTGGGCGAAATTTCTTCGGGAAAACCAAGATGTATTAGCTGCAAAAAATCCGATGGCAGCAAATGATGCGATAGCCCGATATGTGATGTCGCATCGAGATAATGTGGTTTCGACGCTGTTGATGATAACAAATTATGATGCAGCCGCAGATGAGGCGATGGCCGATTCGTTGTATAACATGATAGAGCCTAAAGCGCGTCCGGATGCTCTTGTGGCATCATATCGCCAGATGACAGGAGGCTTGGATGCTGAGATGATGTCGCGTCGCGTATTGCCATTGCGATTGTATGCGGGAGAAGATTCGACGGTTACTTTTTTCCCATCTCGCCAATCGTACGGATTGCTATGTTTTATGGCGCGTGACGGTCGCGATACGATAGTGCCGAAACTTCGTCGGTTGACAGAGGACTATTCCCAAAAACGATTGCATATAGTGGATATTGCGTTTGCTTCCGATTCGTCGGCATGGCACGGCATGAGAAGCCGAGGCTCGGTGTCGTGGGATGAATGTTGGGCGGTAGGCGACGTGGTCAATAAGTCGATTGAATATTTGTCGGTTCCCCGCACGCCTTATTTTATTGTGGTGGATTCGACCGGTATGCAACTATATCGCGGTTCTGCATTTGGCGGAGCCGAGAATGTGATTAAATCGAAATTAGGAAAGTAACGTATAAGTCAGAGACAATCGCTATGCTTATCAAAACTTACGGAGCAGCCGTTCATGGAATAGATGCCATATTGGTCACTATCGAGGTGAGTGTTGAAAATGGCATATCGTATTGTATAGTCGGATTGCCGGATACAGCGGTAAAAGAGAGTCACGAGCGAGTGCAGTCGGCGTTGAAGCAGTCGAGTTTTGAATATCCGCGACGACGTGTGGTGATAAACATGTCGCCTGCCGATGTGAAAAAGGAGGGTGCGGCGTATGACTTGCCGATAGCAATCGGTATTCTTGCCGCGGACGGAAAAGTTACAGCCGACAGTCTCGACGGATATATGATAATGGGCGAATTGTCGCTTGACGGCTCTGTGCTTCCGATTAAAGGAGTGCTCCCGATGGCCATTAAAGCCAGAGAACTCGGATTTAAAGGGATGATAGTGCCGCGAGCCAATGTGACTGAAGCTGCGGTGGTGAATAACCTCGATGTGTATGGAGTGGATAATCTGGCTCAGGTGGCGGCATTCTTCAATGGTAATTATATGATGCGCCCGACGGTGGTGAACACTCGCGAAGAGTTTGCCTGTGCGGTGGATGAATGGGACTTGGATTTTGCTGATGTAAAGGGTCAGGAGAATGTGAAGCGAGCGTTTGAAGTGGCTTGTGCCGGCGGACACAATATTCTTCTTGTTGGTGCTCCCGGCTCCGGAAAGTCGATGATGGCGAAACGTTTGCCGTCGATATTGCCTCCGCTGACTCTTCAGGAAGCCCTTGAGACGACGAAAATACATTCAGTGGCGGGAAAGTTGAAGCGGGGTTCGATGCTTATGACACAGAGACCGTTTAGGGCTCCTCATCATACGATTTCGCCGGTAGCGCTCGTGGGGGGCGGCAGCAATCCGATGCCGGGTGAGATTTCGCTGGCTCACAACGGAATTCTTTTTCTCGACGAGCATCACTGAAAACACTTACACAGTTTGAACCATCATTAAATCAGATAGTTATGGTATATGTTAAAAAATGTTGTTTTCAGTTTTTGAAAATCTAAATTCTTGAAAAGGTCG
>JBGUUQ010000086.1:0-4157 GCA_045133615.1 Muribaculaceae bacterium | reverse complement strand
TACGAAATTATCACCGGACGCGAAACTATAAAGGGAATTCCCTGCGCCAGAGCCCAGGAGGGAACAGAAACCCTTATTATCCACATGGTTGATAATTTAACCGGATGTAAGCTCAATCTTTTCTATACCGTTTTCCCGAAGCACGATATTATTTCGCGCTACTTCACTCTCGAAAACAACGGCACCGAAAGCGTAAAAATCGAAAAGGCAATGAGCATCTGTCTTGATTTGCCTCATCACGATTTTGATATGATTTCTCTTTACGGCGCACACATGGAGGAACGCAACGTTCAGCGTACACCCGTAATGATAGGCAATCAGCGTATCATGAGCCGCAGAGGTGCATCGAGCCATCAGTTTAATCCCTTTATGGCCCTCGTGTCAAAGAATGCTAACGAAACCGAAGGCGACGTTTACGCATTCAACTTTGTTTTCAGCGGAAACTTTCTTGACGAGGTCGAGGTTGACCCGAATGGCGCAACCCGTGTTTTAATTGGCCTTGGCGAAGAAAATTTCGGATACAAGCTCGAATCGGGCGAAAGCTTTTCTTCACCCGAAGCAATCATGACCTATTCCGCCGACGGCCTCGGCAGAATGTCACGCAATATGCATAAGTTTGTTCGCGATGCTATCGTTCCGCGCGATCCGTTTAAGCAGCGCCCGGTTGTACTCAATACCTGGGAAGCTTGCTACTTTGAAATTGACGAAAATGTCCTCATCGACTTTGGTAACGAAGCCATCAAGTACGGTATGGATATGGTCGTAATGGACGACGGCTGGTTTGGAAAGCGTCTGAACGACCGAGCAGGTCTCGGTGACTGGTATGCTAACCCCGACCGTTTCCCGAACGGACTTGCCGATTTCGTCGACCGTGTAAAGAAATCGGGCATCAAATTCGGAATTTGGATCGAGCCCGAAATGATCAATCCCGATAGCGATCTTTATCGTGCACATCCCGATTGGTGTATTTCCTGCGAGGGCAGAGAGCGTTCACTTTCACGTTCGCAGTTGCTTCTCGACTTTGCAAACCCCGCGGTTGTCGAATATCTCAAACAGTCGTTTAAGAAAACCTTTGACGGCGTAGCAATCGACTACATTAAATGGGACTTCAACCGTCACATTTCCGAGCCGGGATCACCTTATCTCCCTGCCGACCGTCAGGACGAAGCCCTCTTCCGCTTCTATCTCGGTGTGTATGACCTCTTTAACTGGTTCAAGGAAACATATCCCGACGTAATGATCGAAAACTGCAGTGGTGGCGGTGGACGTTACGACCTCGCTATGATGGCCGTTTCGACTCAGATTTGGACCAGTGATAATACCGCAGCACGTCATCGTGTGCATATTCAGTACGGCTCACTTCTTGCATATCCGTCATACGTAATGTCCTGCCACGTATCAAATCCGATGGTTCTGGACGATTATATGAACCTGCTTGATTACAAGTTTAAGATTGCTATTGCAGGTATGCTTGGCTACGAGCTCCACATTCTCAAAATGCAGGACGACGTAAAGAACGAGATAAAGAAGCAAATCGAATTCTACCGCTCGGTAGAGCAGCTGATTAAGTACGGTGACCTTTACCGCTTGGTTTCACCCTTCGAGAATAAAAAGGGTATCAGCACATATTACTACGTTTCCACCGAGGAATCGGGCGAAGGTTATGCCGACCGTATTCTCCTCACTCATTTGCAGAACGAAGGAGCAAGAGGCGAGAACATCGTTTATAACTTCAAAATCAGCGAAGCCGATGCGAACGCTACCTACAGAGATAGCTTAACCGGCAAGGAATACACCGGAAAGCAGCTCAATGAAGGTATCGAATACGTCGTAAGCGACAAGGATATGTACGGCGAGCTCTGGCTGTTCGAAAGAGTATAATTTAATACACAAATAAAAAATCCTACACCGATCAGTGTAGGATTTTTTAATATCATTTTTTATTCTGTAAACTCGCTGCTGCTCTCATCAGGAGATTCGGTTTCTGACGAAGTGTCGCTTGATTCGGGTTCGGATGAGCTCGAATCGGGTAGCGACGGCACTTTATCCGGGTCGTATTTATCGATTCGTGTGAGTATTCGTTGAAGCTTTGTCACGTGGTCGGTTATTGCGATAAAGTCACCGCTTTCGTGCCACTGAAGGGTAAAGGTGCGGTATCCGTCGTCTAATTTAATTTCGACAGTATTATTTGTAGCGACAAATTCGTGCTTATATACACCTTCCTTGTAGTCAGTGGTGGCAAAGGAATAATTCTCAGCATAAACTGTGCCTGCTTCCTTTGCGGAGAAGGTGATTTTTACGTTATCGATGCCGGTGATTTCCCAAACACCTTCGAGAGAATAAACTGAATCATCATAGCTTTCTACGATGGTAAAGCCGGTTGTGTCGGTGACTTCGCCGTTAAATTTGATGTTTGTCGTTTTCATCTCGTCGGGGTAATAGACGTCGACACCGCCTGTTTCACCGACAGCGAGCGTTACTTCATCTTTTGCATCGGCGCCCAGATGTGCCACTCTGAAAACAACTCCGACGTCGGTTTCGTCAATGTAAACGATAAATGTGCCGAAATTCTGGGTGTATAGAATTGACTCCTTACCCGTACGCGACATGATTGCCACATTTTTTAGCCATTCGTTGCCAAATCCCGAAATAACGATTGCCGCTTCGTTCGAGCCGTCGCCGTCAAAGTCGGCAGCCAGCCACTCGGTAACACCCGACATGGTCTTAAACTTAGCGGAAAGGTCGGTGACCGTCTTATTTCTGTCGGCGGTCTGGTAATAGAGGTTGAGCATGCTGCGCCAGTTGCTCAGCAGAGCTCCCTGCGAAACCTTCTGGAAATTGGAGTTGAAAGCCGCCTCGCTGATGCTTTTTCCGTCCCAAATAAATGTCGGCTTTCCTGCCTTTTCGTCACTGTATCGGGCAAAGACGTCCCAGCCCATATTCGTCCAGGTGTAGAGCGTTTTTGCACTGTTATCATTGGTAAACTGTTCACACAGATAGATTTGCGTATTCGCTGAGTCGTACAGCGTTCTGAAATCGTAGTCCTCGCTCTTTGACGTGTCGAGTGCAATTTGTGCATTGTTAAAGGTATCAAACGCGAGGTTTGTTGTCAGTTCGCCGTCCATTTTCGCCATCATAAACAGCTCATTTGAGCCGTCCTTGTCGGCGTCAAGTACGCGATAACCATCGATTGATTGGCTGATGCTGTTTGTGCCAAGCGAAAGCATGGCGTAATTGAGGGCGTCAAAAAGCTCGTCTTCGTTGGTTATCTGGGTTGACTCTGTGCCGCTGAAAAGCTCCCAACCGTAAAGCGACCAGTCACTTGCTCCGTAGTACCCGAAATAAGCAGGCGTTTCGTCGCTGTCGGATTCGCCGTTTTTGGTTATAACATATTGGTACGCGTCGTCAATGGTCTTTCCCAAAATAATGTATTCGGCGAAATCCTTTACACATGCCGATTCATAAGCTGCACTAACCTTGTTCGAATAACCGACAAAGATTTGTGCGCCTGCTGCGCTGAATGCCTTTGCAAATGCCGAGTTACCGGGACCGTATCCCGAGTCTGCGCTCATATAGATGAGCGAATCGGGCATTGAGCTTTTCTTATAATTCTGCTTAATCAAGGTGTCTGTAACGGTATAACTTGCCCCGTCCGACATCATATTTCCGCAAACCGACGACTGTCCGTTTGCGAGCTGGTGTGAATATCCGACCATGTTGGCGGAGGTTGCCTTTTCATTCAGGGTGAGTACCGTCTTGCCGCTCTTGTCGACAAAGGACTGAGCGTGAATGAAAATGGCGTTGTATTTGCCCAAATCCTTTGTGAAATTGTGAAGGGTTGCGTTTTTTATATAATTCACGTTGAGGGTCGCGTCCTCGAAATAGTAGAGCATCGAATCGAGCTTGTCATACACCGAGCGGTGGTTTTCGGTAGCGCTGATGATGAGTATGTTGTTTTCGATTCCGTGCTTGAAATTGGTAAGGTCGCGGTCGGCGGAAAAGGTGCCGTCAACGATTTGCGAAATTTCGTCGGTGAGAATGGTTGACGCATTATAGGTGTCGGGGGTAGGGTCGTCCATTACGAAAACGCATTCGGTGTACGAGCGCTTAAAGTAAATCTTTGACCCGTCCTGCGACAGCTCGACCGATTCGATTGT
>JBGUUQ010000085.1:0-6919 GCA_045133615.1 Muribaculaceae bacterium | reverse complement strand
ATTTGCGATAACGACAAAACCTTTGAGCAAGACTTCCGTCAGTATCTCGACGGGTTTGACGCCAACCTCAAAGAGCTGCTTGGTATTTAGCGTGGCACCGACGATTCAAAGTATTTGAACCTCGATGGCATGATTGCCGAACTGCGCAAGAAAGGCATTCTGATGCAGTACATCACGAAGTGGGCGCAGATCGACCTCTCTCAATACAACAATTCTGAAATCACCACGCTTGAAGAGCACATCAAGCGCAAGTGGGCCGACATCTCCGCCGAGACCGCCGGAGAACAGTACACCCCCGAAGATATTATTTCGCTCATCGCCGACATCGTCGCCGCCAAGACTTCAAAATCCAAGGACGATTTTGTTCATATCTATGACCCCACCTGCGGCGGTGCCAACCTGCTTTTCGGTGTGGCTGACCGCCTACACGAAAAGTCGGGCTATCAGTATATCGCAACCTACGGCTGCGACTGGAACGACTCTCTTTACGCTTTGGCAAAGATTGAGTCGCTTTTCCGCGAAAATTCGACAATCAAGTATGGCAACACGCTGACAACTCTACCGTTCAAGGGTATGGAGTTCGACGTTGTTATTGCAAACCCTCCCTACGGCATACCTTGGAGCGGTTACGAAAAGGAAATTAAGAACGACCAGAGTGGTCAGTTCGCATACCTGCCCGCCGTGAGCGACGGCCAGCTCCTTTTCTTGCAACACAACGCTTACCACCTCGACGCCAACGGCGGCATTGTTGTGGAAGTAAACAACGGCTCGTCGCTGTTCAGCGGCAATGCCGGAAGCGGCGAGAGCAACATCCGCAAACGTCTGTTTGATCTCGACCTCGTTGAAGCCATCATACAGATGCCCTCTGACGAGTTCTTCAACACCGGCATTGTGACTTATCTGTGGATCCTCAACCAAAATAAACCAGCCGAACGTGCCGACAAGGTTATTCTCATCAATGCCTCCGACCTTTGGCAGCCCTTGAAGAAAAACAAGGGCAAGAAGCGCAAAGAAATCAACGCCGAGCAGCGTGCCCGCATCGTCGATGCGCTCACTCGCTTTGAGGACTGCGACATTGCCAAAGTCTATGACAAGTGGCATTTCTACTACAATAGCCAGGTTATCCTCTTAATCGAGCCAGACGAGAAAGGCAACTATCTGAGCAAGGCTCTCGGCCATCCCTGGGAGGCCGAAAGGATTAAGAACATCGAGGCTGTGTACGGGTTTGAAGGCAACTGGGTTTGGCCGGTGGAGGCTCCCGACTCGGGCTATCCCGAGGATGTGCGCATCACGCTTTGCTCCGAGGCCAAAACGGCCATCTTTACCAAAGATTACATTTGGTACACGGGCAAAGAAATAGGTTTTATTGCACGATACAACCGCGCAACAAAACAGGTAGAAAATCTCGGCAACGGCAAACTCATCGTCAGCCTCGGCTACAATAAGAAGACCGGTAAACATACCATTAGTGCCAAAGCTGACGACATCATCTATAAAGATACCGAGATTATTCCCTATAATCCCAACCGCGAGCAGAACGATGCCGACATCGACGCTTTCCTCGGCAAGTATATATACAAACCTTGGAAACTTGACGAAGACACCATCGGTGTAGAAGTCAACTTTAACAAGGAGTTCTACGTTCCTGAGACCGTTGAACCCGTTGAAGACATCAAAGCTGAAATCGCTTTGATTGACCGCGATTTACTTGACCTCGAAAAATCGCTGGGCTTATGAGACTTAAAGATGTAGCAAAAGTCAATCAGCGATCACTCAGCGACTCGGTTGCTGATGATTATGAGTTCCAATACATTGATATTGGTAGTGTATCTCTTGAAAACGGCATTGAACTCGGCAACCCAATTCCGTTTTGGGATGCGCCATCTCGTGCTCGCCGCATTGTTAAGAAAGGGGATGTCCTCGTTTCTACGGTTCGCACATACCTTCGCGCCATTGCAGACATTGATTGGGATGCAAAAGATGTTATTGCTTCAACAGGTTTTGCAGTCTATTCTCCCAACTATAACGTATCTTCGCGTTTTCTCGCTTACAGCGTGAAATCAACCGAAGTGATTAACCAAATATGCAGTGTCTCAAAAGGTGTAAGCTATCCGGCAATTCAAGAGCCAATTTTATCTTCTGTAAGCATTCCATATTATGATATGGAAACTCAAAATAAAATTGCCGACTATCTTGACAAGGAGTGTGGCCGCATAGGACAGGAGATTGAGCTTTTAGAGCGCAAAGCTGACGCATATCGCCGCTTGCGCCGTTCTATCATAAACCAAGCCGTAACACGTGGCCTCAATCCCAATGTCAAGATGGTGCCATCTGGTAATAAATGGATAGGCGACATACCCGAACATTGGACCATTAAACGTAATAAAGATTTATTTTTTGAGAGAGATTGCGTTTCGGACACAGGTGAAGAAGATCTTCTTTCTGTTTCCGAATATTACGGTGTTGCCAAACGAGCAGACAAGGTTGACAGCGAAAACATTTCAAGGGCAGAATCATTAGTAGGTTACAAGAAATGTTTTGTAGGCGACATCGTAATGAATATCATGCTTGCCTGGAAAGGAAGCCAAGGCCGGTCAGATTACAATGGGATAGTAAGTCCCGCTTATGGAGTTTATGCACCATTGGGTGATATAAACACCAGATATTTCCACTATCTTTTCCGTTCCGACCGTTATAAGAAAATCTATTATGCTTTTTCAAAGGGCATAATAGAAAGTCGATTAAGACTATACGCTTATATCTTCTTCGGCCTATTTTCTCATGTTCCTCCCAAGGAAGAACAAGATGCCATTGTCAATTTCATTGACGATAAATGTAACAAAATTGAGGCTATCGAGTCGAAAATAGCCGAGAAAATCGAGAAGCTCAAAGCGCTTAAGCGCTCTTTGATAAATGAAGTAGTAACCGGCCAACGTGCCATTATATAAATCTGACCATGACAGAACTTGAACTACAAGGTGAATATGTGATGGACTTCTTCTGCCGCCGTGCCGATGGCCTCGGCTACCGCGAAGTGAAGAATAACGCCGTTACTCCCGACCTTTTTATTCCTTCCGACTTGCAAGAGTTTCTGAAAGATAACTCTCGCAAGCAGTGGCAAAACCTGCTTCGCCGCTCCGACTACGCCGGAGATGAGCAGCTTTTGCTCCGCGATATTATGGACGAAATCAAGCAGCGCATCGAGGCCAGCTCGAATGTCGCCATCTTCTTGAATAAGAATCAGACCATTCAATTCAAGGGCGAAACGCTGCAACTCATATACCGAAGCGGCACCGAACTGCGCGAAGACCTTGACTTCGACAAGAATATTTTCTCTGCCGTCGAGGAAATGACTTACTCATTTCATCATGACGGCAAGAAAGTTTTCGGCTTCCGACCCGACCTTTCTTTCTTCGTCAATGGCATTTTCCTCGGCTACGCCGAGTTGAAAAGCAATTTCACCAATCAGACGGCAAGAAATAACGGTCGCAACAAGGTGGTCACCGATTATCTTGAAGCCGTATGGGAATACTCAAAGATAGCCAACGGTAACGATGTGTCGCAGACCCTGCGCCGCAAAATGTTGCGCCCATTCGAGAAGTCGCTCCACCTCGTCACCACCGACATCAACGATACTTTTGTGCTCCGCAATCCGGGCCAGTTCTTCGACGAGGCCAAGAAGGGGTTCACTGAGGGGCTTATCTCAATTTCTTCGTTCCGCCCCATCGTGGAGGAAGTATTCAAGCCTCTGCCCACCAAAGCCGGGGCAGACGTCGACCCGCGCGAACGCTTCGAGGAAGCTATGCGCTCGTTGTATTCCAAGAAGATGATAGAGAAAGAAATTCTCTATTACAACTTCATGGCCTACACATATAAGACGGTCAAGGATAAGAACGGCACGCACAAGGAATACAAGGACAAATCGGGCCGTCTTATCTCGCCCCGCCCCAAGCAGAAGTTCGGTTGCGACCGCATTGTGGAGCGTGTTCAAGAGTTCCTTGACCACGAACGCGAACCGAACTATTATATCGACAAACTCCGCGCCGAGCTTATGGCTCTCAACGCCCCCGAGGATGTCATAGACCGCGTTGTTGCAGAGCGCGACAGCTACTGCAACAACAAATATGTTTATTCGTTGCTGTTGCAATACGCCCCGGGCTTCGGTAAGAGTAACATCATCGGCTGGACCGCTTTGCAACTCAAAGACCTGCGCTATCAGGGCGCTTGGGTCTATGACAAAATTCTGCTCGTCGTTGACCGCCTGCAGCTGCGCGATCAGCTCGACACGATGATGCTTGACATGAACATTGACAAGTCAATGTACATAGAAGCCAAAGACCAGGACACATTCGTTTCTGCTCTTTCGGACAAACGCCGCATCATCATTGTCAATATCCAAAAATTCTGGGAACTGAAAAATGCCATCGCTAAGGCCGGCAAAGCATTTACCGACCTGCGCGTTGCTTTCCTTATCGACGAGATACACCGCTCGAACACCGACGATGTTCACGAAGAGATGTTTACGGCTTTCGACGAGCTCCAGGACATCTTCGACGAGAATAAGGGCGAGATCGTCAAAGCCTCCAAGAAGAAAAACCTCATTGTAGGTTTCACGGCCACACCGAGCGACCGAGTGCTCGCCCGCTTCGGCGAGTTCCACCGTGGCGCCAACTTCAATCAGTTGTGGCGCCCGTTCGATTGCTACTCTATGAAAGAGGCAATCGCCGACAAATATATTCTCGACCCGACCAAGCACATTATTCCCGTGCCGACCAAGATGTACTTCGAGCTGGAGCCCGGTGTCATCAAGGCCATCGAAGAAGCTATGGCCGCAGGTCGCGAAGAACAGGTGAGCATCGCAAAGCGACAGATTTACGAGAACCGCGACCGCATGGAAGCCATAGCCAAGTTTGTCGTCAACCGTCTGCTTACTCTCGTTTACGGCAAAATTCGCGGCACCGGCAAGGCCATGCTCGCCGTTTCTTCAATACCTATCGCTATTGAATATTGCCGCATCATCCGCCGCATGATGAAAGAGCGCTGTGAGCTTCCGGCTTTCGCCAAATACAAAGACGCTCCCATCGCTATCGTATATTCCGACTCGCAGAAATATGAATCGTGCGCCTCGATGAACGACGGCGTGGCCGAGGAAAAGGTCATCGACAACTTCAAGACCGCCAAGAACGGCCTTATCATTGTCGTTGATAAGCTCCAGACCGGCTTCGACGTTCAGAAACTTCACACGCTTTTCCTCGACAAAGAAATTCGCGACATCAACGCCGTGCAGACCATTGCCCGTGTTAACCGCACCTGCAAGTACAAGGAAGAGTGCCACATCGTTGACTTCTCCTTCGGCAATGTCAACGACAAGAACATCAAGACCGCTTTCGCCAAGTATTGCGGCATGAATGTGACAGACTTCGACCCGATACGCGAGAAAGCCGTTCTCAACGAGATTTACGACAACCTTATTTCCCAGCCCCTTTATACAAAGTGGTTTGAGAAATATAAGGTCAGCCTCACCGACAAGGAGGCAAACGCCATGCTTTGCCTCGACATGGATGCCGACATCCGTGCCTGGATAACTGCCGTTATTAAAGCCCATAAAGACTTTATCACCAAGACGGCTGCCGAGCAAGGAGAAGAAGCCGCGAATAAGATCGGCGACGACCCCGCCAAACTTCTTCGCGCCGCAATCGGAAAATTCAACAGCCGCCTCGTGCTGTTGCAGGGCGTCATCGAGATTGACGCCAAATACAAGGACGCTGCGTTCATCGAATTTTGGAACCGCTACTGCTACATCTATCGCTCAATGCTCGATAAGAAAGACCCCATCGGCACCGTCTCAACTACGTTTGACGGCGACCTCGGTCTGCTCGTCGGCGAAGAGCCGGAAGAGGGCGGTGAACCCGGAGAACCCGGCGGCGGCAATGAACCTCCGACAACGCCCAAACCTTCCGGGAAGAAAGGAACGAAGCCATCAATCTTCGACATCATCAAAACTCTCAACGATACAGAGGCCGCCAAGGAGGAAGAGATGCGCTATTGGGAAACTCAAATCACTGCGCTTTTTGAGTTTCTGAAAAGCGACGGAAAGTTCATGGCTATGCTCCGCAGCTCGAACTTTACCCGCGAGGCCGTATTCAAAGAATACTCCAAGGTGCTCCGTAAGTTCTTGCGCCAGTGCGACAACATCATGCTCAAAAAGCTCGTTGATGAGAACTCCGAAATGTTCTTTGAATATTTTCGTGAAAACACCCCAGGGTCCCCTAAGCAATACATCATTAATGAATCGGGCAATAATTATAGTATAGCAGCAGAACCGTAATAGCCTTATGGAAATAATACATGTATATTTAGATGAATTTGGCAATTCTAATTTGGAATCTTAAATAAATAATTATGAACGATAATATTCACCCCAAATTATTCATATCCTACTCATGGGATGGTCAAGATCATCAAAACTGGGTGTTAAAGCTTGCTAATAATTTATGTAAGCATGGAGTAGACGTAATTCTTGGTCAGTGGGATACGAGAATTGGCAGTGACCTAACCTTCTTTATGGAACAGGGCTTGACTAAGTCTAAATTGGTTGTCTGTGTTTGTTCCGAGGGTTATGTCCAAAAAGCTGCAATTCCCCGAGGTGGCGTTGGGTATGAAAAACGTATTATTTCAGCTGATTTGCTTGATGGCTCTAATAAATGTTTTATAATACCCATCATTAGAAATAATCCTGAGAAACAAATACCAACCTTTCTTAAAGGTTTTAGGTACTTAGACTTTTCAAACGACGAAAACTACGTATCAAATTATGGGGAGTTATTATCACGCATTTAAGTACATGACAAAAATTTGAACACATCGAATTTCGGCTTGTAGAGCGGTCTTAGAAGAACGTTTGCGATTTCTTCCAGAC
>JBGUUQ010000084.1:0-1799 GCA_045133615.1 Muribaculaceae bacterium | reverse complement strand
CTTCTGCGATTCTTCAAAAATAAGCTGCATGCCGAAATGCAGGTGCGGCACGCTCATGCCGTTGTAATCCTCATTCAGGGAATATCCCGTCATGCCCATGTAGCCGATAACGTCTCCCGCATACACTATCTCGCCTTCTTTCAGCTCCAGCGCATAGGGATGACCCTTGCGCAGATGTGCATAGTAATAATACCTGCGCCCGTCGAGACTTCGCAATCCGATGCGCCAGCCGCCGTACTGATTCCAACCAACGGCTTCCACCACGCAAGTCTCCACATTGATTATGGGCGTGCCGACATTGCCCATTAGGTCATGCCCCAGATGCTTGCGCTTGTAGCCGTAGGAACGGGAGTTGCCGAAGTCGTCGCAATGGCTGAATGTGTATCCGTATGCCACGGGAGAATACGCTTTCAGTCCATATTTAGTTTCGTATTCGGGCGTGCCGCCGAGCGAAGCCTCGGTCTGTATGGAATATTCCCCCACCATGCCGCCCAGCACAGCCTGATATGCGGTGCGGTAATAGCTGAAATATTTCATGTCGGCGGTTATTTGCTCAATGCTCTCACCTGCCTTGAGCCGCGACACAAGCTGATCCATGTGACTGCGGCTGTATTTTTTGAAATCGCCGCCGTATCTCGCGCCGAGACAGGCAAGTAGGTCTATCCAGTCGATCTGATATTCCCCACCCTGACTTTCAACCTCGTAATTCAGTGCGTCCTCCATCGCCGCCGCTGTAACCTTGAAGTCCACCCATGAGAGGATATTGCCGCTCACCTGACGATTTATATTCGCCATAGTAGATGCTATATTGAATAAGATAGCAAAACATATCAAAAAGCATACTATCACCAATATGTGCTTTTTTCTTTTAAGATAATCCCACCGCAAAAAAATCCGCCTCCGTGCATATACATTGATTTTAATACCAATATATGCGCGTAGATGTATTTTTAGGAATGACTAGGCAACATCGGGAATCCAAGGGGGCAAGCCCTCTTGGATTCCCGATGTCGCCTAGTCATATGTCAATCACGCGGTGGGATCGGAGTGAATATATCGCTCTGTGCCTTAGGCTGCTCATCGCTATGGAGCATTTTGATGAAGCTATATCCTTTCTTGACATATCCCATATTCCCATAAAATAAATGCGCGTCCGAACGTCTCAAACCGCTCGTCAACACCATATTTGACGCGCCTATCTCATAAGCGTAATCCTCCGCTCTCTCCGCCAGACGAGTGCCGATCCCATGATTCTGATATTCACGCTTGACCGCCAGCGAAATTATCCTCACATATTCGCCGTCCATCTCAAATGCAAGCCCCCGCATCATGCCCACAAAGCCTATTACGATACCGTCCATCTCGGCGACGAACGAAGTGTAATTATCATTGTCGTATATTCTCATAATACGGTCGTATATATCGGAGGACATCCCATCATAACCCAGCTCGTTTTTTATCAGTTTGATAACGTCGGTGAAGTCCTTCAGCTCCATTTCTCTTATAACCAATGCCATTTTTTCACGTCCTTTTAAAATATCAGCAGCCGAATACATACAGCCGCGCCAGTCCGAACATCTCGCGGAACCAATAGCCTATGACCAAATATATCCTCGTGTCACAGCAGGCAGAATAGATGTTGTCAAAGCCTGCCTTCTCCGCCCAAATACGCGCCCTCAGCTCGTGAAAGCGGTCGGTCACTATCACAACATTATGCGACAGACCGTTAAGCTCGATAGTTGCCTTGGTGTAGAGTAAATTTTCCTCCGTACTGGTCGAACTGTCCTCTATAATTATCC
>JBGUUQ010000083.1:0-1639 GCA_045133615.1 Muribaculaceae bacterium | reverse complement strand
CTCGCGCTGGAGGGTGTCCTTGCGAATATGCTGGACATCGAGCACCTCTCTCTTGATCAGAAATGGTGGTCGTCACTGATGTACGATAATCTCCGTCTGAAAAATGCCATGTATTTCACAACAGGCGACATCTGCCCGTCTATGTACCGCATCGCCGCGTGTACCTATGTCAATACCAAATTGGCGGATGATTATGATATCACCTGCGATTTTGTACAGGAAGTTCGCGACGGAACATGGACATGGGATCTTGTCGGTGAACTATCCAAAGGCATCAATCAGGATCTCAACCAAGACGGACAGTGGGCGTATATCGATGACCTGTTCGGCAACATCGGCTGCTTTGCAACTTATCTGATGCCGGCCTGCAACGTCGAATACTGCACAATTACCGAAGACGGAACCAATCTTGCACTGACTGCCGTCACCGATCAGACCGTCACCATCGTGGAAAAACTGCGCACCATTTTTGAACCGACCAATCCCAGGAGCGAAGGCAATGATTTTGTATCCTCCGCATTCAAGGAAGACCGTGCGCTGTTCCTGACAGGAACCACCGGAAATGCATTCAGTCTTCTGCGCGATATGGAAAGCGACTACACGATTCTCCCAGTCGCAAAATTTGACAAGACGCAGAAAGGATATCGCACAGCCGTCAATATCTGGTCGACAGCCTATGTCGGCGTTCCGATGACCGCAATGGACGAAAAGTCCGGTTTTGTCACAGAAGCACTCGCTGCGTGGTCGCATACCAATATGCGTCCCATCACACTTAATCTGACGTATAAAGACAAACTTGCCCGCGACGAACAAAGCCTTGAAATGTTAGATATCGTTTATGACAATCTGTATCTGTCCTTTGCCGAAGTCTACGATTTCGGTGGCATCCCATCCATTTTTTACGATGTCCTGGCTGGCGGCGGTGAGTTGGTATCGCAGGTCGAAAAAGTTGCCTCCAAGGCAGAAAAGGAAATGAAAGACTTTGTCGACACATGGGGTAATGTCAACTGATGTTTCCCAACGGCGTTTTTGAAACGACAGTCATTCCGGCACAAAACAAATCAATCGGAGCACCGTATTTGCACGCGGCGCTCCGATTTTTTATCATATCCCCCTGATTTCAAGGACTTTTTCTGTTAAACCCTTGACAGGTACACGTTTATTTGTTATAATAAAATATCACCAAAAATTTTACCACTCATCATAAAGAAAGGTGTGTACCATAATGATCAATACTGAAAAAACAATGGAAAAAGTGGTCGCGCTGTGTAAAAACCGCGGCTTCGTTTACCCCGGCTCCGAAATTTACGGCGGTCTTGCAAACTCCTGGGACTACGGTCCTCTCGGCGTTGAACTGAAGAACAACGTCAAGCGCGCTTGGTGGAAGAAGTTCGTTCAGGAATGCCCCTACAACGTCGGTCTGGACTCCGCGATCCTGATGAACCCCGAAACATGGGTCGCATCCGGTCACCTCGGCGGCTTCTCCGACCCGCTGATGGACTGCAAGGTTTGTAAGACCCGTCACCGTGCAGACAAGCTCATCGAAGACTATGTCGCACAGAACAATCTCACCGACAATCCCGCAGGTATGTCCGATGCTGAAATGCAGGACTACATCAAGGAACACCACATCACCTGC
>JBGUUQ010000082.1:0-6496 GCA_045133615.1 Muribaculaceae bacterium | reverse complement strand
CCCGAGTGCTACCTTGCCGGTTTCAATTCGTCGGGATGGTCGATTGTGTCGGGTGCTGTGTCATTTGACAATGATGCAGGTCACGTTGTGTCAAGCAACAACGAATACTTGCAAATCAAGGCCACAGGGAATCCCATCGATCTGTCAAAAGGATTCGCCTTCCAACTCGGTATGGTTCTTCAAGGAGAGTATGTAAACAGCTGGGGTAATACATCCTACGTTATACTTGGAGATATGATGGTAAATTTCATTACCGCACGAGCTTCTGCCGAATCGGTTAGATATATTATTGAAAAGGACGGCGCACAAGTTGCTTACTTTGATTCGGGTGTCAGACACCACAACGGTAACGAGCCGAGTGATGAATTAAAGGCATATTCGGATGGATTTTTCACCATTACATATAATGATGGAAAGGTAAAAATGTACAACGACAAAATAAAGAGCGACTCCAATCCTACCGGCATTATCAACTGGAAGCTGAGCGACGGCACGTATTCCACCGAGGTTGGCGGCTGGGAAGATGACGATTTTGTAAGTTGTACACCTAATATCAAAAAGGACTTTGGCGGTCCCAACACCGTACATACTGTACTCTACGACCTTTACCTTTGCGACTACGACTTTTTCATAAATTGCGAAAAGCCCGTTTTTGAAAAACAGACCCAGGTAAACATCGCTTGTATCGGTGACTCAATTACAGAAGGCGTTGGCACATATTCGGCATATCGTTACTATCTGTTTGAAAATCTGTATAGACAGGGACTTAAATTCAACTTTGTTGGTCCTTACACTACAAATGACCCTCGTCTGCCCTCGGCATACTATGCTCACGGCGGTTATTCGGGCGCAGTTATCGGACCGAACAATAATTCAGGTGCCAGAAGCTCGTACGACTGGCTTCCCAACTATGTTGCAGGAAGCACGGGCACAGCAGATATCGCGCTTGTAATGCTCGGCCATAACAACTATTATCAAAAGATTGATATTGATAATATCGACGAGGTTTATAAAAACTTCATTCTACGCATTTTTGAGCTTGCCCCTGACATTACCGTTTACTGCGCTACCATGGTCAGTACCACAACAGGTATGTCCCCCGACGTTGAAAAGGGATACACTGATACCGGACTCAATGCCTTGATTCCCGGTGTGGTTGAGGAATTACAGGCAGAGGGATATGATGTTAAATTCTTTGACCTTCAGACCGCTACTAATCTTTCGGGTGAAAACGGCGACTTTAACCCCGGTGACGGCGTTCACCCAAATGAACAGGGTCAGAAAAAGATTGGTGACGCTTGGGCAAGCGCTATTTCGGCTCAGATTAAAGAGATGAATGACGCCGGTGAAGGCAGCTATAGTACCAGAATTGTTCCTACAATGGGCGTTAGCTTGGATAACTACGAGCTTGACCTCACCGCAGGCGGTTACCGCAAGCGCATATATGCCGACGTACAAATGCAAGGTGCTACAATTGATACTGTTTTATGGGAATCGTCGGATGAATCGATCGCAACGGTTGACATCGACGGACTCGTCACACCGCTTGCCGAAGGCAAATGTACCATCACCGCCAGGACGCTTTCGGGCGACTTTACCGCTACTTGTAAAATCAATGTATCCTCCGCAACCTCGGGAGAAAATTCACTCGTAACCGCTTTCAGTGATCATTTCTCGCTACCTGAACGCTGGGTAGGTGGCGGTTATCAGGGACTCGGTGACGATGGTATCCATATTTGGTTCCCCGGTCAGGGCAACTCAACATATTACGATACCCGCCGTCACTATACTGTTCAAAACGAATTCAAACTCTCTGTGTATTATACAGTTGCAGGTAATGAATCCTCCTTCTCAAATTATACATACTCATCATTCTCCTTTGGCGGACTCGAAATGAGACTCGCTTACGGCGCAAAGTCAATTGAGCTGTATCATAATTCAACATTTCTCGGTAAATGGGTGCATTCCTACGAAGGCGGAATGCGTCGATATGACCTTTACTACGATAATGGCAACGTAAAAGTCGTACGTAACAACGAAATCGTTGTAGAGGCAACCGTTCCGTACGAAGAACTTGAAAAAACATCACCCATTAAATTCTATTCAGGCGAATTCAACCGCTATGCCCAAACACACAGTATTAGCTTGGAAACTCTGAGCTTCGAGGACGAAAGCTATGTTGAAATCAGCCCGATTGACACCGATAAAAAGAATGGATTTGAAACTGTACTTGACGGCTTTGATGCCGAAAACTGGACGCTGACCGCCGAAAGCGGCTCTATCGCAAACGACGCTGTCAACGCCCCCACAGCAAAGACTCTCGTTAAGTACAACGGCAGCAACATCAACCTTTCAAAAGGATTCCAGATGCAACTCGACTTTAATTGGAACAACTATAAACGTTACTATGGCGAATCAATTTACTACACCATAGGCGACGTTACATTCCGACTCCGCAACGCCTACGATATTACACAGTCACGCAATTATCCGCTTTACCTATGCGTTTACGAAAATTCGGTATTCGACGAGGAAACAGGTGCTCTCACAGCGGGCGATCTCATCGCTACAATGATTTCGGATGCGACAGGTGAGATAAATCAGTCGAGTGATGGTATACTCGATTTTATGAATGCAACCTACACCATCTATTACGATGGCTCAAAGCTTTATATCAAGAATAGCAACCTCGGTACAATCAATTTCATCCTCGCCGACGGTTCGCTTGGTACAGGCATCGAAATTGACCCGTCACAGTTTGAGGACGCAGGTATTCAGATTTATAAGGAATCTATGGGCAACTCGGGCAATATGCTGTCCAACTTTATCCTTTCAGGACGCGATGCAGGTGGTCTCGCCACAGTTCAGGTCGGCGACCTTAACGGAGACTATGCAATCACCGCCTCTGACGTGCTTGTATTTTCACAGCACCTGCTTGGCATAACCTCGGTTGACAGTATTAACACAAAGGGCGACATGAACACCGACGGCATTGTCGACTCGACCGACCTTACCATCCTAAAAATGAACATTCTTGGTATGTCGGAATAAACGAATTTACAATAAAAAACGGCTTTGGGTTTCAAAGGCCGTTTTTTATTGATATTTGTTATGAAAACAAGTGGTTTTAAAAGCTATAAACGAGGGTGATATACGACAAAAAGCATCACTTTTCAACTCAAATTGTTATAATTTGTCCATTATATAATATTTGTGCTGTTTATAAGGGTACTATTAACAAAATATACATATTTATTTATACAAACTTATGATTTTTTATAGAAAATGTTAAAAAGAATTGAAAAAATAATTTAGTTTTTGTAAAATTAACGAGTAAAGATGGATTTGCAGGTTGGCTTATGTAATACTGTATTTTTTGCAAATTCAAAGTTTTTGACCTGTAAATTGCATAAATTATCTCCCAGCTTGAAAGGTGGATGTATATGAATATCAAAAGAATATTAGCGGTTTTATTGACTCTTGCTATCGTTTTGGTATCAACTCCCGTTTATGTTTCGGCCTATACCGCCGAAAACGAGCCCGAATGGTACCTTGCCGATTTCAATACAGCGGGATGGACGATTGTGTCGGGCTCCGCGTCATTTAATAATGAAGCAGGTCACGTTGTAGCAAACGATAACAACGCCGTAGAGATTAAATCCACGGCTAAACCGATTGACCTGTCAAAAGGATTCGCCTTTCAGCTCGGCATGCTTCTCCAAGGAGATGACGTGAACAGCACAGGCACCAAATCACACGTAATACTCGGAGATATGAGGGTGCGTTTCGTCACCGCACAAGCTACCACCGGAGTTCAGTATATTATCCAAAAGGACGGCGCACAGGTAGCCATATTTAATTCGGGTGTTACTCATCAAAACGGCAACGCGCCGAGTGACGAGTTAAAGGCATATTCAGACGGATTTTTCACCATTACATATAATGATGGAAAGGTGAAAATGTATAACGATAAGATAAAGAGTGACGAAAATCCTACCGGTATTATTACGTGGAAATTAAACGACGGCACATATTCCACCGAGGTTGGCGGCTGGGAAAATGACGATTTCATTAGCTGCACACCCGAAATCAAAAAGGAATATGGGGGTCCGAACTCGGTGCATACCGTACTTTCCGACCTCTATCTTTGCGACTATGACTATTTTGTAAGCAGTGATAAGCCCGTTTTGGAAAAGCAGACACAGGTAAACATCACCTGTATCGGTGACTCGATTACCCACGGTGTAGGCACATATTCGGGCTATCGTTACTATTTATACGAAAATTTATATAAGCAGGGACTCGAATTCAACTTTGTAGGTCCCTATACCACCGATGAGCCGCGTTTACCGACCGATTACTCTGCCCACTCGGGTTATCCCGGTGCGGTTATCGGCCCTAACACCACCACCGGTTCCAGAAGCACCTACGACTACCTTCCCCAATACGTTACCGGAAGCAGAGGCACCGCCGACATCGCGCTGGTAATGATAGGACACAATAACTATTTCCGCAGAATTGATATGGACAATATGCACGAGGTGTATAAGAATTTTCTCCTTCGTATATTCGAGCTTGCTCCCGATATCACCGTTTACTGCGCTTCCTTGATTAACAACGCAAAGGGTATTTCCCCCGATATTGAAAAAGGATACACCGACAACGGACTCAATGCTTTGCTCCCCACAATAGTTGCCGAATTGCAGGCCGAAGGACACGATGCAAGATTCTTTGACCTCAGAAACGCAACCAAGCTTTCGAGCAAGAATGGTGACTTTTATGACTCCGACGTGGTTCACCCCAACGAACAGGGACAGGAAAAGATGGGCAACGCTTGGGCAAGCGCCATTTCGGCTCAGGTCAAGGAAATGAACGATGCCGGTGAAGGTAGCCACGTTACCAGAATTGTTCCCACAACGGGCATTTCTCTCGACAAGGACGAGGTTCAGCTCACCGCAGGAGGATTTTCGAAGCGCGTCTATGCCAACGTCGAAAAGCCCGGTGCTACCATTGACACCGTTATCTGGGAATCGTCGGACGAATCCATTGCAACGGTCGACATCGACGGACTCGTAACCCCGATTGCCGAAGGTGAATGTACCATCACCGCCAGAACACTTTCGGGCGACTACACCGATACCTGCAAGGTCAATGTGGCGTCCTCGACCTCACTCACACCCGTTTTCACCGACAAATTCTCGCTTCCCGAAAGATGGGTTGGCAGTGGTCAGGCACTCGGTACAAACGGCATCACCATTTCATATCCCAGCAGTGCAACCACCTACGATACTCGCCGCCACTATCCCGTTCAAAAGGGATTTAAGATAAGTGCATCCTATACCGTTTCGGGTAACAATAACTCCTTTGATTACTATTCATATACTTCATTCGGCTTCGGCGGACTCGAAATGAGAATTGCTTACGGCTCAAAACAGATTGAACTGTATCATAATTCAACCCTGCTCGGCTCGTGGACAAACGTATACCTGAGCGACCAACATCAATACGACCTTTACTATTACGACGGACTCGTTCAGGTTGCACGTGACGGCGAAGTACTTATCGAAACGACCGTTCCCTACGAGGAACTTGAAAAAACATCGCCCGTCAAATTCTATTCGTATGAATACCGCCGTAATGCTCAGACGCACAGCGTAAGCTTTGAAACGACCAGCTTTAATGACGAATACTATGTCGAAAGCAGTCCGATTGATACCGATGAAAAGAAAAATTTTGAATCGGTGTTGAAAAGCTTTGATGCTGACAGTTGGACAGTTTCCGCTGAAAACAGCTCTATCATAAACGGCTCGGTAAATGTTCCCAACTATACCACCCTCGTTAAGTATAAATCAGACAGCATTGACGTCTCAAAGGGATTCCAGATGCAGTTTGACTACAACTGGAACGGATACACAACCTACACGGGCGAATCGATATACTACACCATCGGAAATGTCACATTCAGAATCCGTAACGCATACGATATGACCCAAAAAATCAACTATCCCCTCTATCTCTGCGTTTACGAAAACTCAGTATTCGACGAAGAAACGGGCGCATTTGTGTCGGGAGACATAGTCGCTACAATGATTTCCGACGCAGCAGCTCAAAGCGGTGTATCGAGCGACAAGGTGCTTTCATTTATGAATGCGACCTACACAATCTATTACGATGGTGCAAAGCTTTATATCAAAAATAGCAACCTCGGTACAATCAATTTTACACTCGCTGATGGTACGCTTGGTGCAGGTATTGAGATTGACCCGTCACAGTTTGCCACCGGTGGCTTACAGATTTATAAGGAAGCTATGGGCAACTCGGGTGATATGCTTTCTAACCTCACCCTTTTAGCACGTGGTGCAAGCGGATTTGATAATTATACGCTCGGCGATTTAAACGTCGATTACACAATCACCGCCTCTGATGTGCTTGTACTTTCACAACACCTGCTGGATATAATCACCATAAGCAACGTTGAAGCAAAGGGTGACATGAA
>JBGUUQ010000081.1:0-1805 GCA_045133615.1 Muribaculaceae bacterium | reverse complement strand
TTGTCGTATGAAAAGGCCTACCGATTGCCTACCATCGACGAAATGTTTGGCGATGAAGACTTGGAGATGGGCGACATCGGTATCCGTCCTGAAAACAGCGACAATTTCAACCTGAATCTCAGCTACGATGCGCATTTCGGCAGTCACTCTATCTATGCCGAAGGAGGCCTCATCTATCGCGACACCAAGGACTTTATCCAACGCAATATCACCGACCTCAGCGGTGGCAAATTTGCCGCTTCTTATGTCAACTACGGCAAGGTGCAGACCATGGGCTTCAACCTCTCGGTGCGTTACGGCTATAGCGACTGGCTCAGCATCGGTGGTAACCTCACTCGCATGGATGTGCGCGACAACATGAAGACTGCTCTCGGCTCGTCGGCTCCAAACATCGCCTACAAGCAACGCATGCCAAACCTCCCCTACCTCTATGCCGACGCTGACCTCACTTTGACTTGGCGTAATCTTGGTCGCAAGGGCAACCACCTCGGTTTCACCTACGACAACCACTATATGCACAGTTTCTCCTACTACTCTTCAAGCATCGGCGCAAACAAAAACGACTATGTGGTGCCGACACAGTTCTCCCACAACGTGGCTCTCTCCTACTCCATCTGCAATGGTCGCTACAACGTAGCCTTGGAGTGCAAAAACCTCACAAATGCCCGCCTCTACGACAACTTCAGTCTCCAAAAAGCAGGCAGAGCATTCTATGCTAAATTCAGAATACACTTTGGAAACTAATAACACAGACACTATATGAACAGAAAAATTTTCAACAAAGGTTTATTTGCCATTGCAATGGCATCAGTAGCATTGACATCATGTAATGAAGAACCGACACCGGGAAATGACAATCCGTCAGAACCATCGGCTAAAAAATCAAGTTACGTGATTGCTTCATCAGTGACAGCATCGGGTAATACGACAAACGTGCTTCTGACAGCCGAATCGCTCGACGAGGGCGTGGTCTCTCCGATCAACAACGGATTGGTCAACGATGGTGCCAGCCAATGGGTATTCTACGACAATAAATATCTCTACGGCTTGACCTACAATCAAGGCAATGCGGGCACGACTCGCTCATTTATACTTAATTCAGAAGGCCAGATAGAGGCACGCTCAAGCGAATATGCCGTGAAACGATTCACTACAAATGGTACTTATGGCGACTATGTCATGACCTCATCGACAGGCGACGGTCCTACCGAATGGAATGACGAGAACGGATACACCCCAAAATCGTTCCTCCTCTCCTACCTCCATGCCGAAAATGAGACATTCACCACCAATGACACTCGCAACGAAATCTATCTGTCGGAAAATTTCCTCGGCAATGGTGAGTATGTGACTCTTGCCGGCATTCTCGAAAGCGGAGGCAAACTATATAGCGCAGCTATCCCTATGGGACTCAGCCAATACGGCACAAAAGCAGAGGGAGGCAAGTATGTCAAGCCGGGTAACGAAGACCTTGTGAAAACAGAGGCCGGCGGACAAAACAGTGGCGCATATAAGAAGGACGAATTGCAATGGACTCAATATCCAAACGAATGTTGGGTGGCTATCTTCGACGACGAAAACCTCAACGGCAAGAAGCTTATCAAGACCGATAAAATCAGCTACGCTTGCGGCCGTCAGAAATCACAATATTATCAGACAATTTGGGAAGCCGACAACGGCGACATCTATGTGTTCTCACCAAGCTATGCTAAGACTATGACCGACCCTCGTCAGCAGACAACGCTCGATGCCGGCGTGGTCAGAATCAAGAAGGGTACAGAGCAATTCGACAACTCTTACTACTA
>JBGUUQ010000080.1:0-13427 GCA_045133615.1 Muribaculaceae bacterium | reverse complement strand
TTCCATTTAGCACTGATAATTTCTCCTTGATTCTTTGTAGGCATAATATCACCATATAGATTATTGGCAGTTGATATTGAACTAATTACATCTGTTTGCACATTTTTTAGCGAAAGAATAAAGCTCTCACCTCCGCTGACGATTGCAACTCCCTCGATAACAACATCGGAAAGATTCGCTTTATCATATTCTTCTTTTGTCAGATAATAACGAGTACCATTTTTCCATATTGCCAATGTGAGATCTTGTGGTGTCGTCGAATAAATTACATTATTAGAATCATCATCAGAATTCTCATTGTCACCAACAGCCCCGTAAAGCGTATTGATAAAATCTTTGGCATTTGCCTGTGCTTTCACAAAGTCATCAGCAAGCGAACTTGAACAGTCGAGTACAAGTACTATTACTGCTGAGCTACGCTCAGTTACTATATCAGAATTTTCATCTTTATCGAACTCCGAATTGACTTGCCAGATATCATTAGATGGTATATATATCCATTCGTCAATAAATTGATTGTCAATCAGTACATTGTTATCTGTATGCACATTCTCAAATGTGAACGACACAAAGATTCCATCAACGACTCCATTAATTATCATGCCTGAAGTAGAACTCAATCCTACATATTTAACATCTTCGAGCAAACGTGTTGAAAGATTAAATGTACCCTCAATATAAAGAGTCGATTTGGTGGCAGAATTAACATTATCAAATGTAAAACGCACTACAGTGCCATTTGATACACCCGGCATTTTGAGACTGATTGTTTGAATATAATTGCTTTGCGATAATTGCTCGGCAATATCCTTGAACTTAGCATTAACCTCTGCCATACTTGTCACTTCTGTCGCGTTTTCCGAAGAAGAAGCAAGTTTGAGTAGATTGTTTTGAAATGTTGTTACATCCGCAACATCTTGCCCTCTAATCCCGATAGAATAAGCTGTTATCGGTTTTCCACCTATCTTTTCATTTTTTATTCTATTATTGATAGCATTGAGGTATTCGGTATTGTCTTGATAAGAGCCATTCATCATTATCGAGCCTTGATCTAATCCATCTGTAAATGTAACAATCGCAGCTGTAGATAAATCCGCCGGCAATTGAACAGACTGCATTGCACTAATTGTTTCATCTACGGAATAATACAACAGAGTGCCATTCTTCATATTCAAGCCATCAATAAAAGAATCAAATCCGTCTTTACTTTCATCGGTAAGTTTATTGATTGGATAGGAATATATCTGCTGATTGAAGCCGGTAATACCCAAATATATCCCGCTTTCCAATCCCGAATCTGACAATGTGACACCGGCTGATGACTGACTATAGTCACTTTCAATGCCATCTACTATTGCCTTTACTTTATAGTAGTTGGTACCGGGCAATGGATTATTGTCGACATATTGATTTTCGGTAAGCTCTTCAGCAAGCAAATAGTATGATTGATTGTCGGCAGAACGATAGATATTATACGTTGCACCTTCAACAGCCTGCCATTTAATAATGATTTTCCCACTCTCCATATCAGCATCAATGTCGGAAGGCGGAGTTATCACATCATTTATCTCTATATAGTCTATGCTTCCCAACTCGTATGATTGGATGATTTCTCCATTCTTAAAAATTTGGATGGCTTTGTCTTGTGCCACAAGTGTTGACATTGCACAAGCAAGAAAAATAATAGTGAGTATTGTTTTTTTCATAATGGTTAATGATTATTTGATGATGAATTTGGTTGTAAATTTGGATTTACCGTCGGTGGCAATAGCTATATACATGCCGGAAGATAATCCGGAGACATCGCAGACTCCGTCGCGACTCATCTTCGTCAAAACGAGCAACACTCCGGAGGCAGAAAAAACTCCGACAGTATAGTCTTCACGACTATCCGCACCGGATAGAATTAAGCTACGATTTTGCTCACTATACGAAAATAATTGCGAGTCAATAGAAATGTCTGTAATAGCTCCCATTTCGCCATTGCCAAACTCAATGTGATGATAAAGAGAATAAAGCAAATCGATTTGCTCAATAGAGGCATCTTTCGATGAGGACAAAGAAATACAATCATCATTGAAGGTAATTCGATTGTAATCTTTCAAAGCAATAGATTTTGGCGTTTCGGCACCTCCTTTTAGGATGATTAATGTCTCTGTTTCAGCATTTGCCATACTTGGAATCAATGCCGGCAGAACTGCCAATCCCAATTTTAATAAATGTTGCATAATGATTTCATGGTGGCTGACTAAGTCCCCTAAAACAACCTATTAATGTGTTTATAAAAAACGAAAGCGCAGGACTTTGTTCTGATTATCCGCTTAGAGGTATCGCCAAACACCCACATAGAAATAACAGTCCACTCCCACGCCTAACCGATATATCGGCTCCCCATGTCGGGAGTGGATATACGACAAGCAATGAGCGTTTTTTCGACTGCTTTTTCCCTCTATGTATGAAACTGGCGATTTCCTAAGCGAGGATAAAGCAAAAACGCTTCGTAAAAATATGTCCTTCGGCGACGCAACTATTTGCCCTTCGTCGAATTACCGCAAAGATAACGAATTTTTCAATAAATAGAAATAATGGCGCCGGATAAAAACTTTCCCGAAATTGCTTTAGCTCCGAAATGCATTACTTTAGATACTCAAGTGCCAAATCACCGAACGATTTCGCGCCAAATTACCGAAAAGCCAACGAAATCTTCGATAAAAGATATATTATCGCAGTAACAGCCTCTCTATTTCGGCATTAAAAAGCAATCCGCCGGCACTTCTACGAACTGCCAACAGGTTCTGCTGATATTTAGTATGGTTCGTAATGGAATGATAGATGTTTATAAAATGAGTAAAATTATATTCGCCTAATTGCGAAACCAGTGGTTTCGCAATTGGACTAACTGCTCCATTCTCCATTGTAAGCTCTTGATTATATTCGTTTTTACGAAGCAGCGCCGCATAACCGCGAAAGTTATTTTCAATAATCGTCGGTATCGGTGTGCGACAATTTCACCGATTAGGAATATTTCATTAATTTTGTATTGTAATTCAATAATCGTATAGAATATGCCCGTAAGAGTTCCGGTCTCACTTCCTGCCGTAGAGACTCTAAAATCAGAAAATATCTTTGTAATCGATGAGCAGCGCGCCTCGTCGCAAGACATCCGTCCGCTGCGCATCGCCATACTCAATCTCATGCCACTCAAAATCATGACCGAGACCGACCTGCTGCGTCTGCTCAGCAACACCCCGCTTCAGATCGAGCTCGACTTCATCGACACCGACAGCCATGTGTGTAAAAACACACCGCGTGAGCACATCGAGACATTCTACAAATCGTTTGACGACATCCGCCACAACAACTACGACGGATTTATTGTCACCGGTGCGCCGGTCGAAAAGGTGGATTTCGACGAAGTGGACTATTGGGACGAACTCTGCGAGATATTCGAGTGGGCAAAGACTCACGTCACCTCCACGCTCTATATCTGTTGGGCTGCCTTTGCCGGGCTGTTCTACCACTACGGGGTGCCCAAGCATGTGATAGAGCACAAGATTTCGGGCGTGTTCCGCCATCGCATTCTCGACCCGATGAATCCGATATTCCGCGGGTTCGACGACGTGTTCTACGTCCCCCACAGCCGTTTCAGCGAAGTAAGAAAAGCCGACATAGAGCAAGTGCCGGCACTTTCCATCATATCCGACAGCGACGAAGCGGGAGTCTATATGGTGATGGCTCGCGGTGGACGCGAATTTTTCATCACCGGGCACTCCGAATACTCACCGGGCACACTCGATTTCGAGTATCATCGCGACCTCGAGAAAGGGATGAACCCTTCGATTCCAGCCAACTATTATGAGGACGATGACCCGACGAAGAGTCCCATAGTGCGTTGGCGTTCGCATGCCAATCTTCTTTTCACCAACTGGCTCAACTACTTCGTCTATCAAGAGACCCCCTACGATATTCGCGACATCAAATGATGAAACCGACTATCCGTCCACTGGAACTCCTTGCGCCGGCACGCGATGCCGACATTGCCATCGAAGCCGTCCGCCACGGAGCTGATGCCGTCTATATCGGTGGTCCGGGATTCGGCGCTCGCGCTGCTGCCGGCAACTCGCTCGACGACATCCGTCGAGTAGTGGAATTTGCCCATATCTTCGGCGTGCGAGTCTATGTGACGGTCAACACCATACTCTACGACTCGGAGCTTATACAAGCCGAGCGGATGATTGCCTCGCTCTACCGCATCGGAGTCGATGCCATCATAGTCCAAGACCTCGGAGTGCTCCGCCTCGACCTGCCCCCTATCGCTCTCCATGCCAGCACACAATGCGACACCCGCGATGCCGCCAAAGCCCGCTTCCTGCAAGAGATGGGCTTCTCGCAGATAGTGCTTGCACGAGAGTTGTCGCTCGGCGAGATTCGCTCGGTGTGCGATGCCGTGATGGTGCCGGTGGAAGTATTCGTCCACGGAGCGCTGTGCGTCAGCTACAGCGGCGACTGCCATGCCAGTTGTCTCACCAAAGGGCGCAGCGCCAATCGCGGAGAGTGCGCCCAGATATGCCGTCTGCCCTACGACCTTGTCGATGCCACCGGCCGACGCATCATCGAGGGGAAACACCTCCTCTCGCTACGCGACCTCAACCAAAGTTCACGACTTGCCGACATCGCCGATGCCGGCGCATCATCATTTAAAATCGAAGGGCGACTCAAAGATGCCGCCTACGTAAAAAATACCGTAGCATTCTACCGCCGCACACTCGACAACATCATCGATGCTGCCCCCAACCGCTACTGCCGCTCGTCGCACGGCGACATTTCCACACGCTTCTCTCCCGCTCTCGCCAAGAGCTTCAATCGCGGGTTTACCAACTATTTTCTCCTTGACGAGCATCCGCGCTCGATAGCCTCAATCGACACCCCGAAATCGCAGGGAGAACGCATAGGCACCGTAGTCAATATGCGAGGTGGCGCTATCGAAGCGCGTCTCGACACCACACTCTCCAACGGCGACGGACTCGGATATTTCGACTCACGGCGTGAGTTTTGCGGATTCCGCCTCAACCGCGTCGACGGCAACCGCCTATATCCCGCAACACCGGTCGACATACCGCGCGGAACAGCCCTTTTCCGCAACAAAGACAAGCAATTCGACGACATTCTCGCCTCCGACTCCGCCGTCCGCACCATTCCGCTCGACATGACCTTGCGACGTATTCCCGGAGGCGTCGCACTCGACATAGCCGACTCGCGCGGTGCTGCTGCCACCGCACGGCTCGATATCGAACCCGACACGGCAAAAACGCCACAGCAGCAAGCCCGCATGCGCGTACTCGCCAAGCTCGGCGGCACCTCTTACCGACTGCACTCGCTCGATGACCGTCTCGGCGACCTGTTTATCGCCGCATCGGCTCTCGCCGACCTCCGCCGAACAGCCATCAGTGCTCTCGAACGCTCTCACTCCTGTCGCTACCGCTACGAGTGCCGACGACCGGAATCGGCCGATGCCAAATACCCCGAATCCACGCTCACCTATCATGCCAACGTAGCCAACCGACTTGCAGCAGAGGTGTATCGCGCCCACGGCGTGACCGACATAGAGCCGGCACTCGAATCATCCACCCCGCCCGACGGCGAACGAGTGGTGATGACTACGCGCTACTGTCTGCGTCGCGAACTCGGTTATTGCTTGAAAACACCTCGCGGCAACCAATTGCCTCGCGAATTATATCTCACAAGCGGCAACATGCGACTGCGGCTTGAGTTCGACTGCCGACAGTGCCGCATGAAAGTATTGTTTGCTCGTTAGCGAATTTTTCGTAATTTTGTACCCATAATACTATAACCCTTTTTATTTAAATTATGGCAAAAGATACTATTCTTGTTACCGGCGGCACCGGTTACATCGGCTCACACACCGTTGTAGAGCTGCAAAACGCCGGCTATCCGGTAGTCATCATCGACAACCTTTCCAACAGTAATCGCGACGTGCTCGACGGCATCGAACGCATCACAGGCATCCGCCCCGCATTTGTCGAAGCGGACTGCACCGACATCAATGCCCTTAAAGCACTTTTCGAGCAATATCCCGGCATCAAAGGTATCATCAATTTCGCAGCATCAAAGGCAGTGGGCGAATCCATGCAAAAACCGATTCTCTACTACCGCAACAACCTCAACACATTGATGAATCTGCTCGATATGATGACCGAACACGATGTGAAAGGCATCGTATTCTCATCGTCATGCACCGTATATGGCGAACCTGATGAAAACCCCGTGACCGAGCAGTCACCCATCAAGAAAGCCACTTCACCTTACGGCAACACCAAGCAAATATGCGAAGAAATCATCACCGACGCTATCAACGCCGGTGCTCCATACAAAAGCATCATTTTGCGTTATTTCAATCCCGTAGGCGCTCACCCGTCGGCTGAAATCGGCGAACTTCCCAACGGTGTACCCCAAAACCTCGTACCCTATCTCACCCAGACAGCAATCGGCATTCGCAAAGAGCTAAGCGTGTTTGGCGACGACTACAACACCCCCGACGGATTCTGCATCCGCGACTTCATCGATGTGGTTGACCTTGCCAAAGCACACGTAATTGCCGTAGAGCGCATGCTCGAAGACAAGAGCGATGCCCGCGTGGAAATCTTCAACCTCGGCACCGGTATCGGTCTGTCGGTAAAAGAACTTATCGACTCATTTGAACGTGCAACCGGTGTACCCGTTCCCCACAAAATCGTAGACCGCCGTCCCGGCGACATCGAGAAAGTATGGGCCAATCCCGCCTATGCCAACGATGTGCTCGGTTGGAAAGCACAAGAGCCTATCGACTCCACCATGCGCAATGCTTGGCGTTGGCAACAGCGTCTTCGCGAACGTGGCATCATGTAAACATCCCCCAAAACAGAATCACCACGGTCGGGTCAAAAGCAATTTTGGCTCGACCGTTTCTGTATTTTTATCTCAGGAATTTAGGCGCAAGGAAAAAGAGGCCGAACGAAATACCGAAATTCCAATTACGCGCCGGATAACTCATATAGTTACCATAGACATTAAGCGAGGCAAACGGAAGATTATAGACCACCGACACCTCTCCGAAAAATTCCGGATCGGAAAGCCATTTGCCATAATATGGACACATATTCTCATCAGCGAGAATCTTGCGCATCGGCATAAATGCATGACACTCCCCGCGCAACTGCATATTATCGCTCAACTTCCATATAGGCAACAATCCGGCTGTCATATACGCCCGCGCACGAAATGCCGGATTAAACGCATCATAGCTTGCCGGAGTGGGATTGAACGACGACGCTTCGACAATGGCGGCAGTATAGTCGCCTCTCAACTTCTTCGTCGAATACAATGCATTGATTTCGGCACCAAGCACAAATTTTCCTATCGGGAAATATTGCTGCGCATTAAGTTCAAACTGTCCCCATCCGAGATTGTCGTTATCCTCCCGTTCAGGCATAGCATAAGGGGCAAAGTGATATCGCCCGCAGACACCGAATGCCGCGACTTTCAGTCCGCGACCGGCCGACGGATAAATCTGATTGTCGAGCGTGTTATATTCATACACCGCTCGCACTTGTCCGAGCGTATGACGCGAATAGTCCCTGCCCGCCTTGGCAAATTCTACCGTACCAGTTGTATAAAACCGGTTGCTCAAATATCCGAACCCCGCGCCCAATTCAAGCAGACTGTTGCGGCTCGTGGAAAGCGAGTAGCCTATGCGCACAAAATTATCGACTGTCGTAATAAATGTAGGCATATCGTCCTCATAAAACAGGTTTTCGCTCTCGTAGAATTTCTGACGCGACAACACCCCTTGCAGAGTCACAGCCGAGGGGCGATGCGTGCGAAGGTGATACTTGGCATTAAGCATTCCGGCAAGATAGCTCTGCCCTATCCATCCGTTGACATTGACATCGAGAGCATTAAGGCTCAACGTATTGTACCCTGCCGATAGAAATATCATGCTATTTGTCGAGGATGTGACAAATCCTCCGACTCCGATATTGTAATTATCCTTTATATCCGCTTTCAGTTTCAGAGTAAACATTCCGTCGGATGGGTCATACACAGCCGTCGGTGTAAGATTGCGCACTTTGCCCGTCGACACAGCACGATAATAGGCATCGCGGGCATAGTCGAGGTCGAACACATCATCGCACCCTTTCGTGAAAATATAACGGATATAGTCGTTCTGGTCGTCTTTTCCGCCCGATACCTCCACCGAGTCAAATCGCACGTAAGGAGTCTTCGATTTGAACACACTGCGACGAAGCTCGCGCGCCTGAGCCGGCATACGCGACGTGACACGACTCTTTATCGAGTCCATCATCGACATGGCATAGTCGTAGCCCACACGGTAAATTTCGCGAGCCTTAGGAAAATCCAGAATATTATATTTATCAAGATTGATATGCAGCTTTATCCCCTCATCGGCAGGCAAATCGTAGTCATTGTTTTGGATAATCATCTCCTCAAGTTGGTCGATAATATCGTTGGTGGCAGGTCCCGGCTCCACTTCCGACACATCCACCCCTATCATAATGTCGGGCGAGAAATCCTCGCGCATCACATCCACCGGGAAATTGTCGTAGATACCACCATCGTAAAGCCACACACCATCAATTTCAATCGGATGATACACAGCGGGGAAACTCATCGAAGCATGGATGGCATCACCGAAATCGCCGCTGCGACACACCACTTTGTGCTTATGTGTCACATCCGATGCCACACAGCGATACGGTACAAAAAGATTATCGAAATTGCCGCAGCATTGAGCCGTATATTTCGCAAACAGTTCAAGAAACGCATAATTCATCGGCAGCGGATTTATCAGACTCGACGGCAGAATCGAGCTCGTCGCTACCGAGTCACCTGAACTGAAACTGATAGTGGTAAACGCCGGAGTCGGCTCCGACTTATCAAAATAATATGTCAGTTTATCATCTATCACGCCCGTCGACCAATAAGAGAAATCTTTCGACTCAAGCAATGCCATCATCTCCTCCGGAGTATATCCGGCGGCATACAATCCTCCCACAATGGCACCCATCGATGTTCCCGCCACATAGTCGATAGGAATATCGTTTCCCTCAAGAGCCTTTATCACGCCTATATGCGCTATTCCTTTGGCTCCACCGCCACTAAGCACAAGCCCCATCGATTGTTGAGCCTGCACGGCTACAGCTATTACAGCCATAGCACAAGCCACCGCTATCCGTTTCACTGCTATATACGATGATTATTCGTTAACCCTCTATAATTTACATTGAGGTCCGTCGGAAATAAACGAATCTTTAAATCCGATAAAATAAAGCACTCCATCGAGACCGATTGTCGATATGCTTTGGTCGGCAGTCTCCTTCACTTTCGGCTTGGCATGGAATGCAATACCGAGACCGGCAGTGGCGAGCATAGGAAGGTCGTTGGCACCGTCGCCCACTGCAATGGTCTGCGCAATATTGACATTTTCCACCTGAGCGATGAGTTTCAAAAGCTCCGCCTTTCGCTTACCATCCACAATGTCGCCAAGATAGCGACCGGTCAACTTGCCGTCTACAATCTCAAGTTCATTGGCATACACATAATCGATACCGAACTTCTGCTTCAGGTAATTGCCAAAATAGGTAAATCCACCCGAAAGAATAGCCGTCTTGTAGCCGGCACGTTTCAACACCGCCATCATGCGATCCACACCTTCGGTGATGGGAAGATTCTCCGCAATATCGCGCATCACCCCCTCATCAAGACCTTTCAGCAAAGCCACACGCTCCTTGAAACTTTCGCAGAAATCGATTTCACCGCGCATCGCCCGCTCCGTGATGGCTTTCACCTGATCGCCCACACCGGCACGCATCGCAAGTTCGTCGATCACCTCTGTCTCAATCAGAGTAGAGTCCATATCGAAGCATACCAGACGGCGGCAACGGCGATACATCGTATCCTCCTGAAGCGAAATATCAATCTCCTGCTTCGACGCAAGCTGCATGAACTGCGACTGCATCTCGGCACGGTCGCGCGGATTGCCACGCACCGAAAATTCCACACAAGCCTTCGATTTCGCCTCCTCTTTCTCCTCCAGAGGCATACGTCCGGTAAGACGCTGAATTCCGTCGATATTCAGATTCTGCTCGCTTATTACGCGCGTCACATCCGCTATATGGCTGGCATTAAGGCGCCGACCGAGTATGGTTATAATCCATCGGTTTTTGCCCTGACGGCTCACCCAATTATTATATTCTTCGATGCCGATAGGACTGAAACGTATCTGCACATTCAACTCGCAAGCCTTAAACAGCAAATCCTTCATAATCGTGCCCGACACATCGCTGCTCGTCTTAAACAGAATGCCAAGCGACAGAGTATGGTGAATATCAGCCTGACCAATGTCGAGTATCGCCGCATTGTATTTTGCAAGAATCGCAGTCAAAGCCGATGTCACACCCGGGCGGTCCGACCCGGATATATTGATAAGTATCAATTCCAATTGAGCACTGTTTTCTTCCATATCCTTAGATAGTTTTTTCGTTTAATGCCCAAATTTACTACATATCCCCCACATCGCAAAATCAAATCAACATTACCGCTACAATCTATCCACAAAATCATCCCATGAAGTAGAGTCCCCATTCCTCAAAAACATCTTTTTATACACCCGTTTGCGCATTGTCGACACCGTATTGGGGGCTTTATTCAGCATTTGGGCAATATAACCGACAGGAAATTGCATTTTGAGCAATAGAGTCATACGATATTCATCTTTCGTCAATTTGTTTTGAAACTTATTCAGCATCACGTCAAAGTTCGGAAACGCCTCATTGACTACCCGACTCAATGTATCCCAATCATCGTCCGAAAGCTTCACTTTCGCCCCCCGTTGTCCGCTCAACAATTTTGCATATATATCTGTGCTACATAGCTGTGCCATCGCCGCATCATGCACCACGCGTTTCTGATTGTTGGCTTCCATCTCCATTGTCCGTTGGGTGACTATAGAGGTCTCCACCTCCTTGATTTTACGTTGAGCCAATTCAAGTTCGATTGTTCGACGTCGATAATTCAATTTATACATCCGTCCAACAATAATCAGTATGACTACAATAAATATACAAATCATAATAAAAATCTGCATATGTTTATGGTCCAATTCCAACCGTGCGTTTTCCTTTTCACGCAGGCTATAATCGTATAGAGCTTTAAGCTGTCGCACCTGATTGGCATCCTCAATCTTTGCCACCGAGTCCTTGTAGCAAAGAAATGAATCCATATAAACCATTGCAGCATCAATATTTCGCTCCTTTTGAGCTATACGCATAAGATACTTATATGCAGCCTCATTATCCAATACGACCTGATTATTCAACAATTTCTGACAATACAGTCGCACGGAATCCGTATTCTCCATTCTAACATAGTATCTCAACGAAATGATATCTAACGTATTGCTATCTATCGGAGAGTGATATTTACGAAAGAGTTCAAACGATGTCTTTGCTTTTTCTAAATCTTTATTCAATAAATGAATCAACGCCAACTGACTATGTACAATCGGCACTAATCGCGCATCATCTTTTTCTTTCTCCGCCAATTCCAATGCTTTATTATAAGCGATCTCTGCACTATCATATAAATGTTTAACCTTATATATATGCCCCAGATCCATCAAGGGATACACCATTCCAGCACTGTCTCCTACTTCCCGACAATATTCGTATGATTTCTCATTAATTTCTATTGCCAAATCATACGCATTCTGCATTAAATATAAATCTCCCATTTGTATAAAAAGCAATGAGCGAAGCTCCTTGCTTAACAACGGATGCTCCATACACTTATGGAAGTAGCTTAACGCCTGCGGAGCATCTCCCAGATCGCGATATATTCGTCCGCCATAATAATATGCCATAGGCAACAATGCCTTATCGCCAAATCCTTCATAGTATTTGATAATCTCACGAATCATCGAATCCGAAGTGTGCTTAATATACGATTTATCCGTTGCTTTTATTTTCAAAAGTTCATAATAATATCTGTCTTTAGTAGAGTAATGACGAGCCGTCGTCTTCAGACCATCAAGCAAATCGAGTGCCTTTTTCGGATTGACACCATCAGCTATGCTATCCACCTCAATAAGGTCGCGAGGATACTCTCCCCCGCAACTCGACAGAATCATAATTGATATTATTGCGCTAATAAGCGTGTTAATCCAGCGTGTTTCCATGCTGCAAAGTTAGTAATTTCTCATAAATTGATTCTTATTTTCTATAAACTTTTAATTCTTCAACTTTTTCATCCATTTTTTCAAAAATCATTAACACACTGTTAGCCAGCCAATTAATATGTCGCAAAATGCTCGCAAAAAAAATGCAACAAAAAAGCGAGGTCAAAAATTGGAATCATATGAAATTTCGATTGTTACTTTGCGGCACGCTTTTGAGATTAACTTTTAACAATTACAATACATGAAATTTATTGCACTCTTTTTTACAATTGTATGTATCACAGCTTTTGCTGATGAATATTCGGCTGTTAATCGTCCTATTGTTAAGCGAAATTCAATAGTTACAGCATCAACAGCCCCAATTATTGAATACTCTAATGGTATTCTTTCAGTGGAAACTGCATCAACAGCAAGTAAAGTAACTGTAACCATTGTAGACGAATCAGGTACAACTATCTATCGTCGTACAAATCCGCTCTCGTCGACCTCCCACAGCTTCTCAGTCATGCTCCTTCCAGGCGAAGTCTACACAATAACTGCCACAATCAACGGCACCCAACATACCGATATAATCATATTATAAACTATATGCGAGGCCTGCACGCATTGAGTTGCAGGCATAATCAACCAATTAACAACTAAATTATTTTTAAAATGAAAAAATTAATTTTATCATTAGCTGTCTGTATGGCATTTACAATTCCATGTTTCGCACAATTGTCGACAAAAACATCTACAATCACATCAAATGGTCTTGTAAAAGACGTGTTTGAAAGATGTGACGGTTCGAAAGTAATTGTAATATCCGATTCTAGCGGTTGTGTTATTTCATGGACAGAAATTGATGCCGAAGGAAGAATAACATTTTTTCATCCATAATCTACCAATAAACTTAAAAACATATTAAATGAAAAATTTAATCCGTATATTTGCCATATGTTTGTGTCTTGGATTTTTCACTCCAAAAGTATTAGCGCAAACAACAACTATAACACCTTCAGGTCATGACAAAGTTGTTTGGGATCGTACCGACGGCAGTAAAGTCATTGTAATATGTGATAATAAGGGAGAGGTGCTAACCATGATAATAACTGTAAATAATAACATGAAAGTATACCAAAAAATAATCTAAAAGTATACCATTTTTCTTCTATTTGCAAAGATATCAAAAGTT
>JBGUUQ010000079.1:0-7455 GCA_045133615.1 Muribaculaceae bacterium | reverse complement strand
CGACAAGGTAGCGGTATCCCGGCTTAATGACAATAATGCTTAATTATCCAGTCGGCATACATGCCAGTCCCGGTAAGGCGAGTCTGTAATATGCCGACAACGCAGGAGGGCGGCATATCACTGTCTCGGCTCGTGGACTGTTGACCAACGGAGAGTGGAGCAACGGCTACACCAACGAAAGATGGAGGCGGCGTAAGAACACGGAGTGAAGGAATAGACGGGCAGGTACAGCGACACTCGTGGCGCAACCTGCACAGGCGATCCATCACTCGGTGTTTAGCCCGCTCCCCATTCGTGGCTATGCGGTCTGCGGTAGTGCCGGACTCACTCCTTATCGGCTTGCCGCTTTGTCAAAACAAAGAAACGCCGCCGACGGCATAGCTCGGAAACCGTCATGCCGTTGCGCTAAGATGATTATTTCGGAAGTGAGAGCAAAATGAGCGTGTCAAATAGCCTAAAACCCAAATTAAAGTGCTATATTTGCAAAATAATTCCAAATACAGTATTTGAAATGGTATTAGAAATAGCTCTCACCAATTTTTTCTCGATAAACGAGAAGATAACTCTGGATATGCAGGCTGCAAATATCCAGACAAAGGAAGCACGCGCCCTTGACGACAATACTTTCAGTGTTGGAAACGAAAGATTACTTAAAACCGTTGCGATATATGGTGCTAATGCTTCGGGCAAGAGTAATATAATTAAGGCTGTCAAGGCGGCTGTGGATATGATTCTTGATTCCCATAATTACAATGAGGGTGACTGTTTCGGTTTTAAGCCATTCAAATTTGGGGATAAGGATGCTCCGAGTGAGTTTTACATTCGTTTTATTATTGACGGAATCGAGCATGAATATTCTTTTACCTGCACCCGTGACGAGATAATAACTGAAAGTCTGTATTATTATCCGAAAGGTCGCAGAGCGTTGATATTCTCTCGCGACGAGCGCAAGGCCGGAGGTAAAAAGGAGAAATATGAGTTTACTACCGTGATACGGCGTCCGATGGATGTCGCATCCAACACCTCGCGCAAAACGCTGTTTATCTCCCGTGCGAGCCAGATGGACAGAGAAAAGGCAAAAGAGGTCTATCGGTGGTTTAACGAGCAACTGGTGTTCAGTTATAGAGGGAAAACGACGGTTGCCATAGACCGTTTCCTCGGTGACAACAAGGATGCCGTTCTCCGGGTGCTTAAAGCCGCAGACAGCGATATAGTGGAATTTACATGTAAAGACGGTGAGCTGACTACATTCCACCGCCGTAATCCCTCATTGCCTTTTGACTTCAATACCGAAGAATCAGAGGGTACAAAAATCCTGTTCAAGATAATGCTGACAGTCATGGATGTGGTGCGTAACAACAAGGTTCTGTTCCTTGACGAGGTAGAAACAAGCCTGCACACCCGTCTGGTGGAATACCTTATCAGCCTGTTCCATTCAAGCAAATCGGCACAGTTGGTATTCACTACCCACAATACTCATCTGCTTGACATGACGCGCTTTCGCAAAGACCAGATTTTCTTTGTCAACAAGCGTGATGACAGTTCTTCCGACCTGTATTCACTGTTTGACTACAAGGATTTCCGCGAGAAGATGGATCTTGAGAAAGCATACCTTCAGGGACGTTTTGACGCAGTGCCATATATCAACGAATTTGAAAACATCTGACTATGGCACGAAAAGTAAAATTACCTTGAACTCACCACACTTCAGTAAATATGTTATGGATAAGGCTCGAAAAACCATAAAAATTTCGTAAATTTGCAGTCTAATATTTAGAAAAATATGATATTCATATGGCTTGATGAAAGTGATCGACACGGAGAATTTTATTCAAATTTCTACGGTGGCATATTAGTGTCCTCCAAGCATCATCGTGAAGTAATGGAGCGGATGCGCTCTATTGTAACTGAAGTAGGCATTAATGATGAAATCAAATGGCAAAAGGTCAATGAATATCATTATGAAAAATATCTGCGAATAGTGGATGAATTATTCGATCTCGCAAAAGAAGGCAAGTTAAAGATACGTATATTCTTCAGACATAATCAGTTTACTGCCTCAAGACTCACGCCTAAAGAAAAGAAAGCTGATTATCAGATGCTTTATTATCAGTTTATTAAATTTGCATTTGGATTGCCATATGCTAATGAAGAACTTGATTCAATGACTTTGTTTATTGATGAAATTCCCTTGCGCCAAAGTGAGCGTGATGAGTTTCTTTTACATATTAGAGGTATGGCAAATGATCCTGTTCTTAAAAGCAAGGGACTTAGAATTGCAGATGACGGAATAGTGGAAGTAAATTCAAAGCAGCATCTTCCACTTCAGTTTATGGATGTGATACTTGGTGCAATTTGTTTCAAATTGAATGAGAAAGATAAACTTAAAGCAGAAGGAGAAAATAAGATTGGCAAAAGGACATTGGTAAAGTTGAAGCTATATAAGCATATCAACGCGAGAATCAGAGAGATATATCCTAACTTCAATATTGGTGTTACTACGCCGATACGTGTGCCTGCGGATAGCTGGACTCAGGTGTATCGGCACTGGAGTTTCATCCCCAAATACCATACCAGAGATACGTCACGAACCAAAAGGGCAAAAAAATAACCCGCGCAACCTACACTTGTGAGCTACGCACTTGTCACGTAGCCGTTCAGTTACGAAGGGTATTTTCAGATGCAAATTTAATAATAATTTCGCATCCTACAAAATTATAACGAAGAAAAGTACGTTAAAGTTTATCACGAGCATCATTACGAGTATAATTACTAGCATAAGCGCGAGCACATGCTGGATTTCCATCATTCCATATCCAAATCGAGGTAGAACGCGGAAATAAATCGTAACGCAATAATAATATTTAACGCCGTTAATCGTTGAAAATCGGGGAATTATTATTACCTTTGCAACCGTAAACGAAGAAGAACATTGAAATATCGAGGTGTGCAAAAAGGGGCACATCAAGATTCTCAGAAGTTTAATTGTTTGACCTCTAATGATATACCGCCGGAGTTCACGCTCCCACGCGGATCACCAAGGTATTCGGCAGAATACTGCAAAACACTGCAACTGGTTCAGTAGCAGTGTTTTTTCTTTATGTCCAAACGGCATCTGAGTGCGCCCTGTGCGATACACGCGTGGGCAAATCGTGGGCAAACAATCCGTGGGCATTTTTGCCCACGATTGAAAATCCCGATACCTTACTCTCGCGGTATTAGAACTTTAGAGATGAATTCCCGCATTTATGGTGGGGTTCTGAACCTAAAATAGCCATCAGAAGCCTCAGATTTCGCGGGAATTGAGCGAATATTAACATTTGTTATATATTGTAGGTCGTATAGTATTGCGATATAACATATATTAACACGATTCGCTCGATTTAAGCTGAAATTAGTGTTGAATTGAGATTATTCTTTCTCAAACTCTGCCATGATTTCATAGAATTGCATCATTCCGCCGTGGGCATTTTTTGAATGGGTACTTGTAGCCCACGATTTTGCCCACGATTGATGAGTCACGGCACTGATTTTATGCCTTTTAGATTTGCATATGTGGAGAAAAATGATTATATTTATTAACCCTTTTAATCCACCTCTATGTTACACGACAGTTATTTCACACTGGCGTTCTTCGTGAGAAAGAACCGACCGTTGAGAAACGGTGAACTTCCAATCTTTGCCCGTATCACTGTAAGTGGTCAGCAATCCGAGCTCTACATCGGTAGAAGCGTTGCCCCCGAACTATGGGATCAAAAGAGAAATGTTGCAACGGGTCGCGCTAAAAAGGAACTTGAACTCAACAAGTACCTTGAGAATATCCGCACCCGTTTCAATGAAATCCACAATATGCTTCTTCGCGAGAACAAGCTTGTGAATCCGAAAGTCCTCCGTGACCACTATCTTGGCACAGTGGAGAAACCGAAGATGCTTTGCGACGTATTTCGCGAAGTGAACAAGCAGCGCAAAGAAGAGTTCGAGCGTGGAGACATCTGTACCGCCACCCTCGGACGATGGGAACGCTGTGTCACCTATCTGGAGGAGTTCATGGAACTCACCCAGAACACCAAGGACATCCCTATCAAAGAAGTCAGCAGAGGCTTCATTCAGGACTTCGAGCACTTCCTGAGAATGACAAAGCAAACGGCCAACAACACCACAGTCCGCTACCTGCGTTACCTGAAAAATGTGATGCAGTATGCAATGGCACACAAATGGGTCTCTGAAGATCCCTTCGTGGGCAAACGCTTCAAGCGTACAGTAGCGGAAAGAGAATTTCTGACAGAGCCGGAACTGCAAGCGATGATGAATGTTGACCTGCATGATTTTCCGAGATTGGAAACAGTACGCGACACATTCGTGTTCTGCTGCTTCACCGGACTCGCTTTCATCGACATCTCGTCGCTGAAACGTAGCGACATCTATGTTGATGCCGACGGCAACAAGTGGATACGCAAGCATCGGGAGAAAACCGGCGAACTCAGCACCATCCCGCTTCTGGAAATACCACAGAAGATAATGGAGAAATATGCCGACCATCCAAAAGTTGTTGCCGATGACGTGGTGATACCGGTTTTCTCCAACCAGCGCACAAACTCATATCTGAAAGAGATAGCATCGCTGGCTAAAATCAAGAAACACCTTACGTCGCATATAGCGAGACATACCTTTGCGACAATGTCGTTGGCCAATCATGTGCCAATCGAAAGCATCTCAAAGATGCTTGGGCACGTGGATATAAAGACAACCCAGATTTACGCAAAAATGCAGGACCACACCATCTATGAGGATATGGAGAAAATGCGCCAGAAGTTCAATTCCAAAGGATAAGACGGATTTATCCCAATCAAAACAAATGACCGCCAGGGCTTTTCCCGGCGGTCATTTGCATAATGTATTCAGTATGACGGTCTATAACTGGCGTTCAGTAAATTCTCAAGATCCTGCTCTGCAATCAGGAGTTTCCCTCCAATTTTGTAATGAGGAACGGTTCCTTTGTCAATCATATCGAAAATAGTACGCCTCGAAATGTGAAGCCTTTCGGATACTTGCCTCACGGTAAGGAATCTTCGGCCATTAAGCATCGGATAATACTCTTTGCCTAAATGCTCACATTTTTCAATAATACTGTTAGCATGGTGGAAAAACATTCTCACCCTGCTATCATTCCGGTCAATCAGCGTTTTCATCTTTTTATCAAAGCATCTACATCATGTCCCTTGTAACGGTTGGCTTTCCCTAATTTGGCATAAGGAATGAGACCATGCTCTTGATATGACCTTAAAGTCCGTGGCGCGATATTCAAATATTCGCATACAAATTCTCCACTTACCCAATCGGACAACTTTTTGTCAACCAGTTTTTCAAACATCACCGAAACGATAGTATGGAGCATTTCCATATGATTAACCATATCTTCAAACACCGACTCTTCGATGTGGACGGTTCTTATACTCTCCATTCAATATCACATTGAAGTAAGGTTATAAAATGGCGGCGGCTCGCAAACCGCCGCCATTAAAGTGCTGACAATATAAAGTCAGCGTGGTTGTGGGTCAGACCGCAGGGCGGAATGAGTCCGTATCAGGAACCCGTACATGGGTCGGCTGATAATTGGCGTCCAGAGCCAGCACCGAGGAGAATCTCTGACCGTCTTCAATCTGAAGACCCTTGACCTCGGAAGTGTAGAAGAACGTCAGCAACTGACGTGTAAGTTCTGGTGTGAGTCTGCGCCCGAGATATGAATCGGCGATGCGGTAGTTGCATTCGGCGCAGCGGATGTTGTGGTTTGCATGATAGATGGCGTGGGCTCCGCAGACGGGGCATACAGTCCCGGCATACTCGCTGTCGATGAGCTTGCCGTCGAGCATCTCCGCAGTAAAGGAATAGAGCCACTCGCCAAAATCGGCGATGCACTGTTTGCCGGTGCCGATTCCGGCCGCAAGTGAATCGGCATCGAACTGGAATGCCACGAGATTGGACCCGGGGTATAGACGGCCGATGTTATCCATAATATCCTCGGCTGTCTCGGTAAGGAATATCATTCCCTCGCACTCTTTGACGAGATTCTTGCCTATGAGGGACGATATTACGCTGCCGAAGTCATCTCCTTTTACTCTGAAAGGCATTTCGGAGTCGGCAAACTCCTGCATGAGAGTGGAGAGAACAGAGGTCAGGTCGTATGTTATGGCCGGAGAGGGAGCAATCTCCCTGACGACAGCTTCGATGAACGGCTCCCCGCACAGCGATATTCCGAGGGGCGCGTTCTGCACTCGTGATGCAGATAGGGTGTGCGTGAAGTCGATACCTCCCGTTGAATAGGAGATTTTGCCGGTTGTGTTCAGTCCGGCGCCTTTTACGGCGTTTTTGCGGTCACGGATGAGCTGATAAAGGCTATTCTCTGCACGGCTCATACTTGCCACCGGATTGGCGATTGTCGTGATGGATGCCTGATGAGTGAAGGGAGAGGTGATTACACCACGGTTGAACAGGTTTCGGGCGGTGGACATTGTACGCCCTGGGAGAAAATGCAGTTTGCGGAACGCCTCTGTCTGGAGTGTGGTCGTGCTGAACAACTGCGGTTGCTTGTTGTCGATGCTGATTTCCATCTCCACGGGGAGCATCGTGGGGAAATTAAGTGACTTCAAGGTGGCTTCCGCTTCCTCGATGGTGTCCCACGATTGTTCGCTCATCATTCCCATTCCTGTACCGGGATTGAGACAGAGCTTGAAGGTGGATGGAGAACGGAACGATTCGTCAATGTGCTCGTCAAGGGCTCGAAGGAAGTCGAGGACTACAACTTCGCGGCGAGTGAGGTTGACATTAGGAAAGCCTATGAGATGAAGAGCGTTGTTGAAGTTATAGTTGAACGCGGAATCCATAGCCATGCTTACCAGTCCTGTCTGTGCGAGACGGTGGAGTTGACGCCCGGACTCTCTGGTCGTCAACGCCGAAACGATGTCCGGACGGCGAAGGCTGTCAAGCCACATACGGGAGGTCTTTTGCCCTACATTGAAGTGACGGCACAGGTTGTCGAAACGGGCCTGGGCATCGGCTCCGCTTTCGGAGGCGAATACCACTTCGTTTGCTGCGAGGATGGCCTTGCGTGCGGCTCCCTCGAAACCGCGCTGACATTTACGGCGGTTCTGACGCAGATTATACGTCGAGGGGATATAGGGCAACTTGCCCAAAGTGTTGATGTCGAGTTTACGGGGTGTCAGGAAATCCTGCGGTACTGCGATAACAGTGAGGTCGTCGCTGTTGAAGATACCGGTTATTTTGCCGGGGGTCGCGTTGAATGCCTTGGCTATAGCCTTGGCCGCGCGGGGGTTCTCGGTGATAATTACCATTCTAATGAGAAAATATTTTTTTTATTACTGTCCGCTAAACCATAAAATAGTGAGTCCAACTTCTTGAACGGCAGAAGTTGGGCTTACTTTTTGTATAGGATAAGCC
>JBGUUQ010000078.1:0-30806 GCA_045133615.1 Muribaculaceae bacterium | reverse complement strand
TTAAACAAACAAATAAAACGGCACAAAAATGACAAATACTGCTCAAAAAATCCGCCCGACTCTCTACGAGATGGCGGTTGGGGCAACAGTTCAGTTCGGGAGTTTGACACTTTTGGCGTCCAAAAAATAATTTAAAAAATTGACACCGAATATTTTGCAGTGTCAAATTTATTTTGTACATTTGTAGTATATAGTGGAATATAAATAATAATCATGCATTTATCACCGTCTCGTCCCGTGGAGGGCAAAATATATTACATCGCGAAGTCGTTCAGAAACGACCGCGGCATCAGCACGAAGAAAAACGTTAGACGTCTGGGTATTTTGGCTGAGATCAGAGAGCGCGAGGGCGTTGCCGATGCGTGGGCCTGGGCAAAGGCCGAGTGCGAGAGGGAGACCATCGTGGAGTCGGAGGGGAGACGATCCGTGACAGTTCGCTGCATGGCCGACAGACGCATACACACCGGGTACATCTCTTTTGCTCGGTGTGTGCTTTCGAGACTCTTTATCCAAAGGGTAACGGCGGTGGAAGTGAGTTGCGAGAACATCACCTGAGTGGTGCCGAAGTAACGTTCGAGATGTCCGAGTGCCAACTCGTAGTTACGTGCCGTCCGGTCTTGTCCATTGCTGATAAGACGTGCTATGTGCTGACGTGCGTAATCACTAAAGCAAACATCGTCATTTTCAGCAGTGAGATAATTGACAACGTCACGCACACTCCAGTTGTGGCTATCCACTCTGTTTAACATATCGGAGTAACGAAGTATGGCTTTCGCACAATACTCGTTAACAACAGGGTCTATTATATCACCCGACTTTGCGATTCCTTTAGGGGAAACGATTTTGTCGGTCTTGATATAACCCGGTTTACTTTTGTGTACAATTCTTATGTACACTGGCAAGAATCCATCGGCTCTTGCATTTCTTACTACTGCTTTAATCGTAGCCATAAGTGTTGTTTTTTGTGTAAGCGTTACTGTAAGCGTGGTGTAAGCGACCCATTTTTTAGTGTAAGCATTTTGTAAGTAAATGCCGTTCATTTGGTAAAACTTACTGCGGTCAAATGCACGAACCCCCTAAGAACAGTTTAGGCTGTAACCTCTGTTTATCAGAGTGTTACAGCCTAAATCAATAGGTTTTAAAGTCTAACGCTTATTCTTCTACGCTTGCCTGCGCCGCTGCTACGCGCGCGATTGGAACGCGGAAGGGCGAGCAGCTTACGTAGTTCATGCCGAGCTTTGCACAGAAGATAACCGATGAGGGTTCGCCACCGTGCTCACCGCAGATACCTACCTTGAGTTCGGGTTTCACGCTGCGGCCTTTCTTAACGCCCATCTCAACGAGCTGGCCAACACCTTCCTGATCGAGTACTTCGAAGGGATCGGTCTTGATAACGCCGTGTTCTTTGTAGAACTTGAGGAATTTGGGAGCGTCGTCGCGAGAGAAACCGAAGGTCATCTGGGTGAGGTCGTTTGTACCGAACGAGAAGAAGTCGGCAACCTCAGCGATCTGATTAGCTGTGAGGGCTGCACGAGGAACCTCGATCATTGTACCAACGAGGTAGGGTATAGAATCGCCCTTCTCTTCGAACACCTTGACAGCTGTTGAGTTGATCACGTTAGCCTGGTGCTGGAGCTCTTTGAGCGAACCAACGAGGGGCACCATGATTTCGGGATGAACGTCGATGCCACGAGCCTTGCAGGCGAGAGCGGCTTCGATGATAGCGCGTGTCTGCATCTCGGTGATTTCGGGATATGTGATGCCGAGACGGCAGCCACGGTGACCGAGCATGGGGTTGAACTCTTCGAGCGAGTCAACTTTAGCTTTTACTTCAGCGAGAGAGATGCCAAGCTTGTCGGCAAGTTCTTTCTGAGTTGCGGTCTGGTGGGGTACGAACTCGTGCAGAGGGGGATCGAGAAGACGGATAGTAACGCCAAAGCCATCCATAGCTTCGAAGATGCCTTCGAAGTCGCCACGCTGCATGGGAAGGAGTTTGGCAAGTGCTGCACGACGGCCTTCGAGATCAGAAGCGAGGATCATCTCTCGAACTGAATCGATACGGTCGCCTTCGAAGAACATGTGCTCAGTACGGCAGAGACCGATACCCTGGGCACCGAATTTGCGAGCCTGACGGGCGTCACGGGGAGAGTCGGCGTTGGTGCGGACAAGAGTCTTTGTGAACTTGTCGGCAAGATTCATGATAGCGAGGAAGTCGCCGTCGAGAGCGGGCTCTGCGGTGGGCACCTGGCCCTCGTAAACTTCGCCGGTCGAACCGTTGAGTGAAATCCAGTCACCTTCGTTGAAGGTCTTGCCACCCATTTCTACGGTCTTGGCAACATAGTCGATCTTAATTTCACCGGCACCTGATACGCAGCATTTACCCATACCACGGGCAACCACGGCGGCGTGCGATGTCATACCGCCACGCATTGTCAGGATACCCTGTGCAACTGCCATACCGCGAAGGTCTTCGGGTGATGTCTCGATACGGACGAGAACGACTTTACGTTTCTTTTCAGCCCATGCTTCTGCATCTTCAGCTGAGAAGACGATCTGACCGGAAGCGGCACCGGGAGATGCGGGGAGACCCTTGGCAACTACAGATGCACGTTTGAGTGAAGCCTTGTCGAAGACAGGGTGGAGCAGTTCATCGAGTTTCTGGGGCTCCATGCGCTGAAGGGCAGTCTTCTCGTCGATCTGGCCGGCACGAAGGAGGTCCATGGCGATCTTAACCATAGCGGCACCTGTGCGTTTGCCGTTACGGGTCTGGAGCATCCAGAGTTTACCGTCCTGGATAGTGAACTCCATATCCTGCATGTCGCGATAGTAGTCTTCAAGCTTGGCTGCGATAGCGAAAAGCTCGTTGGCGCAGATAGGCATAGACTCTTCGAGTGAAGGATATTTTGCAGCACGCTCTTCTTCGCTGATGCCCTGAAGTGCGGCCCAACGTTTCGAACCTTCGATTGTGATCTGCTGAGGTGTGCGGATACCGGCTACCACGTCTTCGCCCTGAGCGTTAATGAGGTATTCACCGTTGAAAATGTTTTCACCTGTTGCAGCGTCGCGGCTGAAAGCAACACCGGTAGCAGAGTTGTTACCCATGTTACCGTAAACCATAGCCTGAACATTCACTGCAGTGCCCCATTCTTCGGGGATCTGGTTCATGCGACGGTAGAGGATAGCACGCTCGTTCATCCAGCTGTCGAATACGGCGCAGATACCGCCCCAAAGCTGTTCGTAAGCATCATCGGGGAAATCTTTGCCGGTGTAATCCTTGACAGCGGCTTTGAAGAGTTTCACGAGGTTCTTGAGGTCGTCAACATCAAGTTCGGTGTCGAGCTTAACGCCTTTTTCCTCTTTAACCTTATCCATGATCTCCTCGAAAGGATCGATGTCAGTTTTCTTTTTGGGTTTCATGCCGAGCACAACGTCACCGTACATCTGAACGAAGCGGCGGTAGCTGTCCCAGGCAAAACGGGGATTGCCACTCTTCTCTGCAAGTGAAGCAACAGTAGCATCGTTCATACCGAGGTTGAGGACTGTATCCATCATACCGGGCATAGAAGCACGAGCACCAGAGCGAACTGATACGAGCAGAGGATTAGAGGGATCGTTGAATTTTTTGCCAGTGAGGCTCTCAACGTGAGCGATAGCCTTTTCTACATCTGATTTGATGCGTGAGATAACTTCGTCACGACCATATTGGGTATACTCGTTGCAGACTTCGGTTGTGATTGTGAAGCCGGGGGGCACGGGCATGCCCAGAAGGTTCATCTCGGCGAGGTTTGCACCTTTACCGCCAAGGAGGTTGCGCATTTGTGCGTTGCCTTCTGCATGGCCGTCACCGAATGTATAAACTCTTTTCATTCGTTAAGTGTTTTGATATTTGGTATATTTAGTGTTTATGTCTTATGTTTTATCCGGTTGGATCACCAGGCTTTTTGAGTTCTTTGCAAAGTTAATAAAATTTTCATCAATCTGCCAATTGTAACAACGTCAATTTTAATTCGTATGTTGTGATTCAGGCACAGTTTTATGACAAATTATAGCCTTTGCAAAAGATTTCATCATTTTTAACCGCCGAAGTTATCGTAGTGGATATTTCCGGGATCAACGCCGAGGCTGTCGAGCATGCCTTCAACGGCCTTGCTCATCGGGCCGGGGCCGCACATATAGTACTCGATGTCCTCGGGCGAATCATGATTTTTGAGGTAATTGTTATAGATCACCTGATGCACGAATCCAGGTGTATATTCAACGCCGGCTGCGTCGGCTGCCGGATCCGGGCGGTCGAGGGCAAGGTGGAATTTGAAGTTCGGAAATTCTTTCTCGAGTTTGAGGAAATCATCGAGATAGAACACTTCGTTCAACGCACGTGCTCCATAGAAATAATTCATCTTGCGGTTTGTCGTCTTCAGCGTCTTTGTCATGTGCATGATCTGAGCGCGAAGAGGAGCCATGCCGGCACCACCGCCGATCCACATCATTTCGTTGGTCGAATCGAATATGGGGTGGAAATCTCCATAGGGGCCACTCATTGTCACCTTGTCGCCGGGTTTGAGCGAGAAGATGTAGCTTGACGCGATACCCGGCATAACATCCTGGAATCCGACTTCGGGTTTCGGCTTGAAGGGTGGGGTGGCAATACGCACAGTTAGCATGATCCTGTCACCCTCAGCCGGATAGTTGGCCATTGAATAAGCGCGTACTGTCGTCTCTGTATTCTTACATTTCAGGCTGAACAGACCGAATTTCTCCCACGCGGGCAGATATTCCTCGCCAATGAGATCTCGGTCGATATCCTTGGCATAGTCCATTTCAAATGGCGGAATCTTTATCTGAGCGTATGAGCCTGGCAAGAAATCCATGTGCTCACCTTCAGGTAATGCCACAATAAATTCCTTGATAAAGGTTGCCACGTTGCGGTTCGAAATAACCTCGCATTCCCATTCCTTCACGCTGAGAACCGATGCCGTAACGGTGATATCCATATTGGTCTTGACCTTGCACTGGCAAGCGAGTCGCCAATGATCTTTCAACTCTTTTCTTGTGAAATGAACAGCCTCGGTGGGGAGTGCGTCACCGCCGCCGGTGTTAACCTGCAGACGGCACTGTCCGCAGCTACCCTTGCCACCGCAGGCCGAAGGCAGGAAAATATTATTGTCGGCCATTGTCGACAGCAACGGCTTGCCGGCAGTGGTGGTCACTTTCTTGTCTCCGTTGATTGTGATCTCTACAGGCCCTGACTGAACCAGATAATGCTTTGCGATAAGAAGCACAATAACCAGCAGCAAGGTGACTCCAAGGAAAAGGCCTACGCCTGCCTCGATGGTAAGCCATGCCGAATGATCAAGTTGGCAGCAGATATATGTCAGTTTCATAATGATTGCTATATTAGATCTTGATGCCGAGGAAACTCATAAAAGCGATTCCCATCAAAGCGGTTATTATAAAAGTGATGCCGACTCCACGTAGAGGTCCGGGAATGTTGGAGTACTGGGCTATGCGTTCGCGGACTGCTGCCACAGCTGTAATAGCAAGCAACCAGCCGATGCCCCAGCCACCGCCGGCACATACTGCAGTCCACACAGAGCCGAAATCGCGCTGTTGCATAAACAGTGATCCGCCAAGGATCGCGCAGTTCACAGCAATAAGAGGCAGGAATATGCCGAGTGAAGAGTATAGTACCGGAGCATATTTCTCCACCACCATTTCAACGAGCTGTGTCATCGAGGCAATTACAGCGATAAACACGATCAGCGAAAGAAAACTGAGATCGACATCGGCAAACTCCGGGCTGAGCCATGCAAGAGCACCGCTGCGAAGAACATACGTTTCAAGCAGATAGTTGATCGGCAGGGTTATAGTCAGCATGAAAGTCACAGCAATGCCAAGACCGAATGCCGTCTTGACGTTCTTGCTCACCGCGATGAATGAGCACATGCCCAGGAAGTAGGCAAATATCATGTTGTCGATGAAGATCGACCGGATAAACAAATTCAAATTATCCATTATTCAATGTATTACGGCGTTCGACAGTTTATTTTTCCTGAAGGTCCTTGTTGAAGCTGCGATGAACCCAGATAATGCAGGCGACAGTGACAAGTGCCATTGGAGGAAGTATCATAAGGCCATTATTTACATATCCGGCTTCATAGAAACAATCGGGAACGACCTGGAAGCCAAGCAATGTGCCTGATCCGAGAAGCTCGCGGAAGAAGCCGACAATGATCAGGATAATGGCATAACCGATACCATTGCCCACTCCGTCGAGGAACGACGGCCAGGGCTTATTTGCCATGGCGAATGCTTCAAGACGGCCCATAAGGATACAGTTCGTGATGATGAGGCCGATAAATACCGACAGCTGTTTGCTCACATCGTAGGCGTATGCCTCAAGGAGTTGCGACACTATTACCACAAGGCCGGCAACGACCACAAGCTGAACGATAATACGGATGTTGGTCGGGATCGTGTTGCGGATCAGTGAAATAATGACATTGCTGAATGCAAGCACTGCAATCACCGATAGACCCATAACAATTGCCGGCTCGAGTTTGACCGTAACGGCGAGCACAGAGCAGATACCAAGAATCTGCACTATGACAGGATTGTTCTTGGAAAAGGGATTGAAAAATACACTTTTGTTTGACATGACTCTGAGCTATTTATTTGTTTACAGCAAGACTTTTAAGAAAATTGCCATAGGGCGCAAGGCAGTCTTCGATCATCGTGCCCACACCTTTGCTGGTGATAGTACCGCCCGAAACACCGTCGACATAATCCTCGCCTTCGGGTGCCGGCATACCGGGTTTTACCACAGCTATTGGGCTGAACTTACCGTCGATAATCAAACGTTTGCCCTGGAACTGACTGCTGAATTTGGGCTTTTCGATTTCCGCACCGAGGCCGGGAGTCTCGCCCTGATGCGCGAAGTATGCTCCATAGATAGTAGAGCCGTCGGCATCGACAGAAGCATAGCCCCAGATCGGGCCCCAAAGGCCGGCGCCGTACATCGACAGAATGTATTTCACACTGCCGTCGGGTAGTGTGCATTCATAGACTGGCAAGAGGCGCTTGTCGGCAGCTTCTTTACTTTGCACGGCCACATTGATTGAAAATGCCTCGGGAGCGTTCTCAACGATATTACCGTCACTGTCTACCACAAAACTGTTGGTGATAAGTTTATTGAACTCATCTGCAATCTGGTTTTGAGGCACCTCCACATTGACACTCGCCAAAAGCTGACGCATCTTGTCAGCATCGGCGTTGGCCTGTTGGCGGTCTTTAAGTGATATTGACGTAAACGCCAGAGCTGCGCCTACGACTACAACCATAACTATTATATATATTATGGTGTATGTGTTGCTTTGCTTGTTCATTCGTTTACGGTTTTAGTGTTTGCTCTATTAAGACGGCGACGGATATTAGCCTGCACGACACAATAGTCGATAAGAGGTGCGAAGCAATTCATCAGTAATACCGCCAGCATAGCGCCCTCGGGATATCCGTTGTTATATGTCCTGATTATGATAGCCACAGCTCCGATGAGGAAACCATAGATATACTTGCCGGTGGTTGTTCGCGCTGCAGTTACGGGGTCGGTTGCCATAAAGACAGCTGCGAAAGCGAAACCGCCAAGCAGAAGCTGATCATAAGCCGGGATGAATGAAGCCGGATATGTAGGGCTTGCGAATGTATTTGCGATCCAACCCATAAAGAGTCCGCCGGCAATAACCGACAGGATAATTCTCCATGAAGCTATACCTGTAGCAAGCAGGATCACAGCACCGATTAATATGCATAAAGTCGAAGTCTCGCCGAACGAACCCGGAATGAGACCGAGGAATGCCTGCCAGGTGTCAATAGCATGGCCGTCGATACCGGACAGAGTGATATCCGGGCCTGACTGTGTAGCAATCTGGCCAAGAGGAGTCGCACCTGCAAAACCGTCGGGCAGAGCAGTGCCGAAGCCGAAAGGTGTGCCGGTGGCGACATACACTTTATCGCCTGACATCTGAGCCGGATAGGCAAAGAAGAGGAATGCTCGGGTCACAAGCGCAACATTCATCACATTGTAGCCGGTGCCTCCGAAGACTTCCTTTGCAAAAATAACCGCGAAGGCCACTGCCACGGCGAGCATCCATAATGGCACTTCTGCCGGGCATATCATCGGCACCAGAATACCGGTGACCAGAAAGCCCTCCTGGATTTCTTCTTTTCTCCACTGGGCAAAAGCAAACTCAATGCCGAGACCGACAACATAAGCCACAAGCACTCGTGGCAAAATTGTGAGGAAGCCATACCAGACCAGACTCCAGAAAGGAAACTCTGTCGCACCAAGTGCCAGCCAATGCTGATATCCGGTGTTATACATGCCGAATATAAAACAAGGCATCAAGGCCATCACTACGATGATCATAGTGCGCTTGGCATCTATGCTGTCGTGGATGTGAACGGCTCCGGTTGCAGCCGAAGTGGTGCGCGGCGTATATAAAAACGTTTCAAAACCGTCGTAAACCGAATGGAAAGCCTGTAATTTGCCACCCTCTTCGAAATTCGGTTTTATCTTGTCAAGAAAATTACGTAGTCCCATTGTTATTCAAGTTCTTTACGGATGTAATCGAGGCCGTCCCTCACAATCTGCTGTAAGGGCAGTTTGGAAGTGTCGACATACTCGGCAGCTGCAAAATCCTCGGGAGCGACCTCATAGATGCCAAGGCGCTCCATGTCCTCGATATTTTTGGATATGATCGACTTGATAAGGTACTCAGGCAGGATATCCATAGGCATCACCTTATCGTACTGTCCACTCATTATCATCGCTCTTCTGCCACCGTTTAGGCGTGCATCGGGGCGGAAACCGCGTTTGAGGAAATGACCGGGGAATGAGGGGCTCTCACTCATTTTCGAGGGAGCGAATGAAGCCCAGCCCATAAACTCGTCTTTATCATCACCTTCAGCAATAACCGTGATCTGGCTATAGGGATAGCGAAGGAATCCGTCTGTGCCGACGACATCGCCAGTAAGAACATTTCCGCTTATTATGCGGCGGTGATGCTCAGGCTTGTCGAGATTTCCGGCAAGTAGTGGTGCAACTTCAGCTCCGACGATAGTCTTGATGAGCGCAGGCTTTTCGACTTCCGGGCCAACAAGAGCTACAACAGTTTCGAAATCACGTTTGCCTTTTGCCAGACGACCGATTCTGCCGAGTGTAGGCAGATCGAGAGTCCAGACAATCTCACCCTTATTGACAGGTGCAATATTGGCAACCTGAACTCCGACATTTCCTGCCGGGTGAGGTCCTTCAACCTCTACCATTTCAGCTCCGGCTATATTGCCATGCTCGAAATCGGCACCATGACTGATATAGACTTTGCCGGTGGTAATCATCTTGAGCACCTTGACACCTTCCTCATAATCTTCTTTGCCAAATAAAGAAGAATAAACTGAGGCTGGTGCTGCCAGGGGAGAAGTGTCGAGTGCGCTTACAAAAATATCCCTCACACTATCTTCCGGGTTCGGCACGATGTCGTAGGGACGCTGGCGCAACATTGCCAATAAGCCGGAAAGTGCAAGGAATCTGCATGCTGAAGTTTTGTCGGTAGGTGTGGGAAGTTCCGGAGATTCTACATTTGAGTCGGAGGCTTCGATCTCCACTCGCATTATCTTACGACGTTCACCGCGAACAACGGCTTTAACTCGGCCGGCTATTGGTGATACGAGCTTGACATCCGGATGATTTTTGTCGAAAAGCAGTGGTGTGCCGACAGCCACTTCATCGCCGTCGTGAACACTCGCTTTGGGCACGAAGCCGGGGAAATCGTCGGGTGTAACGGCACAAAGTCCGACATTCAAATCAATTATTTGAGTATCAGACTCTAAACCACCGGCGATATTGAGCTTCAAACCCTTTTTGAGCTTTAGTTTCATATCTCTCAATGTGAAAATGTCTATTATTTCGCAAAGTTAGTCATTTTTAGCTAAAATTCATTAAATTTCAGCCAATCAAAAACCTACTTCTTAACATTATATAACAGAAGAATAAATCGGAGGAAACAGTCTTTGCTCAGACTTCAACATCGGGCATAGGGCTTTCAGGCGTTTTGCCCGGTTTCAACCAGCGTCCCCAGTAGAGTCTGACGAGGAAAATCACGCCACGGAAAACGAGCTCTGCGCACATGGCAATCCATACGCCTTTCAGACCATAAATCGGGGCAAGAATGGCGGCGAGTGGTATACGGACAAGCCAGATGCTGCCGAAGTTCATTGTTGCCGGCAGAATTGTATCGCCGACACCGACAAATGCGCCATAGGCAACTATCGAAGCAGCATACATCGGTTCGGCCCATGCCTCGATTCTTAATATTTCAGCACCCAGATCCCTGATGCAGTCGACAGGCGTCATGATTCCCATCATTGCCTCTGCACAGACAAACATCGCAACACCCATGATAGTCATAACAGCCATGCCTAATAAGGTCGTAAGGTGAGCGAATCGTTTAACAAGATCGAAACGACCGGCGCCGTATGACTGACCGCACAATGTGGTTGCCGCCTCTCCGATACCAAAACCGGGCATATAACATAAGCTCTCGGCGGTCACGGCAAATGCGTTTGCGGCTATCGCAACAACACCTAAGGGAGCGACGATCACGGTCACCATTATCTGTGCTCCACAAAACACGATGTGCTCAACGGTCATCGGCACAGCTATACCGGCCGCACGCTTTAGCACCGGTCGGGTAGGGCGGTAACTCTTTCGCGCCTCAATGCCTTTGAGGCAAAGATCATGTTGTCGACGACAAACCCAGTACATCATCGCGGAGGCACAAATACATTCAGCTGCAACCGTGCCCAATGCCGCGCCGAATATGCCGAGATCAGCTCCCGGCAGCGTGAGATCAATACCCGCGAGACTTATATTGCGAGTCGGAAAAATCAGGAAAAAATTGAAGATAACATCCAGAACACACATGCCGACATTGAACAATCCGGGTATCTTCATATTTCCGGCGCATCGGAGCATGCCGCCTGCGAGATAATTGAGGATCAGGACCGGCAGAGCGGCCACAAATGTAGCGAAATAGACCGACGCGCCGTGGCTGATCTCTTCATCTCCGCCCAGCCACACTGGCAGTTGATTCGATATTCCGAGGCCCAGAAGTGCCATTATTGTGCCGGCAAGCAAACAGGAAACTATACCCTGACGCAAGACAGCCCGGGCTCCAAGACCGTCGCGAGCTCCGAGACGATGAGCGACCTGAACAGAAAAGCCCATTGTGAAGGTCGAGCATACGCCCCAGAACATCCATAGGCTCGAGTTCATAAGACCGACAGAAGCTGACGCATCTGCGCCAAGATGTCCGACCATAGATGCGTCGATATACTGCATCATAATAGTCGACAATTGAGCAATAATGGCAGGCACCGACAATTTTGCTGTCAGTGCAATCTGCTGTCTCAAATTCAGAGGCTCGCCGTTTTGAATTAAAGATATGTCAGCCATTCCGACTGCAAAGTTAATCAAAAATCAAATAGACTAATCCCCAAATTTCAAAACAAAGAATTTTATAGATAAAAATAGCAGGAGGAATGTAAAACACCCTCCTGCCGGATCAATCAGCTCGATCTAAATGGCTTAAGTTCTGTCGTTAGTCATTGAAGTTTGAATACTACGGGTAACGAGTACGAGCAACGGATTGGTTTGCCATCTTTTTTACCCGGTTCCCACTTAGGCATGTTGCTTACCACACGGATAGCCTCAGCATCGAGAAGTGGAGTATTGCCTTTTAAAACCTGGCAATTTGTAATAGCGCCATTCGGTTCTACTATAAACTTAACTACAGTGCGACCTTGCTCTCCTTTCTCTGCGGCATCCGTTGGATAAATAATATTCATCGCGAGGTAGCTGTAGAGTGCATTTTCTCCGCCCGGATATTGAGGCAATACGTCTGGAGTTGGAACGGAGTCTTGTTTGGCTACAGATTTTTCCGTACCTTTGCCGTAGCCTACGACTAACACTTCATCGGCCATTTCGGCCACGTCGGTTATAGTCGAGGCAACCGACGGAATGTTGGTTAACACAAGTGCCGCGGCAATTGCCGGCACTACGGCGAGAGCGCGCATCCTGCGCGTCTTGCCCGTCTTAGGATTACACATCATAGTAATACGTTTTTTAAGTTTACTGTGGTTCAGGCTGTTGGCAAGCGACGGGAATCTGCGGCCGACAGCCTTTTTTATTAATAACAATTGATATTTACAAGCATCCACACCACTGCGCAGGACCTGACTGTCGGCCTGATATTCATGAACCGAACGAAGTTCTGAACGCATCAGCCACGAAGCGGGATTGTACCAGAGGAGAATCACAACAATCTGGGCCAACAGCAGATCTATCCAATGAAGAAGGTGTAGGTGAGAGTCTTCATGACACACAATCATATCACCGGCTTCCTTATAGTCAGATTCAGACATCACGATATACCGCAACCAGCTGAACGGTGCCAAATTAGTTGTTGGCAGGATTATTAAAGTGTAGTTGCCGGAAACGATTTTGCGACCTTTTCTGATGATTGTCATTAAGCGATAAAACGATATCAGAGAGGCTATAGTCGTTAGAATTACACCGACGATGTAGATGTTCACGGCTACGGACTGCCATTGAACGGCAGTTTCCTCTATCATTGCAATCTCCGGCGCTCCAATCTCCAACCCGGTCGCGACGAAAGTAGTAACTTTTGCCGGCATAGTTAAAGCCGGTGCAAACGGCAGCGCCAAAGCGACAGCATAGAGCGACAGGATAATCGCTCTGTTGAATGTCGGTTGATTCTCGCCGGAAAGCAGCCATTTATACATAAGATAAGCTACCAGAAGATATAGACCGGCGATGAGAGAATATGCTGCAAGAACTCCCATGACTACTGTTTGTTACGTTCTACCATTTCAATTATCTGTTTAAGGTCTTCAACCGAGATCTTTTCTTCTTCGACAAGTGCTGACACAGCCGACTTATATGAGTTGTTGAAATAACTTTTTATAACTTGGGCAAGACTGCGTCCGGCAAAATCTCCGGCTTTAGAAACTGCGAAATATCTGAACGGCCTTGATGATTCAAGATCATGCGACACATAACCTTTTTCCTCAAGTATCCTGACCGTTGTTGACACGGTGTTCACATGCGGCTTTGGATCGGGATATGTTTCGAGGAGCTGACGGACTGTCTGCGCCCCTTTCTCCCAAAGTCGTTCCATAACTTCTGTTTCACGCTCGGTGAGTCGTGGATATTTACTTTTTGTTCGTGGCATAACTAATAGATTAGTTGACGGCAGCAAATTTACAACTGTATTTTTAGTTTTGCAATAGTTTATACAATTTTTAACACATCTAAAATGTAATTATTGATATTTTTGCATCGTCTAAGAATCAGATGAAACAAATGGTTGCCGAAAAAGAGAAGAGATTCCTGGCTGTGACAGATGAATATAAAGAAGTCATAGCCAAGGTTTGTTATCTTTATTCGAATACTTACGCAAGTTTCGACGATCTGTACCAGGAAGTCCTTATTAACCTTTGGCAAGGACTCGAAAGTTACCGTGGAGATGCCAAGATATCCACATGGATCTATCGCACGGCTATCAACACATGCATCACCTGGCATCGCAAAAATGCCCGATATGGCAATCACGACACAGATCGGCTTGATGACATCATCTACGAACCGGCCGACAACGACGAAGGAGCGACAGCAATGGAGAACTATCGTGAGCTTTTCCGTCTGATCTCAATGCTCGGGCCGGTCGACAAGGCCCTGATCACTTTATGGCTTGACGAGAAAAGCTATGAAGATATCGCAAGCATAACCGGTCTGAGTCAGAGCAATGTAGCTGTGAGATTGCATCGAGCTAAAGAGAGATTAACCAAATTGGCTGCCTTAAACAAATGACCTATGGACTTCGAAACACTTAAAGAGAACTGGAATAAAGCCTGTATAAACATTGAACTGCTCAAGGCGGATAATGAGCGCCTTGCACGACAACTGGCCACAGGCAGAGCACAGACAGCACGCGATAAGCTTGCGTCATATTATCGTCGGTCAAGTTCTGCCGCAATCCTGCTGCCGTTATTGTCTCCTACACTTGTGTCGATACTGGGGATGCCGATCTGGCTCGCTTTTGTCTATGCATTGTTCGGCATTGTAATAGGCCTTGTCCAATTTAAATTTTCGAACTATATCAAGCATTGCGACTATGCTTCGGTGCCAACGGTCGAAGCTTTGTCTATCGCAATTAAAATCGCTCGTTATCAAAGATATATCCGTTCATTTTGTATAGGTATCAGCTGCATATTGCTCTTTGCGATGTTCTACATCGCCTTGGACCGATATGAATATCACATTTTATCGGGTTTCATAATCGGTCTCGTTGTGGGATTGATCATCGGAGGCATCAAATTTATCCGAATGTCAGCCCTTGTGCGACAGATGAAAAATGAATTACAGTCTTTATTAGATGATGAATAGTAAATTTTCTGATTTTTAAGCATCCAAGCCGCGAATTTTTGCTTAACTTTGCATAAAATTCGAAATTATGGATCTTTTTATATCTCTTGCTATTACTGATTATCTCAACGCAGCCTGGTTCTTTGATTGGTTTGTCAATAACGCATCATATCTCTTTGTCTTCATTTTTATGATGATAGAGAGTTCGTTCATACCATTTCCGAGCGAGGTGGTCGTGCCCCCGGCAGCTTTCCTTGCCATGCAACGTGGAGATATGAACATATTTGCCGTAGTCGCAGTAGCAACGGCCGGAGCACTTGTCGGCGCGCTGATCAATTACGTCCTTGCGCTGCTGATCGGACGTCCGATCGTCTATGCATTTGCCAATTCAAGGTTTGGTCACGCTTGTCTGATCGATCAGAAAAAGGTTGAAAAGGCTGAAGCATATTTCGACAAACACGGTGCGCTGAGCACATTCATCGGTCGATTGATCCCGGCAGTGCGTCAGCTCATCTCAATCCCGGCAGGCATAGCAAAGATGAATATATGGGTGTTCTGTCTCTACACAGCGCTCGGAGCTCTGGTCTGGAATGCAATTCTCGCAGGTCTTGGCTGGTGGCTGTCGATGCACGTTAGCCTTGACCAACTTTATGCGGCTGTAGAGAAATATAACACCTATCTGTCGATAGGCGGCCTGATTCTGTTAGTGATTTGTGTCGCTTATATTTTGTATAACGCATTTAAGAAAAAAGAGAGTAAGAAATGATAGTTGCACCATCTATATTATCCGCTGATTTTGTGCGGCTTGCCGAAGATATCGATATGCTCGAACGCAGTCAGGCGCAGTGGATTCACTGCGATGTTATGGACGGTGTGTTTGTGCCCAACATTTCTTTCGGATTCCCTGTGATAAAGGCAGTTTCAGGCATCAGCGACATGCCCCTTGACGTGCACCTCATGATCGTCGATCCCGATCGCTATGTCGGTGCTGTCCGCGACTGCGGCGCAATGATGATGAATGTCCATTACGAGGCTTGCACTCATCTCCACAGGGTTGTGCAGCACATACACGACGCCGGCATGAAAGCGGCCGTGACGCTTAACCCGGCGACACCTGTCGCGATGCTCCGCGACATTATCGGCGATCTGGATATGGTGCTACTCATGAGTGTTAATCCAGGCTTCGGAGGTCAGCATTTCATCAACCACTCTCTAACGAAGATTTCAGAGCTTAAAGCTTTGATCGACGATGCCGGCAGCGACACCCTGATCGAAGTGGATGGCGGTATAAATGCGACTACCGGCGCTCTTGCCGCACAGGCCGGAGCCGATGTCCTTGTCGCCGGAAGCGCAGTTTTCGGCGCTGCAGATCCGCTTGAGGCTATTGCGACACTTGCAGCTCTTTAACTTTCAAGCTCTTAATCATTAATTCCGATTACAATAATGCCCAGAATAACTCCCTCCCTTGACGAATTTGAAAATGATGCTGCTTTAGGCGGCCGCACACGGCAGGCACCTCGGACAGCGACACAACGCCGTCCGACACCCGACAGTGCCGGGCCGTCAGCACCACACCGAAATCCGTCGCAGACACGTCGCAGTGCCAAGCCGGCTCAGCCGAAGTACACATTTGTCGACTTCCTGCGCGACGGCCGCACACACCTCGGTTTCGGCATTTTCCTTTGCCTCGTCGCTCTCGTAATGGCCGGTTGCACGATCTCGTTCCTTTTTAATTCTGCAGCCGACCAAAGCATCGTCCACGGGCACAGCATCGAGCAGATCGTTGACTCAGGAGAAGAAGTAAACAATGCTTTCGGTGCCTTCGGTGCAAAAATGGCTGAGTGGCTTCTCGTCGATTCTTTCGGCATCGGGTCTTTTATCATGGTTATCTACCTGTTTGTGATCGGTCTTGCGGTTATGCACTTGTGCCGCATCAGCTTTTTCAGATTCACATTCAGATGTCTGTTCACCACCGTGGCACTTTCGGTGATCTGTGGCCTTTTCAGCCTTAACAGATCAGATATGTTCCACCTCGGCGGCGAGCATGGATACTATATCAATCAGCTTGTTATCAAATATTCCGACGCTCTCGGAGCATACGCACTCACTGTACTGCTCGCCGGTCTGCTTGTAGCGGTTTATCTATATCCTATCAAGCAATTTATCGGTTTTATCAAGCAACACATGCCCAAGCCTAAAGTTCAGGAAGTTGTAGAGGAAGAACCAGAGACATCTGCACTTGACTCACTCGGAGCTCCCGATGAGGACAGCAATGCCGGGGAAGCTGAAGAAGAGATCGCAAATATTCCTGTCGAAAGCGACCATTCACGTTTCATGCCGCCTGCCGCACTTGATGATTTTGAAGATGAAAGCAAGGCAGAGGAGTCTGAAAAAGAAATTGAAACCGAGCCAAAGGTTGTCAATGAGACAAAAGAGCCTGAGGTAATCGTCGTAAGCGACAGTCTAGACACAACGAGCAGCGACAATGAGTCGAAAGACACGACTATCCATCACGGCGACCATATCGGACTCGATCAGCCGTTTGATGTAAACGCCGAGCATCCCAACTACGAATTTCCGCCCCTCGATCTGCTCATCGACCGTCCCAAGACATACACCGTCGATGAAGAAGAGCAGAGAGCAAGCCGTGAACTTATCGTAAACGCTCTGCGTAGCTATCAGGTTGAAATCGAGCAGATAAAATCGACGATAGGCCCGACTGTGACTCTGTATGAGATTGTGCCGACACAAGGCACTCGAATTTCCAAGATCCGCAGTCTTGAGGATGACATCGCGATGAATCTTTCAGCGCTCGGCATCCGCATTATCGCACCTATCCCGGGCAAAGGAACAATCGGCATCGAAGTCCCGAACAACAAGCCTCAGATAGTGTCGATGCGTTCTATTCTTGAGTCGGACACTTTTAGGAACACACACATGCGCCTGCCGATGGCTCTCGGCTCGACGATCGCCAACAAGATCTTCATGGTTGATCTGACCAAGATGCCGCACTTGCTTGTGGCCGGTGCGACAGGCCAGGGCAAATCTGTTGGCCTTAACTGCATCATCACTTCTTTACTATATTCTAAACGTCCTGATGAACTGAAGTTTATCCTTGTCGACCCCAAAATGGTCGAGTTCTCTCTTTATTCAGCTATCGACAAGCAGTATATGGCAAAGATACCCGATGAAGAAAGCGCCGTGATTACCGATCCGGCCAAGGTTACCGACACACTCAACTCCCTGTGCAAGGAGATGGACGACCGCTATGAGCTACTGAAAAAAGCCGGTGTGCGCGAAATAGAGATGTACAACGACCGTTTCCGCAGCCGTATGCTCAATCCCGAAGACGGACACCATTTCTTGCCATATATCGTGCTGATCGTCGACGAATATGCCGATCTGGTGATGACTGCCGACAAAGATATTTCTGTTGCAATATGCCGCATCGCCCAGAAAGCTCGTGCCGTCGGCATACATGTGATTATCGCTACTCAGCGCCCGTCGACCGACATCATCACAGGTAAGATCAAAGCAAACTTCCCGGCCCGTATTTCATTTAAGGTTACACAGGGCGTTGACAGCCGCACGATTCTCGACCGCCCGGGTGCACAGCAGCTGATCGGCCGAGGTGACATGCTGGTAATGTACAACGGCATTATCGAACGTGTTCAGTGTGCTCTTGTCGACACACCCGAGGTTGAAGCAATCTGCCAGTATATCGGCAGTCAGCCGGGCTTCTCCGGGTGCTATCTGCTGCCTGATCCACCGACAGAAGAGGGTAGTGAAGTGCAGGCTACCGACATCAAGATGACAGATGAATTCAAGGCCTGCGCAATGTTTATCGCGACACAGAGCCAGGCTTCTATCACTATGTTGCAGCGCAAGTTTGAAATCGGATTTAACAAGGCCGGACGTTTCATGGATCAGATGCAGCAACTCGGCATCGTCGGAGCTGCCAACGGCCAGAAGCCGCGTCAGGTGCTGATGACGCCCGACGATGTGGAGCGTCTCTTCGGCAACTAAAGGCCTGTTTTTAACGTTATATTGATATGAAACGTCTATTCGCACTTTCCCTCGCTTTATTGGCCATTTTGGGCGCTCTCGCTGCAGAATCGGCTTCGAGTATACTTGAGACTATGCGCAAGCAGATGCTTGCCAAGCCTGCTGTCGAAGCGCTGTTTACTATCAATGGCGGAGAGGGAGGAGTGCAGGGCAGCATAACAATTTCAGGAGCTTCGTTCACAATGAGCACTCCGCAGCTCAAGGTGTGGTACGACGGCAAGACGCAATGGACATACCTTGACTCAAGTGGCGAGGTGAGCATAACCGAGCCGACAGCCGAAGAGATCACGGCATCCAATCCGTTTGCGATTCTGAGTTCATATTCGACCCATTACAAGTCACGCCGCCTGAACGACAACAATGGCCGCAAATGCGTGGAACTCACTCCGGTCGATAAGAATAGCGGCATTGAAGATATTGTGATAATTACAGACAATTCCGGCAAATGGCCGCAAGCTATCAATATAACCTTTGATGACAAACGGCAGATCAGCCTCGTTATCGACAAAATTGCCGGCATCGCGAAGCCGTCAGACAAGATTTTCAAATACGACGAAAAATTGCAGCCGGCAAGTGAAATTATTGATTTAAGATAAACTGACATAAAACAAAAGATATGAGAGAATTTAAGACCAAGTGTCTCATTATAGGATCCGGACCGGCGGGATATACAGCCGGTATCTACACATCACGTGCCGGCCTCGAGCCGATTATGGTAGAAGGCAGCCAGCCCGGCGGACAACTGATAACAACTACTGAAATCGAGAATTTCCCTGGCTATATCGAGGGGGTTGCAGGCCCACGTCTTATGGAAGATCTTCGTGCGCAGGCCATTCGTTACGGTCTCAATATTGTTTCCGGCGAGGTGACAGATATTGATGTGAGCAAACGCCCGTTTACAGCGACTGTCAACGGCAGCAGCATGACGATCGTGGCAGATACAGTGATTATCTGCACAGGTGCCAAGGCCCGTTATCTCGGCTTGCCGGATGAGGAAAAATACCTTGGCGTCGGCGTGTCGGCTTGCGCTACATGCGACGGTTTCTTCTTCCGCAACCGCCCCGTGGCAGTTGTCGGTGGCGGCGACACTGCATGTGAGGAAGCTCTCTATCTTGCAAATCTGTGCTCGAAAGTTTTCATGATCGTCCGTAAGGACTATCTCCGCGCATCAAAAGTGATGCAGAAGAGAGTCATGGAAAATGAGAAGATATCCGTGCTGTTCAACACAACGACACAGTCGCTCTATGGCAAGGACGCTCTTGAAGGCGCAAAGGTTGCAACCAAGACGCCGGCCGGACTCGATGACGTGCAGGATATCGCAATCGACGGTTTCTTCCTCGCTATCGGTCATTCTCCGGTAACTGAAGTATTTGCCGGTAAGATCGATCTTGACGAAGCCGGGTATATCAAAGTGCAAGGCAACTCGACTGCTACAAGTGTCGAAGGCATATTTGCCGCCGGCGACGTGGCCGATCCCGTTTACCAGCAAGCTATCACAGCTGCCGGAATGGGTTGTCGCGCAGCTCTTGATGCCGAACATTTCATAATGCTTCACAGCGAAGAATAAGAATGCCCAAACAGACTAAAACCAACGCATTGCGTCTTCTCGACAAAGCGAAGATCGAATACTCGGTGCATGAATATCACTTCGACGAGAATGATCTCGCCGCGACTCACGTTGCCGAGGAACTCAATGAGGATATTGCGCGCGTGTTCAAGACCCTCGTTCTGCGAGGCGAACGGACAGGTCTGTTCGTTTGTGTTGTTCCGGGAGACAAGGAGGTCGATCTAAAAAAGGCGGCCCAGGCGGCAGGCGACAAGAAAGCGGATCTTATAGCCATGAAGGAGTTGCTTCCTCTTACAGGCTATATCCGTGGCGGTTGCTCGCCTATAGGCATGAAGAAACTCTTTCCGACCTTCTTTCATTCAACGGCATTAAATTTCGACACAATATTTGTAAGCGCAGGTGTGCGCGGACTGCAAGTCGAGCTTTCGCCCAATGATCTGATAACTTTTGTAAAAGGCAAGACAGCCGACCTGATAAAAGAATGAACACATTTGGCACTTTATTCAGATTTACAGACTTCGGGGAAAGCCACGGCCCGGCGATAGGAGGTGTGGTTGACGGTATGCCGGCAGGTGTCGAAATAGATTTCGACGCTGTCAATGCCGAATTGCAGCGCCGCCGTCCCGGGCAATCATCGTTTACCACCCAGCGAAAGGAGCCGGAGGTGGTTGAATGGCTCTCGGGTATCTTCCAGGGAAAAACAATCGGAACGCCAATTGCTTTTATCATACGGAATACTAACGCCAAGAGTGACGATTACAGCAATGTCGCCGATTCATACCGTCCTAATCATGCCGATTATACTTATGACGCTAAATATGGTCTGCGCGACTGGCGCGGTGGTGGCAGAGCTTCGGCACGAGAGACAGCTGCACGTGTTGTGGCCGGTGCTCTTGCACGGCAGGTACTTGCAGCCAAAGGCATTGAAATAATGGCATGGACATCGCGCATTGGAAAAATCAGCACTGAAATGATCCCGTCTTCGCCGGAAGAGGTGGAGATTTCGCCTGTTCGCTGTCCCGACACGAATAACTCCCGGCGCATGGAGCAGGCAATATCAGATGCCCGTGCCGAGCGTGATACCTTGGGCGGCATCGTAAGCTGTGTTATAAAGGGTGTCAAGCCCGGTCTTGGAGAGCCTATATTCGGCAAATTACAGTCAATGCTCGCATCGGCCATGATGAGCATTAATGCTGCCAAAGGGTTTGAATATGGCGACGGATTCGCCTCGGCCTCCATGCGTGGCAGCCAGAGCGTCGACCCGTTTGTTTGCAACGATGGCAAGATCGAGACAACGGCCAATCATTCCGGAGGTATCCAGGGTGGTATCAGCAATGGTGCCGAAATAAATTTTAGAGTTGCCTTCAAGCCGATAGCGACCATGGCACGTCCCTTGCAGACTGTTAACAAGGAGGGAGAGAATATTGATCTGACCGTCACTGGCCGGCATGATGTATGTGTCGTTCCGCGTGCTGTGCCTGTTGTTGAAGCTATGGCGGCTATTGCCATGCTGGATGCTGTATTGCTTAGCGGCAAATATTGAATTTTTATGGAAGCACCTGAACTTAACGCCCACAACAAAGAAGAGTATCCACCGATGCATTCTGCGGAGCACATCGTCAATGGCGAAATGGCTCGCAGATATGGATGCGGACGAGCTTTCAACGCTCACGTTGAGAAGAAAAAGACTAAGCTCGACTATCACATGGACAAACCTTTGACAGCCGAGGAACTTGAATCAATCGAGAATTATGTCAATGATGTAGTCTCTGCCGATGTCGAGGTGACAGAGGAATTTACGACACAAGAAGAAGCCATGGAGAGGTTTGACCTCAGCCGTCTTCCGGAAGATGCCTCTGAAACTGTCCGAGTGGTTCATATTGGGGATTATGATCAATGTCTGTGTGCAGGGAAGCATGTGAATAGAACTTCTGAAATCGGTCATTTCCGCATCTCAAGCAGCCGCTACCGGGACGGCGTACAACGAATAGTTTTCAAACTTGATTAAAATAACCGGCGGACATGCATCCGTCGGTTTATTTTAATAAAGAACGAGTTTAATACCAGTTTTTCCACTGGTCACATGATGATCGGATGTAGTTCGCGACGGGGGTGTTAGTATAACGATTTTTGATTGTGACGAGATTCCCTAATATATAATTGGCTTCTGCTCTGGCTTCATCTGTGGTGAGCATAGCGAGGGACGATTGTTCTTCATATTTATATATTGCATAAATTAAGTCTGTATTATCGTTCAAATAATATTGGTAGTAAAAGCGATATTTTCCTTGATATTCACCCCAATCATAGTACAGATATTCCTCGGGATCAAACAAACCTACCCAACCGACCCAATATTTGGTTAATGCCCAGCAATGATTAAAAGAGTTGTAACGGCCGATCGCATACATCAGTCGTGCTATTCCCCTTTCATCCGGGGTCTTACCTTGCTGCATGATGCGTTTAAACGATTGCATTTTCCTGGCAAACGATAATTTCGCATTTATCTTGCAATCAGGCTCGTTAACAGACTTCATTTTATTTCCATCGAGATAAGCAGACTTCCCGTCGAACCATTCTGTCGGGTAAATTTCAAACGGATCGCGCCACAAATATTTGTCTTTGGCAATGTTCATCGACTTGATATACTTGTCGCTTACTTTGGAAAGATAATATTCGGCACGAGGATAGTTTTCCTCGCGCAAGGCAAGTGTGCCGATCAACTCATAATAATAATCCCGGTCGGTTCTGATCTTAGGCCGCAGAAAATTGTAGAGCGGAGTAGAACTCATCAGCTGATTGTGCACCGTTGCCAACTGCGTTGAGGAAAGCATTCCCATTAGCTGGAATGACAGACTCGCGTAATCTATAGTATTCCAATACTTATCACTATCGCGCAACTCCGGGACAGTTAAAGTTAGGTATGTGTTACCACAATAGACTTGTATAAGGCTTTTAAAATCCTCAATATTATCAGCATAAGAACAGAGCATTATAGCAGTACTATAATCTTTTTTCTGCCACAGTTCAGGAATCCAGTCTGCATAAATGATATTCCTTATACGACGGATCCACTCATAACGGTCAGCATTAAGTATGTCTGCCTTTCCCTCAATCCATTTCAAATCGACGAGTAATGTGTTGAGCGAGCCCGATCCTGCATCAATTTTCATTTTATATGCCCGAGCCAAATCGCGGAATTCTTCGGAAGAGAATTTATGTTTCATGGCATTATAAATCTGTCGTCCGGCTAATGTAACGTCATGTCGGTATTCATTACTGACAAAAGCCATGAGAAAATACCAGTCGCCTTTATTTGCTACCTTATTTTCGCCAATCAGTTTATCAGCAACTGAGTCCATACGATACATAAATGCAGTATCGGCTGCATTGCTGCGTATATAATCGATTAATTGTTGCGCATCCGGATTCAGCTTGGTAATATAATCAATGCGATTATCATCTGAGATCGACCACACATCGCCGGATTTTGCAAAAACAGAATCGGCAAGCTGTGTTTGGCCTAATATACTCCAACAGCCGGCCATATAGCTTTGTGCCATTCTTTTCATGAGGTTAGTATCCGGGAAATCGGAAAATGCTGAGTCAACGAACTCGATACATTCAGCATATTGACGGGATGCAAACAGAGCTCTGGTGATCTGAAGTGCGTAACGATCTTTTAGTAAATCGCCGTCGTACTGCCTGCATGTCTCAATAATATCGATGTAATCTGACTCATAATTATTTGTGAATCTATTTTCAGGATAATACCAGGGAGATGATTCCTTCCTGCGTCTTTCTTCAAGATCTTTAGCAGTTGATAATAGATCAATCATATAATAACTGCCGGTATTAATCAGGTAGTTATAGAATCGGTTTTTAGTCTTATATCTGTCGTTGTATGTACAATTGTCAAAACGTGCCTTTGAGTCGTGGTAGACAGCCTCTTCAATATCGGAAAGAGGAATATCCATCGATGTCATAGCCTGCCACAGTTTTAAATTCTCCATCTTTTCATAATAAGCCATGCTCTTATAGGGGCCGGATAATCCGAAAAAATCGGGAGTTGGAATCGAAGGAGCGTCAGGGCCGCATGCAATTGAGTTTGCATAAGAACACAAAATCAACAGGCAGCCACTAATATGTCGAAAGGAGGATGTCAATTTCATAATCGCTATATTTGTTTAGGTTTTTAAGATCGAGGTGATATAATATATTGGAATGTTGATGATTGGCATATCGTTTTTCAATCATTGTTCTAACATTGTTCACATCATTAAACGCAGATGTTTCTTCACGGATTTCATCACCTTCGTGAATGACCATGTTTTTATATGGAATGTCTTTTTTTGCTTTGTATATGTTGTCGGAAAGCCGAGTGAATAGTTTTTCATCCGTCAAATCCAAGTTATTTATCAGGCCGACGAATGACCGATGATGAAACAATAACTGCCAGGAATAGGTGGGGTAAGCGATGTCGAGATGGAGAGGGTAGGTGGGCAGATATCGCAAGTAAGGTTTTACATCTGATGCGTCAATAATTGAGTTTGAGGCATCCGGATTGGTAAAACTGCCGGTGTTATAGACCATCAATACACCACTATTGACCGGCGGTGCGTCCTGAGAAAGCTGATGCAGACGAATTGTAGAGCTAATTCGCCACGGTAAATCAAGTTTGCTGATTTCATGCTTCACAGAATCGCAAAGATTAAAGAAAGACTGCCTTGTCGAGTTAGTCCAGTCACAGTCGAGCTGAATTTCATTAACATTTGGGATTGAATTGTATGAACACATATTTTTTATTCTTGTCACGATATTGGCGGCAAGAACGCCTTCATGTTCACTCATGGCTTTCAAGGCATCAAGAGTAATGTAAACGACGGGAACGAACTCCAGATCGAGCAAAGAGTCTTTCAACAATTCATAATCTTCATAATCGATTCGAACAGTAGCATTGGGCACTGCACGATCACTCAAAGAAGTTGGATAGACTTCTTTCGACACATCAAACATGCGCAAATAGATTCTGCCGATATTATGCTTTCTGACAAATGAGAGATCTGCGCTATCGAGGTGAAATTTGGTCTTCCAATAGTAGACTGAATTCTTTTCCGAGTGAACGTCGCAGACCGGATCAGTTTCTTCTATGGCCTTGACTTCCTCATCATTAGGTGATATGGAAAAAGATGCGATAAGCAGCGCAAGAGTTGTCAGTAAGAGCAGCAGATATTTCATACAATTAATTTTTGTGCAAATTTCGTATAAAACAAAGGCCCGACAAAGTCAATTGCCGAGCGTTGTATGAAGTATCAATTATGATGTATGAAACGTCTTTTTGCTTATCGCCACACTATGAAATTGGCATTAGGGATATCTGTTTCTTTATTTGTTCCGATTGAAAATCGCTTACCTTGCGAGTCTTTGTAGAAGCCAGAGGAATCAGAACCGACAATATAAATTGCGTTGCGGACACCTATGTTGACAAGAGCTTGTGAAAATTCGTGGAATGTGAGACGCGTGTGACTAATTACGATGCAAATTTTGCCGTCGATCTCGGCAAGAGCTTTGCGGATTGCACGGCCTTTAGGTTTATTCTCAACCACCTGCCCTCCGACAACCAGAGGATATTGACGGAAGAAATATCCGTCCGACATAAGGGCCTGCTCGAGCATCGGAGTCGAATCAGCCACACCGACGCTGATCTCCCCGTTGACGATTGAGCAGAAACCGGCTTTTGCTTCGCCTTTTGTGATGAGTTCTCCATTTATAACGTATGTGCCGACGATCTCTCCATTATCCGCACGGATGTCGGCAGCCTGAGCGACAAGGACTGCGCTTGAATCAGAAAGCACGTCCTGGCCGATAACTAATTCAGGTGTGGCATTAAAGGGGGTCAGAATACTAAGCGTTACACCGTCCGAAACCGTATCACAAATCTCGGTATATGCCTTCGGTGCAGAAATCGGTTCGACTTCGACTATCGCCAAAGTATCGGGCTGCGTTTCTTCAGCAACTATAAGGGCCCCGTCAGGATCTTTTCCGTGGGAATAAATCACTCCAACGACGATGCCGATGACAAGCAATATGACAATGCCTGCCAGATATAGATTGATATTGCTTTTGTTTCTCCGGCGTGGGCTATTATCGGATGATATTATGCGGATCTCATCATCTCCGATATCTCTCTTATGATTCGTCATTTCAACGCCTCCTTTTCTAAAAGTTCTTTCAATGCCTTAAGAGCCTCTTTGGAAGCCGACACTTCGTGACGGAATGTACGGCAATCCGACAAAACCATTTTTTGCCGCGGAGGATTTATAAAGGCAATGTAATCACGGTTAACAATCAAACTCTTGCCTATACGGATAAACCGGTTGTCATCATGATCCAACATGTCGGCAATACGACGTTCGATCTGTCCCAACTGCAGCGTCAGGACAAAGCATCCGCCATCGGCCATATTAATTGCCGAATAATTGCCATCGGCAGTAATATGGACAACGGTGTCAGCCGGAACTCGGACTATCTCCGTTGAGGTTGTGAATATAAGACGCTTATCCATGAGTTTGATCGCACAAAGGTACAAATAATAAGTGAAATTAAATTCGTTTGAACCTATAGAATGTGTGAAATCAACTTCAGCGGATAAATTAGATCATAAAAATTTACCGGTTATGCTGTCGGGATTAGATGCGATATCGGCCGGTATTCCCGTGGCCACTGTCCTTCCGCCGGCATTTCCACCTCCGGGGCCAAGGTCGATTATATAATCGGCATTCTTTATCAGGTCGAGGTCGTGCTCAATCACGATTACAGTTGCACCCTGATCGATAAGATGCTGAAGGACACCAAGCAGAGTCCGGACATCAAGCGGATGCAGACCGATCGTGGGTTCGTCGAACACAAACACTGTGTCGTGCAGTTGCCGGCCCATATCCGATGCTAATTTCAGACGCTGCGCCTCGCCGCCGGAGAGACTTGTTGTCGCTTCGCCGAGAGTGAGATAGCTAAGGCCAAGATCGCTGAGCGTTTCGAGACGTTGCTTAACCGTTTTATGATCGGCGCAAAGATCAATAGCCTCTGAAATATCATCGGCCATAAGCTCGGGAAGCGAGAACTTTCGGCCTGCTCTGTTGTGGCAATGGACGAGCCATGCGTCTTTGGAATAACGCGACCCATGACATTCAGGGCACGGTATATCCACATCGGGAAGGAATTGAACATCGAGGCTGACAGATCCCGTTCCATCACAAACAGGGCAGCGGAGTTTGCCTGTATTATATGAAAAGTCGCTTGCTTTATAGCCCATGGCCTTGGCTTCGGCAGTGTGGGCAAAAATCTTGCGAAGCTCATCATGGACATTAGCATAAGTAGCCACTGTGGATCTGACGTTGGCTCCTATAGGCGTCGAGTCTACCAGTTTCACGTTTTCAATGCCGTCTGCATGAATGGACTTTACATGTTCAGGCAGCTTTTTCCCAAGTGTGATTGACTCAAGAGCCGGCACGAGGCTTTCGAGGATCATGGTAGTTTTACCTGATCCCGACACACCTGTCACAACAGTAAGACGGCCTTTGGGAATTTTTACTTCAAGTGGTTTGACTGTGTGGATTTCAGCCGTCGACATCTCGATGCTGCCATTGGCAAATATCTCGTCACGATTTACGACAGGACGGATGCGAGTGTCGGTATCTTCGGCGAGGAATGTTCCGATTTTCGACTGAGGATCTTTCTCGATCTGCGCTACCGTCCCTTGAGCTATGACTTCACCACCATTTGCACCTGCTCCCGGGCCCATTTCAACGAGCCAGTCGGCATGGCGAAGGATGCGAGTGTCGTGGTCTACAAGAATTACCGAGTTGCCGTCGGCAACGAGATCGTCCATAACACCTGTCAGACCGATTATATTTGCCGGATGAAGACCGATCGAAGGTTCATCGAGCACATACATCACACCTGTTGTGCGATTGCGCACAACTCTGGCAAGCTGCATGCGTTGACGTTCTCCGGTTGAAAGAGTCGAAGCCGCACGGTCAATGCTTAGATAACCCAGGCCGAGATCAAGGAGATGACGCGCCGACAGATTGAATGATTCAACGATGCTCCGCGCCATGGGCCGCATGTCGGATGGCAATGATTCAGGGACTGAATTTACCCATTTGGTGCAGTCGTCGAGAGTCATCTCGCAAACCTTATCAAGACCTACGCCAAGGATTCGTGGCGAACGAGCCTGATCGGACAGTCGAGAACCGTGACATGCCGGGCAAACCTCGGTTTTAAGGAATTTCTCGACTCGTTTCATGCCTTTTTCATCGCTGACCTTCGCCAGGGCATTCTCAACGGTATATACGGCGTTGTAATATGTGAAATCAAGCTCTCCACCCGAGTTACCGGTCTTTGGCTTGTAGAATATAGTTTTCTTAACAGCCGGGCCATTGAACACAATGTCTTTCTCTTTATCGGTGAGGTCTTTAAACGGCACATCGGTGCGAACACCCATTGCACGACAGACATCTTTCATGAGCGACCACATCAAGCTGTTCCAAGGAGCAACAGCCCCTTCGTCGATTGTTTTGGATTCGTCGGGGATTAGGGTAGAGCGGTCTACTGTCATCACTACACCCGTACCGCTGCATTTGGGGCAAGCGCCGGCACTGTTGAAAGAAAGATCCTCGGCCGACGGTCCATAGAAATGATTGCCACAATTCGTGCATATAAGCTCTTTCTCGGCTGCGACATCGAGTGTCGGCCCATGGTAATGGCCGCATTTGGGGCAACGGTGGCTTGCAAGACGCGAGAACATCAGGCGCAAGCTGTTAAGCAATTCAGTGCCTGTGCCAAATGTGCTTCTCACACCGGGAACACCCGGGCGCTGACGCAATGCAATAGCCGCAGGCACATACAATATCTCATCGACCTGAGCCTTGGGCGCCTGGCTTATGCGCCGACGTGTATATGCCGACATAGCCTCAAGATAACGACGAGAGCCCTCGGCATAAAGTACGCCAAGAGCAAGCGATGACTTGCCCGAGCCGGAGACTCCGGCTATACCGACGATACAGTCAAGAGGAATATCAAGACTGATATCCTTGAGATTGTGGACACGAGCACCTCGTATTTCAATTTTATCCTGTTTCATTGCATATATAACGTTATCGCTCACGAGCAAGTTTGCACGAACAATGCGGCATGACATCTTAGCTTTAGCAGAGCAAAGTTAATCAATAATAGGCTAAATGCCATGATAATTTTACAAACAGATAACTCGAAAAGGCAATAATCACCCGTCGCGAAGAGCATGCATTAACATATAGCCTCATCATACCCTATGAAAGAGGAATATGATGAGGCTAAATTTAACTGCCGAATATGAATGATTCAAGTCATTTTATAATCCAAATGCCTGAGAGTATTTCACAAGACCACGCGGAATACATGCAGTCTCAGACAACTTGCAAACCATAAAATACTCGTCGAGGACATCAAACGGTGGAATCCCTGACCACAGCTTTAATATCAGAAAAATCTTCCAACCTTTCCCGGCGAATAAGTATTTTAGACTGAGATTGCATATAAACGAGTTCTGTTATTTGAGGTACTCGCTGAAGAATTTGGTGATGTTGTCGAAGGGGATGATGTCTTTTTGGTCGTAGAGGTCGGTGTGGCTGGCGCCGGGGATGACCATGAAGAGTTTGTTGTTTGGTTTGCCGGGCACTACTGTGAGCTTTTTATAGGCATCGCTGCCGAAGTAGAATGAGTGTGCTTTCTCGCCGTGTACGATCATCACGGCGTTTTCTATTTCGTTTGCACGGCTCATGAGAGGCGCATTGATCCAGGGTATGGGCGAGGTTACGGTTCGACCGCCGTTTGAGTTGAGCGAACGTGGATGATAGCCTCTTTTGGTCTTATAATATGCGTGATAGTCTTTGAGGAACTGAGGTGCGTCATCGGGTAATACGTCGGGAACACCACCGGCGAGTTTGGGCGTGCCGGTCTTGAAGTCTTCTGTGCGCTGAGCTGCCAAATTTTCACGAAGTTCGTTGCGTGCTTCTGGGCTGTCGGCACTGTCGAAATATCCGTTTGCGTTAACACGGCTCATGTCGTACATCGTAGAGGCTACTGTTGCTTTGATGCGAGGGTCGGCAGCTGCCGCGTTTATGGCGATACCACCCCAGCCACAGATACCGATAATGCCCACTTCATCAGGATTGACCATCGGGTTTGTTACAAGATAATCGACAGCCGCACTGAAGTCTTCTGTATTGATGTCGGGAGAAGTCATATATCTGGGCTGACCGCCGCTTTCACCGGTGAAAGAAGGGTCGAAAGCAAGTGTAATATATCCTCGCTCGGCCATTTCCTGGGCATATAGACCGGAAGCCTGTTCCTTCACGGCTCCGAATGGGCCGCAGACTGCTATTGCGGGAAGGGGTGTCTTTGCACCTTTGGGTACGTAGAGATCCGCAGCCAGCGTGATGCCGTAGCGGTTGGGGAAAGTTACTTTGCTGTGTTCTACTTTGTCGCTCTTGGGAAAAGTTTTATCCCACTCGGTCGTAAGATTAAGTTTCTCCATATTGTTATTATTTAACCTGTTGGTTGAATTAATTTCTTAAAATATTTACAATGGAAAAGTTGCACATATCGCTGATTTTTAGTAAATTAGAGGTAACC
>JBGUUQ010000077.1:0-1893 GCA_045133615.1 Muribaculaceae bacterium | reverse complement strand
TTGTCGTTCCATGGGTGCAAAGTTACTAATAGTTGTCTAATCTATGCTATCGGCAACACTTATTTTTATTTTCAACTTATCAACATCGACCATTTGCATTTAGAATTGACTTGAGTCAATGAGGACCTCTTTTCGACCGCCATTGACACCCTCGTACACCATGACGAAATCGATATCGTTGAGCTTGAATTGACGCATTTCGGACAATGATATGGCGTCTGATTTCATTTGCTCTACAAATAATTTTTTTATCAGATTCACATCCATATTTTCAACCGTTTCTTTGTCAACGTTGAGGACATAAGTAAGCACGACGTCGCGACCATTAAACTCCACACTGCCATCTACAGCACGACCATTTTCAATTTCTATCTTCAGGGCTTTGTTATAGTTTTGGAGCATTAATTCGATAAATTCTTCTTTGCTAACATCTTTCTTGTCGATTTCGTCAGCTGTTATTGCGAAGTTGCAGTGTTTTGTTGTTGTCGGGAAGTTGTAATATATGTTATAGACCAATCTACAATTGTTTTGCTTTAAAATATTTATAACCATATCTTTGACGTCTTTTTGTAGCATTGTATCGAAGGTTACGCTCAGGTTGCGACTTTGTGTGAGCTTTATGCTTTCAGCAGAAAAATTGCTTAACATCAAATCAATGTTTTCTTGAGTAGTATTGTCTAACGTGAAGGTGTACTCCATGGTTAAGACTAAATCTTGACCATTGTATTCGCAATTTGCACCGGTCATGATGCCTTTCATTGGGGCATTATTCATTTCCTGTTTGAGACCTATCTCAAGCCCTTCGGCTAAACTCTCAAGTATTTCTTTGTCTGACTGTGCATTTACGCTGAAAGCGGTGGCCATGATTATGACCAACGTGGTAAAGATGTGATTTAAGTGTTTCATAATGTGGTGGTGTTAAAATGGTTTGCGATATTTGTCGGGGTTGGAATCCTCCATGATGGAGAGATATGATGTGTAGCGACTTTGTGAGATGCGGTGTTCTTCGAGGGCTTGGACGACAGCGCAGCCCGGTTCGTGGGTGTGGGTGCAATTGTTGTAGCGACAATCTTCCGAGATTTTGAAGATCTCAGGGAAATAGTGCGACACTTCTGCTGCATCGAAGTCGATTGTTCCGAATCCTTTGACGCCGGGAATGTCTATCAATTCACCACCACAAGGCAGACGATGCATCTCGGAGAATGTGGTGGTGTGTGTGCCGGTGTGGTGGATGTCGGAAATTTCGCCGACTTTGAGATTGATGCCCGGTATAAGCGTGTTGATAAGTGATGATTTGCCGACACCACTGTTGCCGGCGAAAAGCGACACTTTGTCTTTGGCTGTCGCTGTGAGTGTGTCAATGCCGATGCCGGTGGCTGCTGATGTGTGTATCACTTTGTAGCCGATGGATTCGTATAGATAGGTCATCGCTTCGGCAAGTTCTTTGTCATCTTCGTCCCAAATGTCGCATTTGTTGAACACAAGTACGGTGGTGATGTTGTAAGCTTCAGCCGTGGCAAGAAATCGGTCGATAAATGTGGTGGTGGTGACCGGCTCACGCAAAGTCACTACCAAGAACGCACAGTCGATGTTGGCTGCAAGGATGTGGCTTTCTTTCGAAAGATTTGATGCGCGACGGATGATATAGTTCTTGCGCGTATGTATCGAATTGATGAATCCGGTGTTGTCGGGCGTCAGTGAGATGCCGACATGGTCGCCCACCGCTACGGGGTTGGTGGTGCGTATACCTTTGATTCTGAAATTGCCTTTTACTTTGCAGTTGATAAGCTGGTCGTCGGTGGTGCGTACGACATACCAACTGCCTGTGTTTTTGATTACCGTTCCTTCCATGTTGCAAATATAGGCAAAATTTGCGATAGAATGAATGAGTCA
>JBGUUQ010000076.1:0-36405 GCA_045133615.1 Muribaculaceae bacterium | reverse complement strand
GCTGTCAATGTTTGAACAACAACAGACAACAGTAAATATATAATTATTCTCATCGTTTAAAATATTTAATAGTTCTAATATTATTATTCTCACTATATAGCCTTAAAATATACATTCCTTTTTGAAGCAGATGCACGTCTTCGATGTTCGCCCTCTCCAAAAGAGATTTGGGGCAACAAAATGAATAAAATCAATAATAATAAAGATTTACGCATAGTGATTAAGAATTTAAATTAATAAGTGATGATAGTTAGTTCTACATTACAATGCAGATAAGGTGACTAAGATTTAAATTACTGTTATTTGCAATAGTATAAATTAAAATAATCTACTCGTAACGTTTTTCGAATCCACGCCTTTTGTCAGTCCGGTCTGATTATGATTAATGCAAATATAGTGAATGCAACATAAAAAATATCGGATGTGATTATATTTTATAAAATCATAACATATTGCTCCTTGATATGTAAAATCTAACCTCAATATAGGTAGTTAAATTATAAAAAGTTCTCATCGCCGGCAGTTTGACGAGGGGAACTTTTTGCGTTTAGCGGATTGGCGGAAGTGGCTCTATTGGTGGGCTGATGGTTGGATTGCCTCGCATGAATCCATTGCCGTGTACGGCTGCGCCGAGTGATGTGTGAAATTTATAGAGAAGGGAGGAAGAGTTCCGGCTCACGACGTGCGGCGAAGTTGGCTTCAAAGCGTGCGACTCCGGCGGCGTAGACTTCGCCACGGAAGTTGCGCGACCCGCAAGGGCATACTACGATGCAACGTCCGCAAGCCATACAGCGCTCTGAGTTGGTGGATTGCGGATTGTCGGCGGGAATGGCTTGGTAGGGGCACATGTCGGCGCAAGTGCCGCAAGCAGTACATGTATCGTCGGCTGTGGGGAATAGAGGGGGCTTGCGGAATATTAGGTCGGGTTTACCGGGAAGGTCGAGGCGTGGGAATCGGTCGTGTGATGCGATGATGTCGGCACTTTCTTTTGCAAAGGTTTTGGCTTTGGCGAAATCGGCATCATCGGGACGGTCGGCCGCTATGGTTGAGAATATGGAGTGGCGGGCTATAAATGCGCCGGCTGTCGCTACCTGAAATCCTTGAGCCGTCGCAATGTCGCGCATTTGGCATAAGGCGTTGTCGTAGTGGCGATTGCCATACACTGCAACGATGATGGCGGGGGAGTCGGTGCCGGTGATCTCTTTCAATCGCTCGGCTGCTACCTCCGGAATCAGTCCGCCGAATACGGGCATTGCGAGAATGAGCAGCTCGTTGGCGGGAATGACTATTGGAGCTTGCAGTGGCGACATGGTTATGTCGTGCTCCACTACGGGAGCGTTGAAACTCGCTGCAATGTGTCGACTGATACGTTGAGTGGTGAATGTTGCGCTGTAATATACGAGGTGGATTGTGCCTATTTTCATGATGCTATTGTTTTTGGCAAAAGTAGAAAATAGGCACGAGAAATGCAACTTAACTCAGATGATTTCGGCGATGTGGCGAAGGAATTTTTCACGATTCTCCGCAGGTCCGTGGGAAGTGTGGTCGCAGTTGTGCCATTCGGCTCCGGTCATGCCTACGGAGTTGAGCAGGTAGGGGATGAGGTAGCTTTTGACGAATGGGAAAAATGTTTTTGTCGGGGACTGGGAGGTGGTGAGGAGCAGGGTGCGTGAGATGTTGAGCAGCGGAATCATTTGGCCGGAGGCATCGTAGTCGTGCGTGATGCCACGGAGTAGCACTTTGTCGAAAAATCCTTTCAGGATGGCGGGCATCATTCCCCACCAGATAGGGAAAATGAAGATGACTTGGGTGGAGTGTCGCAAAATTTCTCCGTAGTTTTTTACGAGAGGGTCGTCGGTTGCCCCGCGACTGTAGAGGCGGAGGTCGGACTGCGACATGGCGGGGTTGAAACCGTCGGCCGGCAGGTCGATGACTCGATATGGGCGGTCGGTGGCGTCGAGTCGGTCGGTGACTGTTTGCAAAATGGCATCGTTGAAACTGCCGTGCCACGGGTGGCTGAAAATAATGGTAATCATATACTGAAAGATAATGGTTTAAGGGTATAACAATCTCCTCGCGGCGATGGTTTATAAAAAAGTCAGGCGCAGCGGGATAGCTGCGCCTGAACTGTAGAATGTCGGTTAAAGAGGTAATCAGATGCCGAGGTCGGCCTTGATAGTGGCAATCTTGGCTTCTGCGGTGGCTACGGCGTTGTCGTAGTCGGCACCGGTGTTCATCACGCCCTTAACTTCGATATAGAATTTGATTTTAGGCTCTGTTCCGGAGGGACGTACCGAAATCTTTGTGCCATCTTCGGTGAAGAATTGGAGCACGTTGGATGTGGTGGGCATATCCATCTTTGTAATGTTGCCTGTGGCTACATCGGTGAGATTGAGCGACGCGTAGTCTTTGATGGTGACTACAGGGCTGCCTCCGAGTTGCTTGGGGGGATTTTCGCGGAAACCTTTCATCATGGCTACGATTTCTTCTGCTCCGCTCTTACCTTTGCGAACTACGCTTACGCCTGCTTCGCGTGAGAATCCGTATTTGATGTAGATGTCTTCAATCATCTGCATGAAGTCCATGCCTTTGTCTTTAGCCCAAGCAGCGATTTCGCACATGAGAGAGATGGCCGATACGGAGTCTTTGTCGCGTGCAAATTCTTCGGCGAGGAAGCCGTAGCTTTCTTCACCGCCGCCGAGGTAGCGTGCAGTGCCTTCATTGTCGCGGATGACGGCTGCAATCCATTTGAAACCGGTGTAGCAGTCGTACATCTTGATATTGTTTTTCTCTGCGATTGACTTGATGGTCTCGGTGGTAACGATTGTTTTAACGACGTATTCGTTGCCGGTGAGTTTGCCGAGTTCGGCGTTGCGGGTCATCAAGTAGTTGAGAAGGATGAGAGCGATTTGGTTACCATTGATGAGTTGGTATTCGCCTTTTGCATTGCGGATTACGCAACCGATGCGGTCGGCATCAGGGTCGGAAGCGAGAACGATGTCGGCGTTGACCTCTTTAGCCTTTTCGATAGCCATTGCCATTGCCGAAGGTTCTTCGGGGTTGGGAGAAACAACGGTGGGGAAATCGCCGGAGGGAACGTCTTGCTCAGGAACGTTGATGATGTTGGTGAATCCGTAGTTACGGAGCGATTGTGGGATGAGTTTCACACCTGTACCGTGAATCGGAGTGTAGACAATCTTGAGATCGTTGTGCTTCTTGATTACATCGGGACTGAGTGAGAGACCCTTGATTGCAGCGAGGAATTTGTTGTCGATTTCTTCGCCGATGATTTCAATCTTGGAGGGGTCGCCTTTGAACTTAACTTCATCGATGCTTGCAATCTTGTTTACGTAGTCGATGATGTTGGTGTCGTGGGGTGCGATAATCTGTGCACCGTCGGCCCAATATGCTTTGTAACCGTTATATTCTTTGGGGTTGTGTGAAGCTGTGATGTTGACACCGCTTTGGCAACCGAGTTCGCGGATGGCGAATGATAGTTCGGGTGTGGGACGGAAGCTGTCGAAGAGATATACTTTGATGCCGTTGGCTGAGAAGATGTCGGCAACGATTTCAGCAAACAAGCGGCTGTTGTTGCGCACGTCGTGACCTACCACAACAGAGATTTCGGGGAGTTCGGCGAATGCGACTTTGAGGTAGTTGGCAAGACCTTGAGTGGCAGAACCTACGGTGTAGATGTTCATGCGGTTGCTACCGGCACCCATGATGCCACGTAGACCGCCTGTGCCAAATTCGAGATCTTTGTAGAAGCACTCGATAAGTTCGGTTTTGTCTTCTGCGTCGAGCATGCGCTTCACTTCTGCGCGAGTTGCATCGTCGTAGCCTTCGCCGAGCCAAGTTTGTGCTTTGGCGATGACTGTTTTCATCAATTCTTCGTTTTCCATTTTTTCAAATAGTTATTTAGTTTTTTATTAATTTCTTTGTTTCAGAAGTGACAAAGTTACGTTTTTAGCCTCATAATACCAAATGTAGACTCCGAAATGTGGTCGAAATCACCATGTAAAGGTATCTTCGGAGGTAGAGGTATTTCCGCAAACGTCGGTGACAGTGAGTTTGGCAGTGTGCTTTTTGCCTTTACCGACGCGCGATGCTTCGAGTCGATAGGAGAGTCGTCCGGTCTTGCCGTCGAATTCGATGAGGACGAACTTACCATCGATTTCGCAACGGTAGTCTTTGATGCCACTGAGATTATCGGCGATTTTATAGGTTATTGTCCCGCTGCTCCCCCAACGCTCCGAACGGAGTGGGGTGATTACCGGTGCTTTTGTGTCGGTGGTGACAGCGTAGCGTCCGAGTCGATTGGGGGTGGCTTTCATGTGTCCGTCGGAGTATGAAGCTTCGACTGCTGTACGCTTTTTACCATCGATGCGCACGAGGCAGTATTGCGATTTGTTGGCGAGAGTGTCGGATGAGAGAGCAATCGATAAATCGAAGTTGCGGGCGAGAGGGGTGTCGGTCTTGCCGAGTGTGACAATAGGGGAGCAGAAGTCGGCAGAAGCGACTGACGATGAGGTGAATGAGATGTTGTCGTAGAAAGTTTCGGCAGGGAAAATGGCAGTGTAGGCGTCGGTGCGTACAGCGTTGGTGCCGTCCCAATGAAATAAGTCGCCTTTTGGCGCTTTAGTGGGTATGTCGGAACGCACTCCGCGGATTGTAAACGAGGCTTTCGATCGGTTGCCGTGTGCATCTTCCATAGTCCACACACATCGATAGTCGCGTTCTTCATCGATGGTGATGACTCCATCGTTATCGGCTTTGATGATGTCGCTTAGCGGCATGGATTGTGGCACGGCTGATGTCATCATCCAAGATTTGGAGTTGACAAGGTCGGGATAATCAATGATGGTGTTGATGGCACGAGTGCGATTGAAGTCTACATGGTCGATGGTACGACGATATACTTCCTTCCCGTCGACGGTAAGAGTCAGGAGGCGGATGCCATAGATATTCGTGGTGCCTGTCATGCGGTCGTAGGCTTTGATGCCGGGTACGACTTCTCCCCACGCGGTGAATGGTTGGGCGATGGTTTTACCTGACCGGTAGGCCGATTGTTGCTTGCCGTCGACCACTCCTTTGCGAGGATAGAGTGCCAAAGAACGCATTTCGGGGGCAACATTGTCGGTAATCAATCGACGGAAGTAGGGCATGGGGTCGAGGGCGTATTCGGTGCGAGTGTCGCGCACTTCCATGTGGAGGTGAGGTCCTCCCGAAGACCCTGAATTACCGCTAAGACCGATTGTTTCGCCTTTCTTAACGGGAATCTCGTCGGGAGCGAAAGTGAGGTCGACGCGAAATGCTTCGCGACGATATTGCTCTTCACGAACAGGGCGGTCGATTTTATCGGCAAATGATTCCAAATGTCCGTAGACGGTGGTGAGTCCGGTGGTGGGATGGACTACATATATGGCGCGTCCGTAGCCCCACGGAGATACAAGGACTCTGGTCACGTAACCGTCGTCGGCACATCGGATTGCGAATCCGGTTTTTCCTTGGGTCTTGAAATCAAGTCCGGAGTGGAAGTGGTTGGAGCGCAACTCTCCGAAATTCCCGCTCAGTACGAGAGGGATGTTGAGCGGTCGTGCGAGGTCGGGAAATGTGTCGGCAGTCATGATGCCGCAATAAGATATGATAAGTGCAGATGCAATATTTCGTAGTTTCATAAATCAGGGTCAATTTTATTACAAAGGTAGCTAAAAAACGGAAGAAACAACGACTGTCGGAAAACGGTATATTGTTTATAGATGTAGATATAGGTTAATGCACGTTAAAAACGGGGGGGGGGTAAAAAAACTTATATTTACAAAATAATAAATTTATAAATAAAATATATGAAAAAAATAGTACAATTTTTATTGGTGGCGATTATGTGTATTGCGTCACTGACTATCAATGCGAGTGAAATTTATCTTGTGGGAAGTGCAAACGGATGGTATGAACCGTCAGAGTACAACAGTGTACATTATGCAGACTGGACTTTACCGGAAACATACGAAGGCAGCAATATCTATCAGAGGGTGTTTGAGCTTTCGGCGGGAGAGCAATTCTTTCGATTCTATAAGGCTTTAACCGGCTGGGATGGCGGTGATTCTTATGGGGCCATAGTCGAAGACTCCCCCGTCTCTATTGAATTAACAAGTGGTGTTTACTCCGGTAGTATGGTGCAAGGTAAAGGTTCGTGGAGCTTACTGAATTGGGGCGGTGGGTTTCTGACGATGACTGTAAATTTCAATGACAACTCAGTGACATTTGAGACTTTTACGGGGTTTATCATAGATGGAATAACGTACAAGAAAACGTCTGATTCGGAAGTTAAGATTACTGAGGTGTACAATGGAGCGGAATTAAATATCCCATCATCTGTAACATACGAGGGTGTTAACTATTCAGTGACTTCGCTTTCACAGTCGGCAATAAAGAATTGCAATGATTTGGTTTCGGTGACGATTCCGAGCAGTTTGGATTTTTCTACGAGTTACTTTGACAGTTGCCCAAATCTTGAGACAATAAATATCGAAGAAGGGCATTCTGATTTCAGTTCGATTGACGGAGTCTTATTCAGTGTGGATAAGACTGAGCTGATGTATTGTCCGAAAGGAAAAACGGGAAATTACGTAATTCCTGACGGAGTAACAACAATTGGTCATAAAACATATAGTTCCATCTTAGGTTATTATTGGACTGCAGCTCCTTTTAAAGGTTGTGCGAAATTGACATCTATTACATTCCCGGGGTCGGTAAATGATATGGCAGAGAGTAGCTATAATTATACCTCTTGCTCGAATTTAGCGGCGTTCTATGTAAGCGATGATAATACAACGTATGCATCGATCGATGGAGTATTGACTACTAAAGATAAAACGAAGTTGCTATATTATCCCGCAGGAAAAGAGGGGGACTATGAAATACCCGAAACAATTACTGTGATTGAACATATGGCGTTTGGATGTGCAAAATTCTCTACGATTACTATATCAGAAAACGTAGCATCTATCGGTTCTTACGCATTTTATGACTGTCCGAATCTTTCTACAGTTAATTTCAATGCGAAAAACTGCTATGTGGATGGGAGTTATGGGACCGGACTCCCATATGTTTATGTCGGGTGCGGTATGACAAACCTCAATATCGGAGAATCTGTTGAGAACCTGAATAGTTATATATTCAGCGGTAATGGATATTTCCCTGAAAGCATTGTTGTGCCGGATAATGTAATATCTATAAACAGTAACGCTTTTTATGGAAGTGATACCGAGTATATAACGATTGGAGCCGGTGTTGAGTCAATATCATCGGGGGCATTCGTGGGTTGTAATGGTTTGAAGTCGATTGAAGTTGCAGTTGACAATAAGGCATATATGTCGGAGGACGGTGTACTGTTTTCCAAGGATAAAACTACCATATGTGCTTATCCGAGGGCAAAAGAAGAAAAAAGTTATAAGATTCCATCGATGGTAGCATCTATCGGTTCTTACGCATTTTATTTTTGCTCGATGCTTGAATCTATTGAGCTTCCTGCAACGATTACATCTATCGGAGAATATGGTTTCTATGGGTGTCAGAATCTCTCGTCGATTGTATCTCTCAATCCGGAATCGCCGGTATGCAATGAATATTCTTTCCCTGATGATTATTATCTTAATTATGATGCGGTAACGGTATATGTGCCGGTCGGAGCATCAGAATCTTATCGTAATGCTGTAGGATGGAATAAATTCTCAAATATTGTAGAGGGAGCATCTTCTATAATAGAAGTAGACAAAAACATTGATAATGCAGGGGTATTAGATATGTCGGGGTCGTATGTGATAGGCACAGAAGTCACTTTGACCGCTACGGCAAACGACGGATATGAGTTCTCGTATTGGTCGGAAAATGGCATTGAAGTTTGTGCTGATTTGAGTTATACATTCACTGTCGGGTTATCTCGCAATATTGTGGCAATTTTTTCTCCGATAGTAAATGATAACGAAGTGGAAGTGGTTGCCGAAGAGCCAAATAAAGTGTCGATTAATTTGGATGCAGAGGCAAATGCTTCTGGCTACGTTGTGAATATCTATTCGGATGAGACTTTGACCTGTCTTGTGGCAACGAAATGCTACGATTCGGCAGGAAATATTGTGACGCAATCGACAGGAATATCATTGACATTCGACGGCTTGGAAACCGGGTCGTATTTCTATGAGATTGTCGTATTGGAAGAACAGGAATCGGAAACTATTGTGAAATCCAAATATGTCGGTACTTTTGCCATTACGGAATCCGAGATCGAATGTGTGGTTGAAAATCAAGTCGGTTGTATAGTCGTTGCCGATGGAATAAAAGTGATTAATGCCGGAGGACGGTCGATTGATGTTTATGACTTAAGTGGGCATGTTGTAGCTCACATAAATGTTGCATCAGACAATGAAACTATAACTCTTGCCTCCGGAATGTACGTGGTGAAAGTTGAACACTACGTATTCAAACTGAAAGTATAGTAATTTATCGGACACCAATAATAAATAATGAGCGAGAACTGACATTTCAGTTCTCGCTCATTATTTATGTCTAAATGAGATTAGAGATTGCGACCGTGACAATTCTTGAATTTTTTGCCGCTGCCACAGGGACAAGGATCGTTGCGACCTACGCGGGGTGCTGCCTTGATGGGTTCGGGGCGCTGGCGTTCTCCTTGGGGTGCTGATGCGGCTTGACGCTGTGCGTTTTCGCCGGGATAGCTCTCTTTGGAGGTACGATATTGCGAGTAGTCGTTGCGACGTTCGGGTTGAGCCTCTTTCACTTGGGGTTGACGAGGCTGCTCTGAGGCTTCGGCATTTTGAGCGGGGGGAGCCTGCTGGATGTAGATTTGTCCGCGCATGAGTGCCGAAACGGCTTTGACGTTGAGCGAATTCATCATTGCCTCGAAGAGGTGGAATGATTCTACCTTGTAGATTACGAGCGGATCTTTCTGTTCGTAAGACGCATTTTGTACGGATTGACGAAGTTGGTCGAGCTCGCGGAGGTGTTCTTTCCACAATTCATCGATTGTAATCAGCAAGATTGCTTTATGCCAATCTTTGACGATGGATTTGCATCCGGAGTTATATGCGTCGAGTACGCTCGAACGGAGGTTGAGCACTCTCTTGCCGTCGGTGATGGGCACGATGATAAGACCGTTGTAGTTTTTGTTTTCAACACAGTCGGTAATCACCGGTTTGGCTACCTCGATGATGCGTTCACTCTTGCGATTGAAAGCTTCGATGGCGGCAGCATAAATTTGGTCAACAGCATTTTGCTTGTCCAAACCTTTGTATTGTTCTTCGGTGAACGGTGCTTCGATGGCGAGAACCTTGAAGAGTTCGAGAGAAAGGTCGCCGAAGTCGGGGCAGTTGTTGACGGTATTTTCGATAACGTCGTATATCATGTTGGCAATGTCGATGCCGATGCGTTCGCCGAGGAGCGCGTGGTGGCGACGATTGTAGATATACTGACGCTGTTTGTTCATCACGTCGTCGTATTCGAGGAGGCGTTTGCGGATGCCGAAATTGTTTTCTTCTACACGTTTTTGTGCATTTTCAATGGCTTTGGTGACCATTGATGCTTCTATCATTTCGCCCTCTTTAAGTCCGAGACGGTCGAGCATCTTCATCACGCGGTCGGATGCGAACAAGCGCATGAGTTGGTCTTCAAATGATACGTAGAATACTGAAGAACCGGGGTCGCCTTGACGTCCGGAACGTCCGCGGAGCTGACGGTCGACGCGACGTGACTCGTGACGTTCGGTACCGATGATGGCAAGACCGCCTGCTTCTTTGACTTCAGCGGGTAGCTTGATGTCGGTACCACGACCTGCCATGTTTGTCGCGATGGTCACTGTGCCTTTTTGTCCGGCGAGAGCAACGATTTCGGCTTCCTTTTGGTGAAGCTTGGCGTTGAGCACCTGACACGGGATGTGGCGCATATCGAGCATGCGCTTGAGGAGTTCGGAGATTTCAACCGATGTTGTGCCGACAAGAACCGGGCGTCCTTCCTCACGCAAGCGTACGATTTCTTCGATTACCGCAGCATACTTTTCCTTTTTGGTCTTGTAGACGCGGTCGTTCATGTCGATACGTGCGATGGGGCGGTTGGTGGGAATGGTCACCACATCGAGTTTGTAGATGTCCCAAAGTTCGCCGGCTTCTGTTTCGGCGGTACCGGTCATACCTGCGAGCTTGTGGTACATACGGAAGTAGTTCTGAAGGGTGATGGTGGCGAATGTCTGTGTTGCAGCTTCCACTTTCACTCCTTCTTTTGCTTCGATTGCTTGGTGGAGACCGTCGCTGTAGCGGCGACCTTCCATGATACGACCTGTTTGCTCGTCGACAATCTTAATCTTGTTGTCGTCGATTACATATTCCACATCTTTCTCAAAGAGTGTATAAGCTTTAAGAAGTTGGGTTACGGTATGTACACGCTCGGCCTTGATAGCGTAGGCTTGCATGAGGTCGTCTTTTTGGCGCTGACGTTCTTGAATGTCGGCGAGGTGCTCAAGTTCGGAGAGTTGAGCAGCGATGTCGGGGAGAACGAAGAATTGCGGGTCGTTACTCTTTCCGGTGAGTTCGTCGATACCTTTGTCGGTAAGTTCTACACTGCGGTTTTTCTCGTCGATGACGAAATAGAGCGGGTCGGTGGCTTTAGGCATTTCGCGACCGTTGTCTTGCAGATAGTAGGCTTCTGTTTCGAGCAAGAGGTTTTTGATACCTTCCTGACTTAGGAATTTGATAAGGGCGCCGTTTTTGGGGAGACCTTTGAATGCGCGGAATAGAGCCAATGCACCCTCTTTACGTACATCCTTGTTCTCGCTGTATATTTTGTCTTTGGCCTCGGCAAGAAGTGAGGTGACGAGTTTGCGCTGCACTTGCACCACGCGTTCAACGTTGGCACGGTAGTCCATAAACAATTGGTCGTCGCCTTTGGGTACGGGACCGGAGATGATGAGCGGTGTACGTGCATCGTCGATAAGCACGGAGTCAACCTCGTCGACGATGGCATAGTAGTGCTTGCGTTGCACCATGTCGTCGGGCGACATTGCCATGTTGTCGCGGAGGTAGTCGAAACCGAATTCGTTGTTGGTACCGAACGTGATGTCGCAGGCATATGCGGCACGACGTTCGGGAGAGTTGGGCTGATGTTTGTCGATGCAGTCCACACTCTGTCCGTGGAATTGGTAGAGCGGTCCCATCCATTCGGAGTCACGCTTGGAGAGGTAGTCGTTGACGGTAACGACGTGTACGCCACGACCGGTGAGTGAGCGGAGGAATACGGGGAGAGTCGCAACAAGTGTCTTACCTTCACCGGTAGCCATTTCTGCGATTTTACCTTGATGGAGTACGATACCTCCGATGAGCTGTACATCGTAGTGAATCATGTCCCACTTGATTTCGTTTCCGCCGGCAATCCAATGGTTCTTATAAATGGCTTTGTCACCTTCGATAGATACGAAGTCTTTGCCGGCAGCAGCGAGTTCGCGGTCCATATCGGATGCGGTGACTTCGATGGTCTCATTGTGTGCAAAGCGTGCTGCTGTTTCGCGCATTGCGGCAAAAACTACGGGGAGATGTTTGTCGAGTTCTTTTTCGAGAATTTCGAGGATATTCTTTTCGCGCTTGTCGATTTCGTCCCATAAGGGTTGACGTTGGTCGAAAGGAAGATCTTCCACTTTTGCTTTTATTTCGTCGATGGCTGTGCGGTCGGTAGCGGTGGCATCGGCGAGTTGACGTTTTACGTCGGAGATTTTGGCACGCAATTCATCGTTGGAAAGGGTTTCCATTTGCGGACCTAACGCTGTGATTTTGTCAACGATTGGTTTGATCTCTCGGAGGTCGCGTTGCGACTTGTTGCCGAAGAGTTTATTTAGAATAGATGTAAATGACATTATATAAAATGATTAATTGTTTTCATAATGATGATTGGGGGAGAGAAGGTGTGTGCCGATGATGCAACGGTATCATTGGCGCAACGGGGGAAGCTCTGCGGCATTGGGAGAGCGGATGCGAAGCAGACGTGCTATCGTGGGGGCCACGACACATGCATCGATGTCGCCGATTACGCGTTGTGGTTTAAGGTCGGGCGAGAGGATGAAAACGGGAGCCGTGGTGGCAGCACTGCGTTGTGTGGTGCGCTGTTGAGAGCCTGATTCGTCTTCAACAATTTCCCATCCGGGGTTTATGGTTATGTGGAGGTCGCCGGAGTGTTCGAGCGATGTGTTGCGCTTGATGGCTTCGGCATTGCGACCGGCACGTCCGGCAGCGATGTCGTCGATTGTGTAGACGCGACTTACTCCACTCATGCGGGCAAGGAAGTCGGCAGCATCCGTGCGAATGGCTTTGATATCTTTGCCTTGCTCTTTGATGAGTTTATGGTTGAGGTATAATTGTCCGTTGTGATAGCCTTGTACCCATTCTCCGTTGCCGTGAATGGCCATGAGGTAGACGTTGAGAAGGGAGATGGCACGGCGGGGAGAAAATTCGCCTGTCGGGATTCCCCATTTTTCGTCATCGCGTTTCCCTCCGGGTGGTATAGGTGTGCCGGCAAGGAATATGAGAGAGTTGTTCAACCCTACTTTGCGGTCGATGGCTGAAAAAAGATTGGCAAGGTCGGCATCGAGCTTGATGTATGAGTCCATCATTTCGAGACGATGGTCGGCATCTTTGGCATAGGGATATGGCTCAAGGGTATAGGCAATGTTGAGCATATCGATGGCGTCGTGATTGCCAAGCGACATTGTTGACAAATACTCTGTCGCTATTTTTGTCAACTCGTTATTTACCTTTGGGGAGGCTTTATATGCGCGATAACGGTCTTTGTCTTTACTCGGAAATGTGTAGCGAAACGGGTAGTAGCGCTTGTATTTCGGAAGGTCGGGATATTGTTCCAACGACAATGACGGAGTCCATGACACAGTGTCGAGACGAGCCGACAGCGGTGAGCGGAAGTTGATGGCCGAAATGGCGGTCGGTACGTCTTTGTAATATGTGGTGGTAGCCCATCGTCCGGATACTTCATTGAGCCAAAACGCACTGTTGCCGGCGTGTCCTGCCATGATGATGGCTTTGGATGCGTCGGGAGCAATGGCATGAACTTGTCCGATGCCGCCGCCGTCGATACGCACTTCATCACCGAGCGTGGATACCCGAATTGCTGCCGGAGAATATGTCTCGTCGGTATAATTGCCTATTTTAGACGGGTCGAGCAGAACGGAATAGGTGCGACGCTTTTCGGCATCGTAAATCATCGATGCGGGTATGCCGTTGACCGAAACCGTAGCTCCGGTATAAATCATGGCTGTGGCGGCAGTGGCATCGATACCGGGACCATAGTCTACGTTTTCGAGGAGCACTCCGTCGCGCATAAGTCGGCGAAAACCGTTATCGCCGAAATATCCTTTGAGTAGTTCGAGATAGTCTTCGCTCAGTCCGTCAACCATTATGCCTACGACAAGCCGCGGACGCACCGACGGCGCTTGTGCCACAACTGACACAGTGACCATCGACGCAACAAGTGCGATGACAAATCGAGTTATTTTTAACGGTTGCTTACGTTGCATTTATACATGTAAATATAGCTTGCCGAGAGAATGGCATCGGTGGCTATCAGCGGGAAAAACGCTGCATTGGCAACTTGTCCGAGCCAATTCCAAACGATGACAAGCAAAAACAATGCCACAAAATTAACAAAATGATAGTAAAAAAGTATAGTCTTCCATTTTTTTAACCATATTCCTACAGCAGGAAGCAGTGCCAATGGATTTAGCCAAATGAGAAGCCAATTGGGAGATGTGGCTTCGTGAGAGGATATAAATACAAGAAAAGCGATAACGCATCCTGCAATACCAAACAATAAAAAAATCAGTGAATGGTAACCGCGACTGACATTATGTCGCTTGATGTCGTAGCCGGCGACTGCTATGGTGACGAGTAGCAGAAGTATTGCTGCTGACATCGGAGTGGCATACCATGGTGTAGGCGGGAGCTGCACTCCTCCGTGGCGACCTTCATTGAGGATTGTAGTGTTGATGACTATCGGAGTAGGGTTGCCAAGCGAATCGGGACGGGTGGCACGTGACATCATGTCGATGAGCGTTTCCGGTGCAAATGCTTTTTCGCGTGCGGTGAGCGGATAGTCGAGTCCGCTGCCGAGAGCGAGGTCGATGCCGAATTGATACCAAGGGTAGTTTTTGTGGTAATATCGCATTTCGTCGCGGAATGTCCAATTTTCCGACCCGTTAATCGATGGTTGGGAAAATGTGATGCTGTCACCAATGGCTCGTTCTATCATTGCAACAGGGCGTGTCGCGCAGTTGTCTTTGACGTAGTTGTAGCGATAAGTGCGATTTTCGGGGCGAAAGTTTTCAATCAGAAGATCGTGGAGTCGCCATGCTTCATCGTCGGATAGTTGCAACTGTTGCTCTACGATGCGACGTTCGTCGGCGATATAGTGATAGAGAAATCGTTGTGAATCGATAAGTCCGAGCATATAGTCGGTTTGTCCGGAAACAAATCGGTAGACAAAGTTGGGAGAGTCGAAATCAAACATTCCATAGCTCGCCATATAGTCGCTCCCGTCGGGCAATATGACTCTTAATGCCGAATGTCCTTCGAGTTCGTAAATGTCGGCTCCGGCATAAAATGTGACGAGGCTTACCCTCGGTGCCGACTCAGCCGCCGCACTCCGAAAACATAAGGATAATATAAAAGATATGATTATTATAAGATGTTTATAATAATGTTTCATTCCGTTGAAATTCCAAAATGTGGTGCACTGCATTTCTATAAATATAAGAGTGGAGTGCGGTGTCGATGTTTGGGGCAAAAGTAGTGATTAGTTTCGGGATTTGGAAATGAAATGGAGATTTTTGTGGAATTGCTTATCTTTGCACGGAATTATCAAATCGAGGAATATGAATATATTGATGTTGAACGGCAGTCCGCGTCGAAACGGAAACATTTCGCAGATGCTCGATGTGATGCGTCGGGAGGCTGAACAGCAGGGGCATGCAGTAACATTGATGAATGTGGCGGATATGAAGGTAACGCCGTGTACAGGATGCATGGCGTGTCGGTCGCGGCGCGAGTGTGTGTTGCCCGATGACGATGCACAACGTGTGGTAGCCGCATTGGCTTCTTCCGATGTATTGGTAGTCGGCGCTCCATGCTATTGGGGAAACTTGCCCGGACAGATGAAGGTGCTGTTTGATCGTATGGTCTACGGTCTTATGGATGACCGCGAAGGCGTGATGCCTAAACCGCTTCACAAAGGGAAAAAGGCTGTTGTTGTCGCCACATCTACCGTTCCGTTCCCATTTAACCGACTTTTGAATCATACTCGCGGAGTGGTAAATGCAGTAAAAGAAATCTTACGATATAGTGGGTTTAAGGTGACGGCCACTATGCAAAAAGGCGGGACGAAACTTCATCCTGATATGACCGAACAAGAAATAAAAAGATGCAGAAAAATTATTGGAAAATTATGAATAAAGCGTTATTGGCAGTCGTTTGCTGTTTGGCGATGTTGATGCCTGCGGTGTGTCAGGTTCAAGACACGGTCAGAGTGCAGAAACGTCGTGTGATGCCTAAGACCTCGCTGTTGATAGATTATGAACGAGGTTCGGTAGGCGATTTCGATCGAATGAGAGCGGTGCTGACAGTGCCGTTTTTTCATGCACGCTACCTCACATTGTCGGCCAATGGCCGATATAATCTTATCGATCAGAATTTTGACGGAAAAGTATCGGGGTTGGATGCAGAAGAGATAAATCTAAACGGGACACATCAGATGTTTACCGCCGGAGTGAGCGCCTACTCTCGAATTAAAATAGGTGGCGGGTCGATAAATATGTTCGGGCATGTGATGATGGATTTCGGTCGATGGGGGTATGAAAATACCACTGGATTGTTGGCGGGAATGGTGATGTTGAAAGAGACGCGCGAAGAGTCGCTTGGCTTCGGAGTGGTGGGGCTGATTCATTCATCGTCGAAATGGCCGGTGTTCCCTACTGTGTCGTGGCGCAAGCTACTCAGCCCTCGGTTGTTTTTAGAGATGACATTGCCTAAAGTTGGGGTGCACTATTATGTACATCCGACCATGAAGTGCTCGGCGGGAACCGATATAGATGTCGACAGGTTTTATTTTCGTCCCAAAACAGAGGGAATGGGGAAGACTTGCCGATATAATCGCAACGTATTGAAGCTCGGAGGTTCGTGGGAGTGGAAGCCGGCATCGGCAGTCCTGATACGGGCATCAGCAGGTACAGCCATCAAGTTGAAGAGTGAAGTGACTACTGTCGATGGCCGAAATGAATATTTCGACGTGGACCAACCGCTCGGTATATATTTTAATGTGGGAACCTCGTTGTCGCTGTAGGCCGACCACCGAAGGATATAAACAATAAAGGATACCGCCGTAAGGGGGTATCCTTTATTATTCGTTGCTTTGTGTAGCTGATTATTCGCCGGGGATGATAGCTTCGCTGGGACAAACTTCAGCGCAAGAGCCACATTCGATGCAAGTATCGGGATCGATCTTGTAGATGTCGCCTTCAGAGATAGCTTCTACGGGGCAAACGGGTTGGCAAGTGCCACAAGCCACACAGTTATCGGTAATTACGTATGCCATGATGATTTAAATAATTAGATTATTATACGATATTGTTGTTTATACGCTACAAAAGTACGTTTTTTTATGGATATAGCAACAATTGCCGGCAGTTTTTTTTGAAAAATCTACGTTGCCGACATTTTTTTTGAGATATTTTAGTGAGGATGAAAACATTTAGCTATCTTTGAGTGCAATATATTAACAGGTAGAAAAGATGACACCGCTATTCAGCATAATCACTGTGACCTATAATGCTTCGGCATCGCTTGGAGCAACGCTCGCAAGCGTGAAAGAGCAGTCGTGCAAGCTATATGAATATATAGTGATGGATGGATGTTCGACCGACGGAACGGTGGAAATGGCTCGTGCTGCCGGGATTGCTACAAGCCGCATCTATTCAAGTCCCGACAAGGGGCTGTATGATGCGATGAATAAAGCATTGGAGGTGGCAGAGGGTGAATATTTCATATTTCTCAACGCCGGCGACACATTCCACTCTCCCGATACACTTCAGCATATTGCCGATGCAGTCCTTCTGCAAGGAAATGATTTTCCGGGAATCGTGTATGGGCAGACTTTGCTGGTAAATAAGGAGCGCAAAGTAATCGGAGAGCGGCATTTGCAAGCCCCGGAAGTGTTGACGCTCGATAGTTTCAAGCATGGCATGGTGGTGTGTCATCAGGCATTTATCGCTTATCGCAAGGTCGTGGGCAATTATGATTTGCAATATCGCTATTCGGCCGACTATGATTGGTGTATTCGCTGCTTGCAGCGTTCGCGCCGGAATGTGTATATGCCCGAAGTACTCATCGACTATCTGAATGAGGGTTTGACCACGAAGAATCGTTATCGCTCGCTGCGCGAACGGTTCCACATCATGTGTCAGTATTATGGAACATGGCCTACAGTGTGGCGTCACGTCGGTTTTCTTCCTCGGTTTATCAAGCAGCGGTTGAAAGAATTAAAAAACAATAATTAAACAACAATACAGATATGAAGTATTATATCGTCGTTAACGACAAGCATGAAGGTCCGTATGAAATCGAACAATTGAAGGATATGAACATCACGCCCGACACTTATGTGTGGTGTGAGGGTATGTCGGATTGGAAACCGGCATCGGAAGTAGAAGAAATCCGCTCGGTGATGGCCGGTTCGGCTCCCCAGACTCCTCCTCCGTTTTCAGGCGCGACTCTTCCTCCGGTGCAGCCCCCTGTTATGGGTGGTCAAGCTCAGCAGGCGCAACCTCAATCTCAACCGACCGTTCCGCCGAAGTCGTGGCTCGTGGAATCGATATTGGTCACATTGTTCTGTTGTCTGCCGTTTGGTATTGTTGGAATCATCAAGGCTTCGGAGACCAACAGTGCATTGAGCCGCGGTGACTATGCCGCTGCCGAACTTGCATCGAAAGATGCCGGAAAATGGACTAAAATCGGTTTTTGGGTAGGACTCGGTGTGGGAATAATATATTTCCTGATTTATGCCGTTGCGTTTGCTTCGGCCTTAATTACTGAATTATAAAATGATATTGCTTAATACAACTTTCCACGTCCACCCATCGGTGGACGTGGCTTTTCGTCAATGGGTGCGCGAGAAGTATCTGCCGGCTGCCGAGCGGGCGGGAGTGTCGCGTGAGCCGTTGGTGAGTCGCATCTGTGGCGAAAGCGAGGATGGCGGGTTGAATTACGCTGTGCAATTTAAATCGGAGTCACTCGATGTGGCTCGACGTTGGCACGACACCGAAGCTCAAGGATTGAAAGAGGCTCTTTTCCGCTTGTATGGAGAGCGGGTGCTTCATTTCACTACTTATATGGAGATAATATGAGCGTAGACCCGTCGTTGCGAGAGTGGGATCGCATAATAATCGGAATAGACCCCGGCACGAATGTGATGGGGTATGGCATACTTGGTGTAAAGGGGAAAACTCCGGCGATGATAGCTCTCGGAGTGATACAATTGAGTAAGTACGAAAGTCATTATTTGCGCCTGCGACGTATCTATGAGCGTGTGAGCGGGTTAGTGGAGCAATATCTTCCTGATGAGATGGCTATAGAAGCTCCGTTTTTCGGTAAGAATGTACAATCGATGCTGAAGCTCGGTCGTGCGCAGGGGGTGGCGATGGCTGCGGCATTGTCGCGCGATGTGCCTATCACGGAGTATGAACCGCGAAAGATAAAAATGGCGATTACGGGCAATGGAGCGGCAAGTAAGGAGCAGGTGCAAGAGATGTTGCGCCGCATTTTGAATATTCCGCGTGAGAACCTTTTGCCGCAACTCGATGCAACGGATGCTCTCGGTGCTGCATTGTGCCATTTCTATGAGTCGTCGAAACCTGAGATAGCGCGGGGACCGAAATCGTGGAAAGACTTCATCGCCCACAATCCCGATAAGGTGATTAAGTGAATTGAAAATTGAGAGGAAAAAAATTTCAAGGGGGATTTTTTTTCTGCGATTGGGCAAGTGTGTGGCTGTTATATATTAAAATTGATAAATTTTTAGGGGTGGGGGGGGGTAAATTTAAGCACTATATTTGTGGGGTATTAATAAAACCTAACAAAATTATGAGAAAAATCTTTACCAAGTTGATGCAATCTGTACTTGTCGCAGTACTGTTTGCTGTGTCGGGCGTAGCGCGTGCCGACTATTACATTGTCGGAGAATTGTCGGGAAATGTGCCTCCGACACAAGAAAATGCTGAATATTATAAGAATTGGGTAATTACAAAAGCCCATATGGAGGACTGCAAAGTGTTTGATGTTCCCTCCGGAGCATTCAGCTTTTATTTAGTTGACGGGTTGGGAGAGGACGCCACCAGCTATGGAGCGGAAACTTCCGTCGAATTTGATGAAACTGGAGTATGCAAAATGAAATTGGTAGCCGGAAGCACTACTCCCTGGTCTGTTGATGATTGGGCAGGTGGTCGAGTGATAATCGGCACTGATGGAAATGAAATCGCTATTTGTAAATTAGATTCGAAAATGTATCTTGCGATGTGGGGTGGGATATATAATTCTCGTAATCCTACAGTAGAAAATGCCGAATATTATTCCGATTGGGTATTGAACGAAACAAGTGAAGGCAGCGGAGTCTATAGCGGTAAATTTTATATTCAATCAACGACACAAACTGCTATTGCTTTTTATGACAGACTTACCGCTGATGAAGGATGGAGTGCATCACTGTTTGCAAATAAAATAGGAGTGGACACTGATGGTACTCCTATAGGGTTTGATTCGTTTGGTGTTGCAAAGCATAGCGTGAATATTGGAGATGATGAAAATTCCGGCTGTTTGTATTTAAGCAATTGGTCGGGAGGTTATCTTACGTTTACGGTGGATATAAATACGATGACTGCGTATGTCGATAGCAATATAAGTTGCTATTTGACGGGAGGCATATCTGATGATGTGGAATTATCGTATGAAAACTATGATATATTGAAAGATTTTGCCGTTGTAAAAGGAGGAACTCCTTTGGTTTGCGATATTCCTGCCGGTAAGTTCGACTTTTATATAAGTGCCGGACTTACGAATTCGAGTGAAACTTACGGTACTGCCGGGGCGGAAATTTCATTTGACGAGACCGGATATTGGGATGAACAAGTGGCAAACAGCAGCACCGCTCGTTGGACTGTAGACAATTGGGAAGGCGGAAAAGTGGCTTTTTATTTTGATGGCAATACTCTCAAAATGCGTAAAATCGGTGACGCTTCGTCGATTTATCTGATTGGCTCAATGAATAGTTGGTTTACCGGTGATAGTTGGGCAATCAATGAAACCGCAGAGGGTAGTGGAATCTACAAAGGTTCGTTAGAACTTTCGGCAGCGGAGTCGATGCAATTTAAATTTACCTTTGACCCCTATAATAGTTGGGATTACTTAAATCATTTGTCGGTATGCATCCCGCAATTGGTTGTTGATGAAAACGGAGTGGCAACAAGTGACCTTGTATTCTCCAATGGATATAATGGAGTCATTAACGGATGGTCCGGAGGCGAAATTGAATTTATTGTCAATCTTAATGAGATGAGCCTTACCGTAAATGCCGGTAGTGAAAATGCTACAAAATCTCTTTATCTGATGGGTGCTACCGATTATGCTCCTATTCCTGCCAATGCCGATGCTCTTGCCGATTGGAGAATGTTGGAATCGACAACTGCCGGATTATATAGTGGAACATTCGAAATTCCTGCCGGTAAGTTTGATCTTTGTCTGTTCTCTTCGTTGACTGCTGACGGATGGAATGCACCTGCATATTATGCCGGAACGTCTGATGTGGAAGTGAGCGAGTTGGTCGATGACTATGGTATGGCGACTGTTGACTTGGTATCGATGGAAAATGGCGGTCGTTGGACAATTGAAGACTGGGAAGGTGGCGAAGTGTCTGTTATTATCGACCTGAACGAGCAGACTATTAAATTTTCAATTCCGTCGATGAAAGTTGATGTGATGTATGTCGTTGGTCAATTTACCGGATGGGTAGCACCGTCAATTGCAAATGCGGATCATTATAGCGATTATGTGTTGCCTGAAATAGAAGATGGCGTATATTCAAATACGTTTGAAGTGTCTGCGGGGGCAGCAATGTTCCGTTTCTACAAAGATTTGACCGGATGGGACAGTGGAAACTCTTGGGGATGTCAATACGATGACGGACCTATTGACTATTCAATGTCGGGAGATGGCATTTTTAATGGTCCTGTTTGTCCGGGCAAAGGTGCTTGGAGTTTCCCCGATTGGGACGGAGGCAAAATGAAAATGACTGTAAATCTTACGATGGGTGAAGTTACATTCATTGACGTGGATGCAGCCGGTATCGATGACGTTGAATTACATCCGGTTTCGGTTGTTCCCGGAATTGGAAGCGTAACGGTAAGTGGAGCAGATTCCGTAGTGATTTACAATACAATGGGAGTGCAAATCGCGAATATGCCGGCTAATGGTGAAACAATAACCGTAGCTCTTCCTGCCGGATTGTATATTGTGAACGGAGTGAAAGTGTTGGTGAATTAAACAATTAATCCGTAAATAAAATCGCGCTTGGCAAAATTGCCGAGCGCGATTTTTATTTCTGTGGATGAATATTAGTGGGTGAGGGGTGAGTAATCGCGAGAGTAGCGAAGCATCTGGGGAATGTAGTTTTCTGTATATGAAACGCTGATGTCGGAGATGTTGCCGGCTGCGTCGCGTACAGGTGTATAGACGGGATTGACAAAGCCTTTGTAAGGTGCAATATTGAGATGGGAGTAACGGTCGAGAACTTCTGCGTGAATTTTTTGGTCGACTTTCACTGCATAACGTTCCACAAGGTCGCGTCCGGCTTCGTAATCGCCTTCACTCTTGATGCGTTGGATTTCTCCAAGAAGCAGTCCGAATAGTTGGCGGAGACGATTATAGTCGTTGATACGGATAAATGTTTTTCCGTCGCGGACCACATATTCCACTACGTTGTCGGCTTTTCCATGTTCGTAAGCCCATTCGGCAATGAGCTTGCGGTTGCGCATGTGGGCTTCTTCCACGTCTTTGCCCGGTTCGATACGCATAAGCTGGGTCATGAGACCATTGAGCATATATTTATAGTATTCGGCTTTGTAGGCATCGGGGTTGTCGAGCAGTCCGAGTTCAAGGAGTTTCGGGTCGGCGAGGTAGTAGAGTGCAAATAGGTCGGCGCGAGTCTCTTCAAGAGTGGAATCGTGAGCTTTGAGAGCATTGGGATCGGTGCCGGGGAGGAGTTGACCGGAGCCGTGACCGAGACATTCGTGGAGGTCGGTATGAAGGTTGTCGGTGATGAAGAGATATTTGTCGAGCAAGTCGCGAGTGTAGTCGTCGATTACAAATTCTTCATTGAAACCGTTGCCGTGCGATGCTTTGTCGTAAGCATCGGTGATATTTTCGATAGTTACCGATTTCGATCCGTGGGCAGCGCGAATCCAGTTAGCATTGGGAAGATTGATGCCTATCGGAGTGGCGGGATAGGAGTCGCCGGCGAGGATAGCAGCGGTGATTACTTTGGCTGATACGCCTTTGACTTGCGGTTTGCGGAAGCGTGGGTCGACGGGGGAGTTGTCTTCAAACCATTGAGCATTGGCGCTGAGCACTTCTGTGCGATGTGATGCCGAGATGTTTTTGAAGTTGACGATTGATTCCCATGCGCCGGTCATACCGAGTGGGTCGCCGTAGTTTTCGATAAAACCATTGATGAAGTCGACTTGCGATGCGGTGTCTTCAACCCAAAGAATCGAGTACTCGTCGAATGCTTTCAAGTCGCCCGAACGATAATAGCTGATGAGTGATTGGATGATGTCGCGTTGACGGTCGTTTTCGGCAAATTCCGATGCCTTGTCGAGCAGGCTGACGATTCGTTCGATGGCAGGCGAATAAAGTCCGCCAACTCGGTAGACCTCTTCGTAGACTTTACCATCGCGCTTTACAAGGCGGGTGTTGAGCCCGTAGGAGATAGGGGTGAGGTCGGTGGTGTCTTTGATCCCGGCGTAGTATGCTTCCACTTCGGCTTGTGTCACACCTTCGTAAAGGTTGCAAGCGGAGGTGGCAATAAGATCTTCGCCTTCAGCCTGATTGACGCGCTTGGCCATCACCGAAGGATTGAAAATCACATCGTAGAGAGTTGCGAGAGTGGTGGCATCGGGCTTTGAAGAGAGTTTTGCCACTTCCGATTCGAGAAATTTGCGAGAAAATTCGGGGGTGAATTTATCCATCGAATAGTGATGGTGGATGCCGTTGGCAAACCATATCTGTTTCAGATATTTCTCAAATGCCTTAAATTCGGCTGAGTTTTTGTCGCCGGAGAAATTTGTGTAGACATTTTCGAGAAGACAGCGTATGTCAAGATTGTATTTGCAGTTTTGGTCCCAAAGGATGTCGCGACCGGCAATGGCTGCTTCCGAGAGATAATAGATGAGTTTTTTCTGATTGAGTGATAGCTCCTCAAAACCGGGTACTTGGTATCGGAGAACTTCAATGTCGGCAAAGCGGTCGACAACGTAGTTGAAATCTTGGTTTTCGGTAGCCATAGCTGATGATGAAACTGTGAGTGAGAGGAGAGTGCCTGTTACAAATTTATTGAATGAGTTCATGATGTTTTAACCGGTATAGGATTTATTCTACATATAAGATAAGCCCTTTCAGGTATTCGCCTTCGGGGTGATAAATGTTGATAGGATGGTCGGCAGGCTGGGTGAGCTGATGGAGTATGCGCACTCGGCGACGCGATTGTGCAGCCGCTGAGAATACCGCAAGGCGGAACTGTTCGCGCGACACTGCCTGCGAGCATGAGAATGTGAACAATATGCCTCCGGGGCGTATTTTCTCGAATGCTTTGGCATTGAGCTTGCGATAACCGATAAGTGCGTTTTTCAATGCACTGCGGTGTTTTGCAAAGGCCGGCGGATCGAGGACGATGAGGTCGTATTTGTCATCGATGCCGTTGAGGAATTTAAAAGCATCTTCTGCGTATGCTTGGTGACGGGAGTCGCCGGGGAAGTTAAGTTCTACATTGGCATTGGTCAGCGCGATTGCTTTTGCCGAACTGTCGACAGAGTGAACGAGTTTGGCTCCGCCACGCATGGCGTAGAAAGAGAAACCTCCGGTGTAGCAGAACATGTTGAGGACGGAGCGTCCCGTTGCATATTTTTCGAGCAAAGCGCGATTGTCGCGTTGGTCAACAAAAAATCCCGTTTTCTGCCCTTTAAGCCAATCGACATGGAATTTCAGACCATTTTCCATTGCGACATTGGTCTCAAACGAACCGATTATATAGTCGTTTTGCGGGTCGAGATGCGCTTTATAGGGTAGGGTGGTCTCAGACTTGTAGTAGACGTTGCTGATGCCGGCTCCGTCGAGTCTGGTGAGAGCGTCGGCAATGATGTTGCGAGCGAAGTGCATGCCGGGTGAGTGTGCTTGCACTACGGCTGTGTTGCCGTACAAGTCAATTACAAGACCGGGGAGGAAGTCGCCCTCTCCATGGACGAGACGGAATGCGTTGTTGTCGTCGCGAATAAGTCCGAGCGCACGGCGAAGCTCGAATGCGGCTTGCATGCGTGAGCAATAGAAATCGGCATCGATAGTGGCGTTGCCCCATTCAAGGATTCGTACGGCGATGCTGCCTATTTGAAAGTGTCCGACACCGATAGTGCGATTGTCGTGTGAGATTACCTCTACGAGGTCGCCCTCTTCGATATTGTCGGGGGTTGATGCAATGGCACCGGAAAATACCCACGGGTGGAATCGGTCGAGCGATTCCTCTTTTCCGCGGCGTAGCTTTATGATAGGATAACTCATCTTAATAAGAGGTGGTTATTTGAAGAAAAAACGAATGATGTCGTTGCCGTTGGCGTAGATGAGAAGCAGAAGCAAGATTGCCATACCGGTCATCTGTGCATATTCGAGGAATTTGTCGCTCGGTTTGCGGCGGGTGATGATTTCGTATAAGAGGAACAATACATGTCCGCCGTCGAGAGCCGGTATGGGAAGTATGTTCATGAATGCCAACGCCAATGAGATAAATGCGGTGATTTCCCAGAATGAGAGCCAATTCCATTGGTCTTGGAAGAGGCTGCCGATTGCGCCGAATCCTCCAATGCTTTTTGCTCCCTCCTTGGAGAAGATATGCTTCATCGAAGAGATATAGTTGGAGAATGTGGTGACGCCTATTTCCCATCCTTTGGGGAATGACTCGAAGAAACTGTATTTTTCTACGATTGTGGGATAGATGTCGGTAATCGAGAGCAGTTGGATGCCGATTTTGCCATCGCTGTCGGGGGTGATGGAAAGTGTGAGCGGCATGCCGTCGCGAACCACGTTGAGATATGTTTCTTTATCGGCAAACTGGGCGAGAGCATTGGTAAATTCAGTGAAAGACGGGGTGTCGATTGAGTCGACTCCCACGATGCGGTCGCCTTTTTGCAATCCGGCATCGATAGATGTCTTGCTGACTGTGGCGGCAACCACAACCGGTTGACGCATAGTGATGAACGGGAGAGAATCTTTTTCGAGTTTGAAGATGAATTGGTCGGGAATGGCTATTGCTACGGTATCAGTGCCGTTGCGGAGCACTTTCACCTCTTTGGCTTCGACCATTTGGTATAAAAACGGCTCGTTGGATTTGAGGGCAACGCCATCGGCACTCAAGGGGATGTCGCCGTCGCGGAATCCGGCGGCTTCGGCAGTGGCATTGAAATCCACACCTGCGTATGCTTTATCCAATTCGATATATTTCTGTCCCCAACAGAATGCGATGCCTGCATAGATGAGTATGGCGAGAATAAAGTTGAACAATACGCCTCCTATCATCACAAACAGACGCTGCCAAGCCGGTTTGGAACGGAATTCCCACGATTGAGCCGGCTTTGCGAGTTGTTCGCGGTCCATGGATTCGTCAATCATGCCGGCAATCTTGACGTAGCCTCCGAGCGGGAGCCACCCGATACCATATTCGGTGTCGCGCCATGATGCGCGTTCCGAGCCATCGGCATTGTATTTCGTTTTAGCCTTTTTGGGCTTGAATTTGAACAATGAGAACCACGGGTCGAAGAAAAGATAGAACTTTTCAACTTTGATGCCAAACAAACGGGCAAATACGTAGTGCCCGAATTCGTGAATGATTACCAGTAGAGCGAGAGATACGATGAGTTGGGCTGCTTTTACGAGAAATGTTTCCATTAATTGAATTTCGATTTAATAAGCTCCTCGGCAATGGCACGAGCAGCGGTGTTAGTATTCACATAGTCTTCGTAAGAGGGTGAAGCTATGAACGCGGTGCGGTCGAGTGTATGTTCGACTACGCGATTGATGTCGAGAAATCCGATTTGACCGCGACGGAATGCCGCATTGGCAATTTCGTTGGCTGCGTTGATGGTGCATGCCACGTTGCCGCCTCGTTCGAGAGCTGTATAAGCAAGTCGCAACATCGGGAAGCGGCTGGTGTCGGGGGCTTCAAATGTAAGGTTGGAATAGTCGGCAAGAGTAAGTTCGGGGCGCATCGAAGGCAATCGTTGAGTGTCGCCGAGTGCGTAGCGTATGGGCAGATGCATATCGGGGAGTCCGAGTTGTGCTTTGACAGCTCCGTCGACAAATTCCACCATGGAGTGGACTATGGATTGCGGATGCACTACGGCTTCGATGCAGTCGGGGCTAATGTCGAACAGCCATCGGGCTTCGATGATTTCAAATGCTTTGTTGAGCATTGTGGCGGAGTCGATGGTGATTTTTGCGCCCATTTCCCAATTGGGATGGTTGAGAGCGTCGCTGACAGTGACGTTGGCAAGTTCCTCCATCGAACGAGTACGGAATGGTCCGCCTGATGCCGTGATGATAAGTCGTTTTATTTCGTCGTGCTTTTCTCCGACGAGGCATTGGTATATTGCCGAATGTTCGGAGTCGACCGGGATTATCTCTGACGGAGATTGTGCAAGCAGACGCGATATTAATTCGCCTGCTACGACGAGGGTTTCCTTATTGGCAAGGGCGATACGCTTACCGGCGCGAATGGCGCGGATGGTCGGTTCGAGTCCGCTGTAACCTACGGTTGCGGTAACGACGGTGTCGAATTCCGGCATTTCCATGGCATCGGCAATAGCTCCCGCTCCTGCCGCTGTGTTTATGCCCAACGGAGCCAAAGCATCGTGCAGACGTGAGTATTGGCTCTCGTCGGCAATGATGGCTACATGCGGGCGGTATTTGATGGATTGCTCAATCAGAAGGTCGACGTTTCTACCGGCAACAAGCATATACGCTTCAAATCGTTCGGGATAATCCGATATGATGTCGAGCGTCTGTGTGCCTATAGAGCCTGTACTTCCAAGAACGGCAATCTTTTTCTTCGTGGTCACTTGAAAAGTCGGTTTTATGGTGTATGATATTAATAAGTTACAAAATTAATTCTTTTTGCCGGAGCATAAAAATGCCCGTGACTTAAAATTATTAAAATGAAAAATAATCGCGGGGATTGAGCGGCGTGCCTTTGTGCCATAACTCAAAACCCATCGGGAGTGTCGCTCCGGAATAGTCGCGTTTCCCGCACAATCCTAATCGGCTGCCTGTTGTGGTCTTGTCGCCTTTTGCAAAAAATGTCTCGCTCAATCCGGAGTATTTGGAAAGGAATCCGTTGGGATGTTGCACGATGATTGTATATCCTTGTTCGGCGGTGTAGTAGCAGTCTACAACCGTACCGTTGTAGATGGATGATACAGGTGCATTGCGGGCGGCGGTGAGGTTGATGCCGATGGCGGCGGGATTTTGTTCGGAGATTGATGCTGCTCCTACCGGAGGATAAAATGCTAATCCTTCGGCTGCCAATGGTGACAGCACAGATAGGTTGAACTTTTCTTTTTCTTCAAATTGTCGGACGAATTGCTTTTCGGCTTCTCCGGCTCCGATGATTGAGTCGACCGGCAATATTGCAGCCGAGTCGATAGGGGTGGTGGCAATGATTGTGGTGTCGATGTCGTCGTTAAGAATGCGGGTGATGTTGGCAATGTATGCGTTGGTGATGCGTGCTTCGGTCGATAATGAGTCGATGCGCAAGCTATTGTCGATATTCTCTTGTAGTTGCGAGCGTTTGAGGTAGCCGGGAAGCAATGTGCGAATCGGGGTGAATACGATGAGGGTGGTCACAATGCATCCGATGGCTGCCAAAAGGAGGATGACAGATATTATGACGCGCGATTGCGACATTTTTATTGTCCAGACTTGGTTGAAAGTGTTTTCGTTGATAAACGACAATCGAAACCGACGATGTGTCTTGAATCGCCGAGACTCATTTTGTCCGCTATCCGATTTCTTACGAAATATCTTCATCTTATTGCATGTTGCTATATCGTACAAAGATAGGAATAAAAACTGAGAATATCATTGCTTGTCGGGGTGTTTCTATGATAAAAGACGGATGGCGATGGAATTTGACCAAAGGTCGTCAAAATAAGGCGGAGTGGATGGCATATTGGCTTTTTAGTATAATTTTATGAAACATGGTTAAGTAAATTTTCTTAAAAAAGTTGCACAAAAAAGTCATAATGTGTAAATTTGTAATCGTATTTGTTGAACAATAGTGTACAATCGGCTGTTTTCAATGCAAAGAACGCGAACAACGCGCCAAGCGGGTTGGATGTTAGCGTTTAACAAAAATTTTATAAGGGTTTAAATAATTTTGTGTAATTAAATTCATTTCAGGATGAAAAAGAACATTCTTTTGGTAGCAGCTGCATTCTGCGGCGTGCTCTTTGCAACTGAGGCTAAGGCTCAAGAGGTTGTAGTGGTGGAAGATGTTACTGTATCGGAAGTTCCCTGCAAGGACATCACTTATTCAACCGCTAAAGACAATTGGTTTATTCAATTAGGTGCAGGTATCAACGCTCCTTTCTTGGAAAATTATCTTCCCAACGGTGAGGAAAAGCATCACATCACTGCTGCTTACAACATCGGTGTAGGCAAGTGGATGACTCCTTATTTGGGATGGCGTTTGAGCGCACTCGGCGGATCTCTTCACTGGGATAACGGTGCTTTCAGCAAAGCCAAATACGGTAATCTCAACTTCGACTTGATGTGGGATATGTTTAATTCACTCGGCGGTGTCAACACCAAGCGCGTATTCAGCATCGTACCTTTTGTAGGTCTTGGCGGTACTTTCGCATGGGATTTTGAAGCTCCCGCATCCAACATCATCAAAGAAAAGAACAACTTGAAGCACAATCAATGGACTCTCCCCGTGTCTGCCGGTCTTCAATTCCGTTTCCGTCTCAGCGATAAGGTTGACTTCTTTGCTGAAGGTCGCGCACAATTCTATGGTGACAACTTTAACAACTGCTCTTACGGAGACCCCGTTGACGTAAATATCACTGCTATAGGTGGTTTCACTTTCCACCTCACCGGTCACAAGTTCGGTTCGGTTAACCCCTGCAACTACATTGCTTATATCGAACAACTCAATGGTCAAATCAACGACCTCCGTGGCGAACTCGCTAACTGTGGCAGCCGCCTTGCAGCCGCTGAAGCTCAACTTCCCTGCCCCGAAGTTAAGGAAGCTAAGTGCCCCGAAGTTGCAGCAGCTCCTTTGATGTCGACCGTTCGCTTCACTATCAACTCTGCTAAGATTTCTAACTCTGAAATGGTTAACGTTTACAACGTAGCAGAATGGATGAAGGCTAACCCCGAAGCTAAGGTTGTTGTAACCGGCTATGCTGATAAGAATACCGGTAGCTCAAGCTACAACAAGACTCTTTCTCAGAAGCGTGCTGAAAACGTTGTTAAGGCTCTCGAAGGCTATGGCATCGCATCAGATCGTCTCTCAATTAAGGCAGAAGGTAGCGACGTTCAACCTTACGACACCAACAACTGGAACCGTATCGTAATCTTCTCTCAAAACTAATAGAGACTAAACGATAGAAATACGACGGTCTCAGGCAAATCGCCTGAGACCGTTTTTTTTGTAAAAAGGGGGAAGTTTGGCACATAATTTGCACGGATGAACGTTATATATAAATATGAATAAGAATTATATGACAAGAAATCAGATATTGGAACGCCGAAAACTAATCATCGGATATTTGGAGGCATCGCGATTGCGCGAGGCTCTGCGCGAGTTGCGGATATTGGCGAGCGGCCTATCATGGACGCTTCAAGAAGAGGTGGACCGAGTGGAGGAGTCGTATCGTATGATGTTGCAATATGCGGCTCAAGGTGTCAACGATCCGGCTCGTCAGGAGGTGTATGACCGGATTGTAGCATCGCTTTACGGCATCATGGATAGGGTGACTCGCGAAAATCGTAAGGCGGATTCGTCGGCGCTATATTTCAATACGCTTCGATACGAGGATATGCAGTCGGGCGATTCGCTTTCGTCGTTAATCGACGGATATATACGGCTGTGTGACAATTCGTCGCTTTACAATCTTATAACCGAGGCTAAAGCCAATCGGGAGAAAACGATAGAGATGCAGAAAGAGAAGGAGCATGCCGAACGCCGTATATTCAATCGTCTGTGGGTGACATATCCGTTGTCTACTGGCGATGTTGAAGCATTGGAAAAGGCATTTGGCTCGGAGGTGCTGCCTGAATATTTTAAGGCGCTGATTGTGTCGTCGTTGATGCTCGGATTGTTGGCTTATTATGATGAACGGCGGTTGCTGTTGCTGCTGTCGGTGTATCAGACGGCATCGGAGCAGGTGGCGATGCGTGCATTGTGTGCGGCAATGATGACGATGTATGTGCATCGTCGTCGATTGGGCTCAAAGCCGGCTAAGATGGTGGCGATGCTTAAGGATGCTGTGGCAACGTGGCACGATGATGTGAAGAAGGTGTTCATGCAGTTTATCCGTGCCCGCGACACGGAGCGCATCAATCGCAAGATGCAGGACGAACTGATACCATCGATGCTCAAGTTGCGTCCTGACATATATAAGAAAATCAATGACAGTACATCGATGGTAGATTTGTCGCAAATCGAGGAGAATCCCGAATGGCAGGAGATGCTCGACAAAAGCGGCATTACCGATAAGATGAAGGAATTGTCGAAGATGCAAGAGGATGGGGGCGACGTGTTTATGAGTACGTTTGCCCATCTGAAGCATTATCCGTTTTTCTCGGATGTGGCTAACTGGTTCCTGCCGTTCCATATCGAACACTCGGCTCTTATGGAGTCGCTGACCGGTGAGGACAGTATTGCGGGCGAGGTAATAGCGGCATCACCGTTTTTGTGTAATTCCGACAAGTATTCGATATGTCTGTCGCTCAGTTCGATACCGTCGTCGCAGCGTCAGATGATGATGTCGCAATTTTCAGCCCACAATATCAATTCTGCCGAATTGCGAAACGCGGAATTGTTGGCCGACGATGCCCGCAGGGACAATATTGCGAATAAGTACGTTCAGGATGTGTATCGTTTCTTTAAATTGTTTAGAAGAAAATCGGAATTTCGCGACCCGTTCGACACGCCGTTAAATATGCTTCAAGTGCCGTTGTTGGCCGATGATTTTGAGGATGTGGAAACGTTGTCGCTCGTAGCAGAGTTTTACTTTAAGCGAGGATATTATTCCGATGCATTCGATTTGTTCAGCCGATTGTCGGAAAAGATGCCACCTGCCGCCGACCTTTTCCAAAAGATGGGATATTGCCGTCAACAGGAAGGCGACATAGAGGATGCGTTGAAGTATTACGAACAGTCGGAATTGCTCAATTCGCAGAGTTTGTGGACACTGCGTCGCATTGCCGGCTGCTATAAATTGTTAGGGCGTCCTGCCAAGGCTCTCGAATATTTCTGTCGTGTGGCTGAAAAGAAGGAGGAGGATCTTGCCGTGGCTCTCAATATCGGCCATTGCTTGATGGAGCTTGGGCGATATGACGAGGCTTTACGATATTATTTCAAAGTGGAGTTCCTTGATGAAAAGTCGACTCGTGCATGGCGACCGATTGCATGGTGTTCGCTTCTCGCTCGCGATTTTGAGCAGAGCCGACGCTACTATGGGAAAGTTGCCGATGATAATCCTACGGCGGGAGATTTGCTCAATATGGGACATCTTGAGCTGGCATCCGGCAATGTGCGCAGAGCTATCGACCGCTATAAAGAGAGTGTCATTGCAGATGGCGGAAATACCGAATCGTTTATTGCATCGATGGAGGCCGACAAGCATTATCTTGTGGATTTGGGCGTCGATGTTTCGTCGGTGCCATTGCTTATCGATGCTATGCTTTATGAATTGAATTAGCACACAATGAACGTAAAAATTTGTGAAATCCGATTATTCCTGCGGGTAATTGGGTAACTTTGTGCGTATGCAACAAATAAAACACAATATAACAACCAATGAGAAAAGCAATTTTTGCCCTTTTTATGCTAATAACAGCCATGGGACAAGCAACAAATCCATTCTTTGAGGAGTTTGACACTGTTCATAACACTCCTCCATTCAGTAAAATCAATAACAGCCACTTCGAGGAGGCTATTGACCGCGGTATCGAACTTGAAAATCAGGCAATCGATGCCATTGTGAAACAACGTTCACGCCCTACGTTTGAAAACACTATCGTTGCGCTCGAAAATTCGGGAAAAGATCTGAATCGAGTGCTCAATGTGTTTTACCCGCTTCTTTCATCGCTTAGCGACGATGAGTTGATGGAAATTTCAATGCGTGTATCGGCAAAATTGTCGGAACACTCAACGAGTATTTCGCTCAACGAAGGTCTTTGGCAGCGTGTGAAAGAGGTGTGGGACAATCGTGCCAACGAGACGCTCGACACCGAGGATCAGATGCTGTTGAAGCGTACTTATGAATCGTTTGAACGTTCGGGTGCCACCTTGCAAGGAGCCGACCGTGATAAGTATCGCGCTCTTTCGGCAGAATTGTCGGAACTTACCACCAAGTTCGGACAAAATGTGTTGAAAGAACTCAATACCTATGAAATCTGGCTTACTCTCGATGATCTCGAAGGTCTCCCCGATAGTTCTATCGAAGCGGCTATGCTCGCAGCAGAGAATAAAGGTCGCGATGGTGAGTATCTGTTCACTCTCGCACAACCGACCTATATGGCATTTATGAAATACTCTTCACGTCGCGACTTGCGCGAGAAGATGTATCGTCTCTATATGGGTCGCAACATGAAGGGAGAGTATTCCAATGTAGAAGTGCTTGCTCGCATTGCTGATGTGCGTCGTCAGATTGCCAACCTATTCGGTTATGAGACTTACGCTGACTATAAACTCGTCAACACAATGGCCGAGACAAAGGAAAACGTGTATAATCTTCTCGACCAACTCCGCGATGCTTATCGTCCCGCCGAACTTGCCGAAATGGCTGAAATCACCGAATTTGCCACTAAATATGAGGGTAAAAAGATGAAAATCGAACCGTGGGACTACAGCTATTATTCCAATAAGTTGCGTGCCGAGAAATTCGCTTACGATGAGGAAGAACTTCGCCCGTATTTTGAACTTAACAACGTGGTAGACGGTGTGTTTGGGCTTGCTACTCGCCTTTACGGTCTTAAATTTACTTACAATCCCGAAATTGAGGTTTATCACCCCGATGTGAAAGCTTACGAAGTGACTGAAGCCGATGGCGAATATGTAGGTGTAATCTACACCGACTTTTTCCCGCGCGACAGCAAGCGTCCCGGAGCATGGATGACCGGATTCCGCGATGAGTCAAATCTCAACGGAGTGGAAACTCGTCCGCATGTGTCGATTGTGATGAACTTTACAAAGCCGACCGGTTCCAAGCCCTCGCTTCTTACCCCCTATGAAGTTGAAACATTCCTTCATGAGTTTGGACACGCTCTCCATGGTTTGCTTGCCAACACCAAATATGCATCGCTTTCCGGTACATCGGTATATCGCGACTTTGTGGAATTGCCGTCGCAGTTCAATGAAAACTATTTGACCGAGAAAGCATTCCTCGATGGTTTTGCCAAACACTATGAAACCGGTGAAGCCATACCGCAAAAGCTTATCGACAAGCTCATGACTACTTCACAGTTCGGTGCTGCATACGCTTGTTTGCGTCAACTTTCGTTTGGCTATCTCGACATGGCTTGGCACACTATCACGGCTCCGGTGAAAGCCAAAGATGTTGAAAAATTTGAAGTGAAAGCGACCGAATCGGTACAGATGTTTGACGTAGTGCCCGGCACAATGTGTGCTCCGCAATTCAGCCACATCTTCTCCGGAGGCTATGCTGCAGGCTACTATAGCTATAAGTGGGCAGAAGTGCTCGATGCCGATGCGTTCTCTGTATTCCAGAAAAATGGTATCTTCGATGCGCAAAGTGCAGTATCGTTTAGGAAAAACGTGCTTGAAAAAGGCGGAACAGAGCATCCCATGACCCTCTACAAACGTTTCCGTGGTCAAGAACCTACCATCGACGCTTTGCTCAAGCGTGATGGTATCACCTACACTCAACCCGACGACGCCACCCTTACCGACGTAGAAGGCAAGTAAAACGATTTTTTATAAAATATCAAGGCAGCGACTGAGTTAAACAACAGTTGCTGCCTTTCGTTTTTCTAAGGTGCTATTCCCGGAAAGTTGAAGCTTTCAAAAATGAAATTAGTGAGGGATAAACGGATAGGAACAATTATCGATTTTCCAGTCATTTGTTTGGCTTTTATCGACTAACCGATATGTGATTTCCTTTCCGGAGATATTGTTGGTTAATATCACTGTCACTGCATTGTCAGCACGATTGGGTATTGTAGAGGTAATGCAGTTGTTGAGGATGTGGTCTACGAGTTTGGCTCGTCGATCGTAAGGGACGCTGAGTAATTCGGCTTTGATGCGCTCGTCGCTCATTGGTAGTTCGCGTCGGAAAAAGTCTTGAGTGGTAAGCTGCTTGATTGACTCAACATCCCCGTTTGCAACTGCAATAAATAGGTTTTTAGCTACGGTTACAGCTTTTTTGTAGTTGGGTTTGTAGGCTTTGTTGCGAAATTCCGGTCGTTGGCTCGGATGGTTCCTGTAATAACTGTTCAGTTCTTCTGCTGCTATTTCCGAACATCCCATGTCGAAAATCGATTGGAAGCGTCGACTTCCGTAGGCGATGAAGTCGACGCGGTTTTTAGAATGTGGATATAGTCGTATTTTAGCATGGTTGATTATGTTGCCGCGATGATATATGGCGACGTTCATAAAATTTTGCGTAGTTCCTTTTTGGAATGTAGGCTTATCGCACTTAATAGCGAATGGCACACCTCGATATACCAGCTCTCCGGTATGAGTAAAGTCACTTTTCATCTTTAATGTGATGAAAGTATCGTCTTCATCTTTGCCATCGTAGCCACTACGTTCCGTCCATGTCCCCGAATAGTCATAGGGATGACGGCTATAAGCTGAAACTCCTATGAAAAACAATAGGAATATGAGTGTAAGTCGTTTCATTGTTAGTACCACATCCAATCAAAAAAGTTAAAACAAATTAAAGCCGAGATACATAATACTGCAATGCAACTGACAACAATACGCTTCGTTTTGGTATTGGCAAGAGGCAAATAAAGAACTATAAAATTCAATAAAGCAGCTGTAGTTAATAAAATCCCGTTATATCCATAAGCGAAATGCCCAAAAGAAACATATAATACAAGCAAAGAATATATTATCGTTTCGGTATTATGATATTTGAGAATTTTGTTTTTGGGTTGCTGTGCTGATATTGTTCTCATTGTTAAAATGAGAACGAATGAGATAACGATGTATGATAGCCAAAAGGATGACTCGAAATCCCCACGAGAATGATAATATTGATGATGAGTGTGATGAGTGTCGTCTAACTGTGTGGCAAAAACATAAATCAAAAATATAAGCAGAGTTTGTCCTAAGCGTTTTAACACGAAAATGAGGCGTTGGAGGAATGTGTTTAGGTTAGGGGTACCAGTGTCTTCCGGTAGACAGTTATCGTGATTTGTGGTGTCAACTTGTTGAGGACCTTCGGCACGAATGGTGGAGTCGAATATTGGTGTTTCGCGGAATGTATTGTCGTTGGTGGATTGCGAAGCTGTCGATGCCGACTCGCGATGCGTAGTGTCGATGTCATCTGCCGGCCGAGAGGAAGAGGACGCTCCTCCCATGAGAATCGTTCGTGCTTCAGCGCAGTTGCGAAGTCTGGTTTCGGGATCGACAACGAGCAGTTTGCGGATAAGCGATTGCCAAGGCTCTGTTATGGAGTTGAGCGAGTCGGGTAGTACGCCGCTGTTGATTTGTCGGAACAACTCGACACGTCCTGCCGAACTTGTGGCAGGATGAGAGCCAGTGTTGAACGGAACGTTGCCGGTA
>JBGUUQ010000075.1:0-2980 GCA_045133615.1 Muribaculaceae bacterium | reverse complement strand
TACCGGCAACGTTCCGTTCAACACTGGCTCTCATCCTGCCACAAGTTCGGCAGGACGTGTCGAGTTGTTCCGACAAATCAACAGCGGTGTACTCCCCGACTCGCTCGGCTCCATAACAGAGCCCTGGCAATTGCTTATCCGCAAACTGCTCGTTGTCGATCCCGAAACAAGACTTCGCAACTGCGCTGAAGCACGAACGATTCTCATGGGAGGAGCGACCTCTTCCTCCCGACCTGCAGATGACATCGACACCACGCGTCGCGAGTCGGCATCGACAGCTTCGCAATCCACCGATGCCACACAACGAGAATCGACATCCGCGCAAACTCCACCACCACCGCCTCCTCCCTCCGGCACAACATATCACACAGTTCCTCCGGAACCAAAACCAGAATCTATCGCAGATTTTGTTTGTGAAGAAGAGACGACTCAGAGGGCTAACAAAAGAAAAACATTAGTATGGACAATGTGGGGTATATTATTCCTCATACTCCTCGGATGTGGAGGATGGTATTGGTACCATGAAATCAGAATTCCTACTATAGAATTTACCGATTTAGAAAAAATGAATCTTAAAGGAGATGTGGCATATATCAACTCTGAAACATTTATAATGCCCGATACTATTCCATATCTCAATGATGGTAGAGAAAGCCGCCATTATTTCGAGGAATTCTACGGCATGGATGAACATTATTTATTTTCCCCCTATCTGCTTAGTCAATTTCCTTTCACTCATACTGAATTCAATGATGATGGATTCATAGTCAGTCAATGTGATAACGACATTATCACAGCGCGCTATTATGATAGCCATAATCGTATTGAGGTCATAGAATGGTATCTTCGAGAAAATGGAAGTTCACTGGCACGATGGTATTACAGATATGATGGCAAAATACTTACACATATCGACTATGCCGGGGAATTTGAAGAAAAAGAAGGGCGCTACGATATCGGTTGGTATTCCGATTATGATGCTTTTTTTTCTGATATAACTTGGAATGAAATTGACTCTGCTTCAATAAAAAAAACAGTTCACTCCCTCTTTAATGGTTATGGATCTTATTATATATTCAAATCCGACGTAGGTCGAGGAAGCAAAAACAAATATTCTATATGTCAAGAATATAATGAAAATGGCGACGTAGCAATGTTAAGATATAGCAGTGATGATCAAATAATGACTCAATGGAGTTTCCGCTACGAATATGACACCGAAGGCAATTGGATAAAACGTTACGAATATCTTGATATAGCAAACGAATGCTACGGAAATATATCATCAAAGTCAAGTCCAGGATTGATATTTGTCACCATACGTGAAGTTTACTACCGAAGTCTTCCTACAGATAAAACCGGTAAAAATCGTATGTATTTCGCCTCACCCACACAAGCCTCCATAGCAACTATTCAATCGACACCAATTGACACTTATGTAGCTAACAATGCCCCTGCAGTTGTTGAAACATCAGAGATTACTCCAACTATTGTTGAAATGGCATCTGTGGAAGAAGCGGCTTCCGTAGAACCCGAAAAGGTATTTACCGCCGTTGAGCAGATGCCTCAATTCCCCGGTGGAGAAAGCGCATTAATGAATTATATTTCACGAAACATAACGTATCCCGCAACTGCTGCGGAAAATAACGTTCAGGGTCGTATTGTAGTGCAATTCGTTGTTACCAAAGATGGTAGCGTAGGCGAAGTGAAAGTTGTCCGCGGTAAGGACCCCGACCTTGATAAGGAAGCTGTTCGCGTGGTTAAGTCTCTTCCCAAGTTCATCCCCGGTAAGAATAATGGTCAGGCAGTGAACGTGTGGTACACGATTCCTATTAACTTCAGATTATCCAATTAATATGACAATATATCAACCCCTTTGCTTCCACGAGATTGGCAAGCGTCCCAATCAAGAAGACTCCTTATTTCCTTCAGTAGGGCAAGCCACTGAGACCGACCATACTTTTATCGTGTGCGACGGCATGGGTGGTCATGCTAACGGCGAGGTCGCAAGTTCAACAATATGTACCGCATTTGCCTCATTCCTAAACGGAATGGACCACGAATCGTTCAGCAAATCCACATTTAAGCGAGCCCTCGCATTTGCCTACGACGAACTTGACCGCGTGGGTGCATCGTCCGATATGGGCACTACACTCACATTCCTACACCTCAACAGTCACGGTGCATTGATGGCTCATATCGGCGACAGTCGTATATATCATCTTCGTCCCGACTCCGACGGCAACATGAAAATACTCTACCGCTCCTCCGACCATTCGCTTGTGGGAGAACTGCTGTCGGCAGGTATCATTTCTGAAGAGGAAGCTGCTAATCACCCGAAGAAAAACGTGATAACCCGTGCCATGCAGCCGAGTGACCACTCTGATGCAGAGATACACACAACCTCAGATGTAAAATCTGGAGACTACTTCTTTCTCTGTACCGACGGCGTCCTCGAAAGCGTTGACGACACCACACTTGCAGCCATCCTGTCTAATGACATTTCTGATGAGGATAAACTCGACCAGATTAAAACCAATTGCGCTGCAGCAAGCCGCGACAACCATACCGCTTACCTCATTCGCGTAGCAGCATCAGTCACGACTGCTTCAATGTCACACCCTCTTGTTTCAGACAACGAATTGCCGACGGCGGCTGCCGACAAGCGCCAACGAATCATCCGCCTTGCCATCGTAATCGCAGTGTGCCTTACAGCGCTTTTCCTTATACTCCATCATTTTGACATCCACATTACTGATATCATCAGCAGTGGCAATGATTCAACCGCAACTACTCCAACAACTACCAAACTTCCTACCAAACCATGACTTATCAAGAATTTCTACAACGATACCAATACGATCCGGTAAACGACCGAATCGGAAAAGGTGGATTTGGCGTCGTTTTCAAAGCCTACGACACCCACCTCGACAGATACGTGGCAATAAAAATGTCGGAAGTGGACGACGAAAACGACTCT
>JBGUUQ010000074.1:0-1710 GCA_045133615.1 Muribaculaceae bacterium | reverse complement strand
TACGAACAGCTCAACCGTCAGGCGTTCCTTTGCATTGACGAGATTGAAGCCTCGATGCACCCCAACCTGATGGAGTATATCCTCTCGAAATTTGTCAATACACCGGACAATCAGTCTCAGCTTCTTGTCTCTACACATTACGATCCGATTCTTAAAGACATCGACGACATTTTCGGCAAGGACTCCGTATGGTTTACCGAGAAAGGGAAGGACGGCAACTCGCAGTTGTTTTCGCTGGTTGATTTCAATGGCCTAAACAAACTCTCATCTATCCACCGCGCTTATATGAACGGTCGTTTCGGCGCACTTCCCAACGTATTGTAATCATGGCAAGAAGAATCAAAGAGCGTAAACTCAAAAATCCGGCGATTACAATCATCGGCGAGGGTGCTACCGAGCGCTACTACTTCACACACCTGAAACTCCTCAACGGTTATAACTACGTCTGCAAGCCCCGCAACTTTGCCGAGCAGAACATTGATGACATTCAACGGCAGGTGGAAAGGGTACTCGCTGATGACGGGATTGCCGTATGTGTATTCGATGTGGATGTAACCCGCATACATCAGGCGGACAAGGTCAAATTCGACGCCATGCGTCGGCGTTATGCCGGTAATCCGTCTGTAATCATCTGTGAGAGTATGCCGTCGATTGAGTTCTGGTTTCTTCTCCACTATCTCAATACCAACCGCTATTTCGCTTCATCTGATGATGTGATTGCCCTGCTCCACAGATTCATGCCTAATTTCAGCAAACAGCAGTCATTCCTGTCCCGCGACAATTGGGTAGCCACACTATTGGCCGACAACAAACTTTCAACAGCCATCTCCAATGCCATTGCGATTGGAGACGAAGGAGAATCATATTCCAACCTTCATAAGTTATTCGCGCTTCTTAATTCATAAGGCGACTTACATAATACCATAACGTAATTTTCGGTTATTCCTATACAAAATATTGCGATTAAGCATCGTCGAAGGTACAAATTTTTGCGATTATAACCGTGATTTTTACAAAAAACCGAGTTTGGAACATAGGTAAAGCGATGGGACGAGTGGCGGCAGTGCATTTGTCATGTCGGCATAGCCGTCAATAATATCGGGGCCAGCCCTGACATCCTTGACCGCCATTCCGACAACGGCGGAGGGCATAGGGACACCGCAAATTATTATACACCGCCACCACTCCACCCATCGCTTGATTTCGCGCCATTGTCCCGAAGACAGTGGCGTTCCGTTGCTCTACACGCCACAGACTTCTCCTTTGGGCGCAACCAAATGTATTACACAAAGAGATTATCAGATTCGTCATTTTCTTATCGTTTTAGCGTTTTGTCAAAGCAAAGAATATGCTGTCATTCGTTTTCACCGTCACGGAGTCTTATCTCCAGTTTCATTGCAATATCAACAAACAGATTTCAATTTGCTCGGTAGGGCTAACGTATGTGGCCCGGGATATTCTTTTGCCTTTTGGCTGAACCTTTAGCTCACCGAGGCTCGCCCGAGGTAAAAATCTCCAGACACAAAATGATGTATTTGCCTCCGCAAGCTCCGGCGAACACTCATTTTGCACTCGTATTTTTAAGCCAAAGGGCGAACATCCCTCTTATGCCTCACACGCCCTTTGGGTGTCGAGCAAACTGAAACCGATGGTTGATATACAAATAAAAAATTGTCGAACGATGAAAACGAACAACAACATATCATATAG
>JBGUUQ010000073.1:0-30056 GCA_045133615.1 Muribaculaceae bacterium | reverse complement strand
TAATAAGCAATTGTATTGTGAGGATTGCTCTTAGTATCATTCGGGTTGTTGTTAGATATCAGATTTACTGTTCTTATGTCGCAAAGGAAACTTTTTTCTCCCTGAATTTTACCACCCCCCCCGTTAATTTGTGTTAATATAACGAATTTTTTTTACAAAAAAAACCGCCGCGACACGAATGTCGCGACGGCAACTAAATAATATGAATATGAAACAGATTAGTATCCGATAAAGAATAAACTTTGTTCTGCCGTATCCACAAGGAACGTGTAGAAGCAGCTTACGAGACCGAGCAACAATATGCCGGCTACGCAAATCCACATACCGAGACGCTCGCTGCATGCCGAACGGAAGTTGGGAATAACACATTCGTCGTCCTTAATAAACATTGCTTTTACAACAAGCAGATAGTAGTAAAGAGACGGAATAGTGTTGACCAATGCGATGAGCACGAGAATATAGAGAGCCATCGGGTGTACGGACGAAGAAGCAGCGCTGATTGTAGAGCTGAAGATGAAGAACTTGCTGAAGAATCCTGCAAAAGGAGGAATACCGGCCAATGAGAACATGGCAAGCATCATTGTAAACGATAAGCGAGGATTGGTCTTGTAAAGTCCATTGTAATCATCCATCGAAACTTTTCCGGTGGCATTTTCAATAGCAGATACCACACCGAATGCAGCAAGGTTGGAGAAGATGTAAACCAAGATGTAGTACATCAACGAGCCTAAACCGAGAGCATTGCATGCCACAACGCCAAGCATGATATATCCGGCTTGCGAAATAGAAGAGAACGCAAGGAAACGTTTCATGTTGCGTTGACGGATGGCAAAGAGGTTACCTACGGTGATAGTAAGAATGATTAGCGCATAAAGCATCCATTCCCATACTTGACTATAGAAAGAGCCGAACACTTGCACAAGGATAACCATGAATGCAAATGCAGCCGCGCCCTTGGATATCACTGAAAGATACGAAGTGACGATGGTCGGTGCTCCTTGATATGTATCGGCAGTCCAAAGATGGAACGGCACAAGCGACAATTTGAAACCTACACCGGCAATCACAAATGCAAGAGCAACAATCAACAATGAACTTTCTGTCGCCATAACTGCAATGTCAGAGAAGTAGAGCGAGCCAGAAAGTGCATATACGAATGATACACCCATCATGAAGATTGCCGACGAGAATACTGCTGTAAGCATGTACTTGATAGCGGCTTCGTGACTCTCATATCGATTCTTATCGAATGCCACCATAGCTGCCAAAGGAAGCGATGCTGTCTCAAGACCGATAATAAAGAGGAGGAAGTGGCGCGATGAAATCATAAGGTACATACCGAAAAGTGTGACGAGCAACAACTCGTAGAACTCTCCGCGACGCATGATTTGAGCTTCGCTGTTGGCCCACTTCATAGATTGAATCAATACAATGAGGACTCCGACATTGAGTATCGACTTAATAGCCGACATGACGGGAGAAGTGACATACATTCCGGCAAATGCAGCTCCGTCGCAAGGACAGATGGACAGCACGGTGAATATGCCGAAAAGTACTATGGTGAACATCGAAAGAGCTGATTGCGCTTTCTTACCCATAAAGACGTCAAACAAAAAGACTAATAGGAATACGATTAACAATCCTATTTCTTGACCCATTATCAAAAACTGTGAATAATCCATATTGCTATTATATCTTTATTAGTTGAGAACTTCAATTATCGAGCCGAAGCTACGTACAAATGTATCGCTGATGAGATCGGCAAAGAAGTTGGGGAAGCAACCGATTGCTGCAACACATACGATAAGCGTGATAGTAGAGAAACGTTCCCACCAAGTAGCATCGGTGAGTTGCAAGTGATGCTCGTCCTGTACCGGACCAAGGAGCAACTTGCCTACTACACGGAGGATATATACTGCAGTAATTACAATCGAGCAACATGCTACGATAGTAAATACGCAATGGAACATATCTGCGTGTTGGAACGAACCTACGAAGATGGTCATTTCTGCTACGAAACCGCTAAGACCGGGAAGACCGAGCGAAGCCATACCGGCAATGACGTAACAAGCAGAAAGGAATGGCATTATCTTCATCAAGCCACCCATTTCGCGAATATCGCGAGTGTGAGTACGACCATAAATCATACCGATGAGGGCAAAGAAGAGAGCCGTCATAAGACCGTGAGAAAGCATCTGAAGGATAGCACCGGTCATTGCTGTGGTGTTGAGCATAAGAATTGCAAACAACACAAGACCGCAGTGGCTAACCGAAGAGTATGCATTGATATACTTAAGGTCGGTCTGAACGCATGCGCTGAACGCTCCGTAAACAACCGAAATACCGGTCAGGATAAGGAATATCCATGCGAGTTCGTGAGCAGCCTCAGGCATGAGGTAGATAGCTACACGGAAGCATCCGTAACCTCCAAGTTTCATCAACACACCGGCGTGGAGCATTGACACAGCGGTAGGAGCCGATGCGTGACCGTCGGGACTCCAAGTGTGGAACGGGAACATTGCGCCGAGCACACCGAAACCGACAAATGCCATCGGGAACAGGAAGTTTTGCCATTCGCGAGCCACTCCGTTTTGAGCGATCTCAAGAAGATTCATTGTATGAGCACCATCGGGACCTACTGAGTTATAATAGATACCGAAAATACTGAGCATAAGAAATGCCGAACCTCCCATAAGCATAAGGGTCAACTTCATCGCTGAATAGTTCTTGCGACCTGTACCCCAGATACCGATAAGGAGATACATCGGGATAAGAGCAACCTCATAGAACATGAACATGGTGAACAAGTCGATGGAGATGAAGAAGCCGAATACACCGATTGAAAGCAATATCAACCAAAGGAAGAATTCTTTGGGAAGAGGATTGATTTTCCAAGAAGCAAATGTTCCGGCAAATACAATGATAGCCGAAAGGATAATCATCGCAACCGAAATACCGTCGACTCCGACAGCGAGATGGATATTCAATGGTTCAAACCACATCCAAGAGCCGGTGAACAGCATCAACGACTCATCGCCGGCTGCACGGAGTTGAAGGAATTGATAAAGCAATACGATAGAGAGTGCCACAAGTGCCGATGAGCCTATGACAGCCACAGTGCGTATCTGCTTCATATTCCTTGTCAAGGCAAGACCGGCAAGCATAAGCACCGGAATCACCACAAAGTAAATTAATATATTAGAAAACATAATTACTATTTTTACAAATTAGCACCGTGATAGTTATAAGACACACACGCAAGTGATTGTTCCCAATATGAGTGCCCCGATGAGGTAAACCCACACATAAGCCTGAATGCTACCCGACTGCAAGCCTTTGATTGCATTTGAAGCCTTGTGAGTGAGAGTGGCAAACGAGTCCATCGTACCGTCGATGATGTGACGGTCAAACCATGCAATCGGCTTGCTGACACAATTGAAAATAATCTTGTGAGTAATAAAGATGTAAAGTTCATCGAAATAGAATCGATGGTAAGCAGCAGTCCAAAGTCCGTGTACGCTGTTGGCGATACGGTCGGGCATATTGTTTTCCTTACGATACATCACCGTAGCCAAACCGATACCAATCAACGCGGTTACGATGCTTGTACCGGCTACTGTCCAATTGATATGGATTTCGTAGGCTTCACGATTCCAAGTTACATATTCTCCGAAAGGAATCAAACCTGCTACAACCGACACGGCAGCAAGAATGATGAGCGGGAGGGTCATTGTCCACGGTGCATCGTGAGGCTTGTGATGAGCATAATCAGGTTCATTCCACCAGAAGATACGATAGTAGAGACGGAACATATAGAATGCGGTCAAACCGGCTACCATAGTCATCCATGCTCCCCAGAACCAATTATTTTCAAACGCAGCCGAAAGTATTTCGTCCTTAGAGAAGAATCCGGCAAACGGAGGAATACCTGCAATGGCAAGACAACCAATGAGGAATGTGATGTGGGTAACAGGCATATATTTACGAAGACCGCCCATCGAAGTGTAATCGTTGGAGTGAACGGCATGAATCAATGCTCCGGCACCCAAGAAAAGCAATGCTTTGAACATTGCATGGGTGAACAAGTGGAACATAGATGCCATATATCCGAGACCTTCGTGAATGTCGGGACGAGCTACACCGAGAGCCACCATCATGAATGCAATCTGCGAAATGGTAGAGAATGCAAGCACACGCTTGATGTCGACTTGCGTACATGCCACTACTGCTGCATAGAATGCAGTCAGAGCACCGACAACGGTAACGACTTCAAGTGCAGCCGCATCGTTGAGCAGATAGAGCGGGAACAAACGCGCTACCAAATACACACCGGCAACAACCATCGTAGCAGCGTGGATAAGTGCTGATACGGGAGTCGGACCTTCCATTGCATCGGGAAGCCAGATATGAAGAGGCATCATAGCTGATTTACCCATACCACCCATGAAGATAAGCACAAGCGCCCATGTGATAACCGATGCACCCATGAACGTAGCTCCGGCTGTGCTTGTAAGCACACCGGCAGGGTTGGTGGTCATATCGAGGAAGTTGAATGTCTCGGTATAGAACGAGAGAATCAAAATACCGATAAGGAAGCCGAGGTCGGCAAAACGAGTTACGATAAATGCCTTCTTTGAAGCAGACACTGCCGACGGCTTGGTGTAATAGAAACCAATAAGGAGGTACGAAGATGCACCCACAAGTTCCCAGAAGATATACATCTGGAAGATATTGGTTGCCACAACCAAACCAAGCATTGAAAAGCTAAACAAAGAAAGGTAAGCATAGTAGCGTTGGAATCCCTTCTCGCCGTGCATATATCCCAAACTATAGAGATGCACCATGAATGAGATTGTGGTGATTACCACAAGCATCATGGCAGAGATGGGGTCGAGCATAAATCCGAGTTTGATGATAAGATTCTTGGTAAATTCAAGCCAAGTCACATCAAACACCATATATTGCAGACGTTCGCCCGCAGCAGTGGCGAAATCGGCACTTCCACTAAAGAAATAGGTAAACGCTGTGAAATACGCGAGTACAAGAGTAGTACCCATACCAAGCGTACCAAGGATACCGGCCACCTTGTGGCTCAAACGCATGCCCACAAGACCTAAGAAGAGGAACATGCACAAGGGTATCGCTAATATCAGTAACGGTATAATATAATCCATAGCGTTTAAAATTTCATTTTAGTGAGATCTTGAACGTCGATATTCTTTACCGCACGGAACACGTTGATGATGATGGCAATTGCCAACGCTGTTTCGGCAGCAGCCAATGCAATGGCAAAAAGCGTAAAGAACATACCTTCAAGTTGTCCGGGGAAAAGGAATCGATTGAATAGCACAAAATTAATGTCGACCGCATTGAGCATCAACTCAAGCGAAATCAACATTCCAATCATATTTTTACGGGTGATAAATCCATAGATGCCGCAGCCAAACATGATAAGGCTGGGGATCAGATACCATAAAAGCGTAATCTCCATTTTCTACTTATCTTTTGCGAGCGACTACTACGCCACCGATTATACATGCTAATAACAACACACTGATTGCTTCAAAGGGAAGAAGATACTGGAACTTCTCCGTGCCAAGGAGGAATTCTCCGATTTGGCTCATCGTGGGAACTGAAAGTTCGCCGGTTGCGAGGGTGCTATCAGCGATATGACACTGCGAAATCAATGCATATCCGGCAACAGCTACGGCGGCAACAGCAGCAACGAGACCAAGGGCACGTTTCTTTGAAGTTAATCTGGCACTATTGTCACCGGGCTTGCTTGTAAGCAATATCGAGAAGACAATAAGCACTACGATACCACCTGCGTAGACTGCAATCTGTACGGCACCCAAGAACTCATAATCGAGTTTGAAATAGAGGGCGGCAGTAGCAAAAAGCGCGAAAAGCAAGTAAGTAGCCGAGCGCAATATCTTACGAGTAGTGACAGCGAGTACCGAGAAGACGATAATCGACAAAGCGATTACGAAATACATAATGATACTTCCTACTGATTCCATATTAATGATTAGTTTTTGTTTTCTGGGGTTTCGGTAGCAGCTTCGCCTTCAGCCGGCTTTGCAGCGGCGGCAGCCTTTTTTGCTGCTGCAGCGGCTTTCGCTGCTGCTATTTTTGCCTCACGTTCGGCAGCAGCTTTTGCCAACTCCTCAGGAGAGGGTGCGGAATCTTCCTTTTCAGGGAGATAGTTAAGCTGCTTTACGAGCTTTTCACGAGTGAACACGGCTTGCTCAAAATCGTTGGAAAACTCAAGAGCGTTTTGAGGACATGTCGACACACACAATTGGCAGAATACGCAACTGCCGAGATCGTACATATATGTGTCGAGTTTACGTTTCTTTTTTCCGTCGGGAGTATCTACCATCTTAGTGGTGATGGTGATTGTGCCGTTAGGACAATTTCGCTGACAGATACCGCAAGCGATACATTTGTGACGACCATCGGCGTCGTACTTCAAGCGCAATTCAGCACGGAAACGCTCCGGAATCTTTACTGTATCGCGATTTTCGGGGTAACGCTCGGTAATCTTCGGAGTCACAAGCTCCTTTCCGGTAATCTGCATACCTTTGAGCAGACTCCAAACGCCGGTCCCTAATGACGAAAAATAATCTTTTACACTACCCATAGATAAGTTGTAATTCTTATAATAAAGTTATACCGATCTAATTCATTTTTATTTCAAAGTTCCGAGAGGCTCGGTATATTGCCTCTCGGAACTTGTTAATACTTCTTCTTTATCTCACCTGACCGCCCACAATATCAAGCAGTTCGGTGGTAATACTTTGCTGACGCAACTTGTTGTATTCGAGTCGGAGCTGTTCAAGCAATTTTTTGGCGTTATCATTGGCACTTTGCATTGCCATCACACGCGCAGCCTGTTCCGACGCTCGATTCTCGGTGAACACATCTTGCATTACAGAGAGAATATACATCGGCAGTACCGACGAGAATATGACATTGGCATCCGGCTCAAAGATATACGGACGACACTGCACTTTGCCTACTCCACCGGTCAAAGCCTCTTGAACAACGGGCAACAACGACTCGTCGCTCAATGTCTGACGACTCATGCTCTTGAAATGCATATACATCAAATCGACAGCATCGACTTCTCCCGCAAGGAATTTATCGACAAGAGCAAATGTGAAGTTCTTAATGCTTTCGTCATCGCTTTTGGAATCCACTCCGTCCACGACCTCCACATCTACATGCGCACCGGCAATTTTCATTACCGCTTTTACCATCTTGGATCCGATAGGATAAATGATAAAATCGGTATCATTCCCGTATTTTTCGCGCAATGTGGCAATCTTTTGCGTAAGAGCCTTGAAGATATTGATATTATAGGCACCGCAAAGGCCGTCGTCGGAACCGAACACCACAATGCCCATACGCTTCACTTCGCGCGACTCAAGCAACGGCGATGTAAACACGGTATCTGCCGAAAGGAGGTTACCGATTATCGACTGTATTTGCTCGCGGAAAGGCTTCAAACGCACCAAAGCCACCTGTGCCTTATGCATTTTTGCAGAAGAAATCATCTTCATAGCTCCGGTGATTTTCTCCGACGAAGCTACAGAGCCGATTCTTCCTTTAAGTTCGCGTAATGTTGCCATTTCTCAATATTATCAATTATAACGGCTTGAAATTTCGTTAGCCACAGTAATGAGTTTCTCTACCACATCGTCGGTAAGCTGACCGCTCTTAATGACATCGAGCACCTCTTTCTGATATTTGGCCTTAAGCAATTGGATAAACAGTTGCTGGAATTCTGCCACCTTATCCATCGGCACCTTTTCGAGCAATCCGCGAGTACCGCAGAATATCACTGCAATCTGCTCTTCCACAGCCCACGGCTGATACTGAGGCTGAATAAGCAGGCGTTCATTCTTACGTCCCTTATCAATCACACGAGCAGTCACCGGGTCGATATCACCACCGAATTTGGTAAATGATTCGAGTTCACGGAATTGAGCTTGGTCGATCTTCAGCGTACCGGCCACCTTCTTCATTGACTTGATTTGAGCATTACCACCCACACGCGATACCGATATACCTACATTGATTGCAGGGCGGATACCACGGTTGAACAATGCCGTTTCCAAGAATATCTGACCATCGGTGATAGAAATCACATTGGTCGGTATATATGCCGATACGTCGCCGGCTTGTGTCTCGATGATAGGAAGTGCCGTAAGTGAACCGCCACCTTTTACAATAGGCTTCAATACCGCAGGCAGGTCGTTCATCTTCGAAGCAACTTCTTGGTTGTCGATAATCTTTGCAGCACGCTCAAGCAAACGTGAGTGGAGATAGAAAATATCACCCGGATATGCCTCACGTCCCGACGGGCGCTTCAAGATAAGAGAAATTTCACGATAAGCGACAGCTTGTTTGGAAAGGTCATCATATACGATGAGAGCATCACGACCGGTGTCGCGGAAATACTCTCCGATAGCTACACCAGCAAATGGTGCATAGTAGCGCATCGCTGCCGAATCGGCTGCTGTTGCAGCTACAACCACGGTATAATCGAGAGCTCCATTACGACGAAGTTCGTCAACAATCGATGCTACCGATGATGCTTTCTGACCAATCGCAACATAGATACAATATACCGGTTTTCCGTCCTTATAATTGTCGCGTTGATTGATTATCGTATCGATTGCAATAGCAGTCTTACCAATCTGACGGTCACCGATGATAAGCTCACGCTGACCGCGACCGATGGGCACCATTGAGTCCACGGCCTTAATACCGGTCTGAAGCGGTTGCTTCACCGGCTGACGGAATATTACACCGGGAGCCTTGCGTTCGAGGGGCATATTAAGGCGTTCGCCTGTAATAGGTCCGGCACCGTCGATAGGCTCACCAAGTACGTTGATGACACGACCAAGGAGACCTTCGCCCACAGGGATTGAGGCAATCTCTCCGGTGCGACGCACGGTCATATTCTCGGTCACTTTGGCAACGTTGTTAAGCAATATAACGCCGACGTTGCTTTCCTCAAGGTTGAGAGCAACGCCTTTGACGCCGTTTTCAAACTCTACGAGCTCATTGGCGCACACATTTTCGAGTCCATAGACGTGAGCGACACCGTCGCCTGCATCAAGGACCGTACCCACCTCTTCGAACGACACTTTTGAGTTGACGTTCGCGAGCTGTTGTTTCAATACTTCCGAAATCTCGCTTGGGTTAATCATTCTTTATTTACTTAATAATTTCAATCGCAATTGTTTCAACTCGTTGCTCACTGAAGCGTCGAGACGCTCTGAGTCAATATTAATCACAAAACCGCCTATTACCTCCGGATCTACGTGCCATGAAAATTCCATGGTACCTCCTTTTAAGTGGCTTTCAACAATGGCTTTCAATCGATTGAGAGCCGTTTCAGGCAATTCGGTGGCGGTAGTGATGTCGACAAGATAGATATTGTTGGCCTTACGATACATATCGAGATATGCGAGTGCAATATCACGCACAAGCGCAATTCGATTGTTCGTACTCAACAGCTTAAGCACATCGGCAAACGTGGCATCTTTCTTATCTGCACCGGCTGCAGTGGAGAGCAACTTGGTCTTATCGCTATCGGCTATAAAGGGATTTGCCATTACCTGCTGCATTGACGGCTCGGCGACAAAAGCACCCATAAGCGATTGCATCATAGCGTACAGACGCTCTGATTGTCCTTTCTCAAGAGCAAACTGATAGATTGCCTTGGCGTATCGACGTGGTATAAGACCTTCGTTCATTGCGTTTTAGTTTTTATTCTCGATTTCATCAAGCAGTGAGTTCACTAACTTGGCTTGAGCCTTCTCGTCGGCCATCTGATTGCGCACAACTTTTGTCGCAATATCAAGGGCAAAAGCACTCACCTCATCGCGGAAGCGAGCTTGTGCTTCCTTGCGAGATTGTTCGATCGACAACTTTGCAGCGTCCATCACTTTTTGTGCTTCCACCGATGCTGCCGCACGAGCTTCTTCGATGATTTGAGTCTTCATCTTATCTGCTTCGCGAAGCATATCAGCTTGCTGACGACGGGCTTCAGCTATATACTTATCCGCCTCTTCACGGGCATGGTCAAGCTGCTCTTTAGCATTTTGAGCGTACTCCACACCCTTATCGATGAGGTCGGCTCGGTCATCGATACCCTTCATTATGGATGGCCATGCAAACTTTGCCAACGCAAAAAACAGGATGGCAAAAGACAAGAACATCCAGAATATCAACCCGAAATCAGGCGTGAATAGTTCCATTGTAAGAGCTTGATATTAGAGGAAGAGTGCAAGGATACAAACGATCACAGCAAAGAGGGCTACACCTTCTACAAGAGCGGCGATCACAATCATGTTACTACGAATATCGCCGGTAGATTCGGGTTGACGTGCGATTGCTTCCATCGCAGATGCGCCGATTTTACCAATACCGATACCGGCACCAATAGCTGCTACTGCAGCACCAATACATGCGCCTATTCCAAGAAGGCCGCCAATTTCTGCTAAAATCATTGCTAACATAATTCTAAAATTTAGATTGTTAATGAGTTATTGTTTTGTTTTTTAATTTATTGATTCTGTTTCTGCATGCTTTTCATGCCCACCCTCCTGAGCAAGAGAGATGAATATCGTGGAAAGCATGGTAAATACGTAGGCTTGAATGAAACTTACCAACACATCGATAAGCAACATGAACAAGGAGAACAGCACAGACACTACGGTTGTAGCACCGGCTACAACAGCTCCCATCTCGGCAAAAATGAAGATAAGGAGAGTCAGCACTATCACAATCATGTGTCCGCCCATCATGTTGGCAAACAGACGCACTGTCAATGCCGCCGGTTTGGTAAACATACCGAACACCTCGATTACAGGCATAATAGGAAGAGGGAATTTTAACCACAGCGGTACATCGGGCCAGAAAATATCTTTCCAATAATGCTTTGTGCCAAAAAGATTGGTTGCGACAAACGTCAACAATGCAAGTACAAGAGTTACCGAAATATTACCTGTAAGGTTAGCACCTCCGGGGAATATCACAATAAGTCCGAGCAAGTTCATTATGAAGATGAAGAAGAATACCGTCAGCAAGTATGGGCCAAACTTACGCGCTTTGTCTTTCAATGTGGGGACAATCACCCCTTTGTAGACAAATTCGATACCGAGTTCAACCAATCCGATTGTCTTACGCGGAGCCTTATATCCATGGCGTTTATACCATCGGGCGACACTCATTATGCAGAAAAATACGCAGAGCGCTGCAACAATGGCTGCCATTACGTTTTTCGTAATCGACAAATCAATGGGGCGATACTCTTCCATAGTTCCGTCGGCTGCTGCTTTCATACCTACGACCTTGCCTTTGTAAGCACTATTGTCGTCGCCAATATGAAAACCGTCATACTCCTCACCATGCGCTATGCGGGCAGAACTGAAGAAATGCCAATACCCCTCATGGTCACATACAATGATGAGCGACGGAATGCGCACATGATGGTTGAACGGAACTTCCCAACCATACGCATCTCCAAGGTGAGAGAAAATAATTGCCTTAGGGTCAATTTTTCCTCCCTCTGCGCTTTCGGTGGATGCCGACATTTTCACCGGCGACATTATCGCCGACATCAGCAATGCCAATATGAGGAATATTCTTTTCATATCAATAGATGCACACCGACACTACATTATTATCGACATCGACCAACCCTCCGGACACACTAATTTCCGATTTCGACCCTTTCTCGCTGTACACAATATTGCCGGCTTCAAGTGTCGAAATAAGAGATGCGTGATTGTTCAAGACAGTAAAACTGCCTTTAGATCCGGGAAGAGTCACCGATTCCACTTCACCCTCAAAGAGGATATTGGCTGCCGATATAATTTTTAGTATCATAGTTTTTAATAATTCTTTGTAAAAACCGATTACTTCACCTCTTCAAGCATCTTTTTACCCTTAGCGATTGCCTCGTCGATAGTACCAACGTTAAGGAATGCCTGTTCGGGATACTCATCCACTTCTCCGCTGAGAATCATCTTAAATCCGCGAATAGTTTCGCTAAGCGGAACCATTACACCGGGAAGACCGGTAAACTGTTCTGCAACGTGGAAAGGCTGAGAGAGGAAACGCTGAGCACGACGTGCACGTGCCACCACAAGTTTATCTTCATCCGAAAGTTCATCAACACCAAGAATAGCGATAATATCCTGAAGTTCATTATACTTTTGGAGAAGTTGTTTTACAGCTTGAGCTACATTGTAGTGCTCTTCGCCGATAATATGCGGGTCCAAAATACGAGAAGTAGATTCAAGAGGATCCACAGCCGGATATATACCAAGCTCGGCAATCTTACGGCTAAGCACCGTAGTTGCATCCAAGAAGCTGAATGTTGTAGCGGGTGCAGGGTCGGTCAAGTCGTCGGCAGGCACATAAATTGCCTGTACTGATGTGATTGAGCCGTTCTTGGTCGACGTGATACGTTCTTGAAGGGTACCCATTTCAGATGCGAGCGTAGGTTGATAACCCACAGCAGAAGGCATACGTCCGAGTAGAGCTGACACCTCACTACCTGCCTGAGTGAAACGGAATATATTGTCGATAAAGAGAAGAATTTCTTTACCTCCACCATCTTGGTCGCGGAATTGCTCAGCCACGGTCAATCCGGAAAGTGCCACACGAAGACGGGCTCCCGGCGGTTCGTTCATCTGACCGAATACCAATGTAGCTTGAGAATCTTTCACTTTATCCATATCTACATCAGCAAGATTCCATTCGCCGCGTTCCATACCTTCTTGGAACTTTTCGCCGTATTTCATTACGCCGCTCTCGATCATTTCACGCAACAAGTCGTTACCCTCGCGCGTACGCTCACCGACACCGGTAAACACCGAGAAACCGTTATGGCCTTTTGCAATATTGTTGATAAGCTCCATGATAAGTACGGTCTTACCTACACCGGCACCACCGAACAAACCGATTTTACCACCCTTACTATACGGTTCGAGAAGGTCGATTACCTTAATACCGGTAAACAAAATCTCAGTTCCGATGGTAAGGTCTTCAAATGCGGGAGCGGGCTGATGGATGGGGCGGAGATTTTCACGTTCCAACTCTGGAAGGTGGTCAATCGCCTCTCCAACCACGTTGAGCAATCGGCCTTTTACCTGCGCACCGGTGGGTACTGCGATAGGACGGTCGAGGTTAACCACTTTCATGCCACGCTGCAAACCGTCGGTACTTTCCATCGCTACGCAGCGCACAGTGTCTTCTCCGATGTGTTGCTCAACTTCAAGGATGAGCTCATCACCGTCGGGACGGTCGATTTTAAGTGCCGTATAGATGGGGGGAATAGTATTACCCTCACCCTCGAAGGTCACATCGACCACAGGCCCGATTACCTGGGTTACTTTTCCAAATTTATCGCTCATATTCAAGACAATAACGGATGTTATACTTTTGTTTTTACTTTAATCTTAGATAGCCTACGTTCTTAAAAATGGAGACCGTAAACGATAACGAGTACCATCAATACCAAGTTAACGAGATTGATTGGCAACAAGTACTTCCACTCAAGGTGAAGGAGTTGGTCGATACGAAGACGGGGGAATGTCCACTTAAACCAAATAATTACACCTGAAAGAAGAATTGACTTACCTACAAACCAAATTACTGAAGGGATGTAGTCCATTACAGCATTGAAGCCTTCCCATCCGGGAATGTGGAACGGCATCCAGCCGCCGAAGAACAACAATGTTGCTACACCCGATACAATAAAGAGGTTTAGGTATTCAGCAAGATAGAAGAAGCCGAAATGCATACCGGAATATTCTGTATGATAACCGGCAGTAAGTTCACTTTCTGCTTCAGGAAGGTCAAACGGACCACGGTTGGTTTCCGCCGTACCGGCTATCAGATAAATGACAAATGCGATTATTGCAGGGATATGTCCGGAGAAGATGAACCACAAATCCTGTTGTGCCTCTACAATACCGGTCACCGACATCGTGCCGGCAAATGCCACCATAGTGAGAACGGAAAGACCGATTGAAAGTTCATAGCTCACCATCTGCGCACCTGAACGCAATGCACCGATAAGTGTAAATTTATTATTTGACGACCATCCGGCGAGCAATATACCGAGTACACCAATCGATGAAACGGCAATCAAGAAGAAAATACCGATATTAAAATCGAGAACCTGAAGACCGTTACCCCACGGCAACACGGCAAATGAAAGCATTGATGCCAAAATCACGAGGTAAGGAGCCAATGCAAAGAGGAATTTATCTACATTATTAAGGGTGATAATTTCCTTAATAAGCATCTTAAACATATCGGCAAAACTCTGTAACAAGCCGAGAGGGCCTACACGGTTCGGGCCGAGACGGCATTGGAATGCAGCACACAATTTACGCTCGTAATAGATATAGAACAAAGCCAACAAAGCGTAAACCAACAACAGACCGAAACCGATCAAAACACACTCAAGCGTAATTGTAAGCCACTCGGGCATTACTCCATTGAGCAGATTATTAAACCAATTGGTTACTATTGAGAAATCAAACATAATGTGATAGCTATTTTTCTGGATTAACGGTCAATATCGGGTACTACATAGTCAAGCGAACCTCCGATAGCAATAAGGTCGGCAATCTTGTGTCCGCGAGTCACGTGGTCGACAACACCTGCAAGCGTCATACAAGGCGAATTGAATTTCAAGCGCACCGGATTGGTTCCGCCATCGCTTTCAATATATACGCCGAATGCGCCACGACTTGCTTCAACTTGCTGGAACCAATGTCCGGCGGGAAGTTTGATGACTTTAGGCACTTTTGCACAGATATCGCCTTCGGGGATATTGTCGATAAGTTGTTCGATAATGCGAAGAGACTGCTCGATTTCATCCATACGCACCATATAACGACCGAATGAATCACAATCATCGCGAAGCACTTCGTCGAATTCAAGTTCGCCGTAGATTGAATACGGGTCAGTCTTTCTAATATCGCATGCCCATCCCGAAGCACGTCCGGAAGGACCGGTAACGCCATACGATATGGCATCCTCACGCGACAACATTCCGACACCTTTCAAACGATTGCCGGCAATCACATTTCCGGTAAATATTTGGTGGTATTCCTTCAAGCCCTTGCGTTGTTGAGCGATAAACGATTTCACATCTTTCACGAAGTCGGGATGCAAATCTGCCATAACACCGCCAATGGTGTGATAGTGGAACATCATGCGGGCACCGCAAGTCTTTTCCAATATATCAAGGATGGTTTCACGTTCGCGGAACGCATAAAACAGCATTGTAGTTGCGCCCAAGTCCATACAGAACGAACCGGCAAACAACAAGTGCGATGAAATACGCATCAATTCGTCCATAATTACGCGAATCACTTCGGCACGACGGGGTACTTCAATACCCAATGCCTTTTCGATACACATACACAGACAGTGACGATTTTGTTGAGCCGACAGATAGTCGAGACGATCGGTAAAATGCAAAGTCTGCGGATATGCAAGGCTTTCACAAAGTTTTTCGATACCGCGATGAATATATCCGCAATACAAGTCGATTTTCTTGATATTTTCGCCATCTACCGATGTACGGAAACGGAGCACACCGTGAGTTGCCGGGTGCTGCGGACCGATGTTAACCACAAATTCCTCAGGCTCGAATATCGTAACTTCTTTTTTCGTTACGTTTCCTTCTGCATCCTCTACATACGAAACAGTCGTATCATCAACCTTTTCATGCTCAAGACGCATAGGGTTCACCTCCGGACTTGCGTCATAATCTTTACGCAAGGGGTGACCGACCCAGTCATTGCGCAAGAACAAGCGGCGCATATCGGGGTGATTGATGAAGATAATTCCATAGTAATCATAGACTTCGCGTTCATACAGATTAGCGATAGCCCAAAGATCGGATACACTATGAAGCATCGGATTTTCGCGATCTTCGGTAACTACTCGTACCGACAGATGCGTATTATATTTGGTTGAAGTGAGATAATAGACGCAGCCGAGTTTGTCGGTCCAGTCCATACCCACGATAGCTACAAGATAGTCATAGCTCAAATCGGCATCTTCTTTCAATGCTTTAGCGAAGTCATGCCATTTAGCGTCGGGAACATTCACCAACAACTGATCGCCTTCTTCAAACGTAGCGTCGGGTAAAAGTTTGGTGATTTTTTCCTGAATATTTGCCATAATTAATATTGATGGTTTGTGGATTCTAAGTTTGAGATATTTAATTGAAGTATCTATCTTTTACGCTTCTTCGATGGGGTGAGCGGCAAGAAATTCTGCTTGTTTTTCTTTGCGATTGACACCGCCGAAGAATCTTTCCACTTTAATCTTACGCGAGAGTTGAAGAATACCGTAAATCATTGCATCCGGACGAGGAGGGCATCCCGGGATATATACATCGACCGGAACAATTTCGCCAACGCCTTTCACTACGTGATAAGAGTTTTTGAACGGACCTCCGGAAACAGCGCAACCGCCGGCGGCAATCACATACTTAGGCTCGGCAAGTTGTTCATAAAGACGACGAACCACAGGAGCCATGCGGTGAACGATGGTACCTGCCACCATCATAAAGTCGGCCTGACGGGGGGATGAACGAGTTACTTCCCATCCGAATCGTGCCATATCATAGCGAGCCGCACCGAGCGACATAAATTCAATACCACAACAACTTGTAGCAAACGTAAGCGGCCAAATAGAATTGCTTCGACCCCAATTGATAAGTTGGTCAAACTTACCGACTATAACATTCGTGCCATTTGCTTTCAACTCATCGATAAGACCTTGGATATATTCATTATCCTTAAATTCTTCGGGTTGAATACCCTTAATCTTAATATCTTTTACTTCCATTCCAAAGCTCCTTTCCGCCAAGCATATACAAGCCCAAGCACTAATATGGTGAAGAATACTGCGATGCTGAGCAGACCGGCAGAACCAAGTTCACGCACTTTAACCGCCCACGGAAACAAGAAAACAGTTTCCACATCAAACATCAAAAACAAGATAGCATAAAGGTAATATCCTACCTTAAATTGTGCCATACTTTCACCTCTGGTAGGGATACCACACTCATAGGGTTCTCCTTTCTGAGGGCTAAATGAACGCGGAGACATCAGCTTCGCGAGCATAAGAGCTAAAGCAACAAGACCGATACCTGTCAAGGCGGCGGTTATTGCCATTGTCGAATTTTGAATACCAAAAATTGCTGTTGATACCATATAGAATTTATCAAATTTTTCACTTCGCTATATAGACGAGCGTAGGGTCAGCTGAAATCCGTTAGGCCTTCTATTCGTCTATCAATCACGGCATTATAGCAGCAATAGAGATTTACCACCTCTAAAGCCGCGATTTCGTGATGCAAATATACAAAAAATATTAGAAATATAGGCAAATCCACTCATCTTTATTACTCAACTATTCTTCCTCAAAAATAGCCCACATTCACATCCTATAAAAAACAGCGGCCGATGATTCTTCGTAATCATCGGCCGCTCTATACTATTTACTTTTTATTAATTATCCTGACTCATTATCGTAGAATTTACATTCCATGTACCTGCTACATCATACATAATATTCAATCCTATTCCGACATAGCATTGACCCGACAAATCGGTGACGACATAGCGTTCATAAGGCACCGACGATATTTCGGGAACAATACGGTCGGCAGAAAGGGTAAATCCATGCTTATTAAAATCTACATCAATTCCCTTAAATACCATTTCTTTTTGATACGGCATATTGGAGGCAAACTTTGCATTATAGACATACAAATCGGCCGACATATCTCCCGACTCATCATCGCGAAGCAACTCAACCACATAATACGGAGAATATTCAGGCGTATTATATGTTTCGCCGGTAGCAATCGTAGTCACTACGCTATCGGTATGATATGTGGCGGTCATAGGCATCACCACAACTTGGTATCTGTTGTTAATCTCGTAAGAAATCAATATTTCATAATTATTGACTGTCATTTTAAATGAGTTGAACGAATATCCCGATGCGGGCGCACCATTTATATAAGGAGTCACATTTGTCGCATTCACCTCATATCCATTGCTTCCATAAGTGAATGCCATATTCGACAAAGAGAAACTCAAATCGGTCTTATCTTCCGAAAGGTTCAATCCGACGATAGTCACCGAGGCAACCTTTTTGTCAAGATTCAGTTCGATTACATAACCTTTGTTATAACTGATACCGCTGTATATGCCGCTCGTTCCGGCTTCGTTGTCGATAACATAATTATAACCGTCGGAATATGTAGTGACTATTCGGTTTTCTCCGTCCGTATCGGTATCACACGCTGTCATCACAAAAGTTGCCACTAATGCGATGGCTAAAAGTTTAATTGATTTTATCATTCTCATTATCGTTTATTATTGTTTTATTGTTATTCAGTCGCAAAATTAAATCTTAATGTCGCCCCTACCCTACACGATTTTCCGCGTTGGAGAAAAGCATTCGACATTGAAACGAAATAAAATGTATTATATTTTGTGGAAGTAAAATTATCCGCCCAAATATCCAATGAATATCGGCTATGCTCAATCGTCACAGATGCCGACGGCACAACATAAAACGGTTGATTTATCGTATTCTCCTCATTCCATTCTATTTCTCCCACTCCACGTGCGCTGACATTGAATATCAGGTTATCAACCCATCCCAATCGCAACGGGTGGCTGTACGACACTCCGGCATAAGCCGTATGTGACGGAGCATAGGGGATTTTATTCCCGCTATAATCGTTTTTTCCATTATTAAAATCCTTGAATCTTGCATTCGTATATCCATACGAAAGATTTACCATCCAACGTTCGGTCGGATAAAGTTTTACCGCCGCCTCCGCGCCATAGCTGCGCGATTTTCCGGCATTGGTCATCAGACGTCCGGTAGTGGTTCCATCCGGAAAGACGGTCAACTGCTGATCCCGGCAATCGATATAAAACAAAGCCAAGTCCGTCATAACCCGTCCATCACAGCATGCGATATGCGCACCAACTTCATAATTCCAACTTTTTTCAGGCTTGTAACCGACTATCTCGTCCACATCATAACTCATCCCGATGCCCATATACCCCATCAATCGCTGCTGAAGCACATCGGAAAACATTTGAGTATTAAAACCGCCGGCTTTATATCCTTTGGCGATTGATGCATAAACAGTCGAAGGCGAGTTCATCGGCAAACGATATGTAGCCGTAAATTTCGGCAACAATTCCGCGAAATCTTTAGTTAAGCGTCCTCGATCATCAATATTTACATCATCATGACGGAAATGTTGATACTCTCCCTCATCGGTCAGTCGCAAAGTCTCATATCCCGTATTGCAGAAACTGTGATACTTCAACTCTGCACGCTCGTAATCCAAGCGTATCCCTGCCGAGAAGGTCCATTGTCCAGCATCAATTGAGCTTTGATGATATAAAGCCAATCCATATGTAGGATTTTGAAAATTGCTACCAAGCAAAAAGGTCGATTCATCCCAACGAATAGGATATTTTGGATTAGCCTCATTGCGGTATTTCATTATCAGCTCATCGATGCCCGTTTCCTTAAACGTTACAGGCGCATCCATATCGGTATGTTTATAGAATCCGAACAATCCGCCAAGCCATGAATATTTGCCTACAGTTCCTCGTCCTACAAAATCCTGAGTCAGTGCCCATTCATGTCGGGCTTGAGTAAGAGTAAAATATGATTCCGGCAGAAAATCCTGGTCGAGAGTCATATTGTCATCTATACATTGAAAACTCGTGATGCTCGATAACGTATAATTTCCCCTATTCCACTTCACAGTCAATCCGTCAGTCACACTCGTACGGCGATAGAAGCAAGTGTCATTATAGTTAATTTCCCCGGTCTCCACATATTCATACGGATAACCGCCTTGACGCGATAATTGCACCGTGAGAGCATTTTCAACACTCAAATCAGCCATAGGTCGCCACTGCGTTTTCCATCTCACACTTCCTTGTTTCTCGTTGTCGCACTTTTCTCCGTTATATATATTGGTAAACTCACCGTCGGTCTGCGTGTAGTAGCCAATCAATGCCATTGCCAATCGCGGATTGAGTTTCGCATAATACGATGCCGATGCTTTCAACGAATTGCGGTTTCCATACTCCACCATCGCACGAACACCTTGATATTTTAAGGGCGACAATGTGTAGATATTCACCAGTCCCCCCATCGTATTTCGTCCGTAAAGCGTACTTTGCGGTCCGCGCAGCATCTCAATTCGCTCTATATCAGCCAAATCGAAATCATAATTATCTTTATTAAGGACAGGCAGATTATCCACATTAAGACCAATCACAGGTTGGTCGATACGCGCACCGATTCCTCTCATATAGATGGTCGACGTCATCCGCGAACCATAGTCCGGAATATAAAAATTAGGAGCAAACTCGCTGGCATCGCGCATAGCAACCACTTTTTGTCGCTGAATCTCCACTTCGCCTATCACCGTCGACGATATCGGCTGCATTCTTATATCATTGTTCATCTTGATTGCAGTAACCGATACTTCGCCAACCGACACCACAGTATCGGCAAATTCTTCTACGGCATACGATGGCAAGGCTACCGCCAAAAACAATATGACTGGAAATTGATGCACTGATATTTTCATGTTGCAAAGTTAGCAACAATCATCGGCCTCGGCAATCACAATTTATAGTGATTGGTTTAGAACATCAATAATGAAAAGCCCATTACAGCCATTCCGACAATCACACCACCGATAGCGAAATGATGATGCCCATATTCTTCGGCACTCGGCAACAACTCGTCAAAAGATATATACACCATAATCCCTGCCACAGCCGCAAGCATCACGGCACTCACCAGCGGAGTCCAAAACGGCAATAAAAATATCAATCCGAACACAGCCCCAACCGGCTCGGCAAGGCCTGACATCATTGAATATAAAAAAGCCTTTCGACGATTACCCGTAGAGTGATATATCGGCACCGACACCGCAATTCCTTCGGGAATATTGTGGATAGCAATTGCAATTACAATCGGCAGAGCCACATCAAGCCCTTCCAATGCCGACACAAATGTAGCCATACCCTCCGGGAAATTGTGGATTCCGATAGCCAACGCAAGCATAAATCCCGTGCGGCGCAGATTCCCTTTCTTCCCTTTTGCATTATCCTCCTCGGCGATAGCTTCCACATTATGTAACTCATGCGGGTTTTCATCCTCCGGAATCAGAAAGTCGATTAATGCAATCAACCCTATTCCGCCAAAGAATGCCAATAATGCTATCACACGAGCTTCCATCTGAGTATTATTATCCGCCATCAGCGCAGTGAGAGCATCTGGCATAAGTTCCATAAATGAAACATATACCATCACCCCCGCCGACAGCCCTAATGCACCGGCAAGCAGCCGTGTATTTGTGTGCTTTGAAAAAAATGCCATCAGACTGCCGATGCCGGTCGATAAGCCCGCCACCAGCGTCAATCCGAGTGCAATAAGCACGGTATGAGTCGTTAACAATCCTGATTCCATTATTATTTAGAACAATTTATGGATATTTTGCGTTGAAGATACAAATAAAATTTCTACTTTCGCAAAAAAATCACTCATTATCCTTAAAAATGAATCAAGAGACTCCACACGAAGACGAAAGCCTTGTAATGCGACTACGCGACAGCAAGACATGCCGCAGCGCTTTCAACGAGGTTATCGCAAAATACTCCGAGCCTCTATATTGGCAAATACGTCGTATGGTCGAAAACCACGACGACACAAACGATTTGCTCCAGAACACATTTTTGAAAGCATGGAGTTCAATCGACAATTTTCGCGGAGAAGCGAAATTATCCACATGGCTATATAAAATTGCAATCAACGAAAGCATCACCTTCCTCAACAAAGAGAGGAAACGACTCAATGTCTCCATCGACGAAGAAGATTCGTTTCTAATCAATGCCATCGAAGCCGACGAATACACCGACGGCGATGCTCTGCTCAAAAAGTTGCGTATGGCGATTGCTTCTTTGCCCGAAAAGCAACGACTCGTATTCAACATGAAGTACTACGACGACATGAAGTATGAAGATATGTCGGAAATATTAGGCACCTCTGTGGGTGCGTTGAAAGCCTCATATCATCTTGCTGTCAAAAAAATCGAGCAATATTTTGAACAACACGATTAAACCATTTGCAACTATCGTAGTCTTAAATGTAAAATGTATCCAAAATGGAAAAGAATAGCGACATACTTAACAAAATAGCCGGACGTTCGGGCATGACCGTTCCCGATGGTTTTTTCGAGGATTTCGCCCGACAAATGGACGCGAAGCTACCGGAAAAACAATCCGAAAGCACTAATGTGATGCCTTCTTCATTGTGGCAACGCGTACGCCCATATGCATATATGGCAGCCATGTTTGGCGGAATTTGGTGTATGATTAAGATGTTCAATCTTATAGGAGGAACGAGTACCGACCTATCCATCGAGAACAACCCTACTCTGGCAAGTGCAATCGGCAACGAAGTCTTTATCGAAGAATTCAACCCGATAGGAAGCGTTGACGAATATGAAATGCTTCAGGAAATGTACGACAGCGGCATCGATGCCAACGAAATATTTGTACTCACCGACGAATTTACCGAATAAAATCATCTACGCAATATGAAAAAATATATACTGCTTATCATCATAGCCATGACGCTTCCCATCGTTGCTTCCGCCCAAAAACAAAGCAACAAAAAACAATGGTGGAGCGAAATGCGAGAATACAAACACGATTTCATTGCGAAGGAATTGGGTCTGTCTGACGAGCAAAAAGAGAAATTCTTCCCTATCTATAGCGAAATGGAAGCCGCTACATTCAAGCTCAACAAAGAGACTCGTGAACTTGAAAAGAAAATCAATGAAAACAAACAGGGAGCATCCGACATCGAATACGAAAAGGCAGCCGAAGCAATGTTTGAATTAAAAGCAAAAGAGGGCGCAATCGAGGAATCGTATCTTCCCCAATTAAAAGCTGTATTGTTACCCGCTCAACTGTTCAAACTCAAGATTGCCGAACGCAAATTCACACGCGAGGTGATGAAACACCACAATCGTATGAAATCAAAAGGCAAATAAGCATTATTTTTCACTCTTCATACCTTTCAATATAGATATTTCCGAAAGGGAGTATCTATTTTTTTTACCCCTACTCAATCGTATCGATTATGAAAACAACTATATTTAATATTCTCGTACTCTTGATGTTAATACCAATAAACGCAGCAGGAGCCGATGCACCTAAGAAGCCGGATTTCGCATATCCCAAGACAGTTGCGCAAAACGCCCGCAAACAGTTGGCTCAAGCCATCAAATCAGGCGACGACATAGCCATGCTCAGAGCCGTCATCGACCTATCGCTTGCCGAAACGGAAATAGATGCCGACAGCATCAACAACATAATTGCTCGTATCGAAAAGATTGAGTCGAATGAAACATCTCCTGATATTAAATCGCTGCTCAACATTCTACTTGCCGATATATATTCCAATGTCTATCAAAACGCTCGTTGGAAATACGACAATCGCTCGCTGCCGACCGAGCCGCTACCGGCCAACATCACGGAATGGAGCGGCCAACAATTCAAGGACAAAATATCCGTTCTATGCGATTCCGCTTTATCCTATCATGCTACACTCAAAACCAAGCCGTTGAAAAGCTATGACGATATTATTACCGGCGATGCGCACACATTTGAGTTTTACCCAACACTTTATGATTTCATTGCCTCGCAAGCCATTGCCTCGCTCAATCAATTCGTAAGCAATCAACAAATATTTCCCATATCGTGGTGTTGTCGCTTCGATCTATACGAACAATTACAATTCAGATACACTGACTCCACCGCGCGCCGCATACTCGAAATATATCAAGAATTGCTTAAATTTCATGAAGGCGACCCCGCACCGTTTGTAATCACCGATGTGAATCGTATCGGGTTCATTTCCAATCATATTTATGAATCTGACTCATCCGCATTTCCACCGGCCTACGACACTCTTCTCAATCTATATCTGCTTCTCGGCAAGAGTCAGTATGCCGGCGAAGCACTGATTGCAATCCCATTGGCCGATTACACCGGCAACGAAATGCGCAGCAAGGCATATCTTGCTGAAATAGCAGCATTCTTAAGCCGTCATCCTACATATTTCCGCGCCGATATTCTCAGAACGCGTCAAGCACAAATCACTCGAAAAAGCATCGAGGTGTCTTCCGCAGGAACCATACTGCCCGGAGCATCGCTTGATGTGAAAGCGATTGTCAACAATACCAATAAATATTCTTTAGGCATATTCCGTGTACCATACAATTGGAACGGAGATGACCAATACATTGCTCGCCGAAATACCGAACCGGCTGTACACATCAAGACTCTCGATTACAATATCGATGGATCTGCTCCATTTTCAGCGACCGATACCGTTAAAGTCTCATTCGACACCCCCGGATGCTATATCATCGTACCAGCTATTGGCGACAACACACCACAAATCAACCCGAATGAATACTATCAGCGCATCCACTGCACTGCTCTAAGTATCGCCACAGCGTCATTCGGTTCCGGTCAATGGGCATGGGTGATCAATCCGGCTACCGGAGCTCCTGTCGATGCCGCCAAACTGCAACTCGCCCGCAATGGCAACACCGGCAAATCGTTCGTTACCGATGCCGACGGAAAAGCCGACCTCAGTAAAGTTGAATTTCCGAATTTCAATTGGTCGCTGTATGCCGCCAAAAAAGATGACAAATACGCCGACCGCGCAACAATATATCGCCGGCAGGCGGTTGACTCCATTGTCAGAACCAACGTCAACCTGTGGACCGACCTTGCCATTTATCACCCCGGCGACACCCTCCGATTCAGTGGCGTACTATACACTACACAAGGCAAAAATCACAATCTGCTCAAATCGGAATCATTGACTGTCGAGCTGCGCGATGCCGGTTATCAAGTGAAAAGCACCGCTTCATTCGTCACCGATGAATGGGGACGTTTTGAAGGCTCGTTTGTTCTCCCGTCCGAAGGACTTACCGGCAACTTCCACATTGTAGCCAAATTCGGCAACAATGAAGAGCAGTCAGCCTCTTTCATGGTCAGCGACTACAAACTGCCGACCTATCAGATGGAAATATCCGAAATACTTCGCAACACACCCGATGCCGGAGCCGTAACATTAAAAGGGAAAGCCGTCACCTACTCCGGATTCCCGCTTGCCGGAATCGACGTTGCCGTCAACCTTTCCGTCTCACAACGGTTTTGGTGGTGGAACAGCCGATGGATTGAATATCAATCGTTGACCACAGTAACCGATTCCGACGGAACATTCTCCATCACATTCCCTGCCGAGATGCTTGCCCAATCTCCGATAGCCGACGGGGTATTCTCCGCCCGCATCACCGCCACAAGTTCCACCGGAGAAAGTCGCGAAGTCTCGACTCGTTTCAGTCTCGGAGCCTCCTACCATATAGTCTGTGGCATTACCGATGGCAGCGACATTGACGTATCGCAACCTGTACGGCTTAACCTGCGCGTTACCGACTTGATGGACAAGCCCTGCGACAAAACGGTTCACTACTCACTCATAGACGGTGATAAGACAATTAAAGAGGGAGCGTTTCCACCTTCCAATCCTACGGTCGATTGGTCAAAAGTGCCATGTGGCAACTATTCTATCCGACTGACTCTCGATTCCGATGACCAAGCCCGACCGGAAATCATACAAAACATCGGTTTGTACCGCCCCAACGACCCGATGCCACCGAAATCGGAGCCGATTTGGATTCCAATAACCTCCTACACCCTGAAAGATTCGCGCACGGCATCCATTCTCTACGGCACATCCACACCCGGCGGATATGTCAACTACACCGTATGGACAGCCGACAGCATCTACAGCCAAGAATGGCTACAAGCCAATCCCGGCATGCATCATCTCACCATCAATCTTCCCGACAATGTCGATGAAGTCACAGTAAGCATGATGGCCACAGCCGATTACCGTTCGACAAGAAAAGATATTACAGTCCGCACCGAAAGTTCGCTCAATTCTATAGCTATCGAAGCCGAAAGTTTCCGCGACCGCATCACTCCGGGAGCCGAAGAGACATGGACATTCCGCATCAAAGACCGTTCCGGCAACGGAGCCAAAGCAGCCGTGATGTTCGACATGTATAGCAAGGCTCTCGATGCACTTGCACCGCAAAGCTGGAATTTCTATGTAGCAGATGGAGCCACCAACCATTTTGTTTACAACACCGACATTGCACGACGATATTCACAATCCATTCGCGACAATAATATCCGAATGGTCAAAGTGAAGAGTATCACATCCCCGAAATTCCAAATGTGGGACCTTTCAATCGGCCCAAAAGCGTCAATGATGATACGCGGAGCGCAACCGGTATTTAAGTCCGCCAACACGTTGTCGACCGACCTTGCCGATACCGCAATGGAAGAATCCGCAGTTGCCTACTCCGCCTACGGTGGCACTGCAATGGAAAACAGCGACAGCAACATCCCAGAATTTTCCTATCGCTCGTCGGAAACTCCGTTGGCGTTTTTCCGCCCGATGCTAACCACTGCCGACGATGGGTCCCTCGAATTTTCATTCACGGCACCAAATGCCAACACCACTTGGCAATTCTGCACATTGGCGTTTACCCCCGACCTGCTCACCGCCACCATGTCGCAAGAGGTTCTGTCCAACAAGCCTGTCATGGCGCAGCCCAATCTGCCACGATTCCTCCGCACAGGCGACCGCGCACAGATTCGTGCCTCTGTGATGAACAATAGCGACTCCGTCCAAATCATCACCACTATAGTGGAAATTTTCGACCCCGCGTCAAGCAACGTGACCAATCGTTGGCAGCAGACCGACACCATTGCCGCCGGAGCATCAGCCATTGTCGCAACCGACATCGATGCTCCTATCGACACCAACATGCTCGGCTACCGCATCAAGTCGTCGACCGGCAACTTTGCCGACGGAGAGCAGTCGATAATCCCCATACTTCCCGCCTCAACACCTGTCATCGATTCTATGCCGTTCTACATAGCTCCCGACGAGACATCGTTTTCGGTTCAACTTCCCGAAGAGATGCCCTCCGATGCCCGCATCACACTCGAATTTTGCGAAAACCCCATCTGGTATTGCGTCACCGCCCTTCCGGGACTCCGCACCGAAAGTACCCGCACTTCGATGGGTGCCGCCGCCGAACTATTTTCCGCTGCCGTTGCCGAAGGCATTCTCCGCTCCAATCCCGCGATTGCTCGCGCGATTCGCCAATGGAAAGCATCCGACAAAGCCGACTCCACCCTTACTTCCATGCTCGAACGCAACAGCGACTTAAAGACCATACTCCTCAGCTCCACCCCATGGATGATGGATGCCCGTTCCGACTCCGAACGCATGGCTCGTCTCGCCACCCTCTTCAACAAAAAAGAGATTGATGCCGTCTATTCTCACGCCATCCATCGCCTTGCCCAACTCCAGCGCGATGGCGGCGGATGGGCATGGATTGACGAAAACGACGAAACATCATCATGGACCACTTACAACATACTCAGTCATCTCGGACATCTCAAACATCTCGGGTTCCTCCCCGACAACGACCGACTCACAGCAATGATTGCCAATGCCGTGCAATACATCGACACGAAAGCCGTTGCCGACTATAAAAAAACACCGTCGGCCGACTTCACTCTCTATGTCGCCGTCCGCGACCTATTCCCCGACATAAAACAATCTACGGCAGCCGCTCGCGTCACCCGCGCCACCGTACAGCGACTCGTCTCCGATTGGAAAGACCGCGACATCCACGGCAAAGCACTCGCTGCTCTCATACTAAATGCCAACGGCTATAATGCCACAGCCCGCCAAGTGCTCGCATCGCTGCGCGAATATGCCGTCTATTCACCGCAACGCGGCTTATGGTGGCCTTCGCTCGACAACACCGACACTCCCTTCGAGAAACTCTCCACCGCCTCTCTCGCTCTCGACGCGTTCCACACCATCGAACCGCAATCGGCTGAAACAGACCAAATACGCCAATGGCTCATTCTCCAAAAAGAGGCTGAAAACTGGGGCACTTCTGCCATTACATCCGACATTATCGCCTCCATACTCCTTTCCGGTAGCGATTGGACACGTCCCTCCACACCGGCAGTAGTCAAAGTCGGTGATAGAAAAATCGCAGTCGATAAGACCGACAATCTCCTCGGCTACTTCCGCACACCTCTTTCACCGGAGCAATCCGCCGGACGCGACCTCACCGTTGCCAAAGCCGCCGGTTCCCCTGCATGGGGCGCAGTATATTGCCAATATCGCGACCTTATGACACATATTGAGGCTGCATCGTGCGATGCCGTTGAGATAGAAAAGACTCTGCTCGTACAGCACGGCACCGAATGGATAGTAGCCGATACCATTGCCGTAGGCGACCGCGTAAGAGTGCAACTCACCATACGCGCCACACGCGACATGGACTATGTAGCCATCACCGACGACCGTGCCGCCTGCTTCGAACCGGTAGAACAACTCCCCCGCCCCATCTTTGCCGAGGGCATCTGCTTCTATCGCGAGAATCGCGACGCTTCAACCGCCTTCTTCGTAACTCGTCTCCCCAAAGGCACCTACCAACTCCATTACGACCTCTTCGCCAACACCGCCGGCACATACGCCTCCAGCCTTGCCACTATCCAGAGCCAATACGCCCCTGCCCTCACCGCCCACTCTTCCGGTACACTCCTCCATCTCCATGAGTGAAAAAACATGGTAGCGCATCAGGAATTGCGCCAACGAAGGAGCGCGAAGTCCGAAGGTGAGTTGAACGTCGCGCTCGTCGACTTTCGGGGCGGTGGGTTGCACCTGCTTGCCCGGCAGCGTGGATCTGTTGGAGCTGTCGGAGGCGATACATGGAGTGATCGGTTGCATGGACGGCGAGAAGTTCTGCCGGTTTGACTTGATTCAAACGGCCACCAATCACAACCATGAGGATATAGTGGAGAGCATCGACACCTACCAGTGCGTGGCGTACAGAAGTTTTTGAATAAAAATAGGGAAAATATTTTGTAATTGAAATATTTTCCCTATTTTTGTAATGCAAGTCAAGCTTTATCGTGAGGTTTAGCTGTTGGCTGTGGGTTCGCCTAATGCCTTTCATACTTGCAACCTCCTTCGGGAGGTTTTTTTATATATCATATGTTAAAAGCCGACATCCCCCATTTACAACAACATAAATGTGTTTGATGCGTTGCGTCCCACCGACAGCTTGAATCCTATTCTTAAACCATTCAACCCCTTGCAGCAACTTCTTTTCTGAAAACATTGTTGCATCATGAAAGTGAAGACATACACAATCTGATATTATTCCTGTTTTTTTCTTAACATTCCCAAGTTGCTTATTTTTTGCCATTAAAGGATTTCCAAGTAATCCATTCTGAGTAATGGAGCGTATATCCATGATTTTGCCATCAATTTCAATATCAAGGCTTGGAGGTGTGTGACTCAATTTCTTGTTGGCAAATTCATCGCGTAGTATGGCCCTATGTCCCCATCTAACCAATAGATTCTGGCATTCACGCTCAAGATCCGCCGGTTTCATATTCCCAAAAAACGTCTCAACCTTATCATCTGTTTGAGTATTATGCCCGATATGTGTAGCCTTGAGACCTCCTGTTTCGGGGTTAAATTCAACATCTTTGTAATCGGGGTCGTTTAATAACTGTTGGTACAGCTCCCGATTTTGTTTAATCTTGGCCATGAGTCGAACTTTGTCGCACGCAGCACAGAGGTCGTTGTCAGCTATGCCTTTAGCGAACTTGTTTTGGGCAAGTTTGCAAGTTTTACATTTTGAGATTGTGTATGGGTTATAGTCGGGGAAAGTCTGTTGCTCCTTGCCGGGATTGAAGCGGAACATCTGTCGGGTGTCGCGCTGAGTGGCTTGCTCACCCAGCGCC
>JBGUUQ010000072.1:0-2299 GCA_045133615.1 Muribaculaceae bacterium | reverse complement strand
TTCCAACCGACATTGATACCGATATCGAGTTTGATAACGAGCAGGTGTTCGAGTCGGAGGTTGAGTATAACGAGCCAATGCTTGATGTTGCGCCGATGTCGGACATCGAGCCCGAAGTAAAGCCCGAGCCCGAAATGGAGCCGGTATTTGATGCCGAGCCCGAAATGGAGCCGGTATTTGACGCCGAGCCGACCTCTGATGCTTCAACAAAGCCCGAATCCGAAAAAATTCAGGGCATCGAGCTCGACGACGATTTTCAAATCGGCAGCATGCTCGCAAACGAGTCGAAGAATGATATTGTTTTGGAAACTGATGTGCATATGACCACGAGAATTAGACGCACTTCACATCCTGCCGCACAAAGACCTGCCCGTAGGAAAGAAGGAAAGGTCGGCTTTGTCGAGTATTTCCTCGCCCATAAGACAAAGTTTATCACCGCCCTCGTTTTAGCCGCCATAGCGATTATCGGAATAATTGCCGTTTTCAGCGATATGCGAATGGACATTTTCGGCTTTACGAATAATACCGTAATGATGCTTCTGCTTATTTTTGCCGTTGTTCTTATGGTGCTTTGCTCCTTTACAAAGGAAAGACATCGTGTAATTCACGCATTCCTCTGGGTGCTTGTCATACTTATTGTCGCAGGAAGCTTTGCCGCATTTACTCTCAGCGGTGTATGCGACTTTTTCGGAATCAGCCGCGGAAGAACCATTTCCGACTTTACCATTCCCGAGGACGGAAACTGGGGAACGGCTAAAATCGCCGAGGAACTGTACGAAGAAGGAATCATCAATCACCCGACACTTTTCCGCATTTATTCAAAGATAAAGGGTAACGATGGCTCGTATCAGTGGGGCAACTATGAGCTTAATTCCGAAATGGACTACGGTACCATTATGTATAATCTCAAACAGGGCAACCACGCCGTAACAGTACAGGTTCGAATTCCCGAGGGCGCCAATGTTGATAAGATTATATCCCTTCTCGAAGAAAACGGTGTATGTACTCGTGACCAGTTCATCACCGCCATGGAGGAAATGGAATACAAATATTCGTGGATAAATCAGATTCCTGAGAATAGCGTGCGTTATCGCTTCGAGGGCTATCTCTATCCCGATACCTACAATTTCTATGCCGATGAGCCCTCTGTAAATAATGCAAAGAGAGCGATTGATAAGATGCTCAACGGCTTTGATTCACGTCTTCCTGAAAATTGGAAGGAGCTTGTAAAGGCGGTTGGCGAGCGTCTTGGCAAAAATGATATGACACTCAATGACTGTATGGCAATCGGCTCCATTCTCGAGCTCGAGGCTAGCGGCAATTATAACGAAATGCGAAACGTCGCATCGGTATTCTACAACCGACTCACTTGGTCGGAGCCGAAATTCCTCGGCTCAACACCGACCTACTATTATCCCGATAACCGTTATAATACCAATGCAGGACCGATGACGGTTACCAACGAGGACGGAACAAAGAAGAAATATCCGGCAGGTAGCGAGGGAATCCCTCCCGGACCGCAGTGTTCACTTACCGAAGGGTCGATACTTGCCTGCTTACAGCCGTCGGATACCAGCTACACATATTTCGTAACCGACAAGGACATGAATTTCTATTACAACAAGTCATATACAGCCCATCTTAACACAATCGCAAAGCTTCGTCGCGAAGGAAAGTGGGCATAAATGAAGGCAAATAAATTAGAGCTGCTTTGCCCTGCCGGCGACATAACCCGACTCAAATGCGCCGTTGATTTCGGCGCCGATGCGGTTTATTTTGCAGGTACCGAATTCGGTATGAGGGCAGGGGCAGAGAATTTTACCCCCGAAAAAATGGCTGAGGGTATCGAATATGCCCATTCTCGCGGAGTCAGAGCGCATATCACAGTCAATACCCTCATGCATCCGGGCGAAATGATACAGCTCCCCGATTTCATCGCAACTGCACGTGATGCGGGGGCTGATGCCTTTATTGTGACCGACCTCGGCGCGATGAAAATGGTACGCGAAATTGCGCCCGAAACCGAAATTCACGCATCCGTTCAGATGGGCGTCGTCAATGCCGAAGCGGCAACCGTGCTCCACGAAATGGGCGCAAAGAGGATTGTCGTTGCGCGCGAGCTTACCCTCGACGAAATTGCCGAAATCCGAGCAAAAACGCCTAAATCGCTCGAACTCGAAGCGTTTGCTCACGGAGCGGTGTGTATGTCATATTCGGGACGCTGTCTGCTTTCGATGTATATGACGGGTCGCGATGCCAACCGAGGTGACTGCGCTCAGCCGTGCCGTTGGAGCTACTC
>JBGUUQ010000071.1:0-1509 GCA_045133615.1 Muribaculaceae bacterium | reverse complement strand
GAACATCCAGTACATTGGACGTATCAGTTTCCAGAATCCCGATGCGCCGGCATTCACCTATCCCGGTGTGCAGATCAATGCCCGTTTTGAAGGTACTTCGTTACGAATGAAGGCTAAGCCGATGAGTGGCTATTTTATGGTGCAGATAGATGGTTGTAAACCTTATAAGGTAAGTTTCAATGCCCCGAAAGATTCCATTGTAACCTTGGCAACGGCTCTTCGTGACGAGGCGCATGAGGTGCGTATCATGTACGCTATCGAAGGGTATCAGCGCTTGCCGGAGTTCCGTGGATTTGGCTTGGATGAAGGACGCAAGTTGTTGCCACCTCCTGCGATGCCTGTTCGCAAAATCGAGTTTATCGGCGATTCCATGACATGCGGTTATGGAGTGGAAACTACCGATGAAAAGGAGGATTTTTCGGATGAGATAGAGAACCATTACTATACGTATGCTGCTTTGACCGCCCGTGCATTGAAGGCACAGCATGTGGTGGTGGCGCGTAGTGGCATCGGTATTTATCGTAACTATAATGGGCCGAAGACAGGAAGTGCGGATTGTATGCCGAGAGTGTACGACCGTACATTGTTTGGCGTGGAAACCGAAAAATGGGATTTCACACGATATACACCCGATGTGGTTTGTGTAAATTTGGGTACCAATGATGTGAGCACCGATCCATACGACAAGACAATGCTGGAGAATGCCTATCGTGATTTTTATTACACCTTGCGTGCGAAATATCCGGAAGCTAAGATTGTATTCTTGAGCGGATGTGCCTTGGCGGGTGCCCGATTGGAGCATATCCAGTTTGCCATGGATGGCGTGGTTCGCCAAGCCCGTTTGAAAGGCGATACCAACGTCTATCGTTTCGATTTAAGCCATCAGACAGGCGATTTGGGATATGGCGCCAAGTGGCATCCTAGCTTATGGCAACAGGAGAAGATGGCGGGAGAGCTGATTGCTTATCTTCGTGGATTGATGAAGTGGTTTTAATCTTCTTGTAATATCATTCAGAGGAACCTTGGCTCCTCTGAATGTCTAATGATAGATTAAATCATTACTTATTAATAATCTCCATTTGTTGACGGACACTTTCTTCGTGAATAGCTTCGAACACCTTCTTCACAAATTCAGCACTCATACCGCATAATGCACCTTGTGCACCACGTCTGTCGAGGATTTCATTATAACGTCCTGTTTGAAGGATGGTCATGTCATGCTCCTTTTTGAACGTACCGATTTCACGGCACACACGCATACGCTTGGCCAAGACCTCGATGATGCTATTGTCGCATTCATCAATCTGTGTACGGAGTTCGCTCAAACTTTCGGTGGTATGCTTTTCCTTACGGATAACGAGCAAGTTGAGTATATAACTCAAAATGTCCGGAGTAACTTGTTGGGCAGCATCGCTCCATGCCGCATCCGGGTTGCAATGGCTTTCGGCAATGATACCGTCGAATCCCAAGTCCATGGCTTGTTGACAGAGAGGAGCCACGAGTTCACGC
>JBGUUQ010000070.1:0-91756 GCA_045133615.1 Muribaculaceae bacterium | reverse complement strand
AACAACCATTGTGCCTGACAACTCGTTGGAAGTGGTTTCGCCACCGCTGATGGTCTTGATGGCGATATCTTCGTCGCCGTCTTCCTTATAGAGGGTTACTGACCAGCTTTCGATGCCACGACCTTCAGAGTTGGGCGCGTAGATGCTGTAAGTACCGGTCACCTCTTGCTTGCCGGTGCGTTCGATGTCGACCATCGGGTCGCCGTTAGCCAAGTAAGCGATGAAGTAGGATTTTTCTGTTCCATGAGGGTCGCTCAAATTATACCAGAATTGTACTTTAGAGAAGTAGTAAACCTTGTCGAAATTAAAGTTACCACCGGCACTATTTCCTTCCTTACCATTCAAAGCATAGAATGTATCAGTATCGATTTCTACCGAGTTGTCGTCAGACCACTCGCCACAACCCCAGTTGTAGTGCGAACGCCAATCCGATTCTTGGGCAGTACAATCGGATTGATAGTCACGGTCCATCTGACCACCCCAACCGGTCCAAATCTTATATCGTCCTTTCATCCATATATAAGGGATTTCGTAGACAGCATATTGTTGTGTGTCGGAGTTTGCGGCAGAGTTGCTTGTTCCGGCGTCTTTACGCGTCTTTACACCTAAGTATTTGAATTCAACGTCGTCGGAGGTGTATTCAAAACCATTTTGATCGTTAAACGAAACCAAGTTTTTCGGAGGCCAGATAGTATTGTACATTGCACGACCGGCAACCGCACCGGTGCCTGTCTTATCGTTAAAATTGCTGCCATAGACCAATACATTACCATCGGCATCATATTGAGCCCAACCATCTTGCCATGCGGTGTTGGTTGAGAAGTCTTTCATTGTATTGCCGTTAATAACGCGTCCGGAGTTAGGGGTAACAAATTTTTCAGCTTGTTTGAATGAACTACCGGTCAACGCTACATAAGGTACACCCTGAATAGGAGCCGATGAATAAGTCGACGGCTTAGTTTCATCGATGTCGATTGTAATTTTTTTATTGGTATAGTCAAATTGCATCGAAGCAATCATTGTTTGACCAAGTTTCCAATCATAATTGATGCCGCTTGTAGACAAGCCAGTGTATGAAAATGCATCTGTTTTCCAAGAATTAATCCAATATGTACCGCTACCGGTCGATGAGTAATCCACATAAGATGTAGAAGATGTGTAAACACGAATTTTAAACTCGGTATCGGGATAGATTACGAAGTTGGTCAATTCATAAACGCCGTCGGCATTTTTAGTCATCTGATACTCCGGAGTCGGGCGCCAATTGTTCAAATAGTCGCCGACAAGGAATACTGCGGGACCGTCAGCTACGGAGATATTCCATTCTGCTTTGTCGAGTGTGGCAGAGCTGTCGAATTGAGTGAAACTCATTGTAGCCGGCACGTCGTCGCTCAAAGTCACTGTACCGGTAACTGTAGTGTTGGTAAATGCCGTAGAAGAATCGGAAGTAGAGCTACCAAACGTAAATGTATAACTGTTATTAACTATATTATAAGTAGTTTGCCCAATCCAATATCCGTCAGTTTTGATTGCATAATATGTCACATCGTCTGACGCAGATGCTTGGAATCCGATTTTATAGGTGTAGCTGTTGCCAATTCCGATTGAGGTTTTGCCAAGGGTGTATTCGGTGTCGGATACTTTGGTGAAGGTGCCGATGACGGTGCCGCTTGCGTTGCAAAGGGTGATGACGGGATCGTTAGGTACGACAACGTATTCGCTTTCCACTTCGGTGAATGTCACGGCAGTCGGAACTTCTTCGGATACGGTGACAGTACCGGTGGTGGTCATATAGTTCGAGTAGTTGAAGTAGAAATAGTTGGAGTTGCGCTCTTGAAGCGAATATGCTGTTGCTGTTGACGCTGCGTTGGTGCTGCTTGAGCCGGTCACATAGTCAACGGTTTCAGTGGTCTCTTCGCCATTGTTCCAAGCTACGGTGTAGGTGGCAGTAAGATAGTATGAATTGCTCTTGCCGACCTCGATTTGAGTTTCTCCGAGGGTCCATTCAGTGTCGCTTACCTTGGTGAAGGTGCCTGCGTCGCTGCCGCCTGATTTGTGCAATGCAAGAGCTTCGAGGGTGCGACCGGTTTCGGTCACGGTCTCGGCTTCCTCAATAAGGACTTTTTGAGTATTTAAGTTTACCGTAATATTATATGTGCCTGCAGTAGATACATACAGACCATATTCACCTTGAGTAATGGATTTTTGTGTGCCAATGGTTGTTGAAGCAGAGGAAGCACCAAAGCGCAAACCGGAGTTGAATGTTGTCCAATCGCCAGATGCGGATGTTAATCCAACGGCAACACAAAAGTTTTTAGAACTTCCAGCACCAAGTACGACTGTTCCTGTGAATATATTGTCCTCGGTCTCGGTCAATTGCAAACCTTTGTTGGTGGACCAATCGTATGCTGTGCCGGATTCACTTGTTACATAACCGACAAGGTAACATGCCCATGGACTTACCGCCAATGCGTGGGAGCTTTGGTTGTAGACAACGCGAACATCTTGGCTGGTAAATCCCATTGTACAATTACTGCCGGGCGTTTCCAATGCTTTATATTTAGTAGAGGCATTGAATGTAACACTTGCTCCGTACCATGTTGAACCATCATAAATTTTAAATTCTTGAGCTGAAGAGCCCATGGTTACTTTCAGTTGATAAATATTAGTACCGGTATTAGTAAACTTATAGTTACTATTCGTGATATCCCAACTGTTCATGGCTCCCGGAAGGTACACATCGGCATTTGCCGTCTGCGCCCCCAATAGCGAGCACAGTACTGCGAAAAACAGATAAAGTTTTCTCATAATTAAAGTCAATTAGTTTATTGTTTATAAGTAATTAAATTATTAATAGTCATTCGAAAACCGGCATAAGCATTCATACTCGTAGATTTTGCTATTAAAAAGACTTTCACCTATGCCGGTGGCGCCTCACGGCTTATAACTGTTAATAGTCAATTTATTCAGTCCGCCAAAGTTACGTACATTTTTCACAACTTCGGGCAATCATCCCCCCCACATTTAAAATTAATTAACACAATTTATCTCACACCTCCCTCTCCCCTGCCACTCACTCCCCCTTTTTCGAGTCCCGCAAAACAATCCACCCCTCAAACAAATTCACCCCACCTGCACAAGAAAAATCAGATGCAGGCTTGCCGAATTGATTGTAATACATTATATTTGCATCCGAACGACTTCACATGATGAATGACAAGGCTAAATATTGGTTTGAGATGTCGGACTACGACTTCGATACCGCAGAGGCAATGCTATCTACGGGACGATACTTGTATGTTGGTTTTATGTATCATCAGACCATAGAAAAGGCATTAAAAGGATATTGGAGTACTGTCACAGATGAAGTCCCATTAAAAACGCATAGTCTCTCCCGATTGGCAGAGAAGACCGATATTGACAAAAAAATGTCGGAGTCACAATTGAATTTTATCGACATTCTTGAACCACTCAACATAGAAGCTCGTTACCCATCATATAAAGAGCGCTTGATGAAAAGTCTCAATAAAGAATATTGTATCGGACTGCTTAGTAAAACCAAAGAGTTGCAACTATGGATAAAATCGATGCTATAAATATTGCCAAACGATATCGCGATGCCGTGGCAGAAATGTTACCGGTAAAAGCGATGTACCTATACGGGTCGTATAGCAAGGGAAATCAACGCGATGATAGCGATATCGATATTGCTGTAGTGGTGGAGAGATTGAACGATAATTATTTTGAAGACACGCCTCTGCTATGGCGACTGCGACGCAAAGTGAGTACGCTTATTGAGCCGGTGCTGCTGACAGAAGATATGAACAATCCCCTATATCGCGACATCACCAAAAGCGGAATCCTGATTGGCTAAAAGACGGCTCGGATTACACACACATTGATTCTTCAATTGCAAAAACAAATTCACCCCACTTGCACAATCTGCGTGAGAGTTTTGCTATCTTTGCATCCATGAAGCGAAAAGTTTGCATAGTGACCGGCACACGTGCCGATTGGGGGCTGCTGAGTCCCGTGGCTCGCGCTCTGAATGAGCGCGACGACATCGAACTGCAGATAGTAGCCACCAACATGCACCTGCTCGAAGAGTATGGCGGCACATGGCGCGAAATAGAGCGCGACGGCCTGCGCATCGACCGACGAGTGCCTATGTCGGCTCCCGACGACAGCCCCACCGGCACTACAGCTGCCATGGGCGACTGTCTCAGCGGCATGGGGGCGGCATTCGGCTCTCTGCGCCCCGACCTCATAGTCATCCTCGGCGACAGATACGAAATGCTTGCAGCAGCGGCGGCGGCTCTCATCCATCGCATCCCTGTGGCGCATATCGCCGGCGGGGCAGTGAGTCGCGGAGCATACGACGAAAGCATTCGCCACGCCATCACCAAGATGAGCCATATCCATCTGGTAGAGACAGAGGAATATCGTCGGCGTGTAATCCAGCTCGGCGAACAGCCGGCACGAGTGGTCAACACCGGAGCCATCGGCATCCACAACATAAAAAGCATTGCGACGATGAGTCGCGAGGAACTTGAGGCAAGCATCGGCACCGAATTGCCGGAGAAATCGCTGCTTGCCACATTCCATCCTGCCACGCTCGACCGCGGAACACCCGCCGAACAGTGCCGCAATCTGCTTGCCGCACTCGACCGACACGACGACTACAAGGTGCTGTTCACCTACCCGAACAACGACACATACGGTCGCGCCATAATCGACCTCATCGAAAGCCATGCAGCTCGCCATCCCCACCGCATCGCCGTGCGACCGTCGCTCGGAATGCGTCGCTATCTGTCGGCATTGCGATGCGTGGCAGCCGTTGTAGGCAACTCATCAAGCGGCATAGTGGAGGTGCCGTCGATGGGCATACCGACGCTCAATATCGGCATCCGCCAAGACGGACGATTGGCAGCCGACTCGGTGGTCAACTGTGGCGTGAGTGTCGACGAAATCGACTGCGGACTGCAGCGTGTGCTTTCCGACGAAATGCATACCAAAGCCCGCACAGTCGTCAATCCGTATGAGCAGCCCGACACTCTGCGACTGATGGTCGACGCCATCGCTACAACTCCGCTCGACAACATCATTGTAAAACCATTCTACGACTTGCCACAATGAACAATTTCACACCTCTATATATAATACCCGCGCGCGGAGGCTCCAAAGGGATTCCCCGCAAAAACATCAAACCGCTCGCCGGTCATCCGCTCATCGGCTACTCCATCGACGTAGCCCTCAGCCTTGCATCGCCCGACCGCATCTGCCTGTCGACCGACGATGAAGAGATTGCCGACGTGGCTCGCAGTCTCGGCTTGGATGTACCCTATATGCGCCCCGCCGAACTGGCGACCGACACTGCCGGCTCCCGCGAAGTCATCATCGACGCGATGGATTTCTACGAAGCGCGTGGTGGGAGATTCGACTGCGTAGTGCTACTTCAGCCCACATCACCGTTGCGGACAGTCGACGACGTGCAGCGTTGCCTCGACCGCTACACCCACGACATCGACATGGTGGTTTCCGTCAAGGAAGCAGCATGCAACCCCTACTACAACTGCTTCGAGACCGATGCCGACGGCTATCTTCACGTATCGAAAGGGGACGGCCTATATACGCGCCGACAAGATGCACCGCCGGCGTGGGAATATAACGGAGCTGTCTACGTCATCAACCCCGATTCCATCCGCTGCATGCCCCTCGGAGCATTCCCCCGCCGCGTCGCCGTAGAGATGCCCCGCAGCCGCAGCATCGACCTCGACACCCCGATGGATTGGCTGATTGCCGAAACATTACTGAACTCTAACCCGCTGCAACCATGACAGACGATAAGCATATCATCTCATCATCGGCATCGCTGCTCGATGCCCTCGCCCGCCTCAACGAACTATCCGGCGGTGTGATGACCTTGATGGTCATCGACTCCGACTCGCGCATGGTGGGAACTCTTACCGACGGCGATATCCGCCGGAGCCTGCTCCGCGGAGCCACTCTCGGCACACCGGTGGCCGACGTAATGCATCGCGACTTCAAATGTCTGCGTGGCGACGAAGCCGACCTGAAGATGCTGCGCACATTCCGCAAAGGAGGCTTCACACTCGTGCCTCATCTCGACAAGGAGGGACGCATCGCACGTCTCTACGACCTCACAACCATACATACGGTTTTACCCATACGTGCCATCCTGATGGCAGGCGGCAAGGGGGAACGTCTACGCCCGATGACACTCACCACCCCCAAACCGCTCCTCAACATCGGAGGCAAGGCAATCATCGACTACAACATCGAAGCCCTCGCCACATGCGGCATCAGCGACATTTCCGTCACCACCAACTACCTCGCCGAGCAGTTGCACGAACATTTTTCGACACCGGTGGCCGGTGTCGACGTACGCTGCGTGCGCGAACCTGCTCCGCTCGGCACTATCGGGTCGGCAGCGTTGGTACCGAGAGGAATCGGAAATGTGACTCTCGTCATGAACTCCGACCTGCTCACCAACGTTTCATACGAAGAGATGTATCTTCATCATTTGTCGGAACAGGCCGACATCACCATCGCATCGATTCCGTATATCGTGTCGGTGCCGTTTGCCATCTTCCACACCGACGGCAATGCCATAAAATCACTGGAAGAGAAACCGACATTCACATATCAGGCCAACGCCGGCATATACCTCATCAACAATCGATTGTTTGACGCGATAACCCCCGGCGAACGCATCGATGCCCCCGACTTTGTGGAGCAAGCCATCGCTTCCGGTGCCAAAGTCACCTACTTCCCCATCAACGGCACTTGGATTGACATCGGCTCACCCGCCGACTTCCGTCAAGCCGAACAATTGATGGCTCAACTCGGAAAGTGGAATACCGAGGTCTGACACCCTCCGCAAGCCGCGGAACAGCCGTTTCCAATGCCGACATTTCACGGCTGCCACTCGAAGAGATGCGATTGCGACTTTGATATTGGAGAGTTTTTCGCTAATTTTGCAGCTAATTTAAGACATCTATGGCAGAATCCAACTTCATCGACTACGTAAAGATACAGTGCCGCTCCGGAAAAGGAGGAGCCGGCTCACGTCATTTCTACCGCGCCAAATATGTTCCCAAAGGGGGACCTGACGGTGGCGACGGCGGTCGCGGCGGACATATCATCCTCCGAGGCAATAAAAACATGTGGACACTGCTCCCGCTGAAATACCAACGCCACGTCTTTGCCGGCAACGGACAAAGCGGGTCGGGCGGTCGCAGTTTCGGCAAAGATGGTGAAGACAAGATTATCGAAGTGCCTTGCGGAACAGTGGTGTTTGATGCCGAAACCGGCGATTTCCTATGCGAAGTGACCGACGACGGCGAAGAAGTGAAACTCCTTCGCGGTGGTCGCGGCGGACTCGGAAATTGGCATTTCAAATCTGCCACCAACCGCACTCCCCGCTACGCTCAACCCGGAGAGCCGGCAATCGAAAAGACAGTAATCCTCGAATTGAAGCTCCTTGCCGACGTAGGTCTTGTGGGATTTCCGAATGCGGGTAAATCCACGCTTTTGTCGTCAGTATCTGCCGCTCGTCCGAAGATAGCCGACTATCCGTTTACCACAATGGAACCTCAACTCGGCATCGTATCCTACCGCGACAACCGCTCGTTTGTGATGGCCGACATCCCCGGCATCATCGAAGGTGCAAGCGAAGGAAAAGGGCTCGGTCTGCGATTTTTGCGCCATATCGAGCGAAATGCAGTGCTGCTGTTTATGGTACCCGCCGATGCCGACGATATTCGCCGCGAATATGAGATTCTGCTCAACGAATTAGCGCACTTCAACCCCGAACTGATGGACAAGCAGCGAGTTCTCGCCATATCGAAGAGCGATATGCTCGACGACGAACTCATTGCCGAAATCGAAAATGATCTGCCCGACGATCTGCCTCACGTATTCATTTCATCGGTCTCCGGATTCGGTATTTCCGCATTGAAAGATATGCTTTGGAGAGCCATCACCGACGAAAGCAACCGCATCGAACCGACCACAATCACCCACCGTCCGCTCGACGGACACCATCGTGTGCGTGAAGAGGATGAATTCATATTCGAAAATGCTCCGATAGAGCCGGAAGAAGAACCGGATTTGCAGGAATACAGCGAAGACGAATGGGGTGAGGATTTCGACTACGACTGGGATGAAGATACCGAACCTATCGACTTCAGCGACTGATTTCATCCGTCACATACATCTCGGCGACGATGTGGTAGCATTCCACACCACTCGTGGCAAATCGCACGCCGACGATCCTTACAGCGATTTCAACATCTGCCATTACACCGGCGACAACGACAGCCATATTGTCGAATGTCGCTCGCGGCTATGCGATGCACTCGGCATTACCGAGAACCGGCTCATCGTCCCGCGACAGACGCATTCCATCAACATCGCCACCATCACATCTCTACCCCAAAAAGCACTTGACGACACAGATGCTATCGTGACAACGATGAAAGATATAGTAATCGGCATCAACACAGCCGATTGCGTCCCAATCTTATTCGTCGACCCCTCTGCCGGTGTCATTGCCGTCGCACATGCCGGCTGGAAAGGTGCCGTACGACGGATTGCCTCGGCTACAGTAAACGAAATGGTGCGATTGGGAACTTCTACCAAAAGGATTGACGCCGCCATGGGGCCATGTATATGTGCCGACTGTTTTGAAGTGGGCGACGAGGTCGCCGAGCAGTTCCGCGCCAACGGATTCGACATCGACCGACACACATTTCGCAATCCCGCAACAGGGAAAGCGCATATCGACCTTCCGGGACTATGCCGCGACGACATCGTATCGGCAGGTGTCACCCCGACAAAAATAGCGATGCCCAAAGCCTGCACCCGATGTCATCCCGACCAATTTTTCTCCGCCCGCCGACTCGGCATCAAATCAGGTCGCATTTTCACCGCCATAGCCCTATCGTCCGTTAAAAAGCTCTAAAACCGCTCCATCAAAGCGGTTTTCGTCTATTATGAAACATACGTTTATAGCGGATTTTTTAATTTTACGGCGGTTTTTCATTGTGTTTATTAGCTTTTTTAGCACTATTGGTCATTAAGTTAATGAAATTGTTGCTAAATTTGCAGTTTGAAATATAATGCCTTATGCTCAAAAAAGTTTCACTATACTTATTTTCAGCCATTGTGCTGACATCTGTTTACGCATGCAACTCTGACTCCGACGATTCATCGTACGAAGAAATTTTGTCGGGAAGCGCACGCGTGACCGCATTCTCTCTTAAAGAAGATGATGACGTATTATCCAATCTCGACTCGGTGTTTTTCACCATCGATTTGGAAGGCTCCCGCATATACAATGCCGACTCTCTTCCATTCGGCACTAACGTGACTAAAATCGTTCCGAGCATTTCTCTCGGCAGCAGCAGCGTAGTCGAACTCATCATCAGCAATGCAAAATTACAAAACGACACCACGTTCAACTATCTCACCAACCCCGACGACACAATCGACTTTTCCGGAAACGTAGTGCTTCGTGTCGTATCGGCCGATGCTCTGACCGAACGAAAATACAATGTAAGCGTCAACGTTCATCAGACAAAGCCCGACTCGCTATATTGGAATCAAATCGCGATGCGCAATCTGCCGACCACGATTTCCAACCCGACAGCACAAAAAGCAGTCGAATACAACGGGCAAGCACTCTGCCTTGCCACCGACGGCAGCAACTACACCATTGCAACAATCGACAATCCGGCATTCGACGGATGGGAAATCGCCGAAGTGACATTCGGATTCACCCCCGACGTTAAGTCGCTCACAGCAACTGACGATGTTCTATACATCCTCGACACCGACGGCAACCTTTATTCATCGGCCGACGGCTCATCATGGAATGATTGCGGAGTGAACTGGACTACTATTTTCGGAAAATTCCAATCAGGCATCATCGGTATCGAAAAACATGATGGCAATTACTATCACGCCGCATACCCTGCATCTACAACCGCGTGCGTTTCAAAAATCGATGACACATTCCCCGTTTCAGGTGTAAGCCCGATGATAACATTCACCACCGAATGGAGCGACACCCCTCAAGCCATAATCACAGGCGGACGCACTGCCGACGGGCAACTCTCCAACACCACTTGGGGATTTGACGGAAACTCATGGTTGGAAATCAACACATCCGACCTCCCCGCGCTTGAAGATATGACACTCTTCCCCTATTTCTGTTACAAAACCCATACCAGCAATTGGACAGTAACAAAACACAGCACTTGGATTGCTATGGGAGGACGTGATGCCGACGGCACTATTTCCCGCAACATATATGTATCGTTTGATGGCGGAACCCACTGGCATCTTGGCGACGACGTAATGCAACTGCCCGAATATATCCCCTCATTTGCAGAAGCGCAAGCACTTGTATTCAGCGAAACTATATATGCCCGTAACTCCTCGGTGTGGAAAAGCTATCCCTCTCGTCCGGTTCCGATGTGGTGGTACATAGCTGATAGCGAACTCTCAAGAGCCACTACCCCGGTCACTGAATGGGAATGTCCCTACATCTACCTTTTCGGAGGTGTAAATGCCAATGGCGACCTTTACAACAGTGTATGGCGCGGAGTAATCAATCGTCTGACATTCAAACCCGTAATCTAACACGGCATGAAGCGGACGATCATAGCCATAATCACCGTATTGCTTGCGACTGCATCAGCGATGCCGGTCAAAGCACAAGAAGAGGCCTACAAATGGGATGTAGGCGTCTCGCTCGGCATGAGTGGCTATATCGGAGAAGCAAACAGCAGCAACGTATTCAGTAATCCCGGATTTGCCGGAGCTATATCCATGCGCTATCTCATCGACACCCGCTGGGCTTTGAGAGGTATGGTTTCCACCCTATCACTCAGCGGTAATAGTGCCGATATGGAAAACGTATTTCCCGATGGAAAAACGTATGAATTTTCATCGACAGCCTACGACATAGGCGTTCGCGCCGAAGCCAACTTCTTCAGCTATGGTATCGGCGAAACTTATAAAAAACTCCGTCGTTGGACACCATATTTTGCAATCGGAGTCGGAGCTACATTGGCAAGCACAGACGACGACACCTATATAGCTATGAGCATGCCGATGAGCGTAGGGTTGAAATTCAAATTAAAACCGCGCATCAACCTCGGAGTGGAGTTCACTATGACGAAAGTGTTTGGCGATAATGTCGACGGCAAAGAATTGTCCGACATCTACACCATCAAAAATTCGTTTATCCGCAACACCGATTGGCACTCATCGCTGATGGTTTCTATCAGTTACGAATTTGGCAAGCGATGTGTCGCCTGCTATTATGAAGATTAACAATCTGAGATATTACACGATATGTCACTCATCGACCAAATAGACCGCTCACGAATGCCTAAGCACGTAGCCATCATTATGGATGGAAACGGGCGGTGGGCCAAAGCCCGCGGACTCGATCGCTCCTACGGACACGTAGAGGGAGTAAACACCGTACGCCGTGTCACGGAAATTGCATCGGAGTTGGGAGTGAAATATCTCACACTTTATGCATTTTCAACTGAAAACTGGAATCGACCAAAAGAGGAAGTAGATGCTTTGATGCACCTGATTGTGGTTGCCATCGAACGCGAAACTCCCGACTTGATAAAAAACAACGTCAGTCTCACCATGATTGGCGATTTTTCACGCATGCCACGCGAAAGCTACGACCGCCTGTGCCAATGCATGCGCGACACATCTCATTGCACCGGTCTGACACTTTGCCTTGCATTGAGCTACTCGGCTCGCTGGGAAATAACAGAGGCAGCAAAAGCCATCGCACACAAAACCCTGTCGGGAGAAATAAAGCCCGAAGAGATTGACGATACGGTTATTGCCGACCACTTATCCACCCATGCCATGCCGGATCCCGACCTGCTCATACGTTCAGGCGGAGATTCCCGTATAAGCAACTTTTTACTTTGGCAGATTGCCTATGCAGAAATCTATCTTACACCCATTTATTGGCCCGATTTCAGCAAAGACAATTTCTGCGAAGCTATTCTCGAATATCAATCGCGCGAACGCCGATTCGGCAAAACGAGCGAACAATTAAAATAAGACTATCCAATGACAATTATGCGTAAGCTATTCATTCTGATTGCATTCTTCACTCTTGCGGCAACATCAACGTCGGCGCAAGAAGTCACCGATACTATCTACAATCCCAACATCCTGTTTACGGGAGTGCCTCGCACATACGAAATTGCAGGCATAGAAATCACCGGAGCAGATGGATATAGCGACCAAAATATCCTCAACTATTCAGGATTGAACGTCGGCGACCGTCTCGAAATCCCCGGCGATGAATGGAATGCTATAGCCAAACGCTTTTGGCGCCAACAATTGTTCTCCAAAATTCAGATTAAGATAACCAAGATTTACGGAGACAAGGCATGGGTGGAATTTGCACTCCGTCCCCAACCGCGCATATCTGAAATCCATTATTACGGTGTCAAAAAGGGAGAGCGCGATGACCTTCAGGAACGTCTCCAACTGATGAAAGGCAATCAAATCACGCAAAACATCATAAACCGCGCCACCGACATTATCAAAGGATATTTTTCGGGTAAAGGATTCGGCAATGCTGATGTCAAAATCGAGCAAAGAGAAGACCTTTCTCATGAAAATGAAATGATTATCGACATCTACGTTGACAAGCACGATAAAATCAAAGTCCACAAAATCTATATCGACGGCAATGAGGCTCTCAACGACCGTGCCGTAAAAGGTGCAATGAAAAAGACCAACGAAAATGGTAATATCCTCAACCTTTTCAAGCAGAAAAAATTCGTTGAAAGCGACTATCAAGACGACCTAAACCGCATCATTCAAAAATACAACGAAAAGGGGTATCGTGACGCTAAAATCATCAGCGACAGTGTTGCCAAATACGATGAGAAAAAAGTTGACGTATATATCACCCTTGAAGAAGGTCAGAAATACTACATTCGCGACATCAATTGGGTAGGAAATACCATATTCTCGTCCGACGACCTCAGCAACTATCTCGGCGTGTATCCCGGAGAAGTGTATAACCAAAAACTTCTCAACAAACGTATGACAGAAGATGATGATGCCGTGTCGAATCTATACATGGACCGCGGCTACCTGTTCTTCAACCTCGTTCCCATCGAACGCAATATCAAGGGAGACTCCATCGACCTTGAAATGCGCTTGTTTGAAGGTCCACAAGCCCGTATTAACAAAGTCATTATAAATGGTAACGACCGCCTATATGAAAAAGTAATCCGTCGCGAACTCCGCGTAAAACCCGGTGAACTTTTCTCTAAGAGCGACTTGATGCGCTCGGCCCGTGAAATTGCAATGACCGGACACTTCAACCCCGAAAATATGGACATCCGTCCCGAACCGGATGAAGAAAACGGTACTGTTGACATTCTTTTCAATCTCGAATCAAAAGCCAACGACCAAGTAGAACTTTCATTCGGATGGGGACAGACAGGTGTGATTGGTAAAGCCAGCTTGAAGTTTACAAACTTCTCTATCAAAAACCTCTTCAACCCCGGTTCATACAAAGGCTTGATTCCTCAAGGAGAGGGTCAGACATTTACAATCTCGGCTCAAACAAATGCCAAATACTACCAAGCCTACTCTATATCATTCCTCGACCCGTGGTTTGGCGGTAAACGCCCCAACTCTCTATCGGTATCGGCATGGTACAGCCGTCAGACCGGCATTAACTCATCGTACTACAACAGCAACTGGTCGAATCCCTACCTCTATGGAGGATATGGCTACGGATATGGCTACGGCTCATCGAGCGACTACTACCAAAACAGCATTGAAAATGCATATGACCCCAACAAATTCCTCCAGATGATTGGTGTCACCATTGGTTTCGGTAAGCGTCTAAGTTGGCCCGACGATATGTTTACATTGCAAGCCGACCTGTCTTATCAGTGGTATAACCTCAAAAACTGGGAGTACCTCTATTACATGAACAACGGCGTATCAAACTCTATCACGCTTGGTCTCACGTTGTCGCGCAACAGTATCGACAACCCGCTTTATACTCGTAGCGGTAGTATGTTCTCCCTCAACTTCCAAGCCACTCCTCCCATCTCGCTTTTCGACAATTCCGATTGGGAAAAACTTTACAAGGAGAATACCACAGAATCCAAGAAAAAATTGTACAAATGGATTGAGTACTGGAAACTCCGTTTCAAATCACGTACATATACCCCGCTCACCGACCCCAACGGACAATGGACACTCGTGTTGATGACCCGTGCCGATTTCGGTCTTCTCGGTTCTTACAACAAGTGGCGCAAATCTCCGTTTGAGACATTCTATGTCGGTGGCGACGGCATGACCGGTTCATACACCTATGCAACAGAAACAGTCGGATTGCGCGGTTACGACAACGGTCAATTCACCCCGTGGGGTAAAGAAGGCTACGCCTACACCCGATTCGGTATGGAACTTCACTTCCCGTTCATGTTGCAACCCACATCGACCATCTATGGTCTTGCATTCGTAGAAGGCGGTAACTCTTGGACAGAAGTAAAAAATTTCGCCCCGTTCAACATGAAACGTTCTGCCGGTGCCGGTGTTCGTATCTATCTCCCGATGGTAGGTATGATGGGTATCGACTGGGCATACGGTTTCGACACCGTTTACGGAACTAAAGGCGGAAGCCACTTCCACTTCGTGCTCGGACAAGAATTTTAACCGTTTTTATCAATACAAAACTAAACCATCAGAAAATTCCTGCGTCATAATAGACAAATGCAGGAATTTTTACATATAACGCTAAATTTATCTGCAACATGAAAAAATTAACATTGGCAATTTTATTCGTATTCGCTTGTGCCATCGGAGCCTCTGCTCAAAAATTTGCACTTGTCGACATGGAATACATACTCAAAAACGTTCCATCCTACGAGATGGCCAACGAGCAGCTCAACCAGATTTCACTGCGTTGGCAAAAAGAGGTAGAAACCAAGGCAAAAGAAGCTGAAACTCTTTACAAAAACTATCAAGCCGATATGGTATTCCTCACCGACGAACAAAAGAAAAAGAAAGAGGAAGAGATTGTTGCCGTTGAAAAAGAAGCTACCGAACTTCGTTATAAATATTTCGGTCCCGAAGGCGAATTGTACAAGAAGCGTCAAAGCCTCATGAAGCCGATACAAGACGATGTATATAACGCCATCAAAAAGGTGGCTGAAGAGCGCGGATACCAAGCCATTTTCGACCGCGCAACATCATCCGACATCATTTTTGCATCTCCGCGTATCGACGTAAGCAACGAAGTACTCGCCAAACTCGGATATTCCAAATAATTTTGCTATATTTGCACCATCAAAATTTTAACCAACAAGCCATTAATTAACTTAAACACGATATGATCAAGAAATTACTGCTCGCAATCGCTATTGCGTTGCCCATGACCGCTGCTGCGCAGAGCGCAAAATTTGCCACTGTTGACACTCAAGTTCTCGTAGAAGCCATGCCCGAAACTGCAGCTGCAAACACTCAAATCGAGGCTGCTGCAAAGAAATACGAAGACGAGTTCAAGAAACTTCAGGACGAATTCCAAAAGAAGTACACAGAATACCAACAACTCGAAGAATCGACTCCTCAATCAATCAAAGAGCGTCGCGCTCAAGAACTCCAAGAGCAAACCCAACGTATGGAACAATTCCGTGCCACCGCTCAACAAGATCTCGCTCGCCAAAACGAAACCCTCATGGGTCCCATTCAGGAAAAACTTCTCAAAGCCATCCAAACCGTTGGAGCCAACAACGGTTACACCATGATATTCCCCGTAGGAATGTCAATCTACAATGGTGCTGACGTTCAAGATGCCACTCCTCTTGTAAAGAAAGAACTCGGCATCCAATAATCACCGACCAATCATCTTCTATTATACGGCAGGGTACATTCCGATGGAATGTACCCTGCTTTCTTATGATTATTCACGGATAATGCTTAAATTTGCCTTCATGAACGACATGACGATTAAACCCGGAGCCATAGGAGTCTTCGATTCCGGATATGGCGGATTGACAATCCTAAGCGAAATTCGACAACGATTGCCACAATATGACTATATCTACCTTGGAGACAACGCTCGCGCGCCATACGGCACACGGTCGTTTGATATAGTCTACCGCTTCACCCTTGAAGCCGTGCGTTATCTTTTCGACCAAGGATGCCGATTGGTAATCCTCGCATGCAACACCGCTTCAGCCAAAGCTCTCCGCTCAATCCAACAAAACGATTTGCCGCATATCGACCCCTCGCGGCGCGTGCTCGGTGTAATACGTCCCACCGTCGAAAAAATCGGTCAAATATCCCGTAACGGCAACATAGGAATCGTAGGTACACCCGGCACAGTACAAAGTGCAAGCTACGACATGGAAATAGCAAAACTCTATCCCGAATTTCATGTCTATTCACAAGCATGCCCAATGTGGGTACCCCTCGTGGAAAACCGCGAATCCGACAGTCCCGGAGCCGACTATTTTATCAAACAGGAAATCGATAGATTATTTCACAAAGAATCGACAATTGACACGGTGATACTCGGATGCACCCACTATCCGCTGCTGTATAATAAAATCCGTAAATACGTACCATCATCGGCAGCCATCATTAAGCAAGGAGAAATAGTTGCCGAAAGTCTCGACAACTATCTCCACCGCCATCCCGAAATGGACGCATGCTGTGCCAAAGGAGGCACATGTCGGTATCTCACCACCGAGAGCGCCGATAAATTCACCGAAATGGCATCCATATTCCTCGGTCGCCAAGTGACAGGATACCATATCGATTTATAAAATATTTGCTTATTGAAAATTTTTAAATATCTTTGCGGTATATCCAAAATGGGAAACGCGTGAAAATCGCGTACTGTCGCGCAACTGTGAATGGCAGTTTCGGTAGCGAAACGCCAAAGTCAGGAACCATCGCCACTGAAATGTGGTCACAAAGGTCGCTTTCGCATGTAAAAGTAGAGACCACACAGCCATCTCCATTGTGAGAATTGGTTTCTATCGATTGGAAATAGTTGGGTTCTACTCTCGCTGCGAAGCAATTCAAAAGGAACTATAACTTTTTAAACGATAGAAAAATATGATCCGTAAACATTTTCTCACCCATCTTTGCCTTATCGCACTTACTGCGGTAGCGTTGACATCGTGTTCCGACGACGACGATCCCGATTACGATGTAGTCCTTAACCTCAATTCTTCCGAAATATCCTATGACAACAATGGCGTATGGGACCAATGCTACAGCACCACTACTTCTGCAATTGTCATCGATGATTTCGTAATCTCGCATGCCGCATTCGATTGGGGAGGTTTCTTTACATGGTATGGATTTTGTCCGTCAAAGTCATCCGATGCCACCGATTACACTACCGGCAATTGGATTGAACATCAGTGGAGCGCAATCACTCGCGGTGGGGTTGACGGAGTCGGAACTCCTTATCTTGTAGGATGCTGGAGTTCTTCCGAGTCATCAGATCTACCTGAAGATGCATCATGTGTTATCACTTATGATGGTGCTGAATTCGAGCCTGACGAAGTGTATGTCACCAACAATACTTATGCATACTACATCATAAAAAATGGTAACGCATACAGCAAGGTATTTACCGACGACGATTGGTTTAACCTCATCATCACCGGCTACAATTCCGGACGCAAAACAGGTAGCGTAACCGTCTCATTGGCCAATGGTACCGATATTTTAAACAGATGGAAAGAAGTTGAACTCGATGCTCTTGGAACAGTAACTGCACTCGTTTTCACTATGGAATCGTCTGATACCGGTGTTTGGGGTATGAATACACCGAGCTACTTCTGCCTCGATCGTCTCAAAATCGAAGTTCGCGACTGACACTCATATTAAAATCATATACACCAACGGCGACCATAATTGGTCGCCGTTGATTTTATCTGAATGTACAATGTCTATTTCTCCTCTATAAATTCATCGATAGCTTCACCTTTATGGCGAGCTACATCTGTGCTCATCACCAACGACACCTCATCACCCTCTTTAATGTCGATGAAATGGATAGCCCCGTTGACTCCTTTCAGAAACAGGCTATCGGCCTTCTGAAGCGTAGCCGATATTCCGGTATCAAAACACACTTTCACAAATTCACGTTTTTCCATCTTCACCCGACCGACAGACACATATCGCACACGGCTACCATCGGTCACCATAATGCGGTCTCCCGGCTCAATCTCAGAGAGATATTTCGTTCTATTTTCATCTATTTGTACATATTGATGCACCGCTCCGGCATTAACCCTGAAAGGACGTGGCGGATAAGTGGCGGTGGAACGCGTTTCCGCCAATACGCATACATATCCGCAAGCCGAGTCTCCTACAAGCACCCCCTCGTCAGCACTCAAGACATCTACAAAATCTATCTCCACTCTACTGCCTTCGCCCATTTCAACCAGACGAATCACCTTTCCTTTACTCCATTCCATAACGTCGTATAATTTATACCGACAAATTTATAAAAAACATGGGATATTTGTTGTAAATTTGTGGAACGTATGAAGACATTTGAAGAACTTGGCGTGCGCGACGATCTGTTGCGAGCCATCAGCGAATTGGGCTTTGAGATGCCCATGCCTGTACAAGAAAAAGTAATCCCGCATCTGCTCCACGAAGATGGCGATGTAGTGGCTCTTGCTCAGACCGGAACCGGAAAAACAGCAGCATTCGGGCTTCCCGTGCTGCAGCGCATCGACACGTCCCGACGCGACACACAGGCATTGATTCTCTCTCCCACTCGCGAGCTTTGCCTTCAAATAGCCGGAGACCTCGCCGACTTCTCCAAATATATCCCCAATCTCGAAGTACTGCCTGTCTACGGCGGTTCGAGTATTGAGAGCCAAATACGTGCCGTGCGTCGCGGAGTGCAAATCATCGTAGCCACTCCAGGTCGCCTGCTTGACCTGATATGTCGTGGCGTTGTCAATCTCGACGAAGTGCACACCGTAATTCTCGACGAAGCCGACGAAATGCTCAACATGGGTTTTCTCGACTCAATCAACGACATTCTTGCCAACGTACCGGAAGAGCGCAAGATGCTCATGTTCTCTGCCACCATGCCTAAAGAAATTGCCTTGATTGCCAAAAACTACATGAATAATCCGGAGGAATTCATAATAGGAACTCGCAATGAGGGGGCGGAAAATGTGCGCCATGCCTACTATCTCGTAAATGCCCGCGACAAATACCTTGCACTCAAACGCATTGCCGACTACAACCCCAACATCTACGGCATCATATTCTGCCGTACCCGCAAAGAGACACAAGAGATTGCCGACAACCTCATCCGCGACGGATATAACGCCGATTCGCTTCACGGCGAATTATCACAAGTGCAACGCGACACAGTGATGAAAAAATTCCGCGAGCGAGTGCTTCGTTTGCTCGTAGCCACTGATGTTGCAGCCAGAGGTCTTGATGTCAACGACCTCACCCACGTCATCAACTACGGACTTCCCGACGATGCAGCAACCTACACCCACCGCTCTGGACGTACCGGTCGCGCCGGCAAAACCGGAGTCTCGGTAGCAATTATCCACACCCGCGAGCGGTCGCGTATGCGCGACATCGAAAAGCGCATCGGCAAGCAATTCATACGCGAAGAGGTTCCCTCTCCGCGCAACATCATAGAAAAGCAACTCTACAATCTTGCCGACCGCATAGAGCGCGTAGAGGTAGATGAGGAAGAAATCACCAAATACCTCCCCGGCATAAGTCGCAAACTCGGATGGCTGTCGGAAGAAGATTTGCTCAAGCGCGTATTATCTCTCGAATTCAACCGACTGCTCGAATACTACAAAGATGCTCCGGTCATCGAGCATATCGACGAAAAATCCAAGTCGCGTAAAGACAGAAAAGAAAAAGAAATCTCACGTCCAAAGTCGGACGCAGAAAAAGACCGACGCACGGCCGAACGTGGCATGGCGCGTATCTATATCAACGTGGGTAAAGGAGACGGATTCTACGCCGGCAACCTCATTGACATTCTCAACCATAATCTCACCGGAGCGCGTGTCGATGTAGGACGTATCGACCTTATGCCACGCTACTCGCTGTTCGACGTAAAAAAAGCCGATGCAAAGCGGGTGGTCAATGGTCTCAAAGGCAACGACTTCTTCGGAAAGCGACTTTTTGCTGAAATAGCCGACCCAGACAAGGACTATAGTCGCTTGTCGCGCCGTAAAGACAAGCATGCCAACGAACAGTCGGAGTCCCCGGCCGATCATTTCGGAGGACGACGTAAAGGCGGCACTAAAAAATCAAAAAAACGCAAATAACATTCGGATATGAAACGTTGCATTTTTTCATTCATAATCGCGTGTGTATCAATCATGTCGGCTATGGCACAACTGACGGCGACAAACGCATTTACCTCCGCACCGTCGGCTCTGTTCCCCTTGTTAGACAAGAATACACGTCTCGATATGGTCGATTACTATAACAGCGGTTCCGACACCCCGTCGACCAATGCCCTCAGCGGCTCATCACGCATCACATCCATCACCCCGATGGATATACGTATCGACATGACTGAATCCACATCATATCAAATCGCAATACTCCCCACTTCCGGAGATTCTCTGATAATGGTAATTGAGACAATGGCTATGCCTGCCAAAGACAGCCGAATCTCATTCTACGACAGTTCGTGGACTTCTCTCGGCAACAAAATTTTTGCCGCGCCCACTCTACGCGATTGGCTCAACGACAACGGACGTAAAAACATAGAGATTGTAGAGATGATTGTACCGTTTCTCATCGCAAGCTACGATTACGACACCTCTACCGGTACCCTCACATTGACAAACAATCTACCCGACTTCGTATCTAAAGAAGACATCGACGAAGTCAACTCATATTTTCTTCCGTCCCTCTCATATCGTTGGACCGGCAAAAAATTCTCCCCGGTAAAATAAGCACAATCATGGAGACGGCAATAACTCTCGTTTCTCTGCTACAGCGGATAGCTTCGCTCATAACGGTACCGGCCACACAAGGCGTATGGGTTACCGCCGAGCTTAGCGACGTTGCCGTGCGCGGAGGGCATTGCTACATGGAATTGCTCCAAAAAAACACCGAAACCGGAGCTACCGAAGCCCGTGTCCGTGCCAATATCTGGTCGACGACATACCAACGCATCGCTTGCGAGTTTTTAAACTCTACCGGACAACAATTTACCACCGGCATCAAGGTGATGGTGCGAGTTTCCGCACAAATGCATCCGGTATTCGGATTATCACTCAACATCACGGCAGTAAATCCGGAATATACAATGGGCGACATGATGCGCTGCCGCCGTGAAATACTATTGCGTCTACAACGCGAAGGCATACTCGAAGCCAACCGCCGCCTGCAATGGTGCGATATTCCACAACGCATAGCCATCATATCCGCTCCCGGAGCGGCAGGATACGGCGACTTCATAAATCAATTGTACACCAACCCGGCGCATCTCAGATTCTCCTCCAAATTGTTTCCCGCCGTAATGCAGGGAGAAAAAGCACCGACAAGCATCATTGATGCACTCCGCTGCATCGCAGCCCAAATAGACTGTTGGGACGGAGTGGTTATAATACGCGGAGGAGGAGCCACAAGCGACCTTCAGGCATTCGACGACTACAATCTCGCCGCCGCCATTGCACAATTTGCAATACCGGTGGTAATCGGAATCGGACACGAACGCGACATCACCGTCCTCGACTACGTGGCAAATATGCGAGTCAAGACCCCTACCGCGGCTGCCGAATGGCTCATATCCAAAGGCACCAAAGCAATCGATACTCTCCAACGGCTTGCCGCCGACATCCATCGGCACGTTTCCGATCGTATAGCCGGAATGACTCAGCAACTTGCATACTTCCAAGGCATATTACCAATGCTGCCGCAGACAGTCATCGACAAAGCCGAATCGCGATTGCAAAATGCCCGCTTGGAATTGTCGCAAATCAGTTCTCGGCGAATCTCTCCCGCCATGCTATCGCTCGACCACCGACAAGAGTCGATAACCAATGCGATACATACCTTCATCAATCAAGAAACCCGACGGCTCGATTCGCTCGCCCAACTCACCAAAGCTCTTTCGCCAATGGCGACTCTGCGCCGAGGATATACCATAACTCGCTGCAACGGCAAAAACATATCTTCGGCAAATGCCGTAGCAAAAGGGTCTATCATAGAGACCATTACCGCCGATGGAACAATCACATCTATCACAAAATAAACGACTCAAAATATTCGATATGGACGATAAAATTCCCGTATTCTCTTCAGTCAAAGAATTAAGCTATGCACAAGCGATTGCCGAACTTGAAGAAATCCTTCGCAAAATGCAAAGCGACGATACCGACATCGACCATCTCACGGCTTACACCCGCCGAGCATCGGAATTACTTACCGAATGTCGCTCGCGTCTGACAGCCACCGATGCCGAACTGCGTGCAATTCTCGCCTCTCTCGAAAAATAAGTTTCACATGCCGTCAAAGCATCTGCTTACACGCATAAAAGCAGCACAAAATCAAAAAAAATGCGCAAATCGTTGATTATGTTGCAGATTATGCCTAACTTTGCGGCGGTTTTAACGTAAAATATTGTGGGAAAATTCTCGGATTTTAAGCTCCCATTAAAGGCTATGCCTATTGGTAGTCAAGAGTTTAACTACCATTTGAATAAGCAGTTTTTCATTGATATGGAAAGCTCCGATATTCATGAGGCTGACCTTGAAGTGCATCTCGCAGCCAATAATCGCGGCGGAATGTACGATTTGGAGTTCACGATTACAGGTACCGTCACACTCATTTGCGACCGTTGCCTGGATAATTTGGAATATGACATCGACACCGAATATCATATTTCCGTCAAATATGGAGACTGCTATAACGACGACTCCGATGAAGTGCTTGAAATTCCGGAAAGCGACAACTACCTCAATGTTGCATATATGATATACGACACGGTAGAACTTGCAATACCGTTAAAACACGTTCATGCTCCCGGAAAGTGCAACCGAGCCATGAGTGCGAAGCTCAACAAACACCGTGCTCGCATCGCCGATGAAGAAGACGCAGCGCTTGCCGACGAGTTGATCGACGAAATCGAATCTACCGACTCCGAAGAGAACGTAGATCCCCGATGGAACGAATTGAAGAAACTAAAAAACGACGATAATAATTAAAAACGTAAAAATAATATAAAAGAAAATGGCACATCCTAAACGCAAACAATCAAAGACCAGAACAGCAAAGCGTAGAACTCACGATAAGGCTGTAGCTCCCACCCTCGCACTTTGCCCCAACTGTGGCGCATGGCATGTATATCACACTGTATGTGGCGAATGTGGCTACTACCGTGGCAAAATCGCTATCGAAAAGAACGCTACTGTATAATAACCGGTTATCATGCTTAATGCAAGAATATCCGGCATAGCTTCATATGCCCCCGACGACATTCTCGACAATGAGATGCTGTCGCAGATGGTCGACACGAGTGACGAATGGATTACCACTCGTGTGGGCATAAAGCAACGTCGCATTCTTAAAAAAGAGGGCGAAGGGTCATCTTATTTGGGCGAACAAGCCGTCAACCGACTCCTTGAGTCGACCGGCACAAAACCCGAAGAGGTAGACCTTCTCATTTGCGCAACATCCAATCCCGACTACCGTTTTCCGTCGACCGGTTCAATCATTGCACACCGTGCCGGACTCAAGAACGCCTATGCTTACGACATTCAGGCCGCATGCGCAGGTTTTCTCGTAGCATTGCAAGACGGAGCTGCATACGTGCGTTCCGGAATGTATAAGAAAGTGGTTGTTGTTGCTGCTGAAAAGATGTCGTCGATGGTCAACTACACCGACCGCACCACATGCCCGTTGTTTGGCGACGGCGCAGGAGCCATGCTTCTTGAACCGACCGAAAAAAATGTCGGTATCATCGATGGAGTATTCCACATCGACGGAGAAGGCTGCGAGCATCTGCTCATGAAAGCCGGTGGCTCGGTAAAACCCGCCACTCACGATACAATCGATGCAGCCGAGCACTACATCTATCAAGACGGACGTGCTGTCTACAAGCATGCTGTAACAAACATGCTGACATCGAGCATCGACGTAGCCACACGCAACAACCTCACGATGGCCGACGTAGATTGGTTTATCCCCCATCAGGCCAATCTCCGAATCATCGAAGCAGTGGCCGATCGTGCGAAAATCGCTCCGGAAAAGGTGCTTGTCAACATCGAGCATTACGGCAACACAAGTGCTGCGTCAATTCCTTTGTGTCTTGACGAATACAAAGACCGCATCAAAAAAGGCGACAAGCTCATCCTCACCGCATTCGGCGCAGGATTTACTTGGGGCGCACTCTACGTAATCTGGGACATTTAGTCGTTATCGGCTATCCAAGGTTAAGAATATACAAAAATAGCATCTCTTTGGATGCTATTTTTGTTTCTTTGTTTATAACAAACATCTCTCATCATGACAGAAAAGCAACATAAAGCAGGGTTTGTCAACATCGTAGGCAACCCGAATGTAGGAAAATCCACACTTATGAACTATCTCGTTGGCGAGCGGTTGAGCATCATCACTGCCAAAGCACAGACCACGCGCCACCGCATAATGGGCATCGTCAACACCGACGACTATCAGATAGTGTTTTCCGACACCCCCGGTGTGCTCAAGCCCAAATACAAGCTCCAAGAGAGCATGCTGGAATTTTCAAAGAGCGCACTGACCGATGCCGACGTACTCCTTTACGTAACCGACGTAGTGGAAGATCCTACCAAAAATGCCGATTTCATCGCAAGCGTTGCTAAGGAAAAATTTCCCGTACTTCTTGTCATCAACAAAATCGACTTGCTGAAAAACAATGCCGACCTCGAAGCGATAATCACCCGTTGGAAAGAACTTCTCCCAAAAGCAGAAGTATTCCCCACAAGCGCAATGTTGCGCTTCAACGTCGACAGTATCATGACACGCATCGTCGAGCTGCTGCCACCATCGCCGCCGTTTTTCGGCAAAGATGCCCTCACCGACAAGCCCGCACGCTTCTTCGTCACAGAAATCATACGCGAAAAGATTCTGCTCAACTACGACAAAGAGATTCCTTATTCGACTGAGGTCATCGTCGAAAAATTCGATGAAAAAGATGACTCCATCCACATCATGGCAGTCGTGTATGTGGAGCGCGACAGCCAAAAAGGCATCCTTATCGGCAAGGGAGGGGCAATGCTGAAACGAACCGGCACCGATGCGCGAAAAGACATCGAAAAATTTTTCGACAAACGTGTATTTCTCGAATTATACGTAAAAGTGGAGAAAGACTGGCGCAATCGCGAGAACAAACTACGCACTTTCGGATATATCGAATAGCAAAAGATTGAAAACATTTGTGTAACTTTGCAATAAACTGACACTTACAACAATATATATGGGAAGACTTGTAGCAATCGTAGGACGCCCCAATGTGGGCAAATCCACCCTCTTCAACCGTTTGACTCAGACTCGCACGGCCATTGTCGACGAAACAGCCGGCACAACCCGCGACCGCCAGTATGGCAAAGTCGATTGGTGCGGACGTGAATTTTCAATCGTCGACACCGGTGGTTGGGTGGTCAACTCCGAAGATATTTTTGAAGGCGAAATCAACAAGCAGGTACATCTTGCCATCGAACAAGCCGACGTAATCCTCTTCGTGGTCGATGCCATGAACGGCGTTACCGACCTCGACGACCACGTAGCCGAAATTTTGCGCAAGTCCCGCAAACCGGTCATCCTCGTTGCCAATAAGGTCGACTCCAACGATTGGCTCTACAATATTGCCGAATTTTACAGCCTCGGACTCGGCGACCCCTCCCCTATTTCGGCTGTAAGCGGCTTTGGCACCGGCGACCTCCTCGACATTGTGGTTAAAGACCTTCCCGACAAAGACGACGACGAGCTTGAAAACCTCGAAGACATCCCCAAATTTGCCATCGTAGGCCGTCCCAACGCCGGAAAATCATCGATAGTAAACTCATTCATCGGCGAAGACCGCAACATCGTCACCAATATAGCCGGCACAACCCGCGACTCTATCTATACGCGCTACAACAAATTCGGCTTCGACTTCTATCTCGTCGACACCGCCGGTATTCGCAAAAAGACCAAAGTCAACGAAGACATCGAATACTACTCGGTGATTCGCTCCATCCGTGCCATCGAAGCCTCCGATGTCTGCATCCTCATGATTGATGCCACACGAGGCATTGAAAGTCAGGACGTAAACATCTTCTCGCTCATTCAGAAAAACAAGAAAGGTCTTGTCGTGTGCGTCAACAAATGGGACCTCGTGACCGACAAGTCGCAAGAAGCCATCCGCCACTTTGAAGAGACTATCCGCAGCCGTTTTGCCCCATTCACCGACTTTCCCATCATCTTCGGTTCGGCAATCACCAAGCAGCGCATCCTCAAAGTACTCGAAACGGCAGTCGATGTCTACAAAAACCGCAAGCGCATCATCCCCACATCACAACTCAACAACGTGATGCTCGAAGCTATCGGAGCATATCCGCCCCCTGCCAACAAGGGCAAATACATAAAAATCAAGTATGTAACCATGCTCAAAGGCTCTCCGATACCCACATTCATCTTCTTCTGCAACCTTCCCCAATGGGTAAAAGAGCCATATCGCCGCTACCTTGAAAACAAGATACGCGAGACATGGGAATTCCACGGAACCCCCATCAACGTATTTATGCGCGAAAAGTAATCCCCAATGGCAAATATCTACGATACACGGCGATATGGCACTATCTTGTTTATGGTGGTGTCGGTCGTGCTCGTGCTGATATTTCTCTATGTCTCAAACAATCTCGTACGCGACCTCTCCGAACAGGAACGCGCACGAATGCAGATATGGGCCGACGCTACTCGCGAGCTGATTAAATCGGCCGACGTAGCCGAAGGCACAGCCACCAACGTCGACTTTCTCCTCAGCATCATCGAGGGAAACACCGGGATACCCGTTCTGCTCACCGACGACGACGGCAATATCCTCGACAGTCGAAACTTCGACCTTCCCACTGTCGACGACTACGATGCCAACAATGCTTTTCTCCTGAAAAAACTTGAGTCATTGCGCACATCCCCCAACGTAATCCACATAGAGATTTCACCGGAGATGTCGCAACACCTTTATTACGAAGACTCCCGCCTGCTCAAGAGTCTCAGCTACTATCCGTATATACAGATATTGGTAATGCTCATCTTCGTCATTGTCGTCTATTGGGCAGTGATTTCCACAAAGAAAGCCGAGCAAAACAAAGTGTGGGTGGGATTGTCGAAAGAGACCGCTCACCAACTTGGGACCCCGATATCCTCGCTGATGGCGTGGATGGAATTGCTCGATGCCGAAGGCGTAGACCCTGCCACGACTGCCGAGATGAACAAAGATGTGCAGCGCCTGAGCACCATAGCCGCGCGATTCTCCAAAATCGGTTCTCGCCCGCAAATGGAACGCGAGGAGCTAAACGCCGTAGTCACCCGCTCCGCTTCCTACATGGCATCGCGCATATCCTCACGCATCGCCCTAACCATCGACACATCCGCCCACGACATGCATGTAGCCCTCTCTACGCCACTGTTTGAATGGGTAATGGAAAACCTTATCAAGAACGCCGTCGACGCAATGGAGGGCACGGGAGCCATCCGAGTATCCACCGGCGAAGAGCGCGGCAAAGCCTACGTCGAAGTAGCAGACACCGGCAAAGGCATCTCACGCAAAAATTTCAAAACGGTATTTAATCCCGGCTATACAACGAAAAAACGCGGATGGGGACTTGGTCTGACCCTCGCCAAACGCATTATCGAACAATACCACGATGGTCACATCTACGTCAAATCATCAGAACCCGGCGTAGGCACCACTTTCCGCATCGAGCTACCGCGTCAATAGCCTACAATTGAGGGTGCGACTTAGTTCAGCACCGTGTAGCCGGCTGTAGTGATTCCGCGACGTATAAGCTCTATATGGTCGGCATTGCGCGTCTCCATGACGATACGAAGCGTACATCCGTTGATCTGCGTGCTGGCACTCGTGCGCTCATGGGTGACGGAGATAATATTGGCACCAAGTTCGGCGATGATATGGCAGATGTCGGAAAGCTGACCCGGCTTGTCGAGCAAATCGATGGTGACAGCATAGTTACGCCCGCTTTTGGTGAGACCTCTGGTGATGACACGGCTGAGAATCGTAACGTCGATATTGCCCCCCGACACAAGACACACAGTCTTTTTCCCCTCGATAGGCAACTTGCCGAACATGGCAGCGGCAACAGATACCGCGCCGGCACCTTCGGCAATGATTTTCTGCTGCTCGATGAGAGCGAGAATGGCTGCTGCAATCTCATCGTCGGTGACAGTGACCACCTCGTCGACATAGCGGTTGCAGAGAGCAAACGTATTTACCCCCGGTTCCTTTACGGCGATGCCGTCGGCAATGGTCTGCACAGAGTCGAGACGCTCGATATGACCGTCGTGGAGCGAAGCAAACATCGATGCCGCTCCGGCAGCCTGCACACCGTAGACTTTCACATTGGGACGAAGCGTCTTGATGGCGAGCGCCACACCGGAGATGAGTCCGCCTCCGCCGATAGGCACTATCACAGCCTCCACATCGTCCATCTCTTCGATGATTTCAAGCCCGATGGTACCCTGTCCGGCTATCACCTTCGGGTCGTCAAACGGGTGAACAAACGTGTATCCAAATTCGTCGCGCAACTGAAGAGCACGCTGGTAGGCATCGTCGTAGACTCCCGGCACAAGACACACGTCGGCACCATAGCCCTTGGTCGCCTCTACCTTGGAGATAGGCGCTCCGGCGGGCAGACAGATGAGCGAGCGAATGCCGTTGCGAGTGGCTCCGAACGCCACCCCTTGGGCATGATTGCCGGCCGAGCAGGCGATTACACCATGCGACTTCTCCTCGTCGGAGAGTTGCGATATCTTATAGTAAGCTCCGCGGAGTTTGAATGAGCCTGTAAACTGTAGACACTCCGGCTTGAGATATATCTGGCAACCCTGGCGGAGTTTGGGAGCGGCAATGAGATGGGGGTGACGCACCACGTCTCTGAGTACTTCTGCCGCATTTCTTATCTCGCTAATTTCGAGCATAATGGTTAATGACGTTTGATTGTATTGAATAAGTACCGCAAATGTAGTAATTCGCCACTTCCGTTGCAAGAAAATTTTTGTAAATTTGCACCAATGACTACGCTTTATGTTTCAGATATGGATGGGACGCTTCTCGCGCCCGACAGTCGCGTCTCAACCGAGACTGCCCGCATCATCTCCGACCTCACCGCACAAGGGGCGCTGATCACCGTGGCCACAGCCCGTACGCCTGCCACCGTGGAGCCTCTGCTCTCGGCAACCGCCACCTCCCTACCGGCTGTGGTGATGACCGGCGCAGCTCTGTGGAACCGCCGCAAGCAGCGCTACGAACACGCACAGACCATGCATCCCTATGCTTGCGAAGCGATAGAACTGCTGTTTCGCAAATACGGCGTCACACCGTTTGTCTACACTCTGGGCAGCGACTCTATGATGCGAGTCTACTACCACGGCAATATGTCGGAAAAGGAGCGCAAATTTGTCGCTGAGCGCGAGCATGCCGCACTAAAGCGTTTCTACATCAACGAAGCGACGACCGTCGAAGGCTCTGTAGCGCTTTATTTCGCGATGGGCGAATGTCGGCGTATATTTGCCCTCGCCGACGCCTTGCGCTCCACAGGAGCTTGCTCTGTGTCCGCCTACATCGACATCTTCGGGCCCGACACCGGCATCCTCGAAGTCTTTGCCCCTGGAGTATCGAAAGCTGCTGCTATAAAACGATTAAAAAAAGCTGTCGGCGCCGACCGACTCGTAGTGTTCGGCGACAATCTCAACGACCTTCCCATGATGGAAATTGCCGACGTAGCCGTCGCCGTGGAAAACGCCCTCCCCGAAGTCCGCTCCGCTGCCGACGAAGTCATCGGTCCCAACTCCACCGATTCCGTCGCCCGCTTCATCGCTGCCGACTATGTCTGCTGTACTACAAACGTGGGGCGAAACTCTATTCCCAAAGCGTGAGCTATACGGAAGAAACTTGATACTTGGATGTCGGTCTCTCCTTTTTCAACACGTGCAATATAACTTTGCTCCCTACCCACTCGTTTGGCAAGTTGTTTTTGGGTAAGATTAAGCGACTTCCGTCTGTCTCGCAATATTTCACCATAAAACCATGCAATCGATTTCTCATCAAATGCATCGCGGGTAGGCGTGCCATGTTCTCCATATTCTTCGTCAAGCATACGGTTTGTCGTCGATAACTTTGCCAATTTAGTCTCATCAAGCTGTCTCATAGTTCCAAATCTTTTAATATTCGTTCTGCCTTTTCTATTTGAGCATTGTAATCTTTCGTGGATTTTTTCACAAATCCATTAAGTAAAACAATCTTCGTCGCCTGTATCAAACTATCATGATCAATCGCAAACAATATTGTACGATATTCATTAGTGCTAATAGATACACGCATTTCATACAAATCCGTATTTTCTAAATGTTTGACATATTTAGTTGGAATTGCATATATTGTCTGAATGATATTCAGCGTATATTTAAACTTCTGTTGCACTCGACTACTCAGCCCTTCATAAAACCGATTAAATTCTTCTGTTTTATAAATAACACGAATATCCGATTGCTTGTCACTGATTGTATTCACACCACAAATATAACTAATTAGTTATATTCTGCAAAATTTATTTCACTTTTATTATTCGCGTCCGATTAAAATCGCCGTAGCGATTGCTTCGCAATCCTATACAAACGCGTCGAAAACACAAACACAGCAGCCGTAGCGGTTGTAGAGCAATCTTGCTATATTCAATCCGCGACGGAGGCAGAGAAACAAAGCGGGCGGCTCCGATGGAGTCGCCCGACTGTGTTTTTATTCGTAAGGGGGTCGATTACTTAACGATTACCTTAGAAGTCTTAACACCTTGCTTAGCGATGTAGAGACCTGCGGGGAGTTCGCCGTTAACCTTCACACCTTGGAGGTTGTAGTATTCAACTGCTTCGTTGCTATCGATTTCGATATCTTCGATAGCTCCTACAGAACCTTCTACGAGAAGAGTAGCACCATCAGCAGTGATGGTAACAACCATCTTGGTAGCAGTGATCGTTTCGTTGAAGAAGAGGTTGCCACTGTCACCACCGGCATAGAGAGTATAAGGAGTGCCAAGTTCTACAGCAGGTACAGATTCGCCTTCTTCAACAGGAGCAGAACCGAAGTTAAGGTCTGCAAGCCATCCGGGATTGGCAATCTTGAAACCTTCAGAAATTTCTACAGTAGTATTGAGAGTCCAAGTGCCGGCAGGATCTTCAGTGAATTGATATTCGGGAAGAGCGCCCCAGTTGGGATCTGTGCCACCACCACGGAGATACAAGTTCATATCAACTACGATTTCGCCTTCTGATTCCACCTTGAACCAACCTTCGTTAAGGTCAACAGTGAAAGTAACAGTAGCTGCGGTACCAAGATTAAATGCATCTTCACCACCTTGTACACGTTCAATTGCAATAGCCTTTTCTTGTCCGATTTCGATAGCAGCTTTACCATCGGCGGGGAACCAACGCATTGCGTTTACATCATCCCATGTACCGGTTGCTTCAGAAATACCGAACCAACCTGATTCCAACGAAACCTCACCGGTATATACGCCGGCTTCCTTTTCAGTAAGTTCAGCATAATTAGGGATGTTATCAGCATCAGCCCAATCTGAGTTTCCATTCACAGGACCGACTACATAACATTGAGCAGAAGCCGCAACTACTGCTGCAAAAGACAAAGCAAGAGTAAAAATTTTCTTCATTTGTTTTTTAGGTTAAAAAAGTAATACAAAATAGGTTAATTAAAATTGCTATCATAGTGACATCCAATCTCGAAAGGATTCCATCGCTATAAATAACGCACCAAAGTTAACCAATATTTCACGCTCCCGCAAATTTTTTAACATAAATCTTTTCCATCGCAGCCGATTGCAGCAATTCTTGAGCGCTAACTCACTTTTTTTCGAGTTAGCGCTCAAGAATCCGATGTTTTTATTATAATTTGCCAATTTAATTAACGAATCTTTCAGATTCGGGTGGTGGATTCATCACTCACCGTGGGTGACCTCGCTATCGCTCGGTTACCCACGGCTACTTTTAAAGATTGCTTCGCAATCCTGTTGAGTTCTTTACAAAACAGAGTTGGTAAGGTGTTTATGGGATATAGGACGTGAGCGTAGCGATTGCGGAGCAATCATTAACTATTAGCCGGTGGAGACCTCCCTACGTTCGGTCACCACCGATAAACGATAAACAGCCCGTTCGAATCTGAAAGATTCGTTACGCTTTTGCGAATATACCCCTACAAGGGCAAAAAAGAGCGGGCGACTCAATGAGCCGCCCGCCGGAAATATGAATCAATGAATCGATTTACTTCTTTGTGAAAGTAACCGAAGCGGGAGTTTTAGCCAATGCAGTGGGAGTGAATACCACTTCATAAGTACCGGCTTCGTCTACATGGAAGTGACCCGGATCGCCTACTTGAGCATTTGAAACGACCACACCGTTGTCACCATCCCAACCCCAGTTGATATCCCAAGCAGCGTTGGCACGGAACTTAAATCCGGCAGTAGTCAAGTCAACGGTAGCACTCCATTGAGTGTAGTCATCGTTGGGTGTAAGAACAACGTCGTCATTCCAACTTCCGACTGCATCACCTACGATACCGATAGTCTCGATGAGAGTAGTAGAGTATGTCAAAGCGGCAGTGTTAACAACAACCCATTGCGGACCTGTCACATCATGAGGAATCATTGCAGTTGCGCCTACAGCAATAGTTCCGTCAGTTTCGCCGGGTCCGTAAGTCTTAGCCTTACGAGCGTTGGTATCGGTCTTCAATTGGAAACCGTCAACACCGGTAAATACAGCATAACCTTTGTACTCTGTGAAGTTCATCGTGTAAAGCATCGGACTCTTGGCTGCCACCTTACCGGATTCCACAACCCAAAGATTGTCTACGGCTGATGTAACTTCATAGGTAAGTTCATACATATTGATTGAAATCAAGAACGGACCGTATTGGTTGATTACGGCAGCTTCACCGCCTACAACGAGGTCGCCCTTGAGTTCGCCGGTAGCAGCGGCATCAACACCGTAAAGGAGTTGTGATTCAGAAAGAATCTTCCAAGTCCAACCGGCAGCAGCTTCTGCTTCTTCGATGTCGACCTTAAGGGTAAAGACGGGATTGTCGTAAACATCGCCTACATGGTCGAGAACACGGGCTTTAGCCACATCCATACCATCAGAAGAACATACGAGGTAGTAAGCTTCGTCAATGAAGTAGTCGGTGGGATACGGAGTCACCATAAGAGAAGTGGTTTCAGACTGATAATAGGTGTCGGCAGTTTGACCGATACGCACTACAGAAGTACCGATCACTTCATATAATGCAAAGCGCACATAAGTCTGCTGAGCTTTGGGGTTCTTGCCGAATTCAGTAAGGTGAGCAGCTTGCCAATCAGCAGCAGCCACTGTCACGATACCGTCAACCAAAGATGTTGCCACATCGGTAGCCGAAGAGAAATCGGCGCTCTTGGAAATTTGCATAACAACTTGAAGCTCGCTGCTTGCAGGGAAATCCTTAACTTCTACAACTTCAAGCACAGCGACAGATTCTACTTCACTGAGGCTTGCAGCACCGGCAGTAAGAGCCTCACCATTGGCTACGGTAACGATGCCGTCGGTGCCCATGATAGTTTCTTGCGGGTTGTTCTGAGGAGCGGGATTGGGTTCTTCATAGCCGTCACAGGCTGTGAATCCAAGCGCAAGAGCCATCATCAAAAATATGCTATATTTTTTCATATATCTGTTTTTGTTGATTATTTGATGACCTCGGTTGCAAGGTTGCGCCCTGCAACCGAAAGTCAAGAAATTGTTATCGAATTAGTCGATTTGCTTATAATAAACTTTCATATCCTTGAGGTCAACGGTCATCTCCAATGTACCACCGGTCCAACCCATAATCTTATATGAACCCTTACCCTTCATAATGCTTCCTGAGAATGCATTGTCAGAGAGTTCGATTTCGATAGGATTGTCATCGACTTGAGTACCATAAGAATCCGTTTCCCAACCGGTAAGTTTGGTATAGAATCGGAAGATAAGACCATCATCGCCAACCGGTTCAGGGATGTAGAATGTGCCGTGATAAATCTTGGAGTCGATTTCGTCGGCATTTTCTTTAAGCGTCCACGGTTCAAGAGAAGCAGCATTACTTTCATCGGGAGATACCCATGCATTTGATCCGTGTACGTTACCAATCAAGTAGATTATGCCCGGTTCGCGAACAGTAGCATAGGTCTTCACATTATTGATTTTAACCCAATTGGAAGTGATTTCACTACCTTCGATACCGCTGATCATAGCAGTAGCGCGTACATATACCGACATAGGATCGGCATCAGTGTACTCAGAGATAGTGGAAATTCCACGAAGAGCGTTGATAGCTTGAGCAAAACGCTTCATCTCAAGAACGAGAGTGGCTGAAGTCGGAGTTGTAGGTTCAAGCACTTGCACTTCGGCAAAATCTTCGGTGAGAGAAACTTCCACTCCATAAGTAGCAATTGCAGAGTAGCCATAGTTGGGCTGAGAGCAAGTGAAAGTGATTGTACCACCTTCGTAAAGCTCATGATACATGTTGGCGGTAGCCGGAGTATTGAGCACAAATTCTGTCGGGTCTTGGTAAACGGGATCCTTATCGTCCTCACAAGCGACGAATCCGAATGCAGCTACAAGACACGCAAACAATATTGAGAATTTTTTCATTTTCAATCTTTGTTAATGTTATTAGACATTTTAATCGATTAATAACCGGGGTTTTGCTCGTAGCTCATCACACCGATAATAGTCGAAGGAATGGGGAAGAGATCGTAGTGAACGGGGATTGATGTACCACCTTCGGCTACGTCGCCTTTCCAGTTCCAATTATACGCGCTGCCGGCAAATTTGCCATGACGTACGAGGTCGGTACGACGGCAGTTTTCACCGTAAAGTTCGCGAGCACGTTCGTCGAGGATGTTAGCGGGAGTCATATCAGCAACAGTCCATGCAGATACACCTGCGCGACCACGTACATAGTTCACATATGTGAGTGCTTTGCTTGCATCACCAGCGTTGCCTACAATGTTTGCTTCCGCAGCAGTAAGATAGATTTCGGCAAGACGAATCACGGGATAGTCGGCATCAGCAAAAGTATTTGCAGCAGAGGGCGATTCCGCTTCGTTCACAGTTCCATCATCATTGTAAGCGAAGTTAGAGAACTTCATATTGGCATAACCGTTGTCGAAACCTTTAATGTCGGGGTTGTCGATAGTAAAACCATGAACTGAAGTACGCCAAAGTTCGGTACGGGTATCGTCGCAAGTGCCGTCGGAATTCCAAGTGAACTTTTCAGAGAATTGTTGACGGGCATTCATACAAGTCCAAGCAGCGTTGAAGTTGTAATCTGAAGCACTCATCGACCATGTTGCATCTGCGGTAGAGTTGGATGTACCGGCAGCCATCATGAAAGTAGAGTTACCATAAGAAGTGAGGTGCTCGCTGTTTTGCGGGATAATCCAAAGAATCTCCTTAACACGGCTTCCGGAAATATCGTATGCATCGTTGTTGGCACCGAAAAGTGTCTTGTAATGGTTGGCAAGGCCTGAGTTGTCGTAACCCCCTGAATGGCGAGCAATGATTTCTTCACACTTGTTCCAGCACTTATCATACGCGGGAGTACCGGTGAAAACACCTGCATTGAGGTAGAATTTTGCAAGAAGAGCATCGCATGCTTCCTTTCCTACATAACCATAGGCTACAGAAGTATTGTTGCCATATGCGGCAGAGATAGTTTCAAGTTCAGCTACCACCTTGTTATAAATTTCGGCACGGGTTGATTGAGTCGGAGCAGTACCCGAAGCTACTGATTCATCAGCATAACCAACATTGCCAAACATATCAAGAAGATAGAAGTAGCTCAACCCGCGGAGGATACGAGCCTGATTGCAATATTCTGCAACCACATCTTCAGTCACGTTATCACCCATCACGTATTGACCGGCTTGAGCTGAACGAATAAATTCGTTACAGATGGAGATAACTACGTAAAGACGTGAATACGTACCATAGAAAATGGGGTTGGATGCAGAGAAGTTGTCAGTCGACAATTCATAGAAACCTGCATCGGAGAACTGTTTCCAGCAGTATGTGTCGGCAGTCAACTCATTGAGAGAGAATACCGCACGTTGGAAAGTACCCATACCTCCGTCGTATCCGGAAATGATGGGGCTACCATTGGCGCCATCGTAACTTGCAGTGGCAAGCGACTGATAGCACTCGGCAAGAGCTTGCTCGATAGTTACCTTATTGGCTGTAGTCACATCGGGATCTTCAGGCATAAGGTCGAGGTCGCCGGTACATGAAGAGACACCGAGAGAGAGTGTCAAGCCGAGGGCTACGAAAATTTTATTATATTTTTTCATATTATCTTAATGCTTTTAGATTAGAAAGTTGCAACTACGCCCAATGAGAATGTAACAGGACGAGGATAAACGTTGTTGTCGATACCGCCTTGAACTTCGGGGTCGAGACCTTTGTACTTGGTGATTACGAACGGATTTTGCACGGCACCGAACACGCGGAGACGAAGTGCATTGTTGAGAAGTTCGGGCCAAGTGTAACCGAGAGAGATGTTATCGCAACGGATGAAGCTTGCGTTTTCAACCCAATAGTCGCTGAGGATACGGTTACCGTCAACTTGAGTGAAGAGATACTCGTCGTTGAGGAGGTTGGTAAGACCGTAAGGAACGTAGATATCGGCCGGACGGGTACGTTCGTAACGGGGATTGTTGTAAACGTAGTTACCGATGTTGGCACGGAGTACGATACCGAGGTCCCAATTCTTGTAATTGAATGTATTGTTCCATGACAAAGTCACCTTGGGATCCGGAGAGTGATAGTTAATCAAGTCGGAGCTGTTGATCAAACCATCGCCGTTTTGGTCAACATATTGACCTTCAAGAGGATTGCCATCAGCATCGTAAACTTGTTGATAAACACGATAAGTGTAAGCGGGTTCGCCAATCATGTGCCATTGAAGGCCAGTACCGGTACCCGACGGAGTGTTGGTAGCTTGTACGGGCGAATCGGTTTCGGCGTTACCGGTAAGTTTGGTAATTTCATTCTTGTTCCAAGCCACGTTGACAGTAGTGCTCCAAGTGAAGTCTTTGGTCACGATGGGTTTTGCACCTACGGTAGCTTCAATACCTACGTTACGGAGAGAACCAATGTTGCGGTTCATGTAGTTTGAAGTAGTCATACCTGCGGGAACGGGAACCCATGCGAGCAAGTCGTCAGTATCGCGAAGGTACCAATCGAGAGCAGCAGTGATACGGTTGTTGAGGAATGCCATGTCGATACCAACGTTCCAAGTAGTGGTTTCTTCCCACTTAATCTTTTCGTCGTAAGCATTGGGATAAAGGGGAGAAATCCAAGTACCGTCACCGCTGGGCGAAGGATAGTAACCGTATTGTTGAGAGATAGCATAAGTAGCCATGTAGGGGAAGTAGCTGTTGATGTCCTGCTGACCGGTTACACCCCATCCGAGACGGAGCTTGAAGTCATTCATTACGTCTTTAGCTTTTTCCATGAAAGGCATGTTGATAATCTTCCAACCGAGAGCCAATGAAGGGAAGAGCCCCCAACGGCTGTCTTTGTGGAAACGAGAGGTACCATCATTACGGAGTGTGAAAGTCAACAAGTAGGTGTTGTCGAAGTCATAGTTGATACGACCGAAGAATGAAACGAGTTGCAAACGATTTCCCCAATAGTCCATCACACCATTGTTGTAGGTTTTGCCTACGTGGTCGGCTGTGGTAGGATCTTCGATGAGAGAGTATTCACCATTGTTATAAATGGTAGCCCAATCGTTTACATAACCGAGCGTATTCATAATAGAGATACCGCGACCGTGATAGTCCATGCGTTGCCATTCGTAACCTGCCATTACATCTACGTTTGATTTGATTTCTTCAATCTCTTTCTTGTAGTTGGCATAGAAGTTAAGCATTGTGTTGCGGTTGAGTTGATAACCGTCATAGAATGTACCGGCACCGTCAGAATAGTTGCTACGCCATGCTTGGATAGAGTTTTGAGCGATGGTGGTTTCCGAAGTGCTCTTAGCCACGTCGTAACCGAGGTTCAAATTCAAGTGAAGATCGGGGAAGAAGTGAAGAGCATAGTCGAATTGGATATTACCGTTGCTGCGGAGGATTTCAGAAGTAGCCTTTTCGTCTTCAAGCATTTGAAGCGGGTTTTGAGAGGCGTTGGTTTCAGGTGCGCCGTTACCTTGAACAAGGTTGGTGTAACCATTGAAGATTTCCTGACCGGAATAAACGGGAAGAGTCGGGTTGAAGCTGGTAGCTGCACCAACTGCACCTGTATTGGCATTGCGAGTAGTGATGTACGCACCCTTAACGTTTGCAGTGATAGAGAGCTTACCGTTGAAGAACTTCGGAGTCAATGTAATACCGGCAGTAGTACGTTGCATGCTCGAAGTTTTGAGGATACCTTGATTATCGGTATATGATGCAGAAACGCGGTAAGGAAGGAATCCTACTGTACCACCGATGCTCAAGTTGTAGTCGTGAGAGAATGATGTGCGAAGCACTTCTTTCTGCCAATCGGTGTTTGCAGTACCGAGTTTAGCCATAGCTTCAGGAGTACCTACATACTTTTCGATAGCTGCACGATATTGGTCGCCATCCATCAAGTCGAGTGTATTACGAGCTGTGTTAACGTGGAAGTTGGCAGAGAAGTTGATCTGAGGCTTACCGCTCTTACCTTTCTTGGTAGTGATGATAATCACACCGTTGGATGCACGCGAACCATAGATAGCGGTTGCCGATGCGTCCTTGAGGATTGTCATCGATTCGATGTTGTCGGGAGCAACCATTGTCATTGCATCTGTGCCGGAGTAGCTCATGTCGGTCATGGGTACACCGTCAATAACGACGAGAGGGTTGTTGTTTGCGTTAAGTGACGAACCACCACGGATACGGATTGTTGCACCACCGGTAGGGTTACCACCGTTTGATGTTACAACCACACCGGGAGAAGCTCCTACGAGGAGGTCTTGTGCCGAAGTAGCAAGACCGGCTTCAATTTCGTCGGGTTTAACCATCGATACAGAACCGGTAGCGTCTTCTTTCTTAACTACACCGTAACCGATGGCTACGACTTCGTCAAGAACCACAGTATTCTCTTCGAGAACGATTTTGATTGAGGTACGACCGTTGACAGCAACTGTCTGAGTGTTGTAACCTACGTAACTAACAATAAGAGAAGCGTCGGGATTCACATCAATTTGGAAGTTACCGTCGAAGTCTGTTGCAGTACCGACAGAACTGCCTTGTGCGAGAACGCTGGCTCCAATAAGAGGCTCACCCGCAGGGTCAACTACAGTACCTTGTACTGTGATCTTCTGCGCCAAAGCCGGGAAAGAAAGACATAGCACCATTGCAATGGCGAGCCATGCTTTCCGAGTCATTTGAAAACAAATGTTCTTCATGCAGGAATTTTTTAGTTTTACTTGGGTTTTACAATTAATTATATTAGTCTCAATTTTGCAATTTTAAGATACAATCGAATCCGCATATAATCCGAATATAACATAATAATGTGTTCCAATGGGGGCAGCTTTAGCCCAATGGTTGCAGCGGTATCACATTATAGGCATTATACTTAAATACAGGCTATTCAGTCATTAGATACATGTGGTTCTCTCGTAAACAACCGATAAGTTAGTGCTTATCGGGGACAAAATAAGCAATATTTTTCCAAATTTCAGCTATCTTATGCTTAAAAACATCTTTTAAGTCGATGATTTAACTACTGTTAATTCGCTTTCGATTTACTTTTTAACAATTCCACACTTTATGCGAATGAGTCATCGACATAAACACGAAATAAGGCGTGAATTAAACCAAAATCGCCACTTTTTTGACGGATTTGTTTCTGTTTTTATCACCGACAAAGCGTAAATTTGCCACATTCAATCACGTTAACAATTTTACATGAGCGCAAATAATCACAACACATATTTGGCATCGAAACCTCGCTACGAAATTCTCGACGGGTTGCGTGGCGTCGCCGCCATCATCGTGGTCATCTATCATCAATTGGACTTGTACGGTCTTGCCGGACCCATCGGACCAATGGTCAATCACGGCTACCTCGCAGTCGATTTCTTCTTCATCCTTTCGGGATACGTAATCGGATATGCCTACGACGACCGTTGGGACCGCATGACTCTATGGAGCTTCTTCAAACGGCGTCTTATCCGTCTGCACCCGATGATAATATTCGCCACGTTGCTCGGCGTATTGTTTTTCTTCTTCGGCACATCCGACATGTTCCCGCTCATAAAGGATTGCTCGGCATGGATGCTTGTGGTGATGGCTATACTGTCGATATTAATGATACCCACTCCCCGCTCGCTCGACATCCGCGGATGGGATGAGTTCAACGCTATCAACGGCAATATCTGGTCGCTTTTCTTTGAATATATCGCCAATATCTTATACGCCCTCATCATTCGTCGATGCTCGAAAATCGTATTGGCGATACTTGTCGCCGTATTCGGTCTCCTCACAGCCAATCTCGCCCTCAACATTGACATATTCGGTGTACTCACCGACCGCACCGCGCAAGCATACACAATGAACGGCGGATGGGTGCTCAACGCCGAGCATATGCTTATCGGCACCACGCGCCTGCTCTTCCCGTTTTTTGCCGGATTGTTGCTATCGAGAATCGGCAAGAAAGTGAATATCCGCGCCGGATTCTGGGTAACAAGTCTACTGCTCGCCGCAGCCCTTATAATGCCTCATGTGGGCGGAAGCAAGGCTAACGTGGGCAATGGCATCTACGAATTGGCGTGTATCATTCTCCTCTTCCCCCTCATCGTCGCCATCGGAGCCGGGAGCAACGTCAGCGGACGTTCGGCCCGTTTATGCAAATTTCTCGGCGACATATCCTATCCGCTCTATCTTGTGAACTACCCGATTGTCTACACTTTGCTCGGCGGATGGGTAAGCCGAAATCCGGATGCTCCTCTCGACCAAACCATCGTGATGAACGTGATGATATTCGGGTTCTGCATATTCATGGCTTACGCTGCGCTGAAAGTGTACGATGAGCCTACACGCGAGTGGCTGAAGAAAAAATTATTCAGAAAATAGCCCGCTGAGCAATCCATCATCAACAAATAGACGCATTTTTCATCGTCTCGCTTTCATATTTCAATGAAATGCGCTACCTTTGCAGCAAATTTATAAACTCAATTAGCGAAAATGACTCACATATCTGATCGTGTTCAATCGCTCTCGCCCTCGCAGACATTAGCGATGTCGCAGAAGAGCAACGAGCTAAAGGCTCAAGGTATCGATGTTATCAACTTGTCAGTCGGCGAGCCCGACTTCAATACCCCCGACCATATAAAAGAAGCCGCCAAACGCGCTATCGACGAGAATTTCTCGTTCTATACACCCGTTCCCGGTTATATGTCGCTTAGAAAAGCTATCGTCAAAAAGCTCAAAGATGAAAACGGTCTCGATTTCGCTCCGGAGCAAATCGTTGTATCGGGTGGTGCAAAGCAATCGCTCTGCAACGTAATACTCAGCGTGGTTAATCCCGACGACGAAGTGATTATCCCCACTCCGGCATGGGTTTCTTATGTAGAAATGGTGAAACTCGCCGAAGGCAACAACGTACTTGTGCCCGCCACCATCGAACAGGACTTCAAAATCACACCCGAACAACTCGAAGCGGCCATCACTCCCAAAAGCCGCCTCATCATACTCTGCTCTCCGTCGAACCCGACCGGCAGCGTATATACCCGCGACGAGCTCCAAGCTCTCGTCGATGTACTCGCCAAGTATCCCGACATCATGATTCTTGCCGATGAAATCTACGAGCACATCAACTTCACCGGTTCATTCACCTCTCTTGCGTCGTTCCCCGAAATCGCCGACCGCGTAATCATCGTCAACGGTGTTTCAAAAGCATATGCAATGACCGGATGGCGCATCGGATTTATCGCCGCTCCCCTTTGGGTTGCTAAAGCTACCAATAAGCTTCAAAGCCAATACACTTCCGGCGCTTCTTCAATCGCGCAAAAGGCCGCGGAAGAAGCCTACAACGGCTCACAAGAATGTGTGGAGGAAATGCGTAAAGCGTTTGAACGTCGTCGCAATCTCGTCGTATCTCTCGCCAAGCAAATCCCCGGACTCAAAGTCAATGAGCCGCAAGGAGCATTCTACCTGTTCCCCGAAGTGTCAAGCTATTTCGGCAAGAGCTACAACGGACGCACCATCAACAATGATGCCGACCTCGCAATGTATCTTCTCGAAGAGGGACACGTTGCCACTGTTTCAGGCGATGCGTTCTGCGCTCCCGGCTATATCCGCTTAAGCTATGCGACAAGCGACGACAATATCCGCGAAGCACTCGACCGTATGGCTAAAGCACTCGCCAAACTAGCATAAACTAATCCAAACCATAAAACATGAATCGATATGGAGGCTGCTTGTAGCAGCCTCTTTTTTTTGTCTTCCAAGCACACAATCAGCCCCAAAATACATTTCCGGCACCCTCCAATTGTTAATTTTTCATAAATTCAAGTACTATGTTTTGCATAGTACCAATATATTACATACATTTGTGCCATACAAACATCTATATACACCAACGATATGAATGTAGACAATATTAAATCGCAAATGCGCAAAGGGATGCTCGAATATTGCATCATGCTTCTGCTCGATAAGCAGCCGGCATACGCATCCGACATCATAAAGCGTATGAAAGAGGCTCGGCTTATCGTCGTCGAAGGTACACTCTACCCTCTCCTGACCCGCCTCAAAAACGACGGACTCCTCGCCTATGAATGGGTAGAATCCACCCAAGGACCACCACGCAAGTATTACAGCCTCACCGAAAGCGGACGCGCGTTTCTCGGCGAGTTATCGTCAGCTTGGAACGAACTTTGTGACACAGTAAACCATATTACCAACAACTAATCCCCAGCATAAAATGAAACGTACATTCCCTATAAACCTTGGAGGCAAAGTCTTTTATATCGATGAAGACGCTTACACATTGCTCGATAATTACCTCCACAACCTCCGCGCCACATTTTCGGACGCCGATGGCACCGAGATTGTCAACGACATCGAAAGCCGCATCGCAGAATTATTCGGCGAAAAACTCGTAGATGGCAAAGAAGTGATTTCGCTCACCGATGTGAACGAAATGATTGACTGCATGGGCCGTCCCGAAGAGATGAACGCCGATTCCGACGACTGTCGTCAAACAGCCACTCCCCCGCCCGTCCCATCCGCCACTCCCCGACGCCGACTGTTCCGCGACCCGGATGATAAAATTCTTGGTGGCGTCGCATCGGGAATCGCCAACTATCTCAATTGGAATGCCAACCTTTTACGCCTACTCCTCATTCTGCTCGCTTGCTTCGGCTACGGGACTATCATTCTGCTTTACATAATCGCATGGATTTTAATCCCAGAAGCAAAAACGGCAGAAAACAGACTTGCCATGCGTGGCGAAGCCATCAATATCGACACAATCGGACAAACGGTGAAAGCCGGCTACCAACGGGCATCCGACCAATTTTCACATATAAAATCAGACCGTTCATTCGGAGATAAACTTTTCAGTGTCATAGGGTGGATATTGAAAATCGTGCTCATTTTCTTTGCCGTCATTTTCTCCCCGGTACTTTTTGTCCTCGCCGTGGTACTATTCTCACTCATCATGGCATTTATCGGCATACTTGTCGAAGGCCCCGCAGCCATCATCCAATCCATCCCCGGCATCGTACTCCCCGACGCTCCTCTCGCCGCTTTAGGTCTTTATATCAGCCTGATTTTTGCCATCGGCATCCCCATCATATCTATCATCTGGGCCACAGGGTCAGCCATATTCCATTGGCGTCCCGCCTCGCGCGGACTGACATGGACAGCCGGCATCATCTGGATTCTCGCAATCGCAAGTTCAATCATCTGCCTTGCCATTCAAGGATTTGCGTTTCCCGTAGTCACAATCTACCCCGACATGATTCCGACTTTCAACATCTGACATAAATCAAAACTATACAACGCAATGAGGGTAGATGGTCTGTTTTGACCATCTACCCTCATTTATCATAATAAATGTCTGAGCTATTTCTTTTGCAAGAATCGTTCGGCACGACCGGGAGTAAACAGTTCCCAAAGCGAAGCTACTGTCCAACCGGGAGCAAAAATATTGTTGTAATACCCTTTGCCATTGCGACCATAATCCCAATTAGTATGCTGAACTACCTCCGGATAATAACCCACCTTTGCGATGCCACACATATGCCCTTCGTAGGGGAGCAATTGGCGCATAGACGTGGAAATCACATCGGCAAACGCCATGAATCGAGACTCTCCGTAATAATTTCCAAGCCAGCGCAACACATTTGCAAAGTCAAAGATAAACACGTCAATATGATTGTTTTCAACCGATACATCTCCCCATCCACGGCTTTTCAATCCTATATCGCCAAGCATCTGACCGGGAGCAAAAGGCACATCCCAGGTATAGTACCATGACAATCCAAAATAAGCCGCTTTTTTGACCAATGAGGCATAATGTTCACGTTCTGCCCCCTTAGTAGCCAAAGCAAGGTAATAAGCAGCAGTAGCAGCGTACAACGAAGCTTCCTTATCTTCGCAGTTGGCATCAAGCGTCGACGAGAAATAATCAGCTTTGGAAATCAACTCTTTATCCAAATATTCAACAGAACGCTTCGCGCTTGCGAGATAACGTTTATCTCCGAAATATTTATAAGCCATCACAAGCGGTAAAGTTGCCGATGGTGTACTACCTCCGCTTATATCGGCAATAGAGAAATCATCACGGAATTTGCGCGGAAAACTACCATCCGGATTTTGTAAGCGCACAAAACTGTCGAGTAGCGTTATGATACGTTTTTCCCATTGCGGATGTTTGCGTCCATGCCGCTTCTCATAATCAAGATAATAAAGCACAGCATAAGCGCCCTCCGATTGACGACGGATGCTCAAATTTGCCTCTGTCCACCCTCGTTTATACTTAAATGCTTCGTTAAAAAAGCCGGCAGCAGTAAACCCATGTTGCAGATATGAGTCGAAAATGGCATTAGCATCATCCACAAGCTTCTTACGATTATGTTCTTCGCCATATTCCAATGCATTGAAAGCATTGAGCAAAATACGTCCTACGAAACCGATTTCTACAACATCAGTTACGGCACATGTCGCCGTTTCAAGTTCTACACCGGAATAGTAGCACACAGGAGCGTCTTCGACAAAACTTTCCTCAAAAAAGTTACTCATCACTTCTTTCATCCGGTCAATCGTATAGGGAGTTTCTACCACCTGCGGAGCATAAGTATCATAGCAATATTCCCAAGTACGATGCACACACTCCGAAAAATCAGCGACAACACGTTCGGTCACCTCCCATTCCAATTGTACACTATCGCCCTTACAAAGATGCTGATAGGCCTCTACAGATGGAGCAAGTGTCAATTTGCGAATATAAGTTTTGGGAGTCTCCTTATATGGAAAGCCATAAGAAAGCACCGTATTACCGTTGTCATTTTCAAAACCGGTATAACCAATCGAAGTTTCTCCCGAAAGGATAATTTCCCCCTCCTTGTGAGTTGTCAACGCCTCTTTACCGAACTCATCTATGCGTATCACCGACATTGACCGACATTGGCGTTCGTCAAATGCCGCAGTGAGCGGGGTACTCAAACGATCTTCGCGCACAGTCCAACTATCTGACGTATGAAATGACGGTGCCTCTTTCGGAGATCTTAAATTCTTGCGATACCAGAATCCGGGCATATAAAACAAACAGTCGGCATGTCGATAGCCTGTCGTAAGTTGTTCACCATAGTTGAAGTATATATCTTCAGTAGCCTTAATTGTCACTTTCACTCGCTCCCGATTATCGAGTGAAACAACCCGACGGGTGATTATCATCGGAAGTGCCTCATCAGCCACCAGTTTATCTCCGGATTGGGTTTTCAACCGGTAATGTCGAGCATCATTGCCTGGTACCTTAAGGCTTATCGTAGCCGAAAAGTCGTCTTGAGCCACTGGGTTAGCACTGATTTGGGTAATGCCGCCTACAACAAGCATTCCCCCCACAAGTAAACATTTAATCTTCATGATAAGTATAAATTTTAAGGTCATTCAACCATCTGTTGCGGTTGATTTCCTAATTGGTTAGTAAAAAAGAGACCCGCGCCGATTACCAACGACGCGGGTCAAAATTAGCTGTTATTTTGTTTTTTTATCTGTAATTTCTCACATTTTTCAGGTACTTTCGTCGAAAACTCATTTCAACGCCTTGCAAAGTTTAGCGAGGGCATCAAGAACGACTGCTCGCGGAGATGCCACATTAAAACGCATATAGCCTGCCCCCTCAGCACCAAACATTGTGCCATCGTTCAATGCCAATCCGGCTTTGTTGACAAACAAATCCACCAACGATTTTTGGTCAAGCCCCAACTCACGACAATCAAGCCATACAAGGAATGAGGCTTGCGGACGCATCGGCTTAATGCGAGGTTCGTTTTCAGCAAGATACTTTTCAACAGCGGCAATATTTCCTTCCACATATTCAAGCATCTGTCCGAGCCAATCCTCTCCATACTTATAAGCGGCCTCCGTTGCTATGGTCGCCATCATCATCGGAGAGTCAAATTCATTGGTCATCAACCAATTGAAGAACGGGGTGCGGAGTTCGTGATTTTTCACCACAATCCATGAACTTACAAGACCGGGGATATTAAACGTTTTTGAAGGGGCACCTAACGTAATAGCCACCGACTCTGCCTCTGCGCTTACGGTAGCAAACGGATAGTGACGACCGCCATAGAGCATCAAATCACCATGAATCTCGTCAGACACTACCTTCACTCCATATTTCACGGCAAGCGATGCCACACTGCGAAGCGTGTCAGCATCCCATTGTATGCCCGCCGGATTGTGAGGATTGCAAAGTATCATCATTGTCGGATGTTCCTCAGCCATCAATTGTTCAAGATGTGACATATTCATTTCATAGCCTGAGGAGGTGCGACGCAACGGATTGTTGAGAGCAATACGACCGTTACCCTCGATTACCATCTTAAACGGATGATATACCGGAGGTTGAATTATGATTTTATCACCCGGTTTGGAGTAAAAGTTAACGGCGAGAGCCACCCCTTTTACCACTCCGGGAACAAATGTCATCTCCTCTCGCGCCACCTTGAATCCATGACGGCGGTCAAGCCAATCTATAATCGAGTTCCAATAGCTGTCGGGAGCCATTCCATATCCGAATACGGGATGTTCCAAACGCTTACGCAGAGCCTCTATAATTTGGGGAGATACCGCAAAATCCATATCGGCAATCCAAAATGACGATATGTCGTTGCGGCCAAACATTTCACCTAAAGCATCGAGCTTCATTGCCCCGGTGCCACGACGGTCTATTACTTTATCAAAATCGTACTTTTCCATTGGTTTCAGACGGTTAATTCTTTTATAAATTCACATCGGCGATAGCCATCGTCGAAAATTTTTCACAAAAGTAGTAATTTTTTTTGCCATTGTTTCAATGATTTTCGCTAAGTTTGTGTTTATATATTGCCGAAATAGGCAATATGGTCTAACAATACTGCATTATGGAGGAAAAAAAACAGCTATCACCGGAAGAGGAAGACCGCATCATAGAAGCGGCATTCCAAGATGTACTCAATGGTTATCTCAACAGTAATCATCGCAAGAAAGTTGAGATAATCGAACGTGCGTACCGTTTTGCCCGCGAAGCCCACAAAGGTATCCGTCGGCGTTCCGGAGAGCCTTACATACTCCACCCTATTGCTGTTGCCAAAATTGCCAATCAGGAAATCGGACTCGGTTCCACTTCAATCTGCGCCGCACTCCTCCACGACGTAGTTGAAGATACGGAATACACCGTCGAAGACATCGAGCAACATTTCGGGAAAAAGATTGCCCAACTTGTAGCCGGTCTGACAAAGATTTCCGGTGGTATTTTCGGAGACAAAGCGTCGGCTCAAGCCGAAAATTTCCGCAAGCTGCTCCTCACCATGTCGGAAGACATCCGTGTTGTACTCCTCAAAATGGCCGACCGTCTCCACAACATGCGCACCCTCGGTTCAATGGCTCCGAACAAGCAATACAAAATTGCCGGTGAGACCCTTTACATATATGCACCCCTCGCCCATCGTCTCGGACTGTTTGCAATAAAGACCGAACTTGAAGACTTGAGTTTCAAATACGAGCATCCTGCCGCATACGAACGCATCAGCGAGCAGATTAGAGCTACGGAAGCAAAGCGTAGCGCAGTCTATAATGACTTTTCAATCCCCATCAAGGAAAAGCTCGATTCCATGGGGCTTAAATACGAGGCTAAAGCCCGACTTAAATCGGTCTATTCCATTTGGCGCAAGATGGAGACCAAACACATCCCCTTTGAAGAGGTCTACGACTTGTATGCTTGCCGCATCATCTTCGAATGCGACGACCCGACGATGGAAAAGACCATCTGCTGGAACATATATTCGGCGATAACCGACCTGTATCGCCTGCACCCCGACCGTACACGCGACTGGGTAAGCGTACCCAAAGCCAACGGATATCAGGCACTGCATCTTACCGTGATGGGTCCCGATGGCAATTGGATGGAAGTCCAGATTCGCTCTCGACGCATGGATGAAATTGCCGAAAAAGGATTTGCCGCTCACTGGAAATACAAAATCGGCGAAGGAGATGAAGAATCCGAACTCAACGCATGGCTCCACACCATCAAAGACATCCTCGAAGAGCCGTCGCCCGATGCCATCGACTTCCTCGACACGCTTAAACTCAATCTCTTCTCTTCCGAAATAGTGGTATTCACCCCTAAAGGCGAACTACTCACCCTCCCCAACAATTCCACCGTGCTTGACGTGGCATTTGAGCTACACTCTCAAATCGGCTCGCACTGCATTGCAGGAAAGGTGAACCACAAACTCGTACCGCTGTCCCACAAGTTGCGCAGCGGCGACCAAGTAGAGGTATTGACCTCACAATCCCAAACTCCTCACCCGGAGTGGATTAACTTTCTTGCCACAGCAAAGGGAAAAACCCGATTGCGTGCCGCATTACGTCGTAACCAACAGCCCACCATCGACCGAGGCAAAGAGATATTCGAAGAATTTCTACTGACACAAGATGTTCCGGCCACCAATGAAGTAATCACCAAGATACTCGGCAATTTCCGTCTCGCCAACCGCGAAGAATTGTATCTCGCCCTCGGCAACGAAGAAATCACGCTCAACGAATATCTAATCAAATCATTCAAGAAGAGTTCACCATCGTTGCTCGACAAGCTGTTCCGTCGCGGCAAAAAGGAAGATAAGACCAAAGACGAAGAGACGTCGGAAAAACCGAAAATCAACATGAAGGAGACCTATATCCTTCGATACACCGACAACGATGCCAACTTCAACCGTTCCGATTGTTGCAATCCGATTCCCGGCGATGACGTAATGGGCTTTGTAGAAGAGGACAACACCGTAACGGTGCATGCCCTCACATGCCCTCGCGCAGCAATGCTCAAAGCGAGCTACGGACCACGCATTGTCGCCACACGCTGGGCAGTACAGAGCGGCACATTCCTTGCAAGCATTCGCATAGAGGGCATCGACAGACTCGGCATTTTGCAAGAGTTGATTTCCGTGATTTCCACAAACATGTCGCTCAACATTCGCAAACTCAACATCGCAGCCGACAAAGAAGTATTCCATTGCGACCTTACTGTGCTTGTTGAAGATACCGAAATCGTCACCGACCTCTGCAATAAGGTCAAAAAAATAAACGGTGTGCAACGCGCAGCCCGTGTATATTAATCAATAATCCAAAGATGAAACGTCTCTCTCATATAACCCTCATTCGCGGCGCATTGTTCGTTGCGTCGACATTGATACTGTTTTATCTGTTTCCCCACCACGACAGAGACCACTACATATATGAAATGGGGAAACCATGGAGCTATTCCTTGCTGACCGCGCCATCCGATATGCCCATCTACCTTGACTCGATAAGTTCTCGTGAGGTAAAAGACAGCATCGACGCGAAGTTTCAACCGGTCTACAAGCAGTTGACCGACAACAGCAAGGCCACATTGGCAGCTCTGACCACCCGCATCAACACCATGCCGGCAAGTCCGTTGAGTCAAACCCAACGAAGCCGACTCATATCCGAAATAAAAACCATCCTCGACAACGGAATTGTAGACCAATCTACATATTCATCCATCAAATCGGGAAAATTGCCGACAGTACGCTTCATCAGCAACAATATCGCCACGAGCAGATCGACCGCAGGATTCTTATCCCCCAAAATGGCATATGCCAAACTCGACAGTCTGCTCCCCGGGACCGACTACCATACCGTAATCGAAGCTATCGACTTGTCGGAACACCTGTCGCCAAATATAGTGATGGATACCCTTGCCTCCAATCGTTTGCGTGAGGACCTTTACCAAAAAGCGCTCGCTCCTATCGGTATTATTCAACAAGGGGAACGCATTATCGACAGAGGTGACATCGTAACTCCTCAACTATATACCCTCCTCCAAACTTATGAAAAAATCATAAGCGAAAAAACATCCGGTGCAGCCAAAGAGAACATTTATCGTTTTCTTGGACAATTCCTATATATACTGACACTCCTCATTGGTCTTTACGCATATCTTTGCTATTTCCGGCCGGCAATATTCAACGACACTCGCTCTATGCTGTTTATTATGGTGTTGCTCACCGGATTTACGGTATTCGCATTCGTAATGGCCACAACATTCAACGGCGGATTGTATCTTGCTCCATTCGTCATTGTTCCGATAATGATACAAGTGTTTTTCGACTCTCGCACAGCACTATTCTGCCACATTATCGTGATAATGTTCTGTGCAATCGTTGCCACAGCGCCATTGGAATTTATTTTCATGCAAGTGATGGCAGGTCAGATAGCAATCAACACGCTCAAAGACCTGTCGCGCCGCTCGCAACTGTTGCGCACGGCATTGGCGGTATTCGTCACCTATAGCGTAGCCTACATCGCAATAGACGTAGTACTTTCCGGCACACTCGACAAACTCTCGCCTCGCGCATTCGGTTGCTTCGCGGTCAATTCCGTACTCATATCATTTGCCTACATTCTTATATTCATATTTGAAAAACTGTTTGGTTTCACATCCAAAGTGACCCTCGTAGAGTTGTCGGACGTGAACAATCCACTACTTCGCGAATTGTCAGAGCAATGTCCCGGCACATTCCAACACTCAATGCAAGTGAGTAATCTCGCCGCCGAAGCAGCCCACCGTATCGGTGCTGACGTGCAACTTGTGCGTGCGGGAGCATTGTACCATGACATCGGAAAAATCAACAATCCCGCTTTTTTCACGGAAAATCAGCACGGCATAAATCCCCACGATGTGCTCGACCCGACACAAAGTGCTCGTGTAGTCATCGGACATATCACCGACGGACTCAAACGCGCCGACCGCAGCAAACTTCCCGCTGTAATCAAAGATTTCATTGCCCAACACCATGGTAAAGGCAAAGCAAAATATTTCTACAACACATATTGCAACACCCATCCGGGCGAAGATGTGGATCCGGAGCCGTTTACCTATCCGGGACCGAATCCGCAAAGCAAAGAGACATCGATTCTGATGATGGCCGATGCCGTCGAAGCAGCATCGCGGTCGCTCAGCGAGCATACCCCGGAAGCTATTTCTGCATTGGTTAATCGAATTGTCGACGGACAAATTGCCGATGGCCTGTTACAAGACTCCCCCCTTTCATTCCGAGATATAAGTGAGATAAAAGCATCTTTTAGCGAGCGATTACGCACCATATACCATGCCCGCGTGTCATATCCGGAAAATATTAAAGAACAAAAAAACAAACCGACGAAGTAACATTTCGGCATAATTTCACGTTACATAAATATGCCCGCCTTACGGGCATATTTGTTACGCTAATAAATATATACTTTCAGATGAAAATCATTCGCACTATTATATTCATTACCATATCACTTATTGCTGTATCTTCATATGCCACCACTCCTCGCAACAGCAAAAAAATCAAAGTTCAAAAGCCGGATATGGAGGCAATAAAGAAAGAGGTCAACGACCCACAATCCAAATATTACTATCCGAAGTTGATGGATATGTATATCGCCAACGACACCGTAATGGACCTTGACGATTTCCGACATCTGTATCTCGGATACGTATTTCAAGAGGACTACAACCCATATCGTCGCTCGGAATTTTCACAGAAAATCGAGGAACAATACTACAAAAGCAAACACACCAAAGCCGAATGTGACACAATCATCAAATATGCCGAGCTGTCGCTCCGCGACGACCCGTTTGATTTACGCCAAATCAATTTCCTTATATACGCACTGCGCGAAAAGCAAAAAAACAACATTGCCAACATCTGGCAATTCCGTCTCAATCACATTTTAGAGGCAATAGCGTCGACCGGCACCGGTCTCGACCAAGAAAACGCATGGATGGTAATCAATCCACAGCACGAATACAATATCATCAACTTCCAAGGATATATAGCCGAAGCACAAGAGTATATACAGCCGTATTACGACTATATAACCATCAAAAAGTCAGAGGATAAAGACCCCGACGGATTCTATTTCAACATATTGTATATCCTACAGGAATACTATCGTAAATTTCCCCAACCTTAGCGTCCGGCGAGACATTTCGCTTTAGTGACACACTCCGGCACCTCCGGAAGATAGTGCGTCACATAGATAAGCGTAATCCCGTAGCGAGCCACAAGTTGATTGATTATTCGGCGAATCACCCGTTTTCTGGCGGCATCAAGACCATGAAGCGGTTCGTCGAGTATCAATAGTTGCGGATGTTTTATAAACGTACGAGCCAACAATGCAATTCGCTGTTCTCCGGCCGACAAAGTGTTGAATCTGCGTTCTGCCAAATGCTCTATCTTCAGCGCTTTCAACCACTTCATCGCAAGTTCCATCTGATGGTCTTTTACCATCTTAAAGCATCCTACAGTATCATTAAGTCCTTGAGCCACAACTGATGCCACACTTCCGGCATCGCTAAAGTAAAGATGCATCTCCGGCGACACATAACCGATGCGACGCTTTATATCCCAAATGCTTTCTCCCGACCCGCGTCGGCGGTCAAAAAGCGTTATATCATTGGAATATCCCTGCGGATTGTCGGCATGCACAAGACTCAGCAACGTTGATTTTCCAGAACCGTTAGGTCCGGTCAATGACCAACACTCTCCACTACGCACGGTCCATGACACATCCTCAAGAATCACCCTGCGACCATATTTCACTTGGCAATGATTGAGACTGAACATCACGTCAAAATCCTCCTTTTCAGGAGTCATGTCAGGCAAGTCCTCAATATCTATCGAATAGTCAAATAATCCGGCTATACGTTCACGCGCTGCCTCCACATCGCCGGCCACCATAAACGGCTCCCCGATGGTCATCTTATCGATAGGAATAACAGCCGTAGTCGATGGGATAATATCGACAGGATTGCACAACAACAAAATCACCGAAACACCTCGCGCAGCAATCTCCACAATCGTATCATTGAGCAAGGTTCGTGAATCGGCATCAAGGCCTATGTATGGGTTATCAAGTATAAGCACATCGGGCAAATCGAAAAGCAAATTTATTATCAACAATTTGCGAAGCTCCCCACTCGATAGAAAATTCACTCGTTTCGTCTCTACATCATGGAGATGCAGACGCTCCGTAAGCTCCGCCCAACGCTCTGTGGCAATGCGGTCGCCCATCAATTCTGCCACCGTAGGCACCTCATCATTCATCATCGCCTCAAATCGTTGCTGATAATAGCTTACTTTAAAGCCGGCGAGCGAATGAATATCACTAAACTCAATGCTGCGAATCGTCATATCCTCACGTCCTCCACGTATCGTATTAGTGCAGATATTCCAACCCTTCTCAATGATATGACCGAGCGTCGACTTTCCCGCTCCATTAGGTCCGATTATTGCAGTGATTCCTTCGGGAATTTCCGCGTGATGAGGATTTTGCAACTTCACTCCGCGATACTGAAGCGTGTCGCTCACAAGTTTTATGATTGATGCCATAGACGTTTCTCTAAAATTTATTCTGCAAAATTAACGACAATTTCCCGTATTATCTACTTTTATCGTTTTCTTTGAGCAAATCATGCTTCCCAACCGCCGAATTTATTACATATTCACATCAAAAGCAGCATAATATTTGTATATTTACAAGTTTCCAAAGACTAAATTTGTCAGTATTGAACTTTTGTTGTACCTTCGTACATTAAATTAATTGTATACTTTTTATAACTATATAAAAAATGAATACCAAGGTATTGGATAGAGCGGCCGACAACATACGCATCCTTGCTGCCGCAATGGTTGAAAAAGCCAAATCTGGACACCCCGGTGGCGCTATGGGCGGTGCCGACTTTGTCAACGTACTTTATTCCAAGTATCTAATCACCGATCCCGATGATCCCACATGGATTGCCCGCGACCGTTTCTTCCTCGATCCCGGTCACATGTCTCCCATGCTTTACAGCGTACTTGCCCTCACCGGCAAATACTCTCTCGCTGAGCTTCGCGACTTCCGTCAATGGGGAAGCGTGACTCCCGGGCACCCCGAACTTGATGTGGCACACGGTATCGAAAACACCTCCGGTCCCCTCGGACAAGGTCATACTATGGCTGTCGGAGCGGCAATTGCCGAAAGATTTTTCGCCGCACGCTATGGCAGTTGGGTAGAACATAAGACCTACGCATTTATTTCCGACGGTGGCATTCAAGAAGAGATCTCTCAAGGAGCGGCACGTATCGCCGGATATTTGGGATTGAGCAACCTCATCATGTTTTTCGACAGCAACAAAGTGCAGTTGTCGACCGATGTAGATGCCGTCACCGACGAAGACACCGCAGCCAAATATCGTGCATGGCACTGGAATGTAATTGAAATCGACGGTAACAATCCCGAGGAAATAGCAAAAGCCCTCGACCAAGCTATTGCCGAGACAGAACGTCCTACCCTTATCATCGGCAACACCGTGATGGGACGCGGATGCGTCACTGCCGACGGCGACAACTTCGAAGGCAAATGCAGTACCCACGGACAACCGCTCTCAAAATCCGGAGCAAGCTACGAAAAGACCGTAGAAAACCTTGGAGGCGACCCCAACGATCCATGGCAAATTCGTGAAGACGTGGCTCAACTCTATGCCGACCGTCGCGCAGAACTTCTTGCCATCGTCAAGAATCGTCGCGCAGAAGAAGCCGCATGGCGTGAAGCCAACCCCGAACTTGCCGCCCAGTTGGACGACCAACTCGCCGGCAATCTCCCGCTCATCAACTACGCATCAATTGCCCACAAGCCCAATATCGCCACCCGCACGGCATCGGCAAACGTTCTTTCAGAACTTGCCGTATATGTAAAGAACATGATTGTATCAAGTGCCGACCTTGCCAACTCCGACAAGACCGAAGCATTCCTCAAGAAAGCCGGAGCCATCTCGCAAGGCAACTTCAACGGAGGCTTCCTCCATGCAGGCGTAGCAGAGCTTACTATGGCATCAATCATGAACGGCATCGTACTCCACGGAGGCATGCTCGCTGCTTGTGGCACATTCTTCGTATTCTCCGACTACATGAAACCCGCCATCCGTATGGCTGCACTCATGGAGCTTCCCGTAAAATATGTTTGGACTCACGACGCATTCCGCGTAGGCGAAGACGGACCGACTCACGAGCCGGTTGAGCAAGAAGCCCAAATTCGCCTCCTCGAAGAGCTTCGCAATCTGAGCGGACGCCCCTCGATGCTCGTACTTCGTCCCGCCGACAGCGCAGAAACCACTGTGGCATGGGAAATGGCGATGAACAACGACAAGACCCCGACCGGCTTGATTCTCAGCCGTCAGGATGTTACCGACATTCCTTCCACGTCAGGCGACCGCTATGCCGATGCGCAAGGCACACGCCAAGGCGGATATATCGTTCGCGACGCAGCCGACCCGAAAGTAATCCTCGTCGGCAATGGCTCGGAAGTATCGTTGCTCTGGGATGTAGCCGCAAAACTCGAAGAAGAAGGTATCGCTGCTCGCGTAGTTTCAGTACCCTCTATCGGCTTGTTCAACATGCAGCCCGCAGCCTACCGCAACAGCGTCATCATCCCCGGAGTAAAGACATTCGGATTGACTGCCGGACTTCCTTCCACTCTTCGCAGCATCGTAGGCGCTGATGGAGAAATTTTCGGACTCGACCACTTCGGAGCATCCGCCCCGTATAAAGTGCTCGACGAAAAATTCGGGTTCACCGCTCCTGCCGTACTCGAACGCGTGAAAGAATACCTCGCCCGCTAAACTATTTTGGAGTCAAAATTGGCAGAAATTAATGATTGTGAGATTTTTATCAAATAATTTTTCCATAAATTAACTCATTATCGAAAAATTTATGCTAACTTAGCACCCAATTTCCAACATAGCATCAATTATCAACAATTATTCATATTTATCTATGAAAAAAATTACATTTTTAGCACTTTTGTGCTCAATTTTCTTTGCTCAAAGCGTATCTGCTCAGCAGCAAGAAGTTACTTATGTTGAAGACCCTGCACAAGGCTATCTCTTCAACAAGTTTAAAGACAACTGGTTTATCACAGCTGAAGGTGGTGTGAACGTATTCTTCTCACCCAACGACATCCACCGCGACCTTCAAGACCGTTTATCTCCTGCCGCAAGTATCTATGCCGGCAAATGGTTCTCTCCAATCATCGGACTCCGCGCAGGTGTTAACTGGTTGAAGATTAAAGGTCTTTCTGAAATCGGCGTTAACGGTCAACCCATGGTTAACGGACACTACAAACAAGAATTCCACGAAGTAGGTCCGGTATTCGACGTAATGCTCAACATGACCAACTGGATTTGCGGTTACAAACCCGGTCGTAAGTACAACCTCTCTATCTATGCAGGTGGTGGTTGCTACTTCTCTTTCACTCCCGAATACAAAGAAAACGGCGAACGTGATGGTTGGAAGCACATGGACGATGAAATCCTCACCGCTCGTGCAGGTATCATCAACTCATTCAACGTTAGCGATGCAGTACAACTCTCACTCGACATCCGTTACAGCGCACTCGACAACCACCGCGACGAAGTTGGTGAAGGCTGGAACAAATCAGCAAGCAACCTCCAAGCTTACCTCGGTGTAACTTACCTCTTCAAAAAGCGCGAATGGAATGCTCCTATCGTTCCCGTTTGCCCGGAGCCCGAAAACTGCGATGCACTCCGCGCTCGTCTCCAAGCAGCAGATGCTAAGATTGCTGAACTCGAACAGCAACTCAAGGCTTGCCTTGAACGTCCTGCTGAAGTTGTAGTTGAAGAAGCAGAAAAGGCTCCTCTTGCAACTATCTACTACCCCATCAACGTATCTAAGCTCACTCAAAAAGATATCAACGTACTCGATGCAGTAGCAGAAGTAATGAAGAGCAACCCCAACCAAAAATACATCCTTACAGGTTGGGCTGACAACTACACCGGTAACGACCAAATCAACACTCGTCTCCGTAAGAACCGTGTAGCTGGCGTTGAAAAACAACTTATCAAAGTTGGTGTTCCTGCTGAACAACTCGAAAGCACTATCAGCGCAGAAAACCTCGTTGACCTCGGCGAAAAGTACCAAGCTCTCGGTCGCGCCGTTACTATCGAAGAAGCTGAATAATCAATTATTCGTTCGATAAAAAAAAGAAGCCGTTCCAATGGGACGGCTTCTTTTTTTATCTTCCATATATACCTATGACGGTCTACTATTTCCTCGCAACCCATACGACAAATCATCGCCAAATATCAGATTGCTCTCAGGTGCATTTTTAAGCCACTCTCAGGCACGCGCACAACCCGCAGCAGTAACACTAACAGAAGCACAAGAACTCGCAGAGAAGTCCTCAAAATCCCTTTTGCGAAGCCATCAACTTACACCACTGCTTCAACACCAAAAAACGACGCTTTAATAAACAGAAAAGCGGTCTGTTGCTTATGTGCAACAGACCGCTTTTGACTATAAATCGATACTGACGATTAGTTGTTTTCGGGACGAAGCTTGCGAACAGTTACGGCAGTCTGCCACATTTCGCTTTCGCGGAGTGCCTTAAGTTCTGCTTCGAGTTTTTCGCGATAGTCGGGCTTAGAGTTTGAATCGATAGAAATCTGAGCTTCGTTACCGCACTTCACATTAGCATAAAGCTTCTCTACAACGGGCTTGATAGCATCGTGGAACGGGCCCATCCAGTCGAGAGCACCACGTTGAGCGGTGGTAGAGCAGTTTGCATACATCCAGTCCATACCGTTCTTTGCGAAGAGAGGCATGAGTGACTGAGTGAGTTCTTCAACTGTTTCGTTGAATGCTTCAGAGGGAGTGTGACCGTTTTCACGGAGCACTTCGTATTGAGCGAGAAGCAAACCTTGGATTGCACCCATCAACGAACCGCGTTCGCCGGTAAGGTCAGATGTTGCTTCGCGGATGAATGTAGTTTCAAAAAGGTAGCCGGAACCTACACCGATACCGAGAGCAAGGGTACGATCGAGAGCCTTGCCGGTAGCATCTTGGTAAACAGCGTAAGATGAGTTCAAGCCGCGACCTTCGAGGAACATGGTACGAAGAGATGTACCCGAACCTTTAGGAGCAACCATGATTACGTCGATATCAGCGGGAGGAACTACACCGGTGCGGTCGTTCCAAGTGATTGCAAATCCGTGAGAGAAATAAAGCGCCTTGCCGGGAGTGAGATATTGCTTAAGAGTAGGCCATACCGACATTACGGCAGCATCGCTGAGAAGACACATGATGATAGAAGCTTTTTGGCATGCTTCTTCGATACCGAACAATGTTTCACCGGGTACCCATCCGTCTGCAACAGCCTTTTCATAGGTTTTACCTTGACGTTGACCAACGATTACATTGAAACCGTTGTCGCGGAGGTTCATACTCTGACCGGGACCTTGTACACCGTAACCGATGACTGCGATGGTCTCGTCTTTGAGTATTTCACGTGCTTTTTCCAAGGGAAATTCTTCGCGGGTCATTACATTTTCTTCAACACCGCCAAAATTCATTTTTGCCATAATATATTCAATTAAGTTATTTCCGTTTTTTGAAATCGTGTGCAAATTTACACCTTTTTATTGGTATTTGCTTAATAATTTGTCAAATTTTACGCTAAAAAACGTCATTTTTGTTGTCTAAAAGCTATTTTTGAGCGACAAATTGCTTTGTCTCCTTCCAAAATCTCTGCTACATAAGTGGACTCATCGAGTTTTTCAACCGGGACAATGACTTCTGTGCCGAAGCGGGCTTCATGCAGAAACGCTATCTCAAATCGGGATATGTCGTAACGGTCGTACCAGTCGATATCCCACTGATTGAGGATAAGCTCCATGTAGCGCACCGTATTGACATGTCGATTAAAGTCGATATCGCTATATCGGAAGCGATATGCTTCTGCCGACAGCGGGTTGGTCACCGGACGAAGGCGACCTTGCTTGGCTATAGGGCAAGGGCGATCGCCGACATTTTCGGCTATCACCTGCAAGCGCGACAAGTCAGCCGGCTGGCGGGTGGTGATATTGATTGAAAACCATATCGAACGCACATAGCCTATAATCTCGCCATTACCATCCTTTATCTCAACATTACGCTCCGAATAGTGCCTATTGAATCCTTCTACCCATGTAGTGAGTTCATATCCCTCGTTTATACCGGGATAGCGAATCATCTCGATAGTAAGACGTGATAGCACCCATGCCTCATTGTGGGCTATAAGATTGGCATATCCTGCTCCCCACGCATTGGCATGCTCGGTAGCAACCTCAATGACGTGGCGTGCGATAAGCGACAGCGGCATATGTTGCGACGCATCGCATTTGCCTGCCGTAAGAAAATATCGATGAGTATATTCTCTTAGTTGTTGCATTCGTTGATTTGGCTGAGACGTTCGCGCTGCTTTTCGAGGAACAGAGTGACGTATTCTATCGGCGACTTGGTGATAGCAACGCGGCCCGAACGGACGAATTGCTTTATGTCGTAGTGCTTGAGTTCTTCAAAGAGAGCCTCAGTCTCATCCGAGTGTCCCGACTTCTCTATCACGGTGTATTCCTGCGTGATTTCAAGGATGCGGGCATTGTGATTGCGAATGATAACTTCGAGGTTTTTCTCTTCGAGAAGTTTGATAGTCGGCACCTTATATAGTGCTATTTCCTGATACACAATGTCGTTGTCGGTGTACAAGAACGACTTAAGCACATCGATACGCTTATCGATTTGCTTTATCACCTTCTCCATCGTCTCGCGATCGCTCCATGTCGTAATCGTAAACTTGTGGATGCCCTTAATCGACGAAGGACTCACCGACAGACTTTCGATATTGAGACATCGACGAGTGTAGATGATAGATATTTGGTTGAGCAGTCCCACCTGATTTTCGGAGAAGACTGTGACTGTAAATAATTGCTTTTCCATATCGTAACAGTGGGGAATTATACCGGATAGTTCTCGGTTGGGGTGAGCATAATGGTATCAACCGCCGCTCCGGCAGGAGTCATCGGGAAAATCATATCGGTAGCATCGATGTTGACATTGAGCAGATATGCACCCTTATGGTTGAGCATGCGTTCGATAGCTCCGTCGAGCTGTTCGCGTGAGGCAACCTCTTCCGTACCAATTCCGTAGGCGCGGGCTATTGCGCAGAAATCGGGGTTGACAAGCGGAGTCTGCGAGAATCGTCCACCGAAAAACAATTGCTGCCATTGGCGCACATTGCCGAGGAAATTGTTGTTGAGAAGAATTATCTTTACATCGGTACCATATTCGAGTATCGTACCAAGCTCCTGAATGGTCATTTGCAGACCACCGTCGCCGGTGAAGAAGCATACGGTGCGTTCCGGTGCACCCATCTTGGCACCGATAGATGCGGGGAGACCGAATCCCATCGTGCCGAGACCGCCGGAAGTTATAATCGAGCGAGGTTCGGTGTAACGGAAGTAGCGAGATGAGAACATCTGATTCTGACCTACATCAGTGATGAGAATTGCGCGATCGCCTGTGGCTTTCGATACTTTGTAGGCCACCTCTCCCATATTCATTGCGCCTGTCGGCTCATCGGGGAAGACTTCGCGCTTCACAACCTTTTCATCCTCAACGGCACGGCACACATCGAATGTTGCATTCCATTCCGTGTGCTTCGTTTTGTTGATCATCGGAAGGAGACGCGCAAGCACCTCGCGGGCATCGCCATGTATGGTGGCATCGGTCTTGATGTTTTTGTCAAATTCCGATGAATCGATGTCGATATGAACGATTTTTGCCTGGCGGGCATACTTGGATGTGTCGCCGGTGACACGGTCGTCAAATCGCATACCGATAGCGACAAGCAAATCCGCACGGTTGGTGTTTACGTTCGGGCCGATGTTTCCATGCATACCGAGCATACCTTTATACAGCGGATGGTCAGACGGCATGGTCGACAAGCCGAGGAGTGTTGCTGCTACAGGAATATCTCCCTTTTCGGCAAATGCGGCAAGTTCTTTTTCCGCTCCCGAAATCATCACTCCGTGTCCGGAAAGTATCATCGGACGCTCCGACTCGTTTATCATATCTGCCACACGGCGAAGATCTTCATCTTTGATGACCGGATAGGGATTATAGCTGCGGATGAAATTACACTTTTTGTACTCACCCCAATTGAGTTTGCCCACCTGCGCATCTTTCGCAATATCGAGCACCACAGGACCGGGGCGACCGGAATTTGCAATATAGAATGCACGAGCCACCGCTGCGGGAATATCTTCGGCACGGCGTATCTGGCAAGCCCATTTGGTGATGGGCTGAGTGATACCCACCACGTCGGTCTCCTGAAACGCATCAGAGCCGAGAAACGACGATGCAACCTGACCGGTGATTACCACCATCGGAGTACTGTCCATCATCGCATCGCTCAGACCGGTTATCACATTTGTTGCCGCCGGACCGGAAGTGACGATTACCACACCCGGCTTGCCGCTTACGCGGGCATAGCCTTGGGCGGCGTGGGTCGCTCCTTGCTCGTGGCGTACGAGAATATGCTTTATTTTGTCCTGATAGTAGTAGAGTTTGTCGTAAACGGAGATGATGGCACCGCCGGGATACCCGAATACGAGGTCTACACCCTCTTCTATCAACGATTTGAGCAGGGCTTCTGCTCCGGTTATCATTTCATTGTTCATAGACTTCATTGATTAATGGTGAAGGATTATTGACGAACACCACCTTTGTCAGCCGATGTCACCATCGAAGCATAAGCACGGAGTGCCTTTGAGATTACGCGGTCGCGATTGCGCGGAGTGAACGCCTGCTTGCCGCGAGCCTCCTCCTCGGCACGTCTTGCCGCGAGTTGCTCATCAGAGAGTTCCACCGAGATAGTGCGTTCGGGAATATTGATATCGATAATGTCGCCGGTGCGAACAAGTCCGATGTTTCCACCGGCAGCAGCTTCGGGAGATATGTGACCAATTGAAAGGCCCGATGTACCGCCGGAGAAACGTCCGTCGGTGATGAGAGCACACTCTTTGCCGAGGTGCTTGCTCTTGATATAGCTTGTAGGATAAAGCATCTCCTGCATACCGGGACCTCCCTTGGGGCCTTCATGCGTGATAACCACCACGTCGCCTGCCACCACTTCATCGCGCAAGATTCCGTTGACGGCATCCTCCTGCGATTCATACACTTTCGCTGTGCCACGGAAGTGGAAGATACTTTCATCCACACCGGCTGTCTTAACAACACATCCGTCGAGTGCAATGTTTCCGCGAAGCACTGCCAAACCGCCATCTTTCACGTAGGCATGCTCGAAATCGCGGATGCAACCCGCAGCACGGTCGGTGTCAAGAGCTTCGTAATATGAAGATTGAGAGCCGAGCACGAGATTTTTCTTCTCTCCGGGGGCACTTTTCCACATAGTCTCTGCTTCTGCCGAAAAATCTTTGCCACCCACAGCATAGCGGTCGATAGCCTCTCCGAGAGTCATACCGTCGACACGCTTCACCGAAGTGTCGATAATGCCATTGTCGGCAAGCACTTTCATGATGGAAAGAATACCACCGGCACGGTTCACGTCCTGAATATGATATTTCGAGTTAGGTGCCACTTTACACAACACCGGAGTCTTACGCGACAGAGCGTCGATGTCGGCCATCGTGAAGTCGGCTTCTGCTTCATTGGCTACCGCAAGAAGGTGAAGCACCGTATTGGTAGAGCCACCCATTGCGATGTCGAGAGTCATGGCGTTGAGCATAGCCTGACGAGTGGCGATATTGCGCGGCAATACACTTTCATCGTCATTTTCGTAATATGCATACGTGTTTTCAACGATTTGTCGAGCCGCCTTCTTAAACAATTCGCGACGATTGGCATGCGTAGCCACTATCGTACCGTTACCAGGCAAAGCAAGACCGATTGCCTCGTTGAGTGAGTTCATCGAATTGGCAGTAAACATTCCCGAACAGCTTCCGCAAGTGGGGCATCCGCGCTGTTCGAGCTTGGTGACTGTATCATCGTCGACAGAATCGTCGGCAGCATCAATCATGATGTCGATAAGGTCGAGCGGACGGTCGCCCAAACGACCGGCTTCCATCGGACCTCCCGACACAAAAATTGCCGGAATATTCAATCGCATTGCAGCCATAAGCATGCCCGGGGTCACTTTGTCACAGTTGGAGATACACACCATGGCATCAGCCTTGTGTGCATTGACCATATATTCCACAGAGTCGGCAATAAGGTCGCGCGAAGGGAGCGAATAGAGCATTCCATCGTGTCCCATGGCGATACCGTCGTCGATGGCGATGGTGTTGAATTCGGCTGCAAAGCATCCGAGTTTTTCTATTTCCTCTTTGACGACTTGTCCTATCTCGTGAAGGTGGGTATGTCCCGGTACAAATTGAGTGAACGAGTTGACGACGGCAATAATAGGTTTTCCTATTTGCTCTTCCTTCATACCGTTTGCACGCCACAGAGCGCGTGCTCCCGCCATGCGGCGTCCTTGTGTGCTTGCTGCACTTCTCAATGGTCTACTCATGACTAATTGCTTTTGTTTTATAAATTAAGATGCTCCCCTTATTTTAAAACATCGGGGAGCATCAAGTTCGTTTATTATAATAATGATAGGCGCGACTTGCTTACCCCTCCCTGTTGCGGAAAGAGACGACGACCACGACTGATAGTAGCTGTGAGGTCGGCATTGCAAAGCGCGAATATCTTGAAATCATATTGCATCGTATTGTTTGAGTTGCAAAATTATAGTCTTTTTGCCAAAAAAGCAAATAAATGCACAAAAAATCTCCACATGCGCTATCGAAATGACAGAAAGCAATATATGCCGATTGAATTGCGTCGGCGTGATTGTGGCGAAGTTATAATCAATAACGAATCTTTCAGATTCGGCTACATATACATCGGTTTCCGGTGGTGACCTCGCTGCACTCGGCTACCACCGGCTATTATCTAATGATTACTTCGTAATCGTGTGGTGCCGGTATATTTCGCTGCACAATGATTGCGGAGCAATCATTAACAGGGAGTCAGTGGCAACTCGCCACCGAGGTCACCCTCGGTAAATGATCCGGCAACCAACCGAATCTAAAAGATTAGTTATTTCGGGAAATACGGCGCCTCAGGCGAAACACCCATTTCAATCAACCAATTTCTATATTCCTCTACAAATGAAATGGTTTTATGATGTGTTTTCTGATTGATAATATAGTTTTTTATTTTCGGAATATCGGCAGCCGAATAGGAGAAACATCCATATCCTTCCTGCCACCCTACCCAATTCGGAAATTTGGCGACAGAATTACTCATCATTGCACTCGACTCCCGTTTTACTGCTTGAATGAATGTTGCCACTGCTATCGTTGGCGGTAAATCGACAAGAATATGCACATGGTCAGGCATGCCATTGATGCGATGCAAATACCCTCCATTTTTATTAATAATGTGGTGTATCATTGCATATAATTCGCGTTCATGTTCTGCAGTGATTGTTTGCATTCTATTTTTTGTAGCAAATACAATGTGATATGTCAGTTTGGTAAAACTCATGGTCTTTAGATGTTTAATATAGCAAAGATAATCGTTTTAACCGGAAATCAATAACGAATCTTTCAGATTCGACTACATATGCACCGGTTTCCGGTGGTGACCTCGCTGCGCTCGGCTACCACCGGCTATTATCTAATGATTACTTCGCAATCGTGTGGTGCCGGTATATTTCGCAGCACATGATTGTGGCGAGAGGTATAGATTGCGGAGCAATCATTAACAGGTAGTCAGTGGCGACTCGCCACCGAGGTCACCCTCGGTAAATGATCCGACAATCAACCGAATCTGAAAGATTCGTTATTTGCAATCGGATTATGTGTATATAAACGAATCGAGGCGGCTTCGTGGGGGAAGCCGCCTCGATGAGTATGTAGGGATGGGGATTAGAATCTGTCGACCATTTCGCTAATTACGCGAACCTTACCCTTGTAGAGGAGGTCGCGGCGCGAAAGCGGAGTGTTGTTGGTCAAACGACGGGCAGTACTGCTGGTCACACCGGTGCTGGTGAGGTCGGCTGACATCGTAGCATAGGTATCGGGCAATACGAGAGCAAACGCGCCATTGGTGTTTGCATAATAGAAGCTGCTGAGATTAGTTGCGGTTGTGAGAAGCGCATTAGTGGGGAATGTGATAATACCGTTCTCAAGAGTACCGGCAACACCTGCTTCTTTAGCATCCTCAATAGTGTAATTGTTGTCGATGTAATTTGCAGCAAGGCTATATACGTAATATTCGCCATATTTGCCCCAATCGCAACCTGTTCCTTGAAGCGGAATATAGACACCTTCGGGGTCGCAAGCGTTGATTTCGATATTGTAATTCATGCTTGCATCCCAATCGCCTTCTTCATTGTAGGGATATGCCTCACCGTAGGGGTTGATCATACGGTAGAGACCGGGAGTTTCATTGCTTTCCTGAACCTCTACTTCATAAGCCACGGCATCAACAGCATAGTAGGTAGTAATGAAGTCATCACGATAGAGACCTACACCGAGAGATTTCCACGCCGACTTGCCTCCTGAAGCGTAAGTAAATGCCACATATGCCGATTCGCGAGCTTTACCGCCTGCATAGGTCACAGCAGCGATGATGTAGTCGCCGTCATCGTCGAGACGCAATTGAACATCGTCGATTGTCTGATCTTCAGCTTCTTTGTCGGGAGCGTTCACATCGGTAGTGGTGACAGTACCATCTTTGATAGCTTGGATAAGAGCTTCAGCATCGTTGGTCTTAGCCATTGCCAAGCGAACAGACTCAACATCTTCGCCAACAACGATACCTGCTACGGCGAAGTTGCTTTCTTCGTCGGGAGCGGTAAGACGTCCCTTGTAAGTTAATTCAACCGTATAGTCGGTGAGTTCGTAGCCGGGGAGAGCAATAGCGAAGAGTCCGTTAGAGTTAGAGGCATAGAGAGTGAAGTTCTGGAAGTTTTCCATACCGAAGAGCAATTTACCTGCAGGGAAAGTGATGATACCGTCTTTGAGAGTACCGGTATAGCCCATATCCTTAACTTCTTGGAGTGAGTAACCATAGCGAGTCATATAGCCGCTAGCTAAAGACCAAACAAACCACTCACCGTAACCCCAGTCACAACCGAGGTAGGAAGCGTTGAGCACAACTGCTTCAGGGTCGCGAGCATCGATTTCGATGTAAGCATCTTTGGTGGTATCCCAGTCACCGGGATCGTTGTAGTCGTAAGCTTCACCGTAGGGGTTCATCAAACGGTAGATACCGGGAGTGATATCGTTTTCGCGGATTTCGAGATCGTAAACGAGGTTGTCGACAGACCAGAAAGTGGTCACGAGGTCTTCACGATAGGTGGCGGTAGAGTCTCCATTTTCAGCAATTACCTTGGTGTATGGAGCGGGGATACCGGCAGAGAAAGAGTAGGAGTATTCGGCATAGGGCGAGTGGAGTGACTCGTCGGTGATGCTGAGCACTACCTTAATCCAGTCTTCATATTCGAGAGTGGTGGGATCGTAGCCGATGGTGATGTTGGCAGTGGTGCTACCCTTGGCAAAGTAAGCCACAGTAGGGATAGTGAGCTTTGCAGCATCGGCATCGTCGATGAGGACAGTAAGGTCAACAGCGGCATCTTCAGAAGCGTCGCCACGGCAGATTTCCACGTCGAAAGTAGTGGCATCTTTGCTGAGGTTGACTGTAGAAGCCAATTCGTTGGAGAAGTAGACTCCGGAGGCGGTGGCAGTACCGGCGGGGTTGTATTCTGCTTTGTCCTCGCAGGCAGCAAACACAACAGAGGTTGCGCAAGCCAAGCCAAGAAGGATATAATTAAACTTTTTCATAATTGTTTCTTTTGATTGAGATTGTTACAATTATTCGACATCGATGTAAATGACACATCCGGTATCGCCGGGCGAACGGAATTCGTCGTCGATGACGAGAGTGAAGCTGTGTTCGTAGCCGGAGTAGTGATAGGTACCGATGGCGCTAACAGTGTATTCGGCAGTTGCGCTACCATCAGCAAAGGTAACTGTCTCAGGGCAGTAGAAGTAGTCGGTGATGTCTTCTTCATCATACTCAACGTTTTTGTAGGTGATGACGAAGTCTTCGGCAGAGACGGGAACGATGAGTTCGCCCTCTGTGGTGTTGCGCTTGAGGACAACTGTGACATCATCGGTGGGAATTGCAAACGAAGCGGTCTGATGCTCGAAAGCACACTTGTCACTTGTTTTGGTATATTCGTCCCAATATTCCTTTTCGCATGAAGTAACCACGAGAGCCATCACAGCGAGAAGCAATAGTGCGGGAAATTTATTTAGTTTCATATTGAAATAAATTAATTAAAGTGATTGACTTCAAAATTAGATATCGGCTACCGGAGTGGGATAAGTACCGATTTCGTTGTTTTCACCAAGGAGAGGATTGGCTTCCACTTCAGAGTTGGGGATGGGGTAGATGAGGATGGGGTCGTTAGCAGAAATCTTGAATACTGCAACCTCTTCAAATCCACCGCCACGACGGTCTACACCGATGCCAAGGCGGAGAATGTCGAAGTAAGAGAGACCTTCGCCCCAAAGCTCGATACGACGCTGGCGATATACTTCAGCTTGTACCTCTTCTGCACTGCCACCAACTGCATAAGAATAGTATGAGTCGCGGTAGCGAGTTACGAAGTCGATGAGAGTCTGTGCACCATCAGCAGGGAAACCGCTCATAGCTTGAGCTTCGGCAAGGATGAGATACATCTCTTCTACGCGCATCAACGGGATGTCGTTGGCGTTGGTTGAGGTATAAATCTCATTGTTGTAGGGCGCAAATTTCACCTGAGTGTACGGATCTACGCCTGCCTCATCGATATATTCTTGCTGTTTTGCACTGAGGTTGGACGATTGACCTTTTTCGTTAACCCACCAACCTTTGCGAACGTCAGAGCCGGAGATAGAGCTATAGAGCGCCTTGTTGCATGCTCTCCATGCACCTACTGAAGCATAGCCATAGTTGAGCGAACCCATGTGCGACGGCCAGTTTATGAGACCTGAAGTAACCACGCGGTCACCCTCTTCGATGAGGATAGCCCACATCCAAGAGTTATCATCGGCAGAAGCAAATGCGGGCTTGCTTACCTGTGCGCGGGTGTAAGGAGTAGCAGAGGTATTGTTAATAGCAGCAGCAGCATCTTCTGCGGCAGCTGCCCAATTTTGCATCGTAAGGTTGATGCGGGCGCGGATACCGTAAGCAGTGGCAAGAGAGATAAATTTCTTGCCGGCGCGACCGGTTTCAGGCTTTACCGAAGTATTTTCGAGCAAAGAGATAGCTGTATTGATATCTGAAAGAATCTGAGTATAAACTTCTTCAACAGTGCTACGAGCCACACCACCGGCGATAGAAACTTCCTCGTCGTTGGCATCAGTCACGATAGGCACACAAGGTTTGCTTTGGTTGCCCACATAGTTGAACTGATAGAGCTGAGCAAGGTAGAAGTAGTCGAATGCACGGTAGGCAAGAGCCTGCGCCATATAGAATTGTTCTGTGGGATCTTCAGTCTCGGGATTGATACCCTTGAGCACTGCATTAGCAGTGAAGATCTGGCTGAAGATGTTGGTCCAAACGTTGGCAGTGCCATAGCTGGAGGTAAGCACATCGGTAAACATAAGTTGGCTTGCAAACCAGTTGTAGCCGATATAAGTGCTGACCATATCGGTACCGCGAGAATCAAGCTGAAGCATGATTGAGGGGAAACCGAAGTCGTTGTGGTAACTACCGGAAACGGGCATGAATTTATTGAAAGAAGTAGCGATGGCGTTAACACCGGCTTCAATCATTGCAGGATCGTCGGCATAGACTTTATCCTTCTGGTCGGCTGTCACCGTGCTGCCTAACGGCTCCGTGTCGAGGTCGTTACAACCTACGAGCAGAAGACCCGAAAGAGCGACGGCAAATATTTTATTTAATGTTTTCATTGTAAATGTTGTCTAATTAAGTTAGCAAATTAGAATACGAGCTTAACACCACCTGAGATTGTGCGCATAGCGGTATAGGTCGAAGTCGTTGCAGTGGTGTAGCTTTGACGCGGGTCGAGACCCTTGCGAGCTGACCAAAGAGCGAGGTTGTCGGCAGCACCGTAGATGCGAACAGATTCGATACCCCATTTCTTGGTAATCTTGTTGGGGAGAGTATAACCAAGAGTGATGTTGTTGATAGCGAAGTAGTTGGAAGAAGTCATCCAACGATCTGAAGTAGAGTTGGTATAGTTATCAGAAGAGTTGATACGAGGCACATCGGTGATGGTATTGGTGGGAGTCCAAGCATCGAGGATGTCGGCGTGCCAATTGGTTCCTGCATAGCTTGAAGAGTAGCCGTGCATAAATCCTTGGTAACCGCTGTCGTACATCTTACCGCCGAGCTGATAAGCACACTGTATGCCGAGGTCGAAGCCGTAGGCCTTGAGGTTGGTAGAGATACCACCATAGACAGTGGGAAGAAGGTCGCCGGTCGCGGTACGGTTGGTGTTGTAAGCTTCCGACCAGTCTGAAGTAGCATATTCAGCTCCGTAAACAGTCTTGCCTTTAGCGTCTTTCTTAACAGAACCGTCTTCGTTGTATTCGGGGTTGCGTGCCCAGTAGAGAGCCTTACCGGTGAGTTCGTCAACACCTGCATACTTAACGAGGTAGAATTGATACATTGATTCACCTTCTTGATAGATACGTGAGCCTGTAATCATTTCACCATTTAGGTCGGGAGCAAGCTCAAGAATTTCGTTGTGAAGGAATGTAGCGTTGAAGTTGATGTCCCAAGTGATGTCGCGAGTGGTGATGGGCTGATAGTTGATTTCAAACTCAAGACCATTGTTGCGAACCGAACCGATGTTCATCGGGATAGAAGAGTAACCGAGTGTCTGAGTTACAGGCTTGTAGTAAAGCATGTCCTTGGTGTCGCGGTTGAAGAAGTCTAATGAACCGGAAACCTTACCTTGGAAGAAGCTGTAGTCGATACCAATGTCGAATGCATTGTTCTTTTCCCAAGTGATGTCTTTGTTACCCTTGAATGAGAGCACACCGTCCGACCAAGAGTCGGTACCTGAGATGGTGTATTGGTCGACGTAGAGGTAGTCGTTACCGAGGTTGTCGTTACCGGTCTGACCGAAAGAAGCACGGAGTTTCAATTGGTCAACCCATTCGGCATTGTCCATGAACTTTTCCTTGGCAACGTCCCATCCGGCGCTGATTGAGAAGAAGTTACCCCAGCGATTGTCGGGATGGAAGCGAGAAGATGCGTCGCGACGATAAGAAGCACCGAAGTAGTACTTGTTGTCGTAGTTGTAGTTCAAGCGACCGATGTAAGCGCGAGTAGCGTATTCGCCGTATGCACCATAACCCTTACGTTCAGAGAGGAGGGTGTTGTTGGCTGTCCAGTCACCATCGAGGTAAGTGCCAGTACCGTATGCTTCAACCCATTCGTTGTTCCTATCGTAAGATTCGTAAACGAAAGTAGCGTCAAAGTTGTGAACATTGTTGAATGTCTTGGTGTATGTTGCCAAACCTTGGAGGGTGAGAGCCTTGGTGCGTTCTGCGACCTGCATTGCATTACCATCGTAAGATGCTGATTGTCCGTAGTAGCGGTTTGACGCATAGTGAGTGCGAGTGTTGTCGACAGTCAAGCCGACTGTACCTCTAAGAGTAAGACCATCTACCGGAGTGAGGGTTGCAAACCAGTTTCCGTCGAAGATATCGGCGAGATATTCTTCGGTATTGTAGATAAGGTCGGAAGCGGGGTTAGAGATCGACATATAAGTACGGGTGAAGTTGGTGCTCTTACCATCACCGTAGTCCATCACGGGGTTGCCGAAACGTTCGTCGATCATGATATTGCCTTGAGCGTCGCGAACATAGAACGGATAGATAGGAGCGATACCGTTGGCTACACCGAATGCATTGCCTGATGAAGCTGAAGCAGTTTGGTCATCGGGATATTGAGAGGTGTAGTTGATATACGACATTCTGGTACCCACCTTAATCCAGTCTTTAACTTGGTATTCGATGTTGGTACGAGTAGTGAAGCGCTCAAACGAAGAGTTATCGATAATACCTTCATCTTGGAGGTAAGAAGCCGAAACGAAGTAGATGAGACGGTTGGTACCACCTTGAACGCTTACGTTATATTCCTGACGGAGACCGTTACGGAAAGTTTCGTCTGCCCAATTGTCGGGAGTATAGTAGTATTGACCATCGGAATAACCGCGAGTGGCGAGGGGGTTGAATTTGCCGTTTTCACCGATAAGGTATTGACCGTGAGTGTCGAATACTTGATAACCGAGTGAAGATACGAGCTTTGAGTTGGCATAGCTGTGAGCTGAAGCAGCATCGTAGCCGAGGTTGAAGAATGCCGAGTTGTAGAGACCACTGTAAGCAAGCTCCATGTATTGTTCGGGGCTTTCGATTACGTTGTAGTTCTTGATCTGACGTGAGTTGCTACCCCAACGAGCATCAACAGTCACTTTAGCTTCGCCATCTTTACCCTTCTTGGTAGTGATAAGAATCACACCGTTGGCACCGCGAGAACCGTAAAGAGCAGATGCAGCTGCATCCTTAAGCACGGTCATCGACTCGATATCGGAAGGATTGATAGCAGAGATATCGCCATCGTAGGGCACTCCGTCGAGAACGTAGAGAGGGTTGTTTGAAGCGTAGAGCGAACCGATACCACGGATGCGAACGGTAGCCGATGTACCGGGTTGACCGTTTGAGCTTGTGGTCTGTACACCTGAAACAGCACCTGAGAGAGCGTTGGTAACGTTAGAAACCAAGCGATCTTCGAGGTCTTCTGCCTTAACGAGCGAAGCAGAACCGGTGTAAGCCGACTTCTTTGCTGTACCGTAAGCAACGACCATCACTTCATCGAGGTTATTCTCTGAATTGGTCAACTTAACGAGCATATCACCAGAGGTGATGTCGGCCTTTGTGGTAATCATACCTACATAAGAAAATTGGAGTTGAGTCACTTTGGCGGGCACGTCGATGACGAAGTTACCGTCAAGGTCAGTGGATGTACCACCGCCATTTCCTCCTCCAACTGGGAGAACTGTAACGCCTACAAGAGGCTCACCGTCTCCGGCATACACGACAGTACCTTTGACCGTGCGCATTTGCGCAGCCGCGCTGAGCGAGATGGTCAAGACTGCCAAAAGTAATAGAAACAGCTTTTTCATACTTAAAATAAATTAGACATAGAATTATTGAAAATTTGTTAGATTTCGCTTGCATCTTCAGTGCGCCTCTTACTAAGAGACGCATTTTCTGCCTAATCCACTGTTCTCCACCGCATTGTTGTTTACACAAATTCCCCGTTTGTCAACAAATCGAAATTGATTGCAGAGCAATCATTAACCGGTAGTCAGTGGCGACTCGCGACCGAGGTCACCATCGGTAAACGAACGGACCGGCATCCGAATCTGAAAAGATTCGTTAATTAATCGATTGATAGTCAATAATAAATCCTTCGGATTTGATTCTTCAACATGATACCGCGTATTGCTTTGCAATCCATTTTGCGACACATTATTATATTGTCGACTGCATTTGGCTATATTGTGTCACAACAAAAGAGGCGCTCTTTCAGCTCGAAATCTGTTTACAATTAACATAATTGCATAATGATACAGTATTTTGTGATTTGATGTCATTTTGATTTTTGCCCCGATTTTGTCTACAACTTAGCTGAAACTCAATCCCTAAGCGGGTTTTCTGTATAACGAAACTGTAAAAAATACACTTACTTAAATGTTAAATCCTAAGAAAATCTACCAACATTTGCTAATAATTTCAACTTTTGTATTATCTTTGCGAATTGCAATGCGTCTCTTAGTAAGAGGCGCACTGAAAATGCAAGCGAAATCTAACAAATTTTCAATAATTCTATGTCTAATTTATTTTAAGTATGAAAAAGCTGTTTCTATTACTTACGGCAATCGTTTCCATCGCATTGTGCGCTTCTGCTCAGAGCCGCACTGTGAAAGGAACGGTAATCAATGCCGAAACCAATGAGCCACTCATTGGCGCAACAGTACTGCCGGTCGGCGCAGGCAACGGTGTTGCCACCGACATCGACGGTAATTTCACGCTCACAATCGACAACAAAATTACAAAAGTAAAAGTGTCGTACGTGGGTATGCAAACTGCGACAGTAGATGTAACCCCTAACATGACTATCGCATTGCAAGTTTCTGACACAAGTCTTGATGAAGTAATCGTAACCGGTTATGGTTCAGGAAAGAAAATCGGTTCTGTAGTAGGTTCTGTGGGACTTGTAGGAGAAGCCAAGCTCGACAAGGCAGTAACTCCTAACTTCACCGACGCTCTCCAAGGACAGGTTGCAGGTCTTAACGTTTCGTTCTCTTCCGGAGACCCCTCAAAGAGTGCATCAATCCGTCTTCGTGGTGTGAACTCTATTTTTGCCGGTACAACCCCTCTTTTCATCCTCGACGGAGCTCCCGTTTCGGAATCAGTGTTTAACACACTCAACCCCTCCGACATCGAAAAGATTACCGTGCTTAAAGACGCTTCAGCGGTAGCCATCTACGGTAGCCGTGCAGCAAACGGTGTACTCGTTATCACATCAAAGAAAGGCAAATTCGGCGACAAAGCACAAGTGACCATTCGCGCTCAATATGGTTTCTCTCAAATGGTAGAAGATCAAGTTGACATGATGAATGCCGCTCAGATGATTGAGTTCCGCGACAAAATCGGGCAACCCGTATCTCAAAGCATCCGCGACGCAGTGGAAAAATACGGCATCGACACCGATTGGCGCGACGAAGTATTCGACAGCAGTGCTCCTACTTACACTCTCGATGCATCTATTGCCGGCGGTAGCGAAACATTCTCTTACTACCTCTCATTAAACCACCACGACCAAGAAGGTATCATCGACCAATCAGGTTTGCGTCGTGATGCACTTCGCATGAATCTTGATGCTCGCATCAAGCCTTGGTTGAAAGTCGGTATGCACACCAACCTCGGCTACACCACTTACGAAACCAACAACGAAGCAGAGGCTTCAGGTATTTATACTGTAAACCCAATGGTATTCGCTCGTAAAGCAATGCCTTACGATTCACCCAACTACTACACATTCGATGAAGAGGGCAATATCGTATGGGGCGAAAGAGCTTTGTATGCTCACTATACCGGTATGCCGACGCCCGAATACATCAACAACAATCGTGATTATACTAAGAATCGCACAACTGTCAACCTCAATCTTTACGAAGAGATTACTCCAATCAAGGGTTTGACAATCCGTGCACAACAGGCTCTCGACGCCTACGATTATCGTTCAACAGGCATCTACTACCCCACCGACGACCTTATCACTCCGATGGGCGACTACTATTCAGGTGACACCGGATTCCATTCCGAATCATTTACCCGCTACTACGCATTTACCTACACCAATACTGCCGAATATCGTTTCAACATCAACAATGTACACAACATCAGCGCATTGCTCGGTCAAGAATCGATTATCATGAAGCAAACCGGATTTGGCGTTCACACCGAAGGTCAAACCGACCTCCGTCAGCTTCGTCTCGACCAAGGTACATCAATCTCGATTGATAATGTAAGCGAAACCAAGACCGAACGTACCGTCAACTCATTCTTCTTCAACGGAACATACGATTACGATTCCCGCTACTTCTTTGATTTCACATTCCGTCGCGACGGAAGCTCGAAATTTGCTCCCGACCATCGTTGGGCCAACTTCTATGCAGTAGGTGCAATGTGGGACATCAAGAGAGAAAAATTCATGGAAGAAATCAATTGGCTCGACCAATTGCAATTGAAGGTAAGCTACGGTGAAACCGGAAACTCTTCAATCGACGACTATTCTTATTTCGGTCTTATCGGTTCGGGAAGCAATTACAACGGAGAAGGTTCTCTCGGCATTTCTCAACCGAGCAACAAAGACCTTACTTGGGAAACTGTAGGGTCTTTCAACGTTGGATTGAACTTCCGCGTATTCAATCGCGTAAGCGCAAATGTAGACTTCTATAAGAAGAACACTACCGACATGCTTATGCCTATTCCTTACAGCTACACCACCGGTTACTCGGATGGCGATGGCAATATCGGCTCAATGACCAATACCGGTTTTGACCTCGAAATCAAAGCTGACATCTTTGAAAACAAAGATTGGTATTGGGGTGTTCGTGCAAACGTAAACTACAACAAGAACGAAATCACCGAACTTTTTGCCGGTCGTGATGAATATACTATGGCCAACTATGGTCTCCAATTTAAAGTCGGACACTCTTCAGGTGAATTGTATTACGTGCGCTACGCAGGTGTTGATCCCCGCGACGGTAAGCAAATGTGGTACACCAAAGAAGGCAACTTGACCAAAGAATACAACGAAGAACGCGATGCAGTGCTTCTTGGCAAAGATATGTATGCTCCTTGGTCGGGCGGTTTCGGAACCGATATCAGATGGAAAAACTTCTCTTTAAGCGCCGACTTCACATGGGCTGCCGACAAATACATGTTGAGCAACGACCGTTACTTTATCGAAAACTCATATTTTGCAAATTCGTATAACCAAACGACTGCAATGCTCAATGTATGGACAACCCCCGGTCAGATCACCAATATTCCAAAGTATGGCGAACAAATCCAGTTCGATGATCGTATGGTGGAGGATGCTTCATTCTTGCGCATGAAGAACGTCACATTCCAATACATGATGCCTCAAGCCCTTACCCGCAAGGCTAAAATCGAACGAGTTAACTTCTTCTTCACCGGTCGTAATCTCTTGACATTTACCGGATTTACCGGATACGACCCCGAACCGGAAGTAAACTTGGTACAATTTAACTATCCCAATACTCGTCAATACGTGTTTGGTGTTGAAGTAACATTCTAAAATGAGAGAAAAAACAATTATGAAAAAGATATTTTTATCGTTATTATTGGTCGGAAGCCTGTTGACCTCTTGCGATATGGATAAGACTCCGTATGGCTCATTGGACGACACCACAGCAATTCAGTCGATGAATGACGTACGTCGCTTCCGCAACGGTATCTACAGCAGCCTCCGTTCGCTAAATACCGGTGGTTATGTAACATACCCCGAAATTCAAATGGACATGTTCCATGGCGTTGTCGACAATGGCAACCGTGTAGGTTTGTTTGCAAATGGTAATATACTCTCCAACGACTCCGACATCGAATCGATTTGGCTGGGATTATATACCCGCATCAACTCTGCCAACTACATTATCGAGAAAATCGAGGGCATGAAAGATTCTGATGCTTTCACCGAAGCCGAGCAAGTAGAACTTGCACGCTATGAAGGTGAAGCTAAATTTGCCCGTGCATTCTATTACTATTGGCTTTTCGACCATTTCTGCGAAGCTTATACTGCAGAAAAAGCAACTACTGCCGCTAAAGGTCTTCCCATCGTGACTGTTTACAATCCGACCGGCGACACAAGCCAATATCCGAGCCGCAGCACAATGGCAGAAACTTTCGAGTTGATTGAAAACGACCTCACCGATGCTTACAATGCTCTCGTAGCTTATGAGGCTACAGATGCTTCTTGTGTAGCTCCCGAAGCGCCCTACGCATCAAGCTATGCTGTGATGGCTCTTCAGGCTCGCGTTGCTCTTCTCAAAGGCGACAATACTACTGCATTGAGCAAAGCAGCGACCGTTATCGAATCAAATGTTTACACATTGGCCGACACCGACAGCTACGCTGCAATGTGGTCGGACGATACCAGCGACGAAATCATTTACCGCCCGTTCATGAGCGCATCCGAGCTCAGCAGTTCCATCGGCTCTGCTTACTTAAGCACCAATGGCGACATGGCCGACTACATTCCTACATTCGACATGCTTGCGATGTATGAAGATGGCGACATTCGCTTTGATGCATTCTTCACCCCGTGGATGCTTAGCGTAGAAGGCGCACAATGCGCAGCTTACGTATTCGTAAAATTCCCCGGCAATGATGCTCTCCGCACCTCCTCTACACCCAATTACATGAACATGCCCAAAGTGTTCCGTTTGAGTGAGATGTATCTCATCGCCGCCGAAGCTGCATTGACAATCGATGAGTCTAAATCCAACAAGTATCTTAACGAACTTCGCACCAAACGTATTATCGGATATGAAGCAGGTAACTATTCTGGTGTTACGTTGAGAGATCAAATCCGTGGCGAACGTCTCAAAGAGCTTATCGGTGAAGGTTTCCGAATCAGCGACCTCCGTCGTTGGGGTCTCGGCTTCGCTCGTAATCCCGAACACCCCGAAAATCCGGCAATCGAATCAATTATCGTAAAAGCAGGTGCTGCATTAAGCTATTCTGCCGGAGACCATCGTTTTGTATGGCCGATCCCGACTGCCGAATTGGAAAACAATCCTCAAATGGCAGGGCAACAAAACCCCGGTTACTAATTACTTACCTCGTAAATTAATTTGATTATGAAATTAAATAAGATATTTGCACTGATGCTCGCTGCGACAATGTTCACGGCGTGTTCCGACGATGACAATTGGAACGGCAGCGATGTAACAGTAAATATGCTCAATGAAGAAATTTCTGTTAAAGAAAACGCCGGCATATTTAATGTCCCTATCGTTGTAGAGGGAGAGATGAACGGTCCCGTACAGGTGACCGTAGAGGTAGCCGAGGTTGGTGAAACCCCCGCAATGGACGATGTTCACTATCTCGTTACCCAAAAGACTATCGTAATTTCTGCTGAAGATGGTAGCGGAAGCATCGAAATCATGTCGGTTGACGACGATGAAATCAACGATGCACGTACTTTCACTGTGACAATCGTTGACGTAAAAGGCGGTACTATCGGTACTCAGACCGCTACTACTGTATATCTTAAAGACAACGACTCCGTATTCTACGAAAAACTTCAAGGTGCTTGGACTCTTAACGCGAAAAATGCACGTACCGGGGCTTCCATCTCTTGGAATGTAAATATCGTAGGATATGGCGAAGAGGAATCAGGCTATAATCAAACTCTCTACATAACCGGAGTCAACGGTTATAGTTGGGCTATGTTTGAATTGGTTTACCACTTCGACATGGACACCAAGACCGGTTATCTTGAATTGCCGTATGGTACGGTGATTGCCGAAGGTGTGAACTTCGATCTAGCCGATAGTCCTAACAATGTGGTTACCGGAACATTGGACGACGAAGGTTATATCGTAGTCGATGGTGGAACCACTGCCGAATGGAGCGATGATTTCAAGCAGATTACATTCGTTCCCGAAGATATGGTGTGGGCTTGGATTACCGACTCATCATATAATTTGAACGGATACCCCTGGTTTTCTCTTGTCAATATCACATTGACTCGATAAACAATTAATCAAAACATTCATTCAACATAAGATTGGCGCACGAAAATGTGCGCCAATCTTTTCCATCTCTATAGATATATGAAAAAAACCGCAACAATCCTACTGCTGCATGTCGTTGCACTCGGCGCAATGGCTGCTCCGGTCGGCAGGCAGAAAGCCCAATCGGTGGCGGAGCAATACCTCGAAAGCCGCACCGGCAAAGACTACTCCGTGAAGTCGGCTCAATCTATCGGCGATGAGATGTATCTTGTTAATTTCACGCCTTGCGGATGGGTTATCATTGCGGCCGACGATGTGGCAAAACCTATCGTGGGCTACTCCACTACCGGCAGTCTCGACCTCAACCGACTCCCAGACAATGCTTCGTGCATCATCGACGGCTATAAAAAACAGGTGCGCCACTTGGTGAGCACCGAGACCTCGCGACAAGTCCGTTGGGACAACCCCGACTATGTGGTATCACGGTCGAGCAACTACGTGGAGCCGTTGATTACCGTCAACTGGAATCAATCGTCGCCCTACAATGCCTACTGTCCCCGGCAGGAAGCTCTCGTGGGCTGCGTGGCGGTGGCTATGGGGCAGGCTATGAGTGTACAGAGGTATCCCTCTCGTGCAGTCGGCTCGGTATCCTACAACAGTGCCAACTACGGCTCGCTAAACATCAATTTCGACGAAGAACGCGCCTACAATTGGGACGACATCCTATCAGGGGCAAACAACTACGACGAAGTGGCACGACTGCTCTACCATACCGGCATGAGTGTGAAGATGGACTACGGAGAAGATGGTTCGGGCATTCCATCCAATCAGGTAAGCCGAATATCGAATGCGCTGAAGACCAATTTCTCATACTCCGACGATGTAACTTATTATTGGCGTGACCAATACAGCGGCGACTGGCGACAACTGCTCGTCAACGAACTTAATGCCGGACGCGCCATCGTCTACAATGCCATCGACTCGAAAGGAGGCTACGGACACAGCTTCAATGTCGACGGATATGACACCAACGGTCTTTTCAGCATCAATTGGGGTTGGGGTGGATATGGCAACGGCTACTACTCTATCGACAATCTGCGCGACAGCCGCATGAACATGAACTACGACACCGGTCACGTGGCAGTGATAGGCATCGGTGCTCCCGACCAACCGCTCAAGAGCATCTCCCTCAGCCACACCCACATCGAGGAAAATCTCCCTGCCGGCTCTGTCGTGGGAGCCATTACAGTCAACGATGAGGAGATTAAACCGACCTGCAACGTGACTGTGCACGGTGTGTACCAGAGCAGCACCGGCGGATATGCCTCCGTGCCGTTCATAATCGAAGATGGTATGCTGAAGACCACCGAACCACTATCCACTGCCAAAAGCTCATGGAGCATCGAAATCACAGCCGTTGACTCAGATAGCAAGGCAGAACTGACACAGGGATTCACCGTCACCGTCGACCCATGGACGAGCCTTGAGAAGAAGACATCGCTAAGCTACGACCGCCAAAGTCGCACGTTTACAATCAAGACGAAGCACAATGTGACCTACACCATCTACGATGCCAACGGCAACAAACTCCAAAGCGGTGCATTGTCACCCCTACCCGAATTGCAATTCAACGCTGCGATTCTTCCGGCAGGCAAAAACGTGCTCGAACTGCGATGCAACAATGAGATTAAGAAACTTAACATAGTCACCAAATAATCCCACGGTCATGAAGTTTTACAAGATTTTCTCAATAGCTATCGGTGCATCCCTTCTCTGCTCTTGCGGCTCCGACGGGGGTGATGATCCCAATCCGCCCTCTACCGATGAAGATGTGACCGTCACCATCACCACCGAAGTGCTGACAAAGGCCAATGTCACCACCACACTCGGCTCCGGCGATGCAATGAATGTATTTCCCAAGACTTTCGGACGCATCGACGCTCCGAATATGGTGGACAATGTAAAAGCCACCTGCTCCGGAGCAAATTGGACAATGTCCCCCGAAGTAAAGCTCTCAAAAGGGAAGAATGCGTTTATCTACGCTGTCGCTCCGTATAATGCCGCCTACACCGATGCCTCGGCAATTCCCGTCGACATCGCCGAACAAATCGACTTGCTTTATTCCGGTGCTTATGTACCTGTGTCGTACACCACCCACAATGCGAAACTGACGATGAAGCACGCGCTGTCACTCGCCACATTCAATATCTCCGCGCAGGGATATTCTGGCAGCGGATTGTTGACAAAAGTGAGCATATCGGGAGATAAAGTATATACGAAAGGTACGATGAGCATCGACAACGGTAAAATCGCAGGAACATCTCAGGAGACGTTCACGCTCAACGTCAACAAGACCGTCAAAGCCGAAGGGTGGTCGACAGAATTGCCTCAATTGTGGCAGATTCCGTTCTCCACCAAGGTCGACAAAGCCACCCTGAGTGTCGTAATCGACGGCAAGACCTACAATGTGGCATTTCCCGAAGTGGAGATGAAAAGCGGATTCCAATACATATTCCGTATGGTATTGACCGACTATGGTCTCGAATTTATCCCCGGCGCGGTCGAAACCATCTCGCTCAACATCGAGGAGGACAGCATGTCGCAACTCAACGGCTACGGAGTATTGTCGATCGACTTTTCCGGAACCGAATTAGTGATACCCACATTCACCGGCGACGATGTGTTTGGCACAGTATCGTGGGGCGATGGTGCAGCCGACTCCTATACTCCGGGGCTTACGCATACTTTTGCTACTGCGTCGAGCACCGTGGTTATCGAAAGTTGGAACTCAACCGGTTTTGAGTTGAATGACCTATCAGGCATCGACACAATCGACTTGACAGCATATTAATTTTTCTATATCAATTTATCTTTATACTAAGACGGTCGTGGTTGTGAAACCCCGACCGTCTGCTTTCTTTATATTTCCGTATCTTACTCGATTAAAACGGATAGCCGATAGCCAAGTGGAATGCCAATGAATCTTTAAACTTCGGCATGTTATAATAGCCGCTCTTTCCCGTGTCGTAAGGGAGATGGATGCCGATACCGAGGTCGCCGCGCACTACAAGCATGCCCATATCAAATCGCAAGCCGACTCCCGTTCCTACGGCAAGGTCTTTAAAAAACGATGATGCTTTAAGCCGGCTGCCGGGACGCAACGGGTCATTTTCAAGCAACCAGATGTTGCCTGCGTCGACAAACATTGCCCCGCGAAACATTCCGTAAAGCGGAAAGCGATACTCCATGTTGAATTCAAACTTAAATGTACCGGTCTGGTCGAAATATCCGTTCTCGCCGGCATCCTCCGGACGATAGCTGCCGGGACCAACGCTACGCACTGTAAATGCACGCACCGAATTGGCTCCTCCTATATAGAATTGCTCGCTATACGGCACCTGCGACGAGTTGCCATAGGCATGAGCCGCCCCTACCCCGGCACGAGTCACCAACCAATGCGTTCCACCGAGACGATGCGAATAGACGAGTTGAGTGGTTCCTTTCACAAACTGCGAGAAAGGCGTACCAAACAGTTTCTTCTCCCCTTTCGAGCCGGTCAATTCCCATATCGACCAAAATATATTTCCAGCCTCAGTGAATGAAAATTGCCAGTTAAGATGATTATTTTTGTTTATGGCTCTGTCCCACGTATAGCTATATCCTATCTGCGGGACAAATTGGTTGCGGAAACTTAACGCCACGGCAGGATTTGCATCCATGATAGAGTCGAAATCAGGCGTGGTATGCAATAGCTTCGTATATGCCATTTTGAAGAGCGTCAGCGTACTCGTGGAACGGCGCGACGGACGCCAATCGTAGTTGAACGAAGTGGAAAATTCCGCCATTTTGAAATAATGCGGACGATTGAGCAAGCTCGCATCGAGAGTGATTCGCGTCCAATTGACATATCGGCGAGTACGCGGTATGAAATTGGGTGCAAGCAGTCGCGGAAACGACAATGCCGCTGAAAGTCCCACCTCATAAGAATTAAACACCGACGATTTCTCCCCGCTGTTTCCTCCCGTGGCCCACTCGTAAGTGCCTGTCAGGTTCACACTAAGTTGCTCCCCGCCACCGAAAAGATTGCGGTTGGTCACTCCAAACGTAAGTCCCGGGCCGAGATAACTGTTGGATTTTGATGCCACGTTGGCTTCAATTGAAGCCTCCAACGGAGCATCAAACGTGCACTCTACAGCCACATTGAGCAAATCTTTCGCCCCCGTCGAATCGGGGTAAACCGTCATATTGATGGCATTGAAGATACCCAAGCGCGACAAGTAGCTTTGTGTCCGGTTCATGTCGCGGACTGAGAATACTTTCCCCTCGCGAAATGCCACACACTCGGTGATTACCTCCCTACGCAGTCGCGACGGCATCATCTGCACCACCGTGCCGCGACGAGTCTCGAATGTGTCGGGTACACCCCCACCCTCATTGCGGTTGACATAGATGGTTACGTCGCCCGTCCGATAACGACGAAGAGCCTCGGCGGGAGTGCTTGAAGCAATCGCCATCTTCAAGGCTATGCGCTGTGCACCGACCATCGAATCGGCAAGATACTCGATGTATTCGGGACGGAAATAATAGTATCCGTAATTGCGCACCGCATTGGCAATGCGCGTACGCTCGGCACTCAACGAGTCGACACAATATCTCTCCCCGCGCTTCAAATACTTGCTCTTCATAGCCACCGAATCTATCTTGTGATAAAGATGGCATGTGTCGGGCAACATGTATATCGAATCGAGCAGATAAGCCGGACCGGTGTTGATGCGATACAGAATACGTGCTTTTTTCTTGTTTTTACTGCTATATAGCAACTCGTAATCGGCCGCCGCACGGAAATATCCGTTGTCGTCGAGCATATCCTCTATCATCTTGGTTCGCAATTCGGGACGCACGTCATCTATAAGCACCGGTTGCTCCACCAATTTTTCGTAAAGCCAATGCTTCAACCCCGACGGCGGATTGCTCCAATTGTTATATACCCACAATCCGACAGGGAAAGGATACCGCCAATATGGCGATATTATAGAGTTGTTGGGAGCCACATTCACCGCCTCTTTTATCGTAGCGGCAATATCGCTGTCGATTTTCTCACCTTCGGCGGGGATAATTTCTATCTTCTTTACTCCCGTATAGAGCGTATCATCGGGACCGAGTCGCCGGGTCGTGGAGCACGAGGCCATCGCAACGACAGCAACAATGACACATAATATCCTCAACAAGCCGCTAATCTTTCGTTTCATTCTTTTCTGTTTCAATTTTGGGTTCCGAAGAGCGACGGAACAATTCGCGCAACGACCGCAATTTACGTTTGTAGACAAATCCGACTCCCGTCTGTATCACTTCTCCTTCAAGAATACTTTCGTAGCCGACGTGACGGAACAGCTTGACATACATCGAGCCGGATCGATTGAGCATATATTCAAACGATATGTCGTTGATAAGATTTTCGGCAAAATTCTCGTCGGAATCGGCATCGGTAGAGTAATTTCCACCCACCACAATCTTAAACCGGTCGTTAAACAATGCTTTCGACACGCGATATGAATAGCTTGTAGTCGTAGATTTAGTACCATCTTTCGTGCTGTCATATTGGTCGATACCAAACGATATGTCCACACCTTTTATATTATTGGCCGCCCACGTATTGATTTGCGTTTCAAGGAACGAATACAGCGGATTTCCGATAATATTGCCGCTCGCCGTAGAGCCGGGACCGGTATATGTATTGTAAAGGAGCATATTCATCGCCTGATTGGCCCGTTGCTCGGCACTCATCGTCTGCAATTCATTGGCAATAGAGATGTCATCTTTTGCATCCAGATCAAATGCCACATTCATATTCGCGAGAGTTCCGGTCACGGCAGCCGAAATATCAAAGTTGACCATACGCGAGTTTTGTCCCTCCTGTGTCACATTGACTTTCATCTCATCGACTGCATGGACATTGAGTATCGGATTAAGCATATCGCCATTAAACGCGATGTAGCTTCCGGCAACAAAGTTGAAATACTTTTCCGACATAAGTGGCGGAGTGTAGCGCACAAAACCTTTCTCTATCGTATATCGTCCGGTAAAGCGGCTGTCGCCCATCGATGTCATGGTGTAGTTGAGTGTTCCGTCGCCTTGCACTTGCGCCCTATTGTTGCCATCGGCCGACAAATCCACATTGATAACGGCAGCCTCCGAAACGTTCAAAATCGCATCGATGCTCATAGCCATCATGTCTGAACCGACAATCGTATCGGCATCAGCATCAGCCATTGCAACAGAGTCGGTAAACTGCACAAATCGAACCATATCGCCCGTCTCCTGATGCGGAATTGCACCCGTAACATTACGCATCACGTAAGTGACATTCGTTCCTCCAAGCAATTCGACTGCGGCATTTACATCCATGTGAGACATATCTCCTATCACCATAGCGGTCAAATCGATAAACGCTTTGCCATATACGTCGACCTTTTTACCCTTTTCAGAACCGATAATCTGCATATCGGTAGCCGTCAACGCAAGATTGAATTTAGGCGATACGATATTGTTCATATCTACCGTACCATTGATTGCCAACGGATTGTTGTTGACACCTTTTATCATAAATCCATCAAACGTAATCAGATTGTCCTTAATCGGTATCTCAGTCTCCGAAAACGCGAATGTGGTACCAATCATATCGACTTTCACCGACGTGGAATCAAAATCAAGATGTCCGTTGAGTATCGGTGCTTCTGCATTACCCGTAATATCGATGTCTCCATTCAACATTCCTTTGAATGACGCCATGCCGGAGGGCATAAACGGATTAAGCACCCTAAGCGGGAATTTTATCATCGAAAAGTCGAGTTTGTAAGGACTTGTACCGGTCGTATCGTTGACCATGCCGGAGAGTTGCAACGTCTTGACATTGTCAATCATCAAGTCAGCGCGAGCCATGACCTTACCTTTGGCATTGGTAGCAACACCGACATCGAAAAGGAATGAGCCAACACGTTGGCGGTTGAAATAAAATTCATCGATAGCAAGCGTTCCTTTTCCTCCAACCACATCTTTAAATTGGCGGAATCCCAAATCGGCGGAGAGCACACCCTTCATCGGCGGTGCAAACGGAGACACCGACAACCATTCCGCTATATCCAAGCCTTCGATTTGCAGACGCATCTCGTCACGCCCCGGAACGGAATCAATCGGTTGTGTGAATAGTTTGATATAACTGTCGGCCGACGTCAGTCTGAAATCGGCCTGCATCTGCTTGCTGATATAATTAAACTCGATAAAATTATCGGAATTAAGCTCCCATTTTTTATAACCTATGATAGGTGTGTATGGAGCGAATTTCAACGTCATCAATGAATCGGCAAGCGATGCCACCACACCGATTTTAAATCCGATAGAATCGGAGATATTGCGCTGGTTGACAAACACACTCATCTTATCATCTGCAATATATCCGTTGGCCTTTACATGTGCAAAGGCATCCATCGTACCGCGCTTATTATTGATTGTCGCGTTATAGATAAGGAAACGCGACCGCTGCATCGCTGACAATCCTATCGTATCCAATCGCGATGAACCGGAGCGGAAACCAAGCACTCTGCCATCGAGCGACAACAGAGAATCGTTTCGGGCATTAACAGTCAATCCACGCATATCCATATCTGATGCACGAAGATATTGTGTGACTATATTATCATTTCCACCATTTACCACCAAGTCAAACCGTGGAAGCGACCGCTGAAAACGTTCTACATCTATTGCTCGTTCCGACACCTGTCGGTCAAGTTCGGTCATCGCATTTGTAAATCCCGCCATCAAAGAGTCGAGCGAACTTACTGCGGCAAAATCCACCGCCAAATCGCGTTCACGCAATGAGACACGAGTCAATGCCGAATCGGCAAGCATCGACAAGTCTATCCGCTCCGACTCAAGATTTACCCCATCCATCTTCCATTCAAGACCATCGACCGCCATTGTCACATCATAGTCTCCTCTAATCGGATTTACTCGACCGCTGCCGGCAAAAGCCAACGAACCCTCCGCCTTTGTTGTCGACATATCCAGTCCTCGGAGGTCGATTTCGCGTATATCACCCGAAACATCAAATGAATAGGCATCACCATCAATCACAGCCGACAGTTCGACATCAAAATCGGCATTATCATTGAGCGATATCAATCCGGCATTCACATTCTTATCAGCAAGTTTTGCCCATCCGCGTATGTTGCTGTAAAGATGACGATTGTACACAATCTCGTCGATTTGCATATCCGCCGACAACGTCGCGCCATCGCCAAGCGGATTAAGTCCATGCCCATTGGCTTTGACATCAGCCGAGACAACTCCTACGCCCAGTAGCTGCATAAATGAATTGACCGGGAACGAGTCAAGAGCCATTACCATTTCATAGTCCTCAACAGAGCCTCCCCACCGGGCATCGAGGGCGAGAAGTCCGGATCCGGTCACCGCCTGCAAACAGCCATCGACCGCACCCGATCGCATTGCCACATTGCCTTGAAGTGTCATCGGCGGGATATTCACTTGCTCCATTAGTTTTGCTTCAAGCAATGTAGGTTTTACGAAGTCCACATTCGTAATTTCGCCATCGATTTCAATATCTCCGCCTATGCGGTCAATATTCATCATGTCAGTCACCCTACCGGAGAGAGCCATCTCCACATAGCCGGGAAGCGATGCCGACAATTCATACAGTCTGAGCGACCCTGCCGTACCCGACACGTCCGCTCTCAAATGCATATCATTATATCTCGGCACTTGCGACAAGAATGGTTTCATTACAGGCATCATCATTTCCAAATCGGCAATACCGATACGAGCATCCGCATCAAGCCGAAGCGGAACTGACGAATCGGAAGTCATATCACCCATACCCATATATGCATCCATTCTGATCGATGAAAACAAGGTGGAAATATCAAATCGACTGGCTTCCATGCCGACAGAATCCATTGCAAACAATCCGTTTGCATCAATGCTTATGCCACATCGTTCATGCGCCGTGAGCCGAGTCAACGGGACACGGATTTCAACACCGCGATTATAGAATGAATCCACCTCTATATTTATATCAGTGGCACTGAGATAATTCATATCGAGACCGTCCGCAGGGACAGCTCCTGCTACGGCATACACACCCGATGCGTCAACCAACCGCACTTTCTCGCTCGTAATACGCCACAGCCCGCCATCTGCGGAAACAGAATCCACAGGGATATTCGGTTCTACATAGTTTGCCAAAAATTCGGCGGTAGGTGTAAAATATGCAGCAGTCACCGAATCAACTTCGACAAGCGATGCGCTAATATCCCGCCGCCCTATATCTACCACCCCGTCTTTCAGTTGCGCCACCTTCAACTGCGCTGAGAGCGAGTCGATTGTAGGCAGCATTTTCATGCGATATCTCACGTTATGGAGTGCTATATCTTTGGCTTTGATAAGCCATGGAGTCGATGCCGAAGTATCAACCGGCGCAACCGTCGTATCCGGTTGCAACACAAGCTCCACATCGCCTCCGTCAAGCCGCGCTTTTCCGACATCTATCACCGACTGAAACAAGTCAATCGATGAGCGCGATAGAGTGAAATGCTCAACGCGAGCTACAAGATAAAGCGACGAATCGATAGTGCCCATTTTATATCGACCTTTGTCGAGAGTGGCATCCGACACCGAAACCTTACCGCGTAATAACGGCAAAAGCTCGACATCTACAACCGCTTCGGATGCCGTTACCATCGTATCGCCCGATGCTTCCACTATCGTAATTCCTCCTAAATCAATATCAAGAGGAAATTTTAAAAGCAGATGCTCGATTTCAATCTTCATGCCGGTCGATTCCTCCACTTTCTCAAGAGCAATATTTTTAATAATGCTTTGTATAGGCGGAATATATAGCAACACGGGGATTATCAATATCGCAATGAAAATCCACATGAACGTTTTTAGCACACGGCGCAATATGGTATTTTTAATCAGATGCTGCACTTTTCAATTATATCCCTTTATTTATTTCTAAAACATAAAATTACATGTTTTGTTTCAATATTCGGCAATATCAACGACATTTTTCATGATTATAAAGAAAAGTGCCCCAATCTCAACGACCGAGACACTTCCACTTACCATTAATCATGAATTTATACTATGAAGTCTTCTATGCGTCAACTTTGTTCGATGCCTTTAAACCATTCTTCATCGGAAATCGTCTCTTCAGCGATTTCAGTATGAGCATCCGAAGCATATTCTTCGTCGTGCTGCGAACGGTCGAGACCAATCTCCTCGCTCTTGCGCGACACACGCATCGGCACCATCTTATTGGTAAGCCAATAGAGGAAATAGCTTACTACAAATGTGTAGACAAAAACTATTACTATTGCAATAATATGATTCCAGAAAAATTCGCCGTGAGAGATGATTTCCGGATCCCCTTTTGCAAAGAAATCGTAAGCAAAGATTCCGGTAAACACCGTTCCCAAGATGCCACCGAGTCCGTGAGTAGGGAACACATCGAGAGCATCGTCAAATGTCTGACGGGAATTTTTCCAAGTTACGGCAAGGTTGCAGCAGATAGTGATGCAGAAAGAGATGAAAATGCTTTGGCCCACAGTAACCCATCCTGCACATGGTGTGATTGCCACAAGTCCTACTACAGCACCGATCGCGGCACCCATTGCCGACGGCTTGCGTCCGCAGAGGCAGTCAAACAATACCCAAGTCACCATCGCAGTAGCCGCAGCAGTATTGGTGTTGAGGAATGCCGATATGGCTATTCCGTCGGCAGCAAGCGAACTTCCGCCATTAAATCCAAACCATCCAAGCCACAACAGAGCGGCACCAAGGAGCACAAAAGGCACATTGGCCGGTTTATTATCCTTGACTTGACGACGGCGACCGAGGAATAATGCGCCTGCCAATGCCGCTACGCCTGATGCCGCATGAACCACGATTCCACCGGCGAAGTCATGAACATGCATCTGGGCAAATAGTCCTTCGGGATGCCACGTGCAGTGTGCCAACGGACAATACACTACGATTACCCACAATATCATAAATATAAGATAGCCTGAAAATTTCACACGTTCGGCAAACGAACCGGTGATAAGCGACGGAGTGATGATGGCAAATTTCATTTGAAACAATGCAAACAAAGCCAACGGGATAGTAGTCATCCCCAACGCGATGTCGCTTGCCGAACGAATACTCTCATCGCCCGTGACATTTGCTACGCCAACGCTATCAAACATAAAGAAATCGACCGGATTGCCTATCACGTGACCTATATCACCGCCAAATGCCAATCCAAAACCGAATACAACCCATATCACACTTACCACTCCCATGACAATGAAACTCTGGAGCATCGTAGAGATGACGTTTTTGGCTCTGACCATACCGCCATAGAAAAATGATAGTCCGGGAGTCATCATCAACACGAATATCGTCGCCGTAATCATCCATGCTATATTGGCATATATATTATCATTCGGCATATCAAACTGCCCTTCACGTCCGGAGACAAACAAACCTATAATACTGATTGCAACTGTAGCGAGGAATAGAATAATCCAACGCTTCTTCATTCTTGTACCTGTTAGAGTTTTCATACGACAAAATGTTATTAATTCCGATACAAAGAAAGCTATTTGCTGCAATACATGCAAATATTTTAGCATTTTTCTTTATCAGAAATGTATTTTATCGCATTTTTCCATAAAACAAGTCGTTTCCATAGCATTTTTCTCACTCTTATCACTTCAGGAACAGCAAATCCGGTCGTATGCCGCGGTCTACCCTATCTCGGATATTTGTCGGCATCTTCTTCCGTGATTGCACGAACCACGCGACACGGATTACCCACAGCAATCACCCCCGACGGAATATCGCGAGTGACTACGCTACCGGCCCCTATGACCGTGTTATCACCAATGGTCACCCCCGGCAATACGCTCACACGCGCACCTATCCACACATTATTGCCTACAGTAATCGGATAAGCGTATTCAAGTCCACGATTGCGTTGCTCCACATCGAGCGGATGCCCGGCGCAATAAAAGCCACAATCGGGCGCAATAAACACATTGTCGCCGAATTTCACCTTTGCCCCATCGAGAATCACACAGTTATAGTTGGCAAAAAAATTGTCGCCAACTTCTATATTATAGCCGTTGTCGCAATGAAACGGTTGAATGATATTGCAATTTCTTCCTTTCTTGCCAAGTAGACGATCGAGCAACGCATCGCGCTCCTCCACCTGCGACGGTCTCAACATATTGTAGTCATAGCATATTTCTGCCGCCACCATTGTAAATAATAACATGAAAGTATACCAAAAAATAATCTAAAAGTATACCATTTTTCTTCTATTTGCAAAGATATCAAAAGTTGGT
>JBGUUQ010000069.1:0-98154 GCA_045133615.1 Muribaculaceae bacterium | reverse complement strand
AACAACCATTGTGCCTGACAACTCGTTGGAAGTGGTTTCGCCACCGCTGATGGTCTTGATGGCGATATCTTCGTCGCCGTCTTCCTTGTAGAGGGTTACTGACCAGCTTTCGATGCCACGGCCGTCGGTGCTCGGAGCATATACGCTGTAAGTACCGGTCACTTCTTGCTTGCCGGTGCGTTCGATGTCGACCATCGGGTCGCCGTTTGCCAAGTAAGCGATGAAGAGAGATGTACCCTGTGCGTTGGCATCTTCGTCGAGTGCATACAAGAACTGTACCTTTGAGTAGTATTGCTTTTCATCGAAGTTGTAGTTACCACCAGCCACGTTGCCAGACTTACCGGTCATTTCGTACCAAGTATCTTCAACGATACTTGTCGATGCGTTGGGTTTGGTGTTGTCACGTGTGCCGTAGCCCCAGTTGTAGTGAGAGCGCCATTCTGCCCAAATGTTTGTTGCGTCGGGTTGATATTCGCGGTCGAGCATACCACCCCAACCGGTCCAAATCTTATAATTACCGTCCATCCATACGTTCTTGATTTCATAGACGGCATATTTATTAGTATCGGATGATACTTTAGCTATTACATCGTCGTCGTTTCGGGTCTTTATACCGATATAAGCAAATTCGATGTCCAATGAAGAGAATTCAAAACCGTAGTGGTTGAATGAAATCGGGTTTCTCGGAGGCCAGATGGTGCTGTAGATAGGTAATCCATTTTCATCTACCAATACGTTACCGTCGGCATCATATTCTACGAAGCCTTCTTGCCAACCGGTGCTTGTAGAGTAGCTGCCGGCAGTTGTACCGTTTTCTGTGCGACCGCTGTTGCGGGTTGTCAAGTTTTCACCTTGAGTGAAGTAACTGCCCACGAGTGATACCCAAGGTACACCAACGATCGGGGCGCCCGAAGCGGTAGAGGGGTAGCTGCCATCGATATTAACGGTCAACTGATTGAAGCCGCTGTTTACCTTCATATACTTCACCATTGTCTGACCATTCTTCCACATGGTATTGGCAGAAGTCGATGAGCTGATTGTATAAGTCTTGTCGGTATCAAAAGTCAATCCTGAGATGCTGCCACCATAGCTGTAATATGTTGCTGATGCGGTAGCTGATGTATATACAACGATTTTGAAACCTTTGTCGTTGCTATAAGAGTCGTCGTCGGGCACCATCACGAAGTTTTCGAGGATGTAGCTGCCGTCGTCTTGCTTGGTGAACTGGTAGCTCGGAGTCGGTTGCCAGTTGTTTTGATATCCGCCCATAAGGAATACGGCAGGATATGAATCCAATGTCTTCACACTCCAAGTCTTTTTGTCGAGGGTAACTTCTTTTTCGGTAAAGATCATTGTGCTCGGCACGTCGTTGCTCAAAGTCACAGTACCGGTAATCCAACCTGTGGTGTACCATGTCTGTCCTGTTGCTCCGGCAGTGCTACCGAAACAGAACGTATTGCTCGTGGCTCCGATAGAATATGATTTTTGAGAAATCCAATATCCTGAAGAGGATGTAACGGCATAATATGTCACTGTTTCCGAATCAGCTGCCTTAAATCCGATTTTGTAGCCGGTAGATGCGATATCAACCACTGCATTTGCAAGGGTGTATTCGGTGTCGGATACTTTGGTGAAGGTGCCGATTACGGTGCCGCTTGCGTTGCAAAGGGTGATGACGGGATCGTTAGGTACGACAACGTATTCGCTTTCCACTTCGGTGAATGTCACGGAAGTCGGAACTTCTTCGGTGACGGTGACAGTACCGGTGGTGGTCATATAGTTCGAGTAGTTGAAGTAGAAGTAGTTGGAGTTGCGCTCTTGAAGTGTACATAGAGTAGCCGATGACACTGCGTTGGTGCTGCTTGAGCCGGTCACATAGTCAATGGTTTCTGTGGTCTCACTGCCATCGGACCAATTTACGGTGTAGGTGGCAGTAAGATAATATGAATTGTTTTTGCCGACCTCGATTTGAGTTTCTCCGAGGGTCCATTCAGTGTCGCTTACCTTGGTGAAGGTGCCTGCGTCGCTGCCGCCTGACTTATGCAAAGCAAGTCCGGTGAGGGTGCGACCGGTTTCTTCTATTTGTTCGGTGAAAGTAACGCTGGTGGGCACATCGTTAGTGACTGTCACGCTGGCGTCGATTTTGCCTACGGTGAAGTCGAAATAGAAGCCTGTGCTGCCCTGAGAGAGGGGGTAGGCTGTGCCGGAAGCGATGGCTGACGATGAGGTGGTGTAGGCAGTGCACTCTACAACTGAAGCGGTACCGTCAGAGTAAGAGGTGGTGTACTCGGCGATGATAGTGTAGTTTGCATTGTCGGAGCCGGTGGCTACTTCGAAGTCATCGAGGGTCCAAGCGGATGTGCCTTCGGTGAAGGCTGTTCTATTTGTACCGTCGGAGAGGTAGATGCCGGTCAACTCGGTGGTTTCGGTGACGGTGTAAGAGTCTGAAATCTTCTTGTTCAGCGGGTCCCAAGTGATGGTGTGTGTACCTGCTGAAAGAGTGTGAGACGAAGTAGCCGTAGTCGATGATGAATAGGAGGCTGAAATCGTAGCATTATCTGTTAATGTAGTCGCACCGATAAAGGTGTTGTACCAATTCAGTGAATCTCTTATCTTTAGTGTAGTGGTTGATGACTCAGAAATCTCAACGGTTACAGAATATGTATTTGTTGAAGAATCGAAAGTCATCGCTTGTGTTGATCCTGCAATAGTGATATTCCAAGAAAAAGCACCTTGACTCGTAGCTCCTTGCCACAGCTCTTGATGTCCAAGAGTAAGGTCGGCAGTTTTATTTGTCCAGTTTGAGTCTTTGGCAAAAATAATATTGTTATAACCAGTACTGCTTATAGCATAAAGTGTACCGCCTAATTTAGTCATTGCTTTTAGGCCTGTGTTTGTGGATGAGTTCCACATATGTGCATAAGCAGCACCCCAAGAGCCCCATTGGTCATCAAAATAAACAATGTTGGCTTTTGCCGTCTGCGCCCCCAATAGCGAGCACAGTACTGCGAAAAACAGATAAAGTTTTTTCATAAATAAAACGAGTATGAATTAGTTAATTAGTTATAAAAATGTTTCAAATTAATAGTCACAAGGTAGCTTTGGACCATGGTATCAAATAAAAAGACGATTGCAATAATTATCTGTAAATAAATCAGGTTGCAGTCAATATAATATAGGTAATACTACAATCATAGCGCATCAACAAAGGTATTGACACAAGTGAACAGTCTTTTTAATTAATAAAATGAGCAAAATCTGACCCCAAAGATAGCTACAAAACCTTAATGACGTGTTTTATAGTATGAAGTTTTAATGTTTTTTAATAAATAGGGTTGGGGGCGGGCGGCGGTGGGTCGCCGCGGACAGCCGGCGGTGTGTCACCGCGGACAAGAGTGAGGTGGGCGCGGGGATGGCGGGGGACATACGGCACGGGGAATAACGAATCTTTCAGATTCGATTACCTATTTGTCGTTAACCGGTGGTGACCTCGCTGTGCTCGGCTACCACCGGCTATTAGTTAATGATTGCTTCGCAATCGCCGAGAGGCTCGGCACCCAATTTAGGTGGGTATTTTTACACACTCCTTAGCTACAATGTGCTGATTTTCGTGTGTTTACGTGATTATTTTGATATATGTAATAAGGTTATTAGTAATAAAGTTATTACAAATTATGTATGGGGCTACGGCGGGGATTTATTTTTCGAGGGATTTTTTGATTTGCTCTATTTGTGCTATGGCATAAATGGGGCATATATGGATTTGCCGGACTTGGAGGTTGTCTTCTTTATCTATGTAATTAAATTTGCCAAAGTTTTCCAGCGAACACCGTATGGCGAAATGTAGTTTTTTGTCGCGCATAAACGCCCATAGGCTTTTCATGCCTCCTTGCTTGTCGGCTTTGACTTCGATGGGTATGATTGTTTGGAGGTAGTTTGAGATGTAGTCGACTTCGGCTTGGGCGTTTTTGGCTTGTCGGACCCAATAGAATAGGCTGTGACGGATGTTGGGACTCATGTGGTGGAGCATCTCAAGGCCTACGAGGAGTTCTGCCATCGGTCCTTTGTTTGCCAGGTCGGCCGCGCTTGCGGTTAGGATTTGAGCGGTCAGCTCGGATATGTCGCCCAACGACATATTCAACAGGCGTAGCAGCAGTCCGGTATCGAGCAGCAACATTTTTTGATATGATTTGTCTTCTTCGCTGCCCAGTGGCAATCCGTTGGCGTCGGTATGTGTCACCGGATGCAGTATGCCGGCAAGAATGAGCAGCTCTACGGCTTTTTTTACTTCGATGGTCTTATAATCGGCTCCGACTTTAGAATAGACAAATTTTTTGGTGGCTTGAACTGCTGCACTTCGCAGGGTGCTACGCAATAAAACGGGGTCGACGTTTTTTTTGTATTTCGGGAAGTCGTCTTCGTAGGCTACGACGATATCGTCCTGAATTTCCTGGCATCTTACGTAGTCGTGGTGCTCAACCCAGGTTCGTACGACTTCGGGCATTCCTCCGACTAACATGTAGGTGCGAAGTTGCTCTACCAATTTATCGTGCAACGGTTCGGGCAGGGGATGATGGGGTGAGGCTTGATTGCGTGCTTCGAGCAATAGTTGCTGGCCGTTTGCTTCAAGAAATTCGTCAAATGTCATCGGATACATGAACATGGAATGTATTCTTCCGACTCCAAATGTGGGAAGTTCGTTTAGGGCAAATTCAAGCAGCGAGCCGGCGGCAATGACGTGTAGATCGGGCATGTCTTCTTTGAAGAAGCGTAGTGCCATTATGGCCTGCGGACATTCCTGAATTTCGTCAAAGAATAGGAGTGTCTTGCCGGCTTGTATGGATGTGCCATACATGGCGGATATTTGAGATACGATGCGCTTCACATCCAAATCGTCTTTGAATAGGGCTTTGTATTTCGGCTGTTTTTCAAAGTTTATTTCGACAAATGTCGCAAATCGTTTGGATAGTTCTTGCACGGCAGTGGATTTTCCTACCTGTCTTGCTCCTCGAAGCAACAGGGGCTTGTGGATGTCTCTTGTTGCCCACTCTAATAAATGTCGGTCGATAAGTCTCTTGCAATACATGCTGTAAATGGCTTTGGGATAGTATGCAAAAGTAGCAAAATGAAATTATCCAAACAAATAATTTGGCGGAAAATGAAAAAATCCAAACAAAAAAATATGCGATTTTCGCAAAAATCCAAACAAATAATTTTTTTTGGGGTCGAGAGGGCGGCGGCCGGAATTAGGTGAGGGCGGCCGGCGGTGTGTCACCGCGGACGGGATATTAACGAATCTTTCAGATTCGGGCTAGGGGGTGCCGGTTAACCGGTGGTGAGCGGTGTGTCACCGCGGACAGCCGAGAGGCTCGGCACCCGAAGGGGGGACATATGCCTATGTCGCGTTAGAGGTGGAAGAGGTCGCGGTAGATGTCGAGGGCGACGGCGATTTGGTCTTCGGGGGCTGTGCAGTCGATGCGGACAAGTTTTAGGTGAGGGCGGCTTGGAGGCAGTTGATGCCGAGGCGTGCTTCGATGTTGGCGATGCTCTTGAAGGAGAGGTTTTCTGTCCCTGAAAGCAGTTTGCTGACATATTGGGGGCTGACGCCGAGCTGCTTTGCGAGGTCGGCGCGTTTCAGTCCGTTGGCTTGCATGTAGTCGATGATGGCGAGCGAGACTTGGCGTGACCAACGTAGCCAACCGGCATTTTCTTTTCGCCATTGTGCGTTCTCTACAAACCGTGAGGGTGATTCGCTCTGATGCGTTTCCAGAAATTTCAATGCTTTACTACTTGCCATAATCAGTCTCTTTCGTTAATGAGTTTTTTTGCGGAATTTTGATTGTCAGTTGGCTCCGAGCTCTCTTTTGAGCCATACTGCCATGATGGGGTCGGGGATGACTACTCGGCGTTTTTCAACTTCGATGAGTTCTTTTTTTATCAATGCGCGTTTGATGATGCTGATGTTGGCTGACGAACCGAGCTGATATTTGAGGATGATGTGCTGCGAGGTGAATTCGCTATGGATTCCGTCGATAACGGCGCGGAGGAAATTCATCTGATAGGTTGTGAGGTTTTCGGTCTGCTTCTCAAACAGTGGGGTGTTTTGGTCGATGATGTCTTGATAGGCTGCTTCGAGGTCTTGCTCGGTGGCGTGACGGTCGGTGTGTATCCAGACTAACCATGCCAATTGCTGCACATAGGATGAGTGGTTGTCGACGAGGAGGCATATTCGTTGGGCGAGTTCTTCTGAGATCTGTTTGCCGGTGGCGTCGAATCGTTGGCATATATAATGTACCCAGTGGTGTGTGTCGATTTTGGGCAGGTAGATGGCGTCGCCGAACTTATAGAAGGGTAGGCTTTTTTTCTCAAAAAGTTCGTTCATCAGGTGCTTTTTGCTACCAAAGAGGCAATAGGATACGGATTTCTGCAGTTGCCACACGGTGCGCAGGCGTTTCTGAAATGTTTTTGAGTCTTTGAACTCTGCTATCTGTTGAAATTCGTCGATACATATGACTATGTTGTAGCCTTTCTTTTGTGCTATTTTTTCGGGGAGCTGCAATATTTCGTCGATGTCGTTGCTCTTGGGATTGAGTTCGAGGGATAGGGAGAAGTCGGTGGTAGGGTCGGCACCAATAGATATTTTGGGGCTGATTCGTGAAAGGAATAGTTTTACGTTTTCTACCCATTCGTCTAACTTTGATGATGTCTGCTTGAGCACGGCAGCGGCAAATGCGTCGTAGAAATCGCGGTCGCTGCGGCATGAGAATATGTCGAGGTAGACGATTTTCAGTTTGTCGGATTGTGCGAGGCTGCACACTTTTTTTACTAATGATGTTTTGCCCCATCTGCGCGGGGAAATGAGCACTGTGTTTACACTGTGCCGAAAGTTCATCAACAGTCGCTCGGTCTCTTTCTCGCGGTCGGTGAAGTTGTGACCTGATGTGGCTACTCCGAATATAAAGGGCTTATTGTCCATAGTGGTTGTCGGTTAATTGCGATGCAAATATAAGTAATAATCTTATTACTAACAAGGCTATTAGTAATAAAGTTATTACAAATTGTGCGGTGGGGCTACGGCGGGGGTTCAAATGTGGCAAAATGAAATTATCCAAACAAATAATTTGGCGGAAAATGAAAAAATCCAAACAAAAAAATGTGCGATTTTCGCAAAAATCCAAACAAATAATTTTTTTTGGGTCGAGAGGGCGGCGGCCGAAGGGGGCAAGAGAGGTCGGACATACGCCTCAGTCACGTTGTGACAGCTCCTCTACCTTAGAGGAGCAGCTGGCCGAGAGGCTCGGCGGCCATAAGGTGGAGAGGACATACTGCATGGGGAATAACGAATCTTTCAGATTCGGAAACCTATTTGTCGTTTTCCGGTGGTGACCTCGCTGTGCTCGGCTACCACCGGCTATTAGTTAATGATTGCTTCGCAATCGGGCGGCGGGTCGGCGCGGACAGCCGGCGGTGTGTCACCGCGGACGAGAGTGAGGCGGCCGCGGGGGGCAAGAGAGGTCGGACATACGCCTCAGTCACTTCGTGACAGCTCCTCTACCTTAGAGGAGCAGCTGGCCGAGAGGCTCGGCACCCAAAGGAGGGGGGATTAACGAATCTTTCAGATTCGACTACCTTTTCATCTTTTACCGGTGGTGAGCGGCGGGTCGCCGCGGACAGTCGGACATATGCCTATGTCGCGTTAGAGGTGGAAGAGGTCGCGGTAGATGTCGAGGGCTGCGGCGATTTGGTCTTCGGGGGCTGTGCAGTCGATGCGGACTTGTCCGGGGGCGGTGAGGAGGGTGAAGTTGATGTCGGTGGAGGTGTTTTTTTTGTCGTGGTGCATGAGTTCGATGAGTGCGGGGTAGTCGTCGCAGGTGATTTCGAATGCTCCGTAGTGGTGGAGGATGTAGGCGGCGAACCGATGGAGTTCGTCGGAGGGGAATTGCAGGATGAGGTGGGATAGGATGAGTTCGACGACGAGTCCCCATGCGACGGCGTAGCCGTGGGGTATGGGTGAGCGACGGCGTAGTGCGTAGCTTTCGAAGGCGTGGCCGATGGTGTGGCCGAGGTTGAGTGCTCGACGGATGCCGTGCTCTGTGGGGTCTTCGAGGACGATGCGTTTTTTGACTTGTACGGATTCCTGGAGGAGGGTGAGGAGGGGGTCGGCGTCGGTGGCGTCGATGTCGTGGTCGAGGAGTCGGCGGTAGGCTTGTTCGGAGTCGATGAGTCCGTGCTTGAGCATTTCGGCGTAGCCGGAGAGGATTTCGTGTTGTGGGAGTGTGGAGAGGAATAGTGTGGAGATGATGACTGCTGTGGCTTCGTTGAAGACTCCGATTTCGTTTTTGAGTCCGCCGAAGTTGATGCCTGTCTTTCCGCCGACGGCTGCGTCGACGGCTGCGAGGAGTGTGGTGGGTATGTTGATGAAGCGTATGCCTCGCTTGAAGGTGGATGCGGCGAATCCGCCGATGTCGGTGATCATTCCTCCGCCGAGGTTGATGAGTAGGGAGTGGCGTGTGGCTCCGGCTTCGCCGAGCTGTCGCCAGATGGATGTGAGTGAGTCGATGTTTTTGTTGATGTCGCCGGCTTTGATGATGATGGGTGTGGCGTCGGCGATGGTGCGCGAGGCGGATATGAGCCGTGGGAGGACGAAGGTGTGTGTGTTGACGTCGACGAGGACGAATGTGCGTGGGGCTGCTATGGTGTCGGCGAGTCGGTCGATGGCTGTGGCTACGTCGTTGGTGAAGATGAGTTCTTGATGTTTCATAATGGGGTAGGTTTTTTTAGAGGTGAGAAAAATATATATGTTTAACGATCGGTGACGGTGAAAAGTTGGAGGAGGAGGGTGGGGAGGCTCTCGGCGAGGGCTTGCATGGAGGGGAAGATGATGGAGGCTCCTGCGTCGGCGAGTGCCTGTCGGGGTATGGGTCCTGTGGTGACGGCGATGGTGAATGCTCCGGAGTCGGCGGCTGAACGGACGCCGAGTGGGGCGTTTTCGATGGCGATGGCTTGGGAGGGGCGTACGCGGGCGAGCTGCATGGCGCGGATGAATGGCTCGGGGTGTGGCTTGCCGTGGGTGACGGAGCGTGAGGTGACGCGGAGGTCGGGGGTGAATGCTCCGGGGAAGTCGGTGTCGAGTCGGTCGAGGAGTGATGACTGTCCGGAGCCGGTGACGAGGACGCGGCGGATGCCTGCGGAGATGAGTGTGGAGAGCATGTCGGCGGCTCCGGGCATGGGCTGGACGGGTGGGAGCTGGTTGAAGTAGACGGTCTTGCGATGGTAGTATTCTTGTATCTCCTGTGGGGTGGCGTCGCGCCGGAATGCTCGTTGGAAGAGGATGTTGAGGGTGGAGGCTCCGGTGCGGCCTTCGTAGAGGTAGAATTCGTCGCGTGTGGCGGGTATGCCGAGCTCGGTGGCGAGTCGGTGCCATGCGAGTGTGTGGCGCGGCATGGAGTCGTAGAGTGTGCCGTCCATGTCGATGAGGGCGGCGAGTGGCTCCATGTGGGTGATGTGGTGGGAGCGGAGGTGGTTGCGTATGGCGGAAATCATGGGTTGAGGGGTGGGGAATGAGTTGTTGTGGGAAAAAATGTTGTTATTGGGTGGGGGAGAGGATGCCTGCGGAGATGAGCCGGAGGGAGTCGGCGCGGGATATGGTATCGGCGTCGGTGGGGGTGAGGTCTTGCCGGCGGTGGTTGACGTTGAGGTTGCCAAGTCGTGCGGAGTTGGCTCCTCGGCGGAATACGTTTTCGATCTGCTTGAGGAGGTTGACGCGAGTGGTGTCGACGATGGCGATGGACTGTGCGGCGGATTTTTCGTTGTAACGTGCTTTGCCGACACGGATTTTCATGTCGTCGGTGTTGCCGGTGATGTTGATGCCGAATTTGAAGGGGAGGGGGGACTTGAGGACTGAGACGTGGTAGTTGAGGTTGAGCGCGAGGTCGTTGTAGCCCATGACTCCGATGCGGTAGCGGTCGATGTCGAACATGAAGGGGAATAGCTGGAGGGTGGAGTTGGCTACGAGCAGTTCGACTCCCATGTGGTCGATGACGTTTCGGTCTTTTTTCTTGAAAAGGAGCCACTTTGAGACGCTTTTGAATGTGTCGGGGTCGAGGAGGACGAGGCTGTCGCCTTCGAGCTTGATGGCAGCGTTGAGCGATGGCATGATGAAGTTCATCGCGGAGTCGATGTCGGTGGTGGCTGCGACGTCGGCGTTGACGATGCCGGCGAAGTTGCGGATGAGTGGCATGAGGGAGTCGACGGAGGGGATGAGTCCGATGGCTTCTTTGAGGTCGACTTTGTCGAGCTGGATGCCGAATCCGAATCGGATGTTGTCTTTCCGCGGTGCGGAGTAGAGGGCTGTGAGGCTTGCGGAGCCGAAGTCGGTGAGTGCGGAGAGGTTGGACAGGTTGATGGCTCCGTTGCGCATGAGGAGTGAGCCGGCGAATTGCCGCAGGGCGATGTCGGTGTAGATGATGGTGTCGGCTTGGAGTGTCATCTCGGCGTCGATGTTGAAGGGGACGACGATGGCTGTGATGGTGTCGGCGGCTGTGGCCATGAGGGTGGCGTCGAGGTTGTCGTCGTCGTCGATGGTGGATAGGTCGACGGCTGTGGCGGCTTCTTTCTCGGCGAATGCTGCTCCGGCGAATACGGCGTAGGAGAGTTGGTTGACGTCGATTTTGTCGCTATGGGAGTGGAAGCGGATGCGCAGTGGCGATGTGCCGCTGCGTGAGGTGAGGAAACGGGATATGCCTGTGACTTTGCCTGAAAGGGTGAAGTCGGACTCTCCTGCCCGGTAGCGGACGCGACGGAAGGTGAGGGAGTCGGTGGAGAAGTCCATATTTAGGTCGGCGATGGAGTTGCGCAGGGGGAAGTAGGGGGTGAAGAGTCGTCCGCGCTTGGCGGTGATGTTGCCGTGGAGGTTGAGTCGTCTGATGAGTCGACGTGTGGAGCTGTCGAGGTCCATTGTGACGGATTCGGTGCCGGCGGTCTGCCAACGTTGCTGTCGAGTGCGGCGACGGCGAGCGGCGATGGCTGCGGAGTCGGCAGCGGATCGCTGTTGGCGAGGCTTGATGTTGGCGGAGAGGTCGAATGTGCCGTCGGTGAGGGATACGCGGTTGAGGCGGTCGATATATCGGATGCGCTTGGCGGTGATGTTGGCGAGGATTTCGGGGAGCTTGCGGTCGCCTTGGTAGCGGCGAAGGGTGGCTCGTGCGGAGATGTCGCGGAGGCGGAGGCGTGTGGAGTCGGGGGCTGTGAAGCGGAAACGGTCGAAGTGGAATGAGCCTCCGATGGGGTTGACTTGAGTGGTGTCGCGGGAGTCGGCTGTGTTGAGGCATCCGATGCCGGCGCGGAGGTTGCTCAGCTCGAAGTTCATGTTGTCGTAGAGGAGAGCGAGAGTGTCGAACTTGACGGAGAGTGTGAGGAGTGAGTCGACGCGGTGTTGGTTGTCGCGGGATGTGAATGCGTCGGCTGTGCCGAGGCGCAGGGTGGCGTCGCGGGTGTAGAGCCGTGTCTCGACGGAGTCGATGAGTGAGTAGCGGAAGTTGCTGAGGGCGACTTTGCCGGTGAGGCGTGCGCGGTGGAAGTGTTCGGGTGTGAGGTCAGAGAGGCGCAGGGCGAAGTCGGAGTCGGCGGTGAGTCGTCCGTGAATGTCGCCCGGGATGATGCCGATGAGTCGTGGCGGGAGTCGGTCGAAGTCGACGGTGCCGTCGAATGTGCCATCGATGCGCGGGTCGGAGAGGAGGCGGGTGGCGTTGGCTGTGAGGGTGAATGCTGTGCCGAGTCGTCGGAAGTCGAAACGGCTGACGCTGACGGTGGATTGGTCGAGCCGGGTGCCGTCGATGTGGGCAGTGAGTTGCAGGGCTATGTTGTCGATGAAAAATTCGTTGCCGTAGTTGATGTGTCCGCCGGGGATGTCGAGGTCGATGTCGAGGGTGGGGATGGTGTCGCGAGCGGGGGCGTAGGGCTCGGCGAGTGTGGCTTTGAGTGCGACGGTGAGGTCGCTTTTGATTTCGGGGAGTGTGGGGAGAAGGGAGGAGGGGATGGCGTGGAGGATGTCGGTGGCTTTAGCGGTGGGCATCTCAAGGGTGAATCGGTCGACACGGAGGGTGTCGGCGAAGTCGAGGGCGGTGGAGAGGGTGAAGGGGAGGTCGTTGATGCCGACGGTGAAGTTGTCGAGTGAGAGGGCGTAGGGGGTGTCGGATTGCCATGTGATGCGGCCGTCGGTGGAGAGGGTGATGTCGGTGAGGGATAGGTCGGGGGGGAGGTCGACGCCGGCTTTGAGTCCGGTGTCGAGTCGGTAGGCGGGTAGTCCGGCATCGGTGAGTGATGTGGATGCGAGGATGAGTGATGCGGAGATGGTGTCGGCAAGGGATATGTAGCGTATGGGGCGACTGTCGAGGATGGCGAATCGCTCGATGGAGATGTCGGGGAGGGAGGATGTGGCGGGTTGGTCGGAGATGGTGTCGGTGGGGATGCGGAGGATGTCGAAGTTGGTGCGGGCGGAGTCGATGGCGAATGCGTTGACTCCGAGTGCGCGGATTTCGACGTTGGTGAGGTGGATGTGCCCGAGGGCAAGTCGGGCGAGGTCGATGCCTCCGTGCATGTGGCGGAGGGTGAGGAGGGTGTCGGTGTAGCCGGGGATTTGGTGGCTGAAGGGTGCGAGTGTCTGTGTGCGGATGGTGAGGGAGTCGATGTCGACACGTGCGTGGGGGAATGTGCTCCAAACGGTCAGCTCGACTTTGCCGAGGCTGATGTCGCCGTCGATGTATTCAGCGGCGGTGTCGCGGACGATGGCGGTGAGACGCGCGGGGGTGAGTATCCACGCAGTGAGGCACAAGATGATGGCTATCAGGGCTATCAGCGCCCCGATGGTCCATGCGGCAATTTTTGTGATGCGCAACCAGATGTTTCGTTTGCCTTCTGCCATGTCAAAAGCATTTATTTCACAAAGATAAGACTTTTTTTAATTGAAAATTACAAATGGAGAATTGAAAATGGGTTGAGAGTGTCAATGCCGAATTTTTAATTAAAAATTAAGAGTGGAGAATTGAAAGTTAATGGGAAATGGACCGAACGCTAAATTTTTCGGATAAAATCAATTATATTTGTGATTAATACGTATATTTGCGATATATTTTCAAATTTTTATAAAAACACATTATTATGAAAAAGTTTTTATTAGCAGCAGTTTTTGCGATTTTAGGAATGAGTGCGTCTTATGCACAGACTACGGGAGAAATCGTTGCCGGTATTAATCTATCCGACATGAGTGAATTAGATTCAAAAATCGGCTTTCATATAGGAGCCAGGGGCGAGATTATGTTGCCGTCGGTTTGTAATGGATTTTATGCTAATGGAGCAGCTTTGATTACATTAAAAGGTGCTGAAAAAGACTATGGCAGAGAATTGGATTTTAATTGCAATGCCTATTATCTGGAAATACCCATTCATGCCGGTTATAAATATGTCCTTGATGATGATTTGGCTTTCTTTGGTGAGTTTGGTCCTTACTTCAGTATTGGTTTGTTTGGTAAATCTAAGTTGGCTACGGAAGACGAATCAATCAAAGTGGATACATTCAGCGAAGATGGCGGGGTGAAACGTTTTGATTTTGGATTGGGCTTCCGTCTCGGTACTGAAATTAACAAGCATTTTACAGCATCAGTCGGTTATGATTTCGGTTTGGTAGATGTTGCCGATGACGAATATGATGAAAGTCCTTCGATTAAAAATTCAAACCTCTACGTATCTTTCGGATATAAATTTTAATCTATAATTCTCTATAACCCAAATTGCAAGACGGCACGATTGTGTCGTCTTGTAAATTTTATGTGTAATGTCTGAAGTTGGGATGTGTCTTAAAAAGCACCAAAGAGAAAATTAATTTGTTATTAAAATAATTACCTAAAATATATTGATTAAATTTGTGTAGAATTATATTGCAATCAATATGAAGAAGGAATTGACAATACAAAGATTAATAAAATGCGCAGAAGAATTCTGTCTTAAGGAAAGCGAAGTTTTTAGAGACGAATTGTTCGGAGTTACTGACGGTAAGGCAGTCGGGACCTTTGTGGAACATTTGTTTAAGGATTTTCTTGCGCAACGATATGACTTGACTATTGGAAATTCTGCTAATGGGTTGGATTTACCATCAGTTAATACCGACATTAAGGTTACTTCAATCAAGCAGCCTCAATCAAGTTGCCCATATAAGGATAGTAAGCAAAAAATATATGGTTTGGGTTACAATCTGATGGTATTTGTTTATAGGAAAACGGATGATGAAAAGTTGAAGAAAGGACGGTTAGACTTTCTATCATGCTCATTTATAGAAGCAAAACGCACAGCGGACTATCAAACGACAACAGGATTATTAAGTATCGTCAACAACAATGGAAATGTAGATGATATATTCGCATTTTTATCGGACTATAAGATTCCAGCAGACGAAGTGACATTAAGCAATATGGCGGCTGAAATACTTAAGAACCCACCAATGATAGGGTATTTGACAATATCCAATGCATTGCAATGGCGATTGCAATATAGTAGAATTGTGTCATTAAATGAGGATGTGGATGGTATTATACCTATAGTGAAGTATGACGGCAAGTAGCTATATTGAATCTGTAAAAAATCTTCCGCTTTTAGATGCAAATGCGAAATTGGAAGAGATGTGTGGTGTCCAATCTTTTTTTGAGTATCGCAGTGAACTTTCTGAACGGTCTGATAGAGTAACTCTTAAAGAAGAGTATGGGGATTGGCAAACAAATATGAATTTGGCTCTTGATGTATGTCGGCTGTTGAAGGAATGTGGAGTAAATCCTCAAATCATAATAGAACCCACTTGTGGTAAAGGTCATTTTATTATGGCTGCAATGCAAGTGTTTGATACAGTTGAGGATATATATGGGATTGAAATTTATAAACCATACCTTGATGAATTGAAAGTTCAAATTCTTCAGCAGAGTATTGATTGTCCGGATAAAAGTCAAGCAAAAATTCATTTATATCATCAGAATATATTTGATTTTGACTTTACTGATATTAAGCAAAATATAAGGGGAAAAGAAATATTGGTATTGGGAAATCCGCCATGGGTGACCAATAGTAAATTGGGAGGAATCAAAAGTTCTAATTTGCCTCCAAAAACTAATTTCAAGAAATTAGGCGGATTAGATGCGATAACAGGGAAAAGCAATTTCGACATAGCTGAATATATTTGTTGTCAGATGATTGAATTACTTGCCGGAGAAAATGCGCACCTTGCTTTATTGCTTAAAAATTCAGTAATAAAGAATATAGTGTATGGTCAACGCGAAAAAAAAATGGCGATAAATGATATTCGGCAGTATAATATTGATGCAAAAAGGGAATTTAATGTATCAGTTGCTGCCTCATTGTTTTATTGTTCATTTAAGGATCGGATTGAAGAAATGCAGTGTGAAGTAAAAGACTTTTATACCAAGCAAAGTGTTCAAGAATATGGTTGGGTAAATAATTCTTTTGTTTCAGACATTGCGGCTTATCGAAATTATGCATTTATAGACGGGGAGTCTCCTTTAAAATGGTGGTCTGGGGTCAAGCACGATTGTGCAAAAGTAATGGAGTTGTCATACAACGGCTCTCAATATGTTAATGGCTTAGGTGAGATTGTGGATATTGAAGATGATATGATTTATCCGTTGCTGAAGAGTTCCGATATTAAAGGCGGTATAATTTCTACAACGAAAAAATATGTAATTGTAACCCAACAGTCGACTTCTGATGATACTCAATGGATTGAGTGTAAATATCCTAAAACTTATCAGTATTTATTGGAGCATGCCGAATATTTAGATAACAGAGGTAGCCGTATTTATAAAGGTCGTTCACGTTTTTGTATGTTTGGGATAGGAAAGTACTCGTTTAAGCCATATAAGATTGCTGTATCAGGATTATATAAGAAAGCAAATTTTTCTATTGTTACACCAATTCTTGGTAAAAGTGTAATGTTGGATGATACTTGTTATATGTTGGGGTTGAATACTCTTGAAGACGCAATTATTACACAAAATATTCTAAATAGTTCATCTGTTCAATCATTTATAAATGCACTCATTTTTATAGATGCAAAACGGGTGATTAATAAAGAATTATTGATGAGAATCGATTTGATGAATATTGTGAAATATATGCGGGATAGCATGACCCCAGAATTGCTGCAATATTGTAATATGCTCAAGGCAAATTTGAAGCCTCAACAGATATCTTTATTTTAATTAAATGCAATTGTGTTCGCGAATTACTGTTGTAGCCCTTTTAGGGGGTGAGGGGGCGGGCGGTGATGTGGAAGCAGGCTTGGCGGCGTTCGTATTTGACGTAGCAGCGAGATGAGTCGCGGAGGTTGAGGAGGATTTCGGCGAGGAGGTTTTTGAGGTCTTCCTGTGTGCGTGAGACGGTGATTGAGTCGCAGATGAATTTGGCGTAGGAGATGTCGAATGTGGTGCCGAATTGGTGGGCGGATGTGTCGACGGCGTTGGCGTTGCGACGACGCAGCCGTGCGATGGTGGCGGGGGTGCGCAGCACGGAGGTGACTTTTATGCGGTAGCTTCCTCCGCCTCGTGCAGCGAGGGAGTCGCGAAATGAGCGTCCGATGTCGTGGAGGAGTGTTGCTGCTTCGGGGACGAGGTAGGGGAGTGAGTGGGTGAGCCGGTCGATGTAGAAGTCGCGGCAGGTGCGAATTTTGACGAGGGGACGGGTGGCATGCCATGTGCCGGCGAGGTCGTTGAGCGGCTCTATGCCGATGGCTGTGGCTGCCTGTATGTGGAGGTAGTTGCTGTCGTTGAAGGTGCGCCCGAGGTAGCCGACGCGACGGCGCAGCGGGAGCTTGACGCAGCCGTGGTCGGGCATGGAGTCGAGGCAGATGAGGTAGCGTGACAAGGTGTCGGAGGCTTCGACGGGTGTGGGAAGCTCGGCATTGCTATCGGAGGCGCAACTGCATGCGGGGAGTGTGGTGGAGAATATGAGGGTGATGAGGATGGGTAGCAGAATGGTTTTCATTGTTGTTGCAGGGTGCGGGCTTGGGTGATGGTGTTGTAGAGGTGATGGCATCCGTCGCTGAGGAGGTCGAGGACGAGTTCGAATCCTTCGTCGCCGTCGTAGTAGGGGTCGGGGATGTGGTCGTAGCGAGTGGCGACGGTGTTGACAAATGATATCATGGGGAGAATTTTTGCGTCGGTCTCAATCGATGGGGAGAGGTCGCGGAGTCGGCTGAGGTTGGAATGGTCCATTCCGAGTATGATGTCGAAGTAGTCGAGATCGGCGGCGGTGACTTTGCGGCTTCGGTGGGTGAGCTGCAATCCGCGACGGCGTGCATGAATGCGCATGCGGTGGTCGGGGAGGTCGCCGGCGTGTCCGCCATAGAGACCGGCGGAGTCGATTTCCCAATTTAGGCTGTCGGCGTTTTCTTCGATGATGGCTCGCAGTATGCCTTCAGCAGCCGGGGAGCGACAGATGTTGCCGAGACAGACGAAAAGTATGCGTACGGGACGTAGCCCGATGGGAGGCAATGGGGGGAGGGTGACGGGTTTCATTGTCGGTGGAGTGTGGTGAGGTCGTTGAATATGATTTGTGCGGTGGTGGAGGCGGCATCGGAGGTTCCCAGATTGGCACGCATGGTGGCGTAGCCGTCGAGTTGGGCTTTGCGTCCCGGTGTGCCGGGGAGTATGGCTCTCAATTCGCGCTCTACGTCGTCGGGGTTGCATTGGTGGAGCAACATTTCGGGAATGACGGTGGCTCCGGCGATGAGGTTGGGTAGTGTGACGTGGGAAACTTTGAGGATGCGCTTGAAGAGTTCGTAGGCCCAACGTTGTCCGTTGGAGCGATAGCAGGCTACCTGCGGGGTGGAGAGAAGTGCACATTCGAGTGTGGCGGTGCCGGAGGTGACGAGGGCGATGTCGGCTGCGTTCATCAGTTCAAATGTGGCTCCGGTGATGATGGGTAGGTTGGTGTAGGCGGTGTAGATTTCGCGGTCGATGCCGGGTGCTCCGGCTACGATGGGCTGGTAGTCGGGGAATCGTGTTGCCACTTCTGCCATGACGGGAAGGTTGCATTTAATCTCTCCGCGTCGGCTGCCAGGGACGAGTGCCAAGATGGGGCGGTCGGGGAGCGAGTGGCGAGAGAGGAAGTCGCTGCGCGAGGGGAGAGCGGCGGCGCGTGCTTCGATTTCTTCGACGGAGGGGTTGCCTACGTAGGTGACGGGGTAGTCGTGGCGACGGTAGAAGTCGACTTCAAAGGGGAGGATGGAGAATAGTCGGCGTACGTATCGCTTGATGGATTTGACGCGATACTCTTTCCATGCCCATACTTTAGGGGAGATGTAGTAGTAGACGGGAATGGAGAGCTTATGTGCATGAGCTGCAAGCTTGAGGTTGAAGCTTGGGTAGTCTATGAGGATGAGTGCATCGGGATGTTCGGTCGCGATGGCTTGTTTGGCTCTTTTGAGGTTGCCGAGTACGTCGGGGAGATGGCGAATGACTTCGCTGAAACCCATATATGCCATGCGTCGATAGTGGATGAGCGGTTCGTTGCCGGCAGCGGCGACCATGAGGTCGCCTCCGAGGAATGTGAACTGCGCATCGGTATCGACAGTGCGAATGGCTTGAATGAGTTGGGCGGCGTGTATGTCGCCTGAAGCTTCTCCAACAGATATAAAGTAGTTCATGTGTACAAAGATAAGACTTTTTTGATGGAAAATAGGAAATGGAAAGAGGGTAAATGAGAAAAGGGGGCGGATGTCCGCCCCCTTTTCGGGTATTTGGATTGAATTTTAATTATTTTGCCTGAGCTTGTGCGCGTTGGAGGTATTTTTCGATGTCTACGTTGTAGGCAGCACCGAATTCGGGATATTCGGCTTTGATTTCTTCGTAGATTTTTGCTTCATCGGCATATCTTTCTTGGTGACGGAGTACGGTGGCTTGCTTCATCAAGAAGATGGGGGTGTAGAGAGCGTTGCCATCGGAGATTTTAACTGCTTTTTGGAAAGCGTCGATAGCTTCGTCGTATTTTTCGAGGTTAACGAGGCAGTCGCCTTGGAGTGCAGCAGCGGCAGCACCGATGAGGTTTTCTTCTGCATCGTATCTCTTAGCGTAATCGAGGGCAGCCTGATAGTCTTTCTTTTCGTAGAGGAGGATGGCAGCTTGAAGAGCAGCACGATTGCCGGCATCGTAACCGTATTCGTTGGCTACTTGCTGATATTGCACGAGGGCGATAGAGTCGTTGCCTTGAGCGAGGGTGACGTCGGCTTGACCGATAGCTTCGTTGGCTGACTGTATGCCCGGCTCACGAATGAGGAATATGTAGGCGATGATGAGGCAGATAACGGCGAGAAGTGCTGTAACGGCCCATCCAATCATTTTTTTGTTGTTTTCTACTTTTTGTTCGATGCTTGAAAGCGAGTCGTTGAGCTCGTCGATAGATGTGCGAGTCTCGGTTTGGTTCTTATTATTTGCCATGATTTTTAATTGATATTCGGTAAAATAAGGTTACGAACGCGGATGTCGACGTTCGAGTTGCAAAATTAATGCTTCTTTATGATTTACAAAAATTTTTCAGTGGAAAAATAATTGTGGGGTTGATTTGCGGGGGCGGTCAGGCGCAGCAGAGAATTATTGCTATTCTTCTTCGGGGGTGTAGACGTAGGCTCCGAGGTCGGGGGTGGCACCACGCGGGAGTCCGTAGATGTCGAGGGAGGCTGCGGGGAGTGTGAGGGTTGGGTCGGCGGCGGCGATGGCGGGGGAGTCGTCGTGAAGGCGGTAGTCGAAGATGTAGTCTTCACGGACGGTGTAGAATAGCGGGTCGGAGTCCCAAAGGCATGAGATGAAGTTGTCGTCATCGGCTCCGGCAGACTTGAGGAGGCATGAGCGGAGTGTGACGGCAGTGCTGGTGAGGTCGCCGTGTGAGAGTTCAGAGCCAAGTCCGTAGATGATGGAGTTGGTAATCTCGGCGGTGAGGTAGGGGAGTCCGGAGAGGTCGTCGGAATCGGGGTTGAGGTGGGAGAGGTTGATGATGGGTGTGGAGGGGACTGCGAAGAGGTAGTAGTTGGAGAATGTGCAGTGGTTGAATATCTGTGAGCCTCCGTGGAGCCATACGACACCTGTGGCTGCTTCAGCAAATTCGCATCCAATGGCTGTGACATTGGAGTGGTAGACGGTGAGGACTGAGCCGGCGGAGTTGCGCAGGATGCAGTTGTGGAGGGTGAGAGCGGGAGATGATGCTGATGCTACGGAGTCGACTTGCACTCCGTAGGATGAATTGCGTACGGAGGTGTGGGTCATATAGTTGTCGTGGCTTGAGGGTGCGAATGTGACTCCGCACCATTGTCCCGACATGATTTCGTAATTGATTTTGCCAACGACGTTGTCGGTGCGGTCGCCACGGAAGGCGATGAATGCTTCGGGTGTGCCGTTGCAGATGAGACGTCCGTCGACGCGCATGTGGGCTTTGTCGTGGAAGTAGAGTGTGACTCCGGGGTCGATGGTGAGTGTGGCATCGGGGGCTACGATAAGGCTATCGTAGATTTGGTAAGGTCGGTCGGCGGTGAAGCGGGTGTCGGCGGTGATGACCTCTCCTTTGAGTCGGTTGATGTCTTGCCCTTCGGCACGCAGAACGACTGTGTTGGTGACACCGTTGGTGAGGAAGTCGAGGTGGTCTTCGACGAGAACGGGGGTGTTGGTCCCGTTGGCGGGGAGAGTGGCTTCGACAAGGACGTAGATAGAGTCGTTAGGGCGAATCTCTACGTCGGAGAATTGGCGAGCGCTGATGCCGTCGACGTTGAGACGGAACACTTCAGAGCCTCCGCGGAGGGTGATGGAGGAGATGCGTAGGTTTTTGTCGGCGCGGTTGTAGACCATGAAGCTATGGGTGGGGGTGCCGGCTTCGGTGAATACGATGCCGAGGTTGAGTGTGTCGGTGGAAAATGCGGGTTGGTCGGAGGCATCGGTTGTGAAGCCGTCTTCGATACATGAGGTTGTCGCCAAAGCGAACAGGGCGATGAGGGGGAGGAGAATATGCAGGGGGAGATGTTTTGTTGCCATGTAATATTATTTATCACAATAATAAACGGCAATCTCGCGAGGATATTGTATTGCTATGGAATCTCTACGGTATATTCGTTGTAGACAATGGCTCTGCCACCCATTCCGCATTTTTGGGCAATGAGACCAGAGTTGAGGTAGCGACCTTTGTCTTCGCAGGAGGTGCCGAAGTCGAAGTAGCGACAATCGCGACATTCGTGGTCGATGATGTGGCGGAAGAGGAGGGGGAGTGCGTTGAGTTCTTTGCCACGGGGGGATGCAGCAATGTATTGGGCGTGGGCAACGCGGTCGGTGTAGTAGATGACTGCGCCGGCGATGATTTCGCTGTGGAGTGTGGCTGTGAAAAGTCGGATGTTGTTGGGGAAACGTTCGGCAAGCAGACGGATTTCGTCGAGGCTATGGACGGGAGAGGTGTTGTAGCGGTCGCAGAGCAGGCGGGTGAGGATATTCCAGTATTCGGCGTAGTCGGTGGATGTGGATATGACGATGCCGGCAGCAAGGGCTTTTTTGAGGTTGCGACGTGAGTTTTCGTTGAACGGGAGCGGCGAGTCGAGGTCGATGGCAGATGATACGAGAGAGGCGGAGAGAGTGGCATTGTAGCGGAAGAGTGTGTAGAGGTCTTCTTCGGCGGGGTAGGAGTGATAGATGTGGGGAGAGGGTTTGTAGACGAGTGTGGAGATGCCGTGGCGGAGCAGATATTCGTTCATCAATTGCCAACAATCGAGCATGGTGGCGGTGGTGAAGTGCTTAGAGGGAATAATCCATCCGCCGTAGGTGAGTCCTCGATGAGAATATAGGGTGCAGCCCTCTATGCAAGCGGGTAGACATGCCAATATGTTTCCTTTGTCGTCGCAAAGGAGGAGTGAGTGGTCGGCAAATCGGTCGCTATGGTAGTCCATATAGTCGCGCAGATGTAGGAATGTACCGTTTTTTGAGGATTTGACGGCACTGTCCCATTGCGGTTGCAAGTCGGGGGAATAGCGGACGATTTGCATGAGAGCGGTCAAAGAGCTAATTCATAGATGCGACGTGTGTCGGCAGCGGAGAGGGGGATGTAACCACCGAAAGTTTCGCCTTTGTTTTCGTGGAGTTTACGCACCATGAGGTCGATGTCGGGGGATTCGATGCCGAGTTCAGATATGGTGACAGGCATGCCTATGGAGCGGAAAAATTCTTTGAGTCGGGCTATGCCTTTGTGTGCGATATCGAGAGGTTCGCCTTGATGAGATACGCCCATTACGTTTACGGCAAATTGTGCGACTTTGTCGGGCTTGACGGCAGCGACGTAGGTGAGCCATGCGGGGAATATGACGGCGAGTCCGGCTCCATGGGTGACATCGTAGAGGGCACTTAGTTCGTGCTCGATGCCGTGGGAAGACCAGTCTTCGATGCGTCCGGTGCCGCATACGCCGTTGTGGGCGAGTGTGGATGCCCACATGATGTTGGCACGGGATTCGTAGTTGTCGGGTTCGAGCATGACGCGACGTGCTTCGTTGCAGATGGCTGTGAGGAGCCCTTCGGAGATGCGGTCGGTGACTTCGACGTCTTCAGTGGGGGTGAAGTAGCGTTCCATGATGTGGGCCATCATGTCGACGATGCCGGCAGCAGTCTGGTAGGGGGGGAGGGTGAATGTGAGTTCGGGATTCATCACTGCGAAGCGTGGGCGGATGACGCTCTCGGTGCGAACTCCGAGTTTGCGGAGGTCGGAGGAGCGTGTGATGACGGAGTTGCCGGAACCTTCGCTGCCGGCAGCGGGGATGGTGAGAACAACGCCTATGGGGAGGGCTTTTTCGGGATGCGCTTTGCCGCAATAGAAGTCCCAAAAGTCGCCGTCGTAGAGTGCGCCGAGAGCGATGGCTTTGGCGGTGTCGATGACTGAGCCGCCACCTACGGCGAGGATGAAGTCGATGGAGTGGCGTCGCACGATGTCGATGCCTTCGCGTACGGGTCCGTCGACGGGATTGGGTTTTATGCCACAGAGAGATTCCGCTCTGATGCCTTGGTCGGCAAGTGACCGGCTGACGCGGTCGATAAGTCCGCTACGCACAGCGGAGCCGCCTCCGTAAACGAGGAGGACGCGGGAACCGCCAAATTCTTTAACCAATTGACCTGTACGGGCTTCGGTGTCGCGACCGAATACAAATTTTGTAGGACTCCAGAAGGTGAAATTTCTCATTGTCGTGGGGTTGAAAAGTAGTTTATTGCTTGATGAGTGCCATGCCGCGATTGATGGCGTCTTCGTTCATCGGGATGAGGTGATGGTGGCGTTCGGGGAGTGTCTTTTTGAGACCTTTGATGACGGCTTCCATCGGTACGAGAGGCTTTACGCGGAGAAGTGAGCCGAGGACTACCATGTTGTAGGCTTTTGCGCTTGCCATGTCGAAAGTGGCTTCCATTGCGTCGACGCGGTAGACGGTGATGTCGGTGCGTGTCGGGGGGCGGTGGATGCCGTAGGAGTCGTAGATGAGGACTCCGCCGGGCTTCACTTTTTCTTCGAAGCGGTCGAGGCTCTGCTGGTTGAGGATGACGGCAGTGTCGTAGCTGTCGAGGATTGGAGAGCTGATGGGTGCGTCGCTAAGGATGACAGTGACGTTGGCTGTGCCACCGCGCTGTTCGGGGCCGTAGGATGGCATCCAAGTGACTTCGAGGTCGTTCATTAGTCCGGCATACGCGAGGATTTTACCCATAGAGAGTACGCCTTGTCCGCCGAATCCTGCTATAATGATTTCTTCTTTCATAGTGGTGTCTTTATTCTACGTTTTTGAGGTCGCCCATGGGGTATTTTTGGAACATGTTTTCGACCATCCATCGGTTGGAGTCGGCGGGCGACATTTTCCATCCGGAGTTGCAAGTGGATACGATTTCGACAACGGATGTGCCGCGGCCGTCGATGGAGTTTTGGAAAGCTTTTTTCAAAGCGGCTTTGGTCTTGCGCACGGATGCGGGGTTGTGGACCGACTGTCGGGTGACGTAGCAAGTGCCGTCGAGTTGGGCGAGGAGGTCGGAAATTTTCAAGGGGTAGCCGTTGAGGTCGATGCGACGTCCGTAGGGTGTGGTGGATGTCTTCATTCCTTCGAGAGTGGTGGGCGCCATCTGTCCGCCGGTCATGCCGTAGATGCCGTTGTTGATGAATATGATGACGATGTTTTCGCCACGGTTGGCGGCATGGATAGTCTCGCAGGTGCCGATGGCGGCGAGGTCGCCGTCGCCTTGGTAGGTGAACACGACTTTTGAGGGGTGGAGTCGCTTTACGGCAGAAGCGATGGCGGGAGCGCGACCGTGGGCTGCTTCAATCCAGTCGATGTCGACGTAGTTGTAGGCAAAGACGGCGCATCCTACAGGTGCGATGCCGATAGTCTTTTCTTCGATGCCCATCTCGGAAAGTATTTCTGCAACGAGTCGGTGTACGACACCATGGCTACAGCCGGGGCAGTAGTGCATGTGGTTGTCGTTGAGCAACTCAGGCTTGCGGTAGACGAGGTTTTCGGGCTTTATGATGTCTTGCGGATTCATTTGCTTTGTGGTTTAGCGTCGGGGAATTTGTTGTAGAATACGTCGAGCACTTCGGTGGGACTTGGTACGTTGCCTCCCATTCGTCCGTAGTGGTGGGTGGGTACGTGGCCTTCGTTGGCGAGACGAACGTCTTCGACCATTTGCCCGGCGTTGATTTCGACTACGAGTATGCCTTTGACTTGCTTAGAGAGTCGGGCGATGACTTGCTTGGGGAAGGGCCAAAGGGTGATGGGGCGAATGAGTCCAACTTTGATGCCTGCGGCGCGGGCTTCTTCGATGCTTTTACGGCAAATTCGAGCGATGGAGCCGAATGCTACGATGAGGTATTCGGCATCGTCGGTCATGAATTCTTCGTAGCGCACTTCTGCTTCTTCGATGGCGCGATATTTTTCTTGCAGGCGGAGGTTGATTTGCTCCATTGCGTCGTCGTCGAGTTCGAGAGTGGTCATGACGTTGGGACGGCGAGTCTTGGGACGTCCCATCACAGCCCACGGGCATTGGCGTGCAATCTCTTCGTCGGTGCGTCGAGGTCGCTGTGGCGGGAGAACGACTTTTTCCATCATCTGTCCTACGATGCCGTCGGCGAGTATCATGGCGGGGGTGCAGTATTTGAAAGCGAGGTCGAAGCCGAGACATACGAAGTCGGCCATTTCCTGAACGGTAGCGGGGGCGAGGACTATGAGCCGATAGTCGCCGTGTCCACCGCCTTTAGTGGCCTGAAAGTAGTCGGCTTGCGAGGGGTGAATGGTGCCGAGTCCGGGACCACCGCGCATAACGTTGACGATGAGAGCGGGGAGGGATCCTGCGGCTATATATGAGATGCCTTCTTGCTTGAGGCTGACACCGGGGGATGATGATGAGGTCATGACGGCTTTGCCTGTTGCGGCACCTCCGTAGACCATGTTGATGGCTGCCACTTCGCTTTCGGCTTGGAGAACGACCATTCCGGTGGTCTCCCAAGGCATGAGCTCTTCGAGGGTTTCGAGTATTTCGGATTGAGGTGTGATGGGGTAGCCGAAATATCCGTCGACTCCGTAGCGCACGGCTGCGTGGGCGATGGCTTCGTTGCCTTTCATCAATCTTACTTCTTCTTTCATTTCGCTATTGTATGGTGGTTGATGATTGTTGATTGAAAAAAAACGGTTGTTCAGTCGATTGTAGCGCGGTAGACTTCGATGCATCCGTCGGGACATACAGTTGCGCAGTTGGCACATCCGATACATGCTTCGTGGTTGGCGGGATATGCAAAGTGGTAGCCGCGATTGTTGACTTCTTTAGGTTGTAGAGCCAAAACGTCTTTGGGACAAGCGACTACGCAGAGGTCGCACCCTTTACAACGTTCTTGGTTGATGACTACAGCTCCTTGTACTTTTGCCATAATGCTTGATTTGATTAATTTGACAATACAAAAGTAATGAAAGTTTTTGCTATATCATACAAGTTAACACAATCTTAACCAATGGCACACTTGCGTCCTTTTTGTGCCAAAATACCCAATTCTTTTGTCTTAGTTTAGAATGAGTGTTCTCATTTTTTTCTAAAAAAATCTACGTCATTTTCGTGAGTCATCACTCTACTTAGATGGGGGTAATGATAGCATTGAATTACATATCATCTATTGAAAGACCTCGGTATATAATTTCGTAGTCATTGAATGTGCCAACGGCTTTCATAAACGCCTTGGATTTATCTCTTAAAACCTCTTTATCAAAATTTTTGGCTTGTCGTTTAATCTCAATAAATTCAATTCGGTTATCTACTTCATCTTCGGCGACAATATCAATCTCATTTTCTCCTTTTCTGTCGTGCCAGTAACCGATGCGGGTGTAGTTGCCGGATTCTTTCAATATTTCATTGAAATAATTTTCAAGCGATTTACCGCTGATGGTTGTAAAATCACGCTCTACAATAGATTTTAATTTGTCATTACCACCGGCTTCTATAATATGGGTATATTTATAAACAAATCTAAACCAAAATCGTAGGAACTGGTCGTCGATGGAATAGTGAACATTCTTATTGGAGGACTTTTCATAGATAGGTTGCATTTTACTAATCAAGCCGTATTCTTCACTCAGATTTCTTAGATAACCAGAAAGTTCCTTTATGTTAAGAGCATTTTCCAATTCGGAACGTGTGTTTCTTCCTTGTGCAATAAGCGTCAGAATTGAGAAATAAATGCCGTAATCTTTGCCGAATTCATCAACGAGCATATTTTTGCCCTCCGGCAAGAAATATGAATCGCGGTCAAAGAACATTTCCAACATTTTTTTCTCTGTAAATTTTTTCCGGTCAATCAACAACTCAACATATTTAGCTACTCCACCTGTTAAAGTGTACAGCGCCAACAAATCCGACTTCTTGTAATTGGGGCAATATTCAGCCATTATTTCTTTCAGTACTGAAGGCTTGAAAGGGCGAACATGTATCATGTCGGTCTGTCTGCCAAATAAAGGTTGCTTTTTATCCTTGAATATCTTATTCATCAAAGTATTAACAGAACCGGCTACGATAAGATTGATATGAGAGTTGTTTTTGTAACTATCCCATATATTCTGCATATCAGAATATATAGATGGATTTACTCTATAAAAATCTTGAAATTCATCGATAAATAGTGTAATCTGACGTGTTTGCGACAACTCCATAATGTACTTGAATATTGCGGCAAACGACATTCCTTTGCTTTCAAGCAATGGGATGTTGAGTTTCGTGCGAATCTCATCAATGAATATGTCGCAAAGATCGGCTTCCGCTTTGCGGGCTACAAAGAAGTAAAGCATAGTCCTGTTTTCATAGAACTTCTTGACCATCTCTGTTTTGCCAATTCGACGTCTTCCCGTAATAATGGTAAACTGAGCTACTTCGTGCGACAAATCTTCGATTTCTCGTAGTTTCTCAAATTCAGCTTCTCTATCAAAAAATCTCATAATAATAAATTTTAATCGTAACCGCTATTACCGTAATGGTGGTTACGGTCATGCAAATTTACAAATAAAATTATCATTTCTGCAAAAAAAGGAAGAGCAATTTAGTTGTGTTTTAGAAATTTTATTAGTTTTGCGGTTCGGTTTCAAAACCGGCGAGACTGCTTTCATGAGATTCAATTTTTTGTCGGACCGGCAGGGTATTCTGTCGAGAAGATATTTTAGATGGAACTATAGAATTACAATCTCACTATAAATATATAAAGAAAATGAAAAAGAAATTGATTCACCTTGTTTGCCTTTTGGCAATAACTCCAATTGCGTTGTGTAGCTGTAGCGATGACGATGGTCCCGATGGTGGAACAGACTTGATGAAAGGTACACTTGCAGATGCACCATATAATGATGATGCTGTAATCTACACAATCTCAGGCAATAACGAAATTGGTAGTATAGAATTGACAGCCAGCGGAAACTGCGTAATACTTCCGCCTGAAACTGAGGACTATTCAATGCGTTCGACTTCCAATGAAAAGATGTCGGGGTTATCGATGTTTAAGAAACAGAAAAAGGAAACTGAATCGCGCTATATTGAGACATATCTGGCTTGGTTTGGTAATTATGAGAAGAATAGGGATGGTTCAATCACTCTCGTTGATTACGGAACTATTTACGTTATCGATGATGACACACTCGAGTTGGAGCGTATCGACGGAACAACCTATACACTCGATGTTGACAACGTTGAGTCAGCCGCTGCAACAAGTACTCTTGACCGCCGTGCATGCCGCACATGGTATATAATAAATGCTGCTTTCACAGTCTATGACGCAAATGGAGATGTGGTGTATTCAGAAACAATAGAGGACCAAGAGGAACTTGAAGAAGATTATATCAAGTCTATTACAATTTGCGGAAAGGGAACATATTTCAATACAGATTGGGACAATACATTGTACGGATACGGACAATGGTGGTGGCAAGATGAGGAGACTCAATTGATGGGCTATCAATGGCTTGATGAGGACTATCCCGATGGCGGTGAGATGTCGTTGCGATTCGTGGATTCATACGCATGGTTCAGCCAAGAATATTGGGATGAAGATGGTTATCGAGTAATAGAAACTGTGACGACACAAGCTCGATAAACGTTATATACCACTCAATCTATCGGCATGAAAATGTCGGATAGGAGATAAAACACCCCCATTTCATGCATTAGTAGGCATGGAATGGGGGTGATGCTTTATGTCAGTTGCGTTTTGGAATTTTACTTATCCTATAATTTTCGGATTGCGGGCAGTTTTGTATTTGTTTTAATATTTGTAGTCCACTTTATAGTCCACTTTCCGGTCCACTTTATAGTCCAGTTTGCGAATAAATCGCTGAAAATCTGTGGAGGTGCACGGATTTACCAGCGGGGGGAGTGGTTGAGGGGGCAGCGGCGGAGAGGGGTGCGCGGGAGGGTGCCGGCGACGTTGCCGGGGGATGTGCCCGGCAAGGAGATGCGGAGGGTGTCGGTCTCTGTGCCGTCCTGACATCGATAGTCGATGAGGGCGGAGAAGTCGACGGGGTGGATTTGTGGCGAGATGAGCAGTTCCATCGATGCTACGTGTTGTGCCCATGCGGAATCTAAGGTGGCGGTAGGTTGCAGGCGGATGCGATAGCCGCGGAGGGTAACGGCGTAGCCTGCGACGATGCTGTAGTTACTGACTTCGGGGGTGAAGGGGGCGCAACCTTGAAATCCGTCGGGAGCTATCATCACCGGTGGCGATTGGTAGAGGAGTCCGCCTTTGGCATCGCGGAGTCGGTAGCAGGCTACAACGGGCTGAATGAAGTAGCCGGCAGAGCGTGCATTTTCGGCGGCTTGTGAGTAGGCATCAAGGGCGTCGGCGGTGAGAAGGGCGACATCGTCGGATGTGAGTGAGCCGCTCCAGTGGGAGTAGGAGCCGGTGAGTGTACGTTGGTCGGTTGTGGCAGTGAAGTCGCGAAAGGAGTCGGCGATGATGGCTATCGGAGGGAATTCCGGCATCATTCCGCGGGGCTGCCAAGTGCCGTCGGAAAAGTCGAGGTAGAATGGTCCGTCGGCGGTCATGACGATGATAGAAGAGTCGCCGGATACGGCACAAAGTGGTTCTGAGGGGAGTGTGGCGATTTCGACGGGTTCTGCTGCTTCGCCGATGAGTACGAAAAGACGGCTCCCGGAGTGGAGAAACAATGATTGGGCGCCGTCGGGATGGCGGAATGTGTGAAATGGTTGTGGCGGAGTGTCGTCTTTGATGATTACGCGGGGGATGCCGACCGGGGTAAGGGTTTTCCCTTCGGGGGTATCGGTAAGACGAAGGTTTCGGCATTCAAGGGTAGTGTCGGCCGGGGAGATGATTAGAGTTTTATACATGGCTTTTTTGGGGCAAAGGTAGCGCCGGTAAAGTCATGAGGATGTGTGTTGCGGTCGCGGTAATCAAAAAAAACGAGGCGCGACATTGCCGCGTCTCGTTTTGGTATTCTGCTCTATATGAGGGGGATTAGAGTTTGCTGTCGATGAGCTTGATTTTCTGCTCGAGGTCGGCAATGTCGTCTTTGATGCGTTGCATCTTGCGCTCCATCTCTTTGAGCATTGAGTTGCCTGATTTTGACTTGGCGGAGAGGAAGTTGAGATTGTTTTCGTAGGTCTGTAGTTCCTGACGTTTAGTTTCATAGACGCGTACGAGTCGTTCGCGCTCGCGGTAGAGCTTTTGAGAGTCGGAGCTCATCTCTTCGATGGAGTTTTCAAAAGATGCCATGCGGGCGTTGTTGCCTCTCATGTCAAGACGTTCGTAGAGGTCGTTGACGAGTGCACGGTATGTGTCGTAGACTTTGTCTTTTTCTTTGAATGGAACGTGACCAATTTGTCCCCATTGAGTCATACATTCACGCACGGTCTTTATGGCGTCTTCGCGCGGAGTCTCTTCGGTGATGGCTTTAAGACGGGTGATAACTTCTTGTTTCAACTTGAGATTGGCTTGCTCGGTTTGGCGAGTGCCTGACATGTTTTTCTTGCGCTGTTCGAAGAAGTAGTCGCAAGCGTCGAGGAATCTGCGCCAAACGACGTCGCTGTGTTTCTTAGCAACGGCTCCGACGGTTTTCCATTCTTTCTGAAGGGCGACGAATGCATCGGCAGTCTTTTTCCAATCGGTGCTGTCTTTGAGTGCTTCGGCGCGTTCGCAGAGAGCGATTTTCTTCTCGAGATTGATGGCGAGGTCGTCTTTCATCTGCTTGAAGAAGTCGGCTTTGGCGTTGAAGAAACGGTCGCAGGTTTCGCGGAAACGGGCGAAAAGGGCGTTGTTCATCTTACGAGAGGCAAAACCGAGTTTTTTCCATTCGTCTTGTGCTGCGATGATGGTTTTGGTCATTTCATCCCATGCGGCGTAGGTTTTCAGTGAAGCGAAGTCGAGGGCTTCAACACGTTCGCAGATGGCTGTTTTTGCGGCTTCGTTTTCGCGCTCGGCATTTTTGCGCTCTTCGAAGTGAGCCTGATATTTTTTGTTGACGTTGGCTGAAGCGTCTTTGAAACGGTTCCAGATTTCGTCGCGGATGTCTTTTGCTACGGGGCCGATTTCGCGCCATTTGTCGTGGAGGTCTTGCAAACGGCGGAATGCGGTGATGATGTCGGCTTCGTCGTTGAGCTTTTCGGCTTCTTCGATGAGAAGCATCTTTGCTTCGAGGTTTTTGCGGAAGTCGTAGTCGCGAAGGTCTTTATTGATTTTAAGTTGGTCGTAGTAGTGTTCGACAGCTGTCTGATAGTTTTTCCAGATGTCGGTCTGCTCGGTGGGTGGCACGTCGCCAATTTCTTTGAACGACTGCTGGAGTTCTTTGACGCGGGGATAGAGTTTGCCAACGTTGTCGGTGTCGGCTGCAATCTTTTCGATTTCGTCGATTACGGCTTTTTTGTCGTTGAGGTTTTTGAGACGTTCGGCTTCGATTTCGGCTACGCGAGCGGCCTTTTTGTCTTTGATGGCGTTGAGGATTTCTTTGAATCGCTCTTCGGCTTCATCGGGCATTGCAGCAAAAGCGGCTTCTTCGTTGCCGGCGGCAAGGAATGCTTCTTTTTGCAAGGCTATCTCGTTGTTGCGGATTGCGTAGAATATCTGTTTGAGACGGGTGATGTCGTCGCGGGAGATGCTGTCGGCATCTTTGGCGGCAATGTCGGTTGCCTGAGCGATGATTTCGTCTTTTGTGAGCTGCTTTTCGGGCTCTTCGGTTACAATTACATCCTGAGCGGCATCGGCGGCTGCGTCGATGGCTGTTTGTTCGGTCAAGGTTACGTCTTGAGCAGCGTTTTCAGCGGCTTCAGACATTTTACGCGGTTCCATTACACAAAAATGTTTTTAGTTAGTTAAGTTCACAAGCCTATTTAATGAAAAGGCAATATAGGTTTCAAATATAGTGATAATTTTGCGATAGTGGATAAAATATTTAAGAAAAAACGTTTTTGTGGCTAAAAATGTGTCGGAATGGAGCTGATATGGTGTGTGTCAGTGCGAAAAAGAGGGGAGAGTAATCAGAGGATAATGTGGTTGAGGGAGGTGACGACTGTGGCTGTGGGGTGTGGAGTGCCGATGCCGTCGCGATTGAAGTGGATGGCGTGCCATCCGGCGCTGATGGCTCCGTCGATGTCGGTGGCGGGGTTGTCGCCTATCATGACGGTGCGTTCGGGGGTGCCGGAGGTGACTGCCAATGCGTGGTCGAATATGCGGCGGTCGGGTTTGTTGACTCCGATGTCGTCGCTTAGGACTACGCAATCGATGAGGCTTTCGATGCCTGCGGTCTTGATTTTGCGATATTGCACTTCTTTGAATCCGTTGCTAAGGATGCCGAGTCGGTAGCCGCGCGAGCGGAGACGTAGGAGGAGTTCGATGGCTCCCGGTATCATGATGCGCCCTTGCGCGAGAAAGTCGAGGTAGGTGACGTCGAAACGCGGCGAGAGTGTGTCGGCAAGGTTATCGGAGCATCCGGCTTCGATGAGAGGAAGGGTGAATCGCTGGTGGCGAAGGGAGTCTTTTGTGATGGCGGCTACGTTGTATTGCTGCCAAAGTGCGGCGTTGTGTCGCATATAACATTCTACCCAAGCTTCGGCTGAGGGGAACCAACGACGGAGTTGCTCTGCTTCGTAAAGGCGTAGCAGGGCTTGGCGGGAGTTGGCGTGGAAGTCCTGAAGGGTGTCGTCGAGGTCGATCCAGACCCAGTCGTAGGGGAGATTCACTTGGGGAAAATTTGAGAGTTGAAAGTGGTGTCAGAGGGTGACTTCGCCACAGAGGGAGCAGTCGAAGTAGTGGCGAACGTCGTCGGCAGAAAGTCCGAGTCCGAAAAGATACATGAGCTTGGTGATGGCGGCTTCGCTGGTGAGGTCGTGTCCGGAAATGACGCCAGTGCTTGCAAGACGATTGCCGGAAACGTAGCGTTTGGAATTGACACCTCCGTTGACACACTGGGTGACGTTGACGATGACGATGCCTCGGTCGATGGCTTCGCGGATGGCGTCGGTGAACCAAGCGTGGGTGGGAGCGTTGCCGGCTCCGAATGTCTTAAGTACGATGCCTTTGATGCCGGGTGCCGAAAGCTGATGGCGCAGAACGGCTTCGGTGATGCCGGGGTTGAGGTCGAGGAACATTACGTTGGGGTCCATCGCATACTGCACTTTGAGCGGACGGCGGGCTTGCATGCGCCAAAGGGATTCGACGTTGAAGTGTATGCCCAGCCCGATTTTGGCGAGCGGTGGATAGTTGTTGGATTTGAACGCGTTGAAGTTGTCGGCACTCATCTTTGTGGAGCGGTTGCCGCGCCAGAGGTAGTTTTCAAAGAGGATGGCGACTTCTTGCACCATCGGCGCTCCGTTGAAGTCGGTGGCGGCGGCGATTTGCAACGCTGTGATGAGGTTTTCTTCGCCGTCGGTGCGTACTTCTCCGATGGGTAGTTGTGAGCCGGTGATGATGACGGGTTTATGCAGATTTTCGAGCATGAATGACAAGGCCGATGCTGTGTAGGCCATTGTGTCGGTGCCGTGTAGGACTACAAATCCGTCGAATCGGTCGAAGTTTTCTTCGATGTGGTGAGCAATCTCTTTCCATCGCTCCGGATTCATGTCGGATGAATCGATTGGCGGATGGAACTGTATATGCTCGATTTTGTAGTCGAGCATTTTGATTTTCGGCACATTCTCGATGAGATAGTTGAAGTCGAACGGCTGCAATGAGTGCGTTTCGGGATTTTCAATCATCCCGATGGTGCCTCCGGTGTAGATGATGAGGATGTGCGGTTTGCGCGAGTCGTGCATGTATGTACCTGTCTATCGATTGATTACTTGACTTGTGCTCCGGGAGCTACGGGTGCGGACGGAGAGATGACAACGAGCGAACCGTCGGCGTTTTCGGCCGATAATATCATGCCTTGCGAAACGACGCCTTTGAGTTTGCGTGCGGGGAGATTGGCAATGAATACGACTTGTTTGCCTATCAGTTGTTCGGGCTCGTAGTATTTGGCGATTCCTGAAACGATGGTGCGCTTTTCGAGACCATCGTCTATGAGGAATTGAAGCAGTTTGTCGGCTTTGGGGACGCGCTTACATTCGAGCACTGTGCCTACGCGGAGGTCGGCTTTGCAGAATGTGTCGAAGTCAACGTCGTCGGCTTGCGGTGCGGCTTTCCATGCTTTGACTTTGTTGGCCTCTTTGGTCTGCTGCAAGCGGTCGATTTGTGCTTGTATGGCGGAGTCTTCGATTTTTTCGAAGAGTAGCTCGGCTTGTGCGATGGCGGTGCCTGCGGGGAGGAGTGATTGGCTTCCGACTTGGTCCCACGAGAGGTCGGTGAGCGAAAGCATACGGCAGAGTTTCTGCGACATGAAGGGGAGGAACGGTTCGCAAGCAACGGCGATGTTGGCGCACAACTGGAGTGAAACGTTGAGCACGGTGGCTACGCGCTCCATGTCGGTTTTGGCAAGTTTCCACGGTTCGGTCTCCTGAAGGTATTTGTTACCGAGTCGTGCGATGGCCATTGCGTCTTGGAGAGCTGCGCGGAAGTGGAAGGTGTCGAGGTTCTCGCTAAGCGATTGCTTGATTTGTGCAAGTTCGGCGAATGCGTCGCGGTCGATTTGCTGCAAGTCGGTGGCAGCGGGAACTTTTCCGTCGAAATATTTGTGGGTGAGCACGATGGCGCGGTTGACGAAGTTGCCGAGGATGGCAACAAGCTCGTTATTGTTGCGTGCTTGGAAGTCGCGCCAAGTGAAGTCGTTGTCTTTAGTCTCCGGAGCGTTGGCGGTGAGTACGTAGCGCAATACGTCTTGTTTGCCGGGGAAGTCGACGAGATATTCGTGGAGCCAAACAGCCCAATTGCGCGATGTGGATATTTTGTCGCCTTCGAGATTGAGGAATTCGTTGGCGGGAACGTTGTCGGGGAGTTGGTATCCGTCGCCGTAGGCTGCAAGCATTGACGGGAATACGATGCAGTGGAATACGATGTTGTCTTTGCCGATGAAGTTGATGATGCGAGTTTCGGGGTCTTTCCAGTAGCGCTCCCAATTGTCGGGCATGAGTTCTTTGGTGTTGGAAATGTAGCCGATGGGAGCATCGAACCATACGTAGAGGACTTTGCCGTCGGCACCTTCTACGGGAACGGGAACGCCCCAATCGAGGTCGCGGCTTACCGCACGGGGCTGTAGTCCGAGGTCGAGCCATGATTTGCATTGTCCGTAGACGTTAGTTTTCCACTCTTTATGTCCGTCGAGTATCCATTTACGCAACATTGGTTCCCACTTGTCGAGAGGGAGATACCAGTGCTTTGTCTCGCGGAGGACGGGTTTGTTGCCGGTGATGGCTGAGTGGGGGTCGATGAGGTCGGTGGCGTTGAGCGATGTGCCGCATGCTTCGCATTGGTCGCCGTAGGCTCTCTCGTTTTTGCAATGGGGGCATGTGCCGATTACGTAGCGGTCTGCAAGGAATTGGTTGGCTTGCTCGTCGTAGAGCTGCATTGATGTTTTTTCGACAAATTCGCCTTTGTCGTAAAGCCGGCGGAAAAATTCGGAGGCTGTGTCGTGGTGAATGTCGGAAGAGGTGCGAGAGTAGATGTCGAATGATATGCCGAGTTCTTCAAACGAGTCTTTAATGATTTTGTGGTAGCGGTCGACGATGTCCTGCGGGGTAACACCTTCGGCTTTCGCTTTGATGGTGATGGGTACGCCGTGTTCGTCGCTACCACCTATCATCACTACGTCTTGACCTTTGAGTCGGAGATAACGGGCGTAGATGTCGGCGGGAACGTAAACGCCGGCGAGGTGTCCGATGTGGACAGGACCGTTGGCATAAGGAAGTGCAGTGGTGATAAGTGTACGTTTGAAGTTCTTTTCCATATTTTGAAGTATAATTTGCGTAAATTTATTTTGTACTGCAAAATTACGACTTCACAATGAGATATGGAAATTTATCGACTTGAAAGTGAAGTTATATTATCGGTATGAGGTGAAAAATGTCGTCGTAGGTGTAATCGAATAATAATCAATAAAGTAAAAGGCTGTGTTTGACACAGCCTTTTGTCGTTGATGATCTATAAATACTACTCTTTTCTCATATAGTCGAGAGAGACGTAACCTTCTTGCCCATTGAATTCTATCACAGCAAAATTGCCCTCGGTGCGGATTACCGTGGCGCGTTGGTTTCGCGTCAGAGTTCCGATTACTTTGCCTGTTTTGGATGGCGTTTGTCGTACATTGAGAACAGAGGCTGTGCATCGATAAGTTCCCATATCGCTTGACGTGACTGTTTCCACAGGGGAAATTTCTGTAGGTGTAGTCGGGGTATTGTTGTTGTTGATTACGATGGTCAATGTCACGGCGATTGCCAATAGGAATGTCCAACCGTTCCAAAAGATGAATCGTATTATTTGGAGCGCTAAAGAGAGTATGAATATTCCGATTCCAAGACCGATTGTTCCGATATATCCCATGATGACTGCTCCGATGATAGCGAGTATTCCAAAGAAAATTCCTTCATTGGCGAAAATGGTGATAACCCATATTAACAAGGCGATGATACCACCGATGCCGACAATTGCGGTTGCACCGGTGGAGATATTTTCCAAATTTCGCGCAAACCAGTTGCCTATCCCTATGATGAAATTGCTGAATCCGTACCATACATTTCTCATCCGCTGCCCAAATGACGGCGAGTAGGAATAGGAAGTTGTAGAATATGTCGGGGCTTCGTAGACGGGGATTTCGGGACGAGGACCGCGTCGGATGATGCGTCCGTATTGATCGACTGCCATTTTGGTGTATATGGATTATTGTTCGTTAGCGTAAGGTACTTCTATGCTTGTTGTGACTTGCAACGGATATGAGAATATCTCGGCTTGTTCGCCTCCGATGGCAGTGTTGTTGGTGTTGCACACAAGGGTGTACTGCGTAAGATGCGGAAGCAGACGTTGGGTGTAGCCGGCATTATCGCGATTGAGTAGGTCGAGGATGAGTTTTACGCCTACGATTGTCACAAAGTTTACATCGGCAGATATTCCCGGCTCGAAACTGACTTTTTCGAGGTCTTCTTCGGATGTGTAGAAGCGTCGGTTTTGGGTGACACGTCCGGACACATATCCGGTAACCTCCAAGAAGTCGCTGTAGGTGGGAGTGCCGGAGGGGAGACAATAGAATATTTCGCCGGCAAATGCACGTTCCCAACAGCCTATCGAGACGAAAGCCGCTCCAGCTTTGATGCCGAGGTTACAAGCGTAGAGGTCGCCTTCGCGATTATCGGCACCTCCGACGATAATCGTGTCTTCGTTGCAGAACTTCATGAAGTCATCACGATCCACATCTTGTATGGCAAGATTGTATTTCTCAATCTGCGCATAAGGATTGATTTGCAAAATGCGGTCTGCCAATGCGTCGGTTTTGTATCGTCCCACATCGTAGATGCCGCATTGATGTCGGCAGATGTTATGGTAGCCGAAAATATCGTTGTCGACGAGCATGAAATGTCCGACACCGGCTTTGGCAAGTTCCACTGCAACAAGACTGCCAACAGATCCACATCCGATAAACATTGCTCTTTTGTGTAGCATTATATCGGATTCGAGAATACCGGTGTTGCGAGAAAAAAGGTCGAGTTTGAGTGAATAAGGCTCTACTTTCACCCGGGTGATTACCGGTTGGCAATCGGGTGTGCAAAAACATTGAACAAGATGTAACTCGCCCTCATCGCGATAGCCGATGAGACAATCGCAAAGGTCGATGTCAGGGACTGCGGAATGGATTTTTAGTAGAAATTCCGACCAAGTATCGGGAGTTATTTCGGCTTGAGAAGAGCGTTTGATGAGAGCTTGAGCACCTTTGCGGTCAGACTTTGCATAGTCGCCGTTGGCTATGGCATCTTCCAACCCAGTTTCTTTGAACGGATTGGTCGGCAGTATGACTCCGATGTTGCGGATGCGATTGTCGTCAATGTGAGCATCATAGGGGATAATGTTGTAGTATTGTGTTTCGGGGACGTAGTATCCTCTCAACGCTCCGTAGTATTCGTTATTGGCGGTTATTACCGTCGGTATCATCGCATGGGGGTGTCGTCGGCGAATCGTCGAGGTTGTTTTCATCGTTTTTGTTTAACAATTTTCGTATAACATCTTTAATGTCTGTAATGGCATCGGAGAAAGTGTATTTTTCGTCCGATTGCGGTCTATCCTGTCTTTGCGATTCGGCAACTTCGGCAGGAGCTTGCGGTCGACCGGTTTCTTCGGGCAGGGGAGGTGGCAATGGTTGTCGGTCGGGGTCGATGATGCCGTGTCGGTCGAATGTGGGCAGTTTTTCGGGGTCTGTGTACCACAATTCAAGGAAGTCGTCGGGAATTGTTTCTCCGTCGTCGACATACCATTCGATTTCTTCATATTGTCCGCGCTGTGACACGTGATACATGGTCAATCTCATTCTCGGGTCGCAGTTGACCAGTGCCGAAATTGAACCGCATCGGCGGTCGCGGGCAAATTTGAGGTTGGTTTCGTCGTCGGTGGAAGAGAATACATCCATGCTGCCCGGATGCCGATGCCACAGTCCGAGAACTTGCAGATTGCCTTTGTATTGGAGTGCGACTACATTTGACAGATAGTTGACAAACTCCGCATCATATTCGAAGTATGCCCGTTGGTGGATGGTCCTGTAGCCCGGAGGAATGTTCTCGACCACAACCCATGCACCGTTGTCGAGGATATAGCCGATAAGGATTCCTCCGGTTTCAACGGGGTGCTTGTCGATGGTTTCGGTAACAATGGCGTTGAATGCGCGTTGGGAGAATATTACGTAGTTGGTGTCGGTTTCCATCTTAAATGCCTACTGGAGCGTTGAATAAATCTTCACTGAGGTCGCCTGTGCAAACGAGTTCGAATGCGGTGAGCCATTTCACAGCCCATGTGAGGGTCTGAACGGCAGATGTGACGTAATCACCGTTGGACATATCTTCTGCACGTGTTGTGCATAGGTATTTTCCTCCTTCTTGGTCGGGAATCAGGTGATGTGGATAGTAGCCGAGAACCTCTTTGACGTTTTCGATGGTCGGGTCTAAAAGATATACGCATACCGAGCCTCCCATTCGCGCTTGGGGATGATTGGGAGTATATATTGCCATCACTTCCCACACGGTGTTTTCGAATATGCCGGGTTTGAGTGTGCCTACCCAACAAAGGCAATTGTTCCAACGGCTGCTTGGGTCTTCGATTTTTTCAAGATGAAATTGAGGGAAACATTCGTTCATGGCTGCGATTTCGTCTTCGAGAAGTTCTTTGTCGTAGTCGTACCATTGAGCGGCGAGTTTTCCGTCTTGGGTGACGAGTTTTGTTTGCTCTTTGCCGGTAACATCGCCCGATTGTCCGAGTTTGAGCGGTTTGCCTGCGCGAAGATCTTCGGCAACTTGTTTGCGTTTTAGTTTGGCGGGGTCGATGGCAAGTTTTCCGTCTTGAGTGACGAGTTTTGTTTGCTCTTTGCCGGTAACGTCGCCCGATTGTCCGAGTTTAAGCGGTTTGCCTGCACGAAGATCTTCGGCAACTTGTTTGCGTTTTAGTTTGGCGGGGTCAATGGCAAGACATCCGGTAGGGATTGCCAATACTTGTTGCGAATGATTGTAAACTGTGTTCATGATTATATGATTGTAATTAATAGGGTTTATACTGCAAAATTATGAATTTAATCAATAGAAAATGCCCCCTCCCGTTAATGTTTGTTAATATATGATAGCAAAAGTCGTATAATCTTTTAGTGGTTCTTTTTTGGGGTGTAAAAAGCGTTATATTTGTGCATTGAAGTAAGAAGAAACAGCCATGTTACATAAACTGTGGACATCTTGTCATATAATGAGTTCTGATGAGGATCAACCTGCCGTAGAAGATCTATATGTGGGTTTTGATGCTTCTATGTGTATGGTGGTGACAATAGAACATATTGACTATGAGAGACCGGAATATAATTGCAGTGTTTCTGCAATAGTAAGCAAAGAGGATGCTTTTAAGTTGTCTCAAAAGTTGAAAGTGACGATGTCGCAATTGCCCAACGAGATAAGTGAATCTATGGGGGAATATGCTGATATTGTGAATGCTGATTTTTCGGATGTGCGAGAGTGTTTTAAGACTGTATTAGATTGTTTTATCGGCGAAAAATGTCCATACAAAATAGTCAGAAAGTATGGTAAGCAGGGCTTTATTTGCGGATGAAAGTTGACTATTCTTAAATAAGCATTACTACAAACGATAACATTAAGCAAGAGTTTGGTTTAATTGTTGCGGAGGATGTTGAAGAATGATTGTCCGCTGCAATCAAAAAATTCGCTCTGTCGGTGGCTTTTGCAATCGATTATGACTCCGGCGGTCTCGCTATCGCTGTCGGGATGTGCGGGAGGAAAAGATGTATATAGGAGCATATTGCCTTGTTTGGTGAGTCGAGCACAAAAAGACCAAAGAGTGTCGAAAGGCTCTTGGATGGGATTTGTGATGCCGGCGGGTTTCAATATTTCCTCTGTGATGAATAAACGGTAGATGGGGGTGAATACGCAATCGAAGATGTATAGGAGTCCGAATCGCTCTTCCCATGACAGGGGTTCTTGTTCTTCTATGAAATATCCACAATTTTTCTTGAATTGTATGCGATTGTTGAATCGTTTTTCGATGATAGCGACAACTTCATTGAGTGTTTCAGCTTCAAATATTGCATCAACCCAAGGTTCGCCTTCGAAAGTTGTTGCACGAGCAGTCCCGATTGGATATTTCTGCCATTTTACTTGTTGTAATTCTCGCATAACATTTTTATTTAATGTTGAAGCGGGCGCGTAGATAGTCGGTGATGAGTGCGACTATTTGTGGCATGGAGAGGAGTGATGAGTTGATGGTGAGGTCGTAGGATGCGGCATCGCCCCATGTCTTGTCGGTGTAGAAGTTGTAGTAGGCGGCGCGGAGCTTGTTGGTCTTTTCGGCTATGGCGCGAGCTTGTTCGGGCGTGGTCTTGTCGCCGCGGCGCATGATGCGGGCGATGCGGTCGTCCATGGATGCGTGGACGAAGATGTTGAGGCATCGCGGATGGTCGCGGAGGATGTAGTCGGCACTCCGGCCAACGATTACGCATGAACCTTTGGCTGCGATGGCGCGAATCACGTCGCTTTGTGCCCGATAGATGCTGTCGTCGGAAATGGCTGATGAGCCGTTGTAGCAGTGAAAGGAGCTGTAGCCGTAGCTGAATGAGAAAAGTCCGGAAAGGAACGAGGGAGCGCGTTCGTCGGAACGTTCGAAAAATTCGGGGTTGACGCCTGATTGTTTGGCGGCTTCTCCGAGAAGACGACGGTCGTAGTAGTCGATGCCGAGTGTTTCGGCAAGAAGTTTGCCGAGTTCACGTCCTCCGGAACCGAATTGGCGACCGATGGTGATGACGAAGTTGCTATCGTTCATGGCGCGGGAGAGTTAACGGGTGATATTTTATTTGCGTCGACGCACGGAACGTGTTGCGCTTTTCGGTGTGTCGGACTTGCTGCTTTCTACTTTGGGCTTTTTGTCTTTCTGCTTGCTACTGCGCTTGGTGGAGCGGACGTTGCGCTTCTTTTCCACGGCTTTGTCGTCGCGAGTGGCAATCGATGTGGAGTCGCCGGCTGCAAGAGCAGCGGCTTGTTCGCGAGCTTCACGTGCGGCGATAATTTCTTCGCGTGTGGGTACCCACATTTTGTCTTCAAATGTGGTGAGTCGAGTCTGGATGCTGTCTTGAGCGCGTTTGCGGTCGTCGGGGTCGGGGTAGAGTTGCATCATCGACTTGTTGCGAAGATTGCGAGTCTTGTAGATGTCGCCTTCATACATTGCGAGTTGGAAGAAGTCGTCGTAGGTGTATTTGGCGAGGTTGTTGTCGTCGTCGACGAAAATGGATTGCTGTGTGAGGTAGGGGCGAAGGGCATCGAATTTAATCCAGAACATGGGGTATTTGATGGCTTCTCCGCCGAAGTCGCCTGAACGATGGAGTACGGGGCAGATGGCTTCAACGATGGTGCGCATGCGATTGCTGCGGGAGTCCATTTGCCAACGTTCGAGGATATAATAACTGAGGACTTCGTTGCAAGGAACGTCGCTCTCTTCGATGATGAATTTCGGATTTTTTTCGGTGGAGCCTTTTGCTTCGGAGTAGAGGATGTGGAAGCGGTCGAGCATGTCTTTCACTTTGATGCGGTATGCATCGGTGAATACTTCTCGTCCGTCGAGGTATTCGTAGGCCGATACGGAGTTGGAAGCGAGGAGTCGCATGATGATACGGAAAAGGTTCTCACCATCTTCGGTAGGCTCTTCGGGGAAGTAGAGCGGAGCGTTTTTGACTTGGTTGAGGTCGAGTTCGCGATAAATTACTCGCATCCAAGAGAGGTCGGCTTCGGATGTCGGCTGCTCTTCGTAGAAAGCTTGCATGCGTTGGGTGATTTGTGTGCCGTCTTGCTGTTGCTTTTTACGGTCGTCGGCGGTGCGGCGACGCACTACGCTGCTGCTTGAGGAGTCTTGAGCAATGGCGGAAGATGCCACGCCGAATGCCACGAAGGCGAGAATGATATATTTTCCGAATGATTTCATCATGTGTATAGAGATATACGTTTATGTATGCTGATTAGTTTACGATAACTTCCATAGGAGCGAGGTCGCGCTCGATGCCGTCGGGACCGACAGCGCGGACGCGGGATATGTAGAAGCGTTTGCCTCTCGATAGTCGGCGGAATGAGTCTTTCTGTCGCTGCGAGAAGTTGGCTCCCTGCGATACTTCGGGGATGGCGTTGCCCATCGAGTCGAAAAATACGGTCTCGAAGCTGAGTACGCGATATTGCACGTTGAGCAGGTCGTCGTCGATGGCTGCTTCTATGCCGTTGGCTTGAAGGAGTCGCGTCTTGGGGAATGGACGTGAGCCTTTGTAGCGTTCGGGATTGCCTTTGTCGTCGGTGTAGGCGATGTAGGGTGTGGGGTCGGGCAATTTGCGTACGCGGAACGATGTGGTGGCGACGGTCTGTTGACGGCCGTCGATATTGGCGGTAACGGTGATGACTGCTTCGGTGCCTACTTTGGCGGGATGTGCCTGCCAGAGGTCGCCTTTGCGGGTGAGTGTACCGTTGGTCATCGATGCGGAGATGGCAGAGTTGGGCACTCCGGGAACGGAGATGCTCATCGGGTTGTCGATGCCGGCGTAGAGTACGTTCATCATCGTTGCGGAGATGGTGGCGGTAGGCTCTATTACGGTGTAGGATGATGAGAAGTCGTGGCGGGTGACAGTACCATCGCCGTGGGGAACTTCGAGATAGCCGGAGTAGTCGTATGTACCGGTCTTGGAGGCTATGAATTCATACAGACCGAGGTCGTTGTCGAGCTTGTTGTTGTTGATGTAGATGACGGGGCGCTGTGTGGTGTCGACTGCCGCGAGGACAATGTTGGCGGAGTATTTGCTGCCTTGCATTACGTTGCGCGAGGTGGGGATGACGAATGCGTTGAGCTTGTTGACACGAACATCGCCGAGGTCTACGTTGGTGAGCAATGTGGAGAGGGCTTCGCCTTCGGCATAGCGTACGTCGCTCTGCAACTTAGTGAGAAGGGTTACGGCGGCTACGACGGGTTTGTTGTCGAACATTGTCTCTTCCCAATTGGCATTGCTGATGGTCTTGGCATTGAATTGCGGCTTGGTGGATAGAGCTTCCGCCACGATGCTGCGTTTGATGGTGTCGGTCATGAGCGCGGATATGTATTCGCGGTATGAGTCGATGGATTTACGCAGTTTTTCGCCGTTTTTCTTACCGGGGGAGAGCATTACGACTCCGGCGGATTCGAGGTCGTCCTGATGTTGGATGTCGTCGATGTCGGCATCGTCACCGTCGGCTTTTTTTACGATTTCGATTTTAAGGGAGTCGATGAGTGAATAAAGGTCGGCTGTGATGCGGCGCACTTCGGTGGCTTTGTCGTACCAGATACCGCCTTTATCGGGGTTTTGTTCGTTAAATTCTTCAAGGCGGCGATAGAGGGCGTCGTTGCGTTGCGCGGCGTTGTCGTTGGAGCGTGTCAGACCGTCTTCGACTTGACGGAATCCGTTGAGCACGTCGGACGATACGTTGAGGGCAAGCATGGCTGTGAGGACGATATACATGAGGTTTATCATCTTCTGTCGCGCTGAAAGCCTTGTGTTGTTAGATCCCATTATTCAGTAGTGGAGTGTGATTGCGGGTTAAACGTTTTCGGGTGCCGATGATTGCGGCTTTTCGGGTACCGGCGGGACTTCGCCACCCATCATGGGGCGATACATGTTGATGGTCATTGCGGTAATCATCTTTTCGTAGACAGAGTTGAGCTGCTGCATGTAGCGAGCCATCTTTTCGGTCTCTTCGCAGTAGCGTGCCGATTGTGACGAGCTTTTTTCGTACATGTCGCGGATGTCTTTGATGCCACGGTTGACGCGGTCGATCGAGTCGAGTTGCGATGATACGCTTTTGAGCTGTATTTCGTAGATGGTGTTGAGCCCTGAAATGTTGCGGTTGAGGTCTTGCATCTGCTCTACATAGCCGGAAGAACTGCGTGTGATGTTTTCGGAGTTCTCGGTGATGGCGCGGTATGATTCGAGGAGGGTGTCGCTCACTTTGTTGAGGGCCTGAGTGGCTTCGCGCAAGTGTTGCATCTCTTCGGTGATTGCGTTCATCTGGTCGAGGTAGGACTGTGTGGCGTCGGTGATTTCGGCGGCATAGGGGAGTCCGGCAATTCCGGCTTGCTCAGGGTTGAGTGTGACGGATTGACGAGTAGTGCCGGTAGCGGCTACGTTGTCGGCAGAGCCACCGATGACGATGCCCCCACCACCGTTGAAGTCGGGACGGTCTTCTGGATTTTTGGAATCGAGCACGGGGAATACTTCTTCCCAGTTGTAGGATTTCGGGGGACGGTCGAATGCCGATAGGACGAACATGAGGACTTCGGTACCCATACCGATGGTGAGAAGGAGGTTACCTCCGGGGAGGTGGAGAAGTTTGAAGAGAGCACCCCAAATAACGATTGCGGCACCGATACTATAAGCGAAATTGAAGAATCGTTGACCGTTTTCTCCTGAGAGGAAGCGTTCGATGCTGTTTTTATATCTTTTGATTTTTCCCATTTTGATAAGGAAGTGATATTATTGTTCGATGATGTAGATGAATAGACTTATTTTTTCTTGCCGCCTTGACCGCGAGCGAATCCTATCTGGGTGCGCACGCATCGGAATCCGATATATGAGCGTTGCTCGTTTTGGTATTCCCACATGCGGATGTCGGAGCGGATGTTGTGGGCTACGTCTTTCCACGAACCGCCGCGTACAATCTTGCGCTTCATTTTATAGGGGTCTTCTTTAGCTGCATCGTAGCGATATTCCGGGTTGAGGTCGGAGGTGAGACGTCCTACGCTTTCGGTGTAGGCAGTGGATGTCCATTCGCTGACGTTACCGGCCATGTCGTAAAGGCCGAAGTCGTTGGGTGAGTATGTGCCGACACGGGATGTGATGAGCTGTCCGTCGCGCACATAGTTGCCTTCAGCGGGCTTGAAGTTGGCATAGAAGCATCCGCGGTCTTCACTGAGTGTGAGATCGCCTTCCCACGGGTATTTGTTTTCGTTGACACCGGCACGGGCTGCGTATTCCCATTCGGCTTCGGTGGGAAGTCGGTAGGGCTCGACGTAGATGCCCTCTTTGCCGAGCGAGCGGCGGAGGAAGTCGGTGCGCCAGTTGGCGAATGCAGTTGCTTGCTCCCAACTTACTCCTACGACGGGATATTCGCTATATCCGCCATGAGAGAAGTACATGCGTACATAGGGCTCGTTGTAGGCGTTTTCAAAGTCGTTGATCCACGCAGTGGTGTCGGGGTAGACGTTGACAATATATGTGTTTAGGAAGTCGTAGTCGCCGGTGAGTCCACGGGTGATGGTCTCGCGGATGATTTGTCCTTCGTCGTTGATATAAGCAGTGTCTTTGGAGATGACGGGAACGTCGGTAGGCACGGGGAGGTCGGTGTTGTAGACGCGACGTGCGGGATTGAGACGATGCTTGCGCTTTGCCGCTTCGGTATGGTTGTAGACCTCATAGCGGTAGTTGAGTTGCTCAGGGTCGAGTTCGCGTGCACCGGTGATGGGGTTGGTGCGATATACGCTCTCGATGGCACGTGCTTCGTCTTCGTTGGGGTTGCGCCAAGGAATTGCTTTGTTCCAGTTGAGGTGGGGGGTGATGGGATTACCCTCTTTGTCTTCTTCAATCTTGAATTCTTCGTCGCCACCGAATGCAGGGTCGGCAAGACGCTCGCGGATGATGGAGTCGCGCACCCAGAATACGAATTGCTTGTATTTGGAGTTGGTGATTTCGGTCTCATCCATCCAGAATCCGTCGACGGAGATGCCTCGTGCGTCGGCACGCAGATTCCAAAGGCTGTCGTTGGCTTGTGGACCTACTTCCATCGAACCACGGCTTACGAGAACCATGCCGTAGGGAGAAGGCTCAGCCCAAGACGTACCCCCTACGCCGGTAACTTCGCCGCCGGTAGAGCCTTTTTTGCTCGTCAGGGCGCACGACGACATCAGCGCAGTGGCTATGATGGGGATTATAAATGCAGAATTTTTCATAATTACATTATGCGTATGCTCTTGTGTTTGTTTCTATTCTTTTCAGAGTGGTCGAGTTTGAGCCTGTAGCCGGCAAAAATCTCGTGGCTTCCACTGCTCGCTTTCGAGATATCGGAGATGGGGTAGTCGTAGCTGTAGCCGAGGAAGAAGTTTTTGTATTCGGCACTCACCAAAGCGGAAACGGCATCGTCGAGACGATATCCGACTCCGAATGTGAGGAATTTGTTGTAGCGAACTCTACCGGTAATCTCTGCTTGCGTGAAGGTGAAGTCGGTTTTGACCATCATGGATGGCTGTACTTCAAATAACGTATTTTTTATCGGAATATTGCTGCCGGCCATAAAATAGAGTACGCGTCCGGCTTCAAATTCGTAGTTTTTGGCTTCTGAACCATCGGTCGACATGGTGATGGTGGGCGAGGTGAGGTGTGTGGCTGAAATGCCTGCCCAGAAGAGACGATGGGTGTAGAATAGTCCGAGTCCGAGGTCGAAGGCGTTGCCGGAGATGTCGGAGGTGGGTATGGCATCGTCGGTACCTTGGTGGTATTCGTCGTCGTCGGGGAGGATGACTTCGGTGCCAGAGAAGGATTCGTTGATGAATCCAATCTGCACTCCGATGGAGAGTTCGCCTTTGAGGAGATGGAGTTTGTAGCCGGCTTGTGCTCCGAGGCTCATGTTTTTATAGAGACCGAGGCTCTCCTGTTGCATGATGAGCCCTACGCCGAATCGCTTGTTGAGGAGCTTGAGTGGCATATCGGCAGCAACGATGAATGTCTTGGGGGCTTTGGGGATTCCTACCCATTGGAGACGTGAGCCGCCACGGATGCGGAGATAGTCGGTATTGCCGATGGCTGCGGCGTTGTAATAAGCCGGTACTTCAAAATATTGGGTGAATTGCGCGTCGATTTGTGCAGCGGCTTCGTGAGGAAGCAGCAGAGCGATAGCGGCGAGCAGCAGGCTTATATGTTGGCGTAGCGATTGCATCCGGGTTTATTCGAAATAGAATGTCAATACCACCATTTTTGAAGTGGCTTTGGTGAGCGATTGGGTGAATTTGAGCTTTGTCGGGTCGTCTTCGAGGTCGGGACGGTCGTGGTTGATGACGTCGGAGAGACCGAAGCAGAATTTTATTTCAGGATTGAGTTTGAAGTAGGGGAGATAGAAGTCGCAGCCGAATCCTACGGAGAGGTAGAAGTCGGATGTGTTGAGTTGGAATATTTCGCCGCGCTTTTTGGAAATGTCGAAAGCGGGCATTATTCCGCCGACCATGTAGGGGCGCACGTTGCGGTAGCGTTGTGCGGCAAATTTCAAGTCGAGCGGGAGTACTATGAGGTTGGTCTTGATGTTTTGGGTTTCTGTGCCTCCGAATGTGGTGTCAATCATCTTGACTTCGCGGTTGCCGAAGTACATGCCGGGGGTGAATCTTACGCTGAAATAGTCGTTGAGCCGGAGGTCGAGCAATCCGTTGACGCAAAATCCGGGAGAGTAGGAGGGTTGCTCCATGAACCATGTTTCGCCTGATTCGGTGACGTAGCCGTTGTGGGTGAATTGCAGCCCTTGCACATGGAGGCCTACGGAAAATCCGAGATGCCAACGGCGCAGGTCGGCATACGGTCGGTTGAGCAACTTGTCGTTGCGCTGTGCGGAGCCTGCGATGGCAGTCAGTGCGATAAACAGGATTAGAAATATGTTGCGTCGTTTAGTCATTATTGATTTAACGCGACGGTGATTAAAATATTGCACTTTGGGATTTGAAATTTATTGCTTGTGGGTGAGGAGCCGACGGATGACTTGTGGGTAGTGGCGGTGTTCGAGGGTGTGAACACGGTCGGCGAGGGTGTCGGGGGTGTCGTCGGTGTGGACGGGGCATGAGGCTTGGAAGATGATGTCGCCGCCGTCGATTTCGGAGGATACGTGATGGATGGTAATGCCACTTTGGGTGTCGCCGGCGGCGAGGACCGCTTCGTGGACGTGATGTCCCCACATTCCGGGACCTCCGTGGCGTGGGAGGAGCGAGGGGTGGATGTTGATGATGCGGTTGGGATAGGCTTCGATGATGTGGTCGTGGATGCGTCGCATGAATCCGGCGAGGACTATCAGGTCGATGTTGTGGCTGCGCAGTAGCTCAACGACGGGGATGCCTGCTTCCCAATCCTCTTTGGGGAGGGTGACTGTGGGGACGCCGAGGGGAGCGATGCGGTCGTGTACGGCGGCTTTGGCACGATTGGAGATGACGATGGCAACGTGAATGTTGCTGTCGTCGGCGAAATAGCGCACTATGGCTTCGGCGTTGGTGCCGCTGCCAGATGCGAGTATGGCTATATTTTTCATATATAATATAAGTGAATCAGAATTTCTGCATATCGACAAGTCGCTTGTAGTAGCGATTGAGTGCAATCAGTTGGTCGTGGGTGCCTTGTTCGACAATCTGTCCTTCGTGCATGACGCAGATGATGTCGGCGTTGCGGATGGTGGAGAGACGATGGGCGATGACGAGAGTGGTGCGATTTTTCATCAGTCGGTCGAGGGCCTCCTGCACTACATGTTCGCTCTCGGAGTCGAGGGCGGAAGTGGCTTCGTCAAGGATGAGAATGGGGGGATTTTTGAGGATGGCGCGTGCGATGGAGAGTCGCTGGCGTTGTCCTCCGGAGAGTCGGCATCCGCGGTCGCCGATGGGGGTGTCGTAGCCTTGCTCGGATTCGATGATGAATTCGTGGGCGTTGGCTATCTTGGCAGCTTCGATGACTTGCTCCATTGTGGCGTTTTTCACGCCGAAGGTGATGTTGTTGTAGAATGTGTCGTTGAAGAGGATTGCTTCCTGATTGACGTTGCCCATCAGTGCGCGTAGGTCGTGAACGCGAAGGTGGCGCACGTCGATACCGTCGACGGAGATGGAGCCGGAATCGACGTCGTAGAAGCGGGGGAGGAGGTCGGCGAGTGTGGATTTGCCTGAACCTGATTGGCCGACGAGGGCAACGGTGGCTCCTGCGGGTATGTGGAGGGATACGTTGTTGATAACGGGCTTTTCGGAGTAGCTGAAAATGACGTTGTCGTAGCGTATCTCACCGGTGAAGTTGTCGATTGTCTTTGGCTCGGCGGGGTCTTTGATGGGGTTGTCGGCACCGAGGATGCGGTCGACGCGCTGCATCGATGCGAGACCTTTCTGGATGGAGTAGGCAGCTTTGGAGAGGTCTTTGGCGGGGTTGATGATACTGTAGAATATCACCATGTAGTAGATGAATGATGCGGCGTTGATGGATGATGAGCCGCTAAGGATGAGCGAGCCTCCAAACCATAGGACGATGGCGATGGTGAGTGTGCCGAGAAATTCGCTCATGGGGTGGGCGAGCGACTGACGGCGGGCGATGCGGTTGGATATTTTGAAGAATACCTGATTTTCGCGATGGAAACGGTCGATGACTTTGTGCTCGGCGTTGAATGCTTTGATGATGCGCAATCCGCCGAGTGTCTCTTCGATGTTGGCCATGAGGAGTCCCCACTGGTTCTGTCCTTCGAGCGATTGGCGTTTGAGTCGCTTGCCTACACGTCCCATCACCATTCCTGCGATGGGGAGCAACAGGAGGACGAATATGGTGAGTTGCCATGAGATGACAATCATCATACCGAGACACACGAGTATCATGACGGGGTTTTTAAACATCATGTCGAGAGACGCCATGATGGAGTTTTCGATTTCTGCTACGTCGCCGCTCATTCGTGCCATCACGTCGCCTTTGCGTTCGGTGGTGAAGAATCCGATGGGGAGAGTGACTATTTTGTCATAGACGTAGTTGCGGATGTCGCGCACGATTCCGGAGCGCATCGGGACGATGAAGTAGGAGCTGAGATAGGTGACTCCTGTCTTCAGGGCTGTCATGACGACGAGCAATGTGGCAAGCAGAGCGAGTGTCAATGAGGGTCCCCATTGCTCGATGGCTACCTGTGTATAGTAGTAGAAGTTGTTGATGGCTACGTCTTTGAGTGAAGCGTCGCCAAGTTGCATATAAGTGTATGTGGCTTCCTTGATTTGAAACAGCATCTCAAGGATGGGGATGATGACAGCGAATGAAAATAGCGTCAGAATGGCTGCGAGGATGTTGAAAAGGATGTTGAGTGCCAAATAATGCTTGTAGGGCGGCACAAATCGAAACAGTATCTTCCAAAAATCTTTCATCAATTCAATAATTTTAAGGTGCAAAGATAGGCTTTTTAGTTGAAAGTTGAAAATCGGAAGTTGAAAGACGGGGCGGACTCTGCTGCCGTGGTGTGTGCTGGGTTAAATTTTATTAAAATCGGGGGGGGGGGTAGCGACAATTTAAATTTTATTAATTAGCGGGGGTGTCGGAAATATGCGATTAGTCGCTATCTTTGCACTAATAATAAGAATTTGCGAGAAAAAATCAACCTGAGTAGTAATTATCTAAAGGTGCATGACTATGTCAAAGTCTATGGAAAAGTGCATGTTAACTGTGCTGATGACACTTGCCTATGTGCAGATGTCGGCTCAATTTATTTTTACTGAAAATAAGGATGTCGCGGCGGATGATCATTCGAGCGTGGCTTTCTATCAACAGTTTTCATATGAGTGGACAGATGATGACGGGGAGACTCATACGAGTTGCATAACGGATGAGGCTACGGACCCGAATCAGATGTTTGAATTGCTGAAATGGGTGTATGCCGACAAACGTATTCCCGGCACCAAATGGGTGTACAGTGATCTTGATCCGGAGTCAATATATACCGTGCCTTATCCAAACGGCACCAATAGCGGCAGCGATATATTGACTTCGTGGGGAATTGATGAGTTTGACAGTACGGGAAGTGACGAGGACAATCCATACGGAATACCGAATGAACATGGAACTACTCTGCTTGTAATCAATCTAAAAGATGATTTCGACGGATATTCGACTCCGTCGGCTACTGTCGAAAAAAACAAGCTGCTTATTAAAGAGACTATGAAGTCGGTGCGTCTCGTGACCGGTATGACGCGTGTGGATAGTGAGACCAATCCGGGATATATATTCAATTGTAAAGGTGAATACAATAAGTTTTACCTTGTGGCGAAGGGTCGTGCGAGAGACGGCGGTCGTGATGCTCCTTTCCGGGGAATGTATGAGGAGTTGAGCCCGGGAAATAAGTCTCCTCAATATGATGTGTACGATGTGTTGTTTAACGGAGAGGTTCAGAATGTGTATCATGACTGTGCTTCGGTGATATGCCAAAGTGGTGGAGGACATTATCTTTCGCTTGGTACGCTGTATGAGACGGCTAATTATGATTTGAATATGTGTCTGTTTATTCCAGATTATAGGTTGGTGTATTGGACGATGAGCGATATATTGGAGGAGATGCCTGACTTTGTGCATCCGTCGCCTCCCGGAAACGGCAGCGGAGGTCGCGATACAAATGGGGATTACACGTGGTATAATCCGAAATATCTTCCGAAACTGTTTTTGCATACGGTGGTGCTCGACACGGCAACCGCCACTCGCACGGATGAGATGACCGAGGAGGATGCGCTGGCTCGCAATTATGCAATCCATCTCGACTGGACATCAAGATATGGGGATATCGACTTTGAGATAGATGAGACATATACGGTGTATAAAATAGTGAACGGTGATGTGACGCTTGTGGCTGAAGGATTGACTGAACCGGTCTACGACTATTATGAGCCGCAACATACGACCGGCTACGAAATAATGTATTATGTGACGGCGCAGCCAATCGGAATGGACGGATATACACCGGTGGAATCGAATGTGCGTTCGGTGGTGATTCCGGGATATGACCCTCTTGAGTCGCTTCGCCTTGACATCGATGGGGACTATTCGTCGGAGTATTTCTATCAGGGTGCCGAGGAAAACTATTATGTGAATACGATTGTGGCTAAAAACAGCTATGTGGTGGATTATGTGGCCGGCTTCCATCTTGAGGAGGGTACGGTGATGACGTTTTATCGCATGCTTGATGAGGCGGGCGCCGGTTCGACGGCTGTGGCTTCGGTGACAATCGGAGAGGTGGTGACTGTCAATAATGACGATGATACGTGGACGAGAACGTTTGCGTTTACAATCGACTATGCTTCGGGAGAGGTTCCTGAAGGTGCCGTCATGAAGGGAACACTCAGTTGCACGGCAGATACGGAGGAGGGCCTTGATGCGGCTAAGGTGGAATTTGACGACAAACTGATGGTTGTGGACAAATTCAGCGCATCGACAGCTACAAATGACCAGCCCGACAGGTATTATTATCAGTTGACATATACGGCGGCGAAAGAGATTGCCGACGGGTCGAAGGAGGCGCACAGTAACATAGTGAGTGTGCCGGTGTTTAAAACTACTTACACGGTCGACGGATGGGTGTACAGTGCCGACCAAATCAAAGCGGATACAGCGGGTGTGCTGGCGGTGTCGGATGAAATGTATATAACGTTCCAAGCACAGAATCACCCGGAGATACGTGACTATACGGTGTATCGCAATGATGAAATCGTTGCGATAGCCCAACGCACGCAAGAGGGGTCGTACAGTGTGATAACTTATCATAACGGATATGCCACGGGTGCGGCGCAATCGGCTTCGGCGGGATTGATAACGGTGGTGGATGATGTGTCGGACGTGGATGGTACGGTAGATGAACTCCATGCCCGATATGTGATAGTAATCACGACGTTCTCGCGTAATTTTGCCACAAACGGGGGCAAGACGAATACCTATGGGTCGGTGCGCGTGGATGAGCCGCTGGTCGATGTGGCATTTACGTCGCTGAATCCGATATATAACAATCATAACCATGACGGTAAGTTCCATTATGTGACTATCAAGTATTGGGAGGCGTATCTGTATGAATATGGTGAGGGCGACCCGAATCAGTTGAGGGTCAATGTGGATGATATGCCGCACTATGGGTTGTGGCGCAGCATCGATGGCGGCGAAGAGGAGCTTGTGGCGTTTTCAAACGAGGCTTATAATACGTTTGTGGTCAATGATGACAAGAATCTCGATGTGTCGAGCAATGACTCGTTTTTCTATGCTCCTATCGATGATATAGATCCTACCGACAAAACGGAGGGCGTGGAAGGAAAGGACTTTGAGGTGACATACCGACTGCGTGTGTATGCCTACGATGAGTCGGGGCAATTCCGCATTGCTGAAACTACTGCCGTGGTGCCGTATAAGCACGGCGAAGTGGTTACGGAGACTGTCGAAACGAATATTGACGGACATGAGATGCGTATCTATCCGAATCCGGCTGATACGCAGGTGACTGTCGAGGGTGACGGTGATATAGCGATTTACAATCTTATGGGACGGCAGGTGATGAATGTGTCGGACGGTGAGCAAAGCCGTGTAATAGATGTGTCGCATCTTCCCGCCGGTATCTACATCGTGAAGAGCAAAGATGCGAGAGCAAAACTGCAAGTCAAGTGATAATAAAGAGTAAATAATCGAAAAAGGGAAGTGCAAGGATTTAATTACCAATTTGCACTTCCCTTTTTTAATTTATTACTATCTTTGCAGTGAAACATGATTTTTTAAAGATTATGGAAGAAGATGTGAAGAAAATGCTTGCCAAGGATCCTGACGGATTGCTTACTTATGAGTATATGGCAAATCATATCAATGATATCGATGACTCTCTCGATGAGTTGGTGGACAATATGATAGGTGTCGATAAGACGGGCCAGTTTATCGTGAGCGCATCGCGATATCTGTTTCTTATCGATGGTGAGAAATATCGCCCTGCTATCGACCGATTGATTGCCGCTGCAATAGAGAAGGACCGCGAGCGTAGATATATCGGCGATCTGCTCCAAGCTATTTGGGGCAATGACTATGCGGAGCATGTCGAAGAATTGAAGGCGAAGGATGATAATTTCCGCCGGATTTATAAACGTATGTTCCCTGTGGGAATGTAATCGAAAGAGAATGACGATGCGACGTAAGGGTTTGATTATCGCGACGCTGTTGGCTTCGATGGTGTCGTGTACGACAGATGCGGCTTCAAATTCGCCGCAAGGAAATAATGACAGTATTAAATCAGAAAAAACGACTACAATAATGGACTCTACAACAGTGAATAAGGAAGATGCATTGGTGGATATCACGACTTCGCTCGGTGTAATCCGCATTCGTCTATATGGCGATACTCCTCGTCATCGCGACAATTTTTTGAAACTTGTGGCTGACGGTACGTATGAGGGTACGCTCTTTCACCGTGTAATCAATCAGTTTATGATTCAGGCCGGCGACCCGGAATCGAAGAATGCACCTGCGGGCAAGATGCTCGGTTCGGGTGATGTGGGCTATACGCTTGAGGCTGAAATCGTATATCCGAAATATTTCCATAAGCGTGGTGCGATAGCTGCTGCCCGCACGGGTGATAATGTGAACCCGGAGAAGCGTTCGAGCGGTTGCCAGTTTTATATTGTGACAGGCAGTGTGCTCAATCAGAATCAGATGGTGCAGATGGAGAAGCAGCTCGAAAATCGCAATATGCAATCGATTTTCAATGGTCTTGCCACTCAACATCGCGACTCAATCATGGCTATGCGTCGCAATCGTGACCAAGCGGGATTGGCAGCGTTGCAAGAGCAGCTTATCAAGGAGACGGAGGCGATTGCCGCAGCCAATCCGGTGAAGCTTACTGCTGCTCAGAAGGAGGCTTATACGACTGTGGGGGGCGCTCCTCACTTGGACGGAGACTATACGGTGTATGGCGAAGTGGTTTCGGGTATGGATGTTGTGGCAGCTATTGAAAAAGTGGCCACAGATGGAAATGACCGCCCGAAAGAGGATGTGAAAATCATCTCAATGAAGGTAGTTGAGGAATGATTGAAACGAATAGATTTACGCTGCCCAACGGGTTGCGCGTAGTTCATCACTATGACAGTGCCACCGCTATGGTGGCACTCAATATTTTATATGATGTGGGTTCGCGCGATGAGTCGCCTGAACTGACGGGATTGGCTCATCTGTTTGAGCATCTGATGTTTGGCGGGTCGGTGAATATTCCTGACTATGATGCGGCGATAGAGGCTGCCGGCGGGAGCGACAATGCGTGGACCTCGAATGACTTCACTAATTTCTACGACATAGTGCCGGCTCAGAATGCGGAGACGGCGTTTTGGCTCGAAAGCGACCGAATGCTTGCGTTGGCTTTCAGCGACAAGGCTCTCGAAGTGCAGCGCCAAGTGGTGTCGGAGGAGTTTAAGCAGGTGTGTCTGAATCAGCCTTACGGGGATTTGTTCCACCATCTGCGTGCACTGGTGTATAAGACTCATCCGTACCGATTTCCGGTGATAGGAAAGGAACTTGAGCATATCGCAAAGGTGACGCAGGATGACGTGAGGGAGTTTTTCTATTCTCATTATGCGCCAAACAATGCCGTGCTTGCGGTGACTGGGCGCATATCGCTCGAAGAGACACGCCGATTGGCTGAGAAGTGGTTTGGCCCGATTCCGTCGCGCGATGTAGCCCGACGGCAGTATGCTCCGGAGGCGGAGCAGACGGAGCATCGCCGAGGGGAGGTGGCGGGCAAGGTGCCACAAACGATGATTGTAAAGGCGTATCGCATGCCGGCTTTCGGCGAAAAGGGATATGTGGAGTGTGATATTATCACCGATTTGCTCGCGTCGGGGCGTTCGTCGCGATTCTATCGCAATCTGATGATGGGGTCGGACTTGTTCACTGATGTCGATGCGTCGATAATCGGCAGTGTGGAGCCGGGATTTTTGATGCTCAATGCGATGGTGAACGATGATGTGGATTTGACGGAGGCGGAGGCTATGCTCGAAAATGAGGTGTTGCGCCTTGCCGACGGTTCGCTCTCGGAATATGAGCTTGAGCGGACAATCAATCGATTCGAGTCGCAACGTGTGATGTCGCAAATCGGTTATCGGAAGAAGGCATCACCGTTGGCACGAGCCGAGATGCTCGGATATGACGTGAACGATGTGGCTTCGCTATACAGAGCGGTGACGCCCGACGATATTGCGCGGGTGACGCGCTCGACAATCGTTGCCGAGCGATGCAGTACGCTTATATACAGAGCCGAGTGATGGTTGCCGGATATCAGCGGGAGACGGAGCGTACTCCGATGTAGACGAGGATGGAGTTGACGGCTACGGCGGTGAACGCTATGCCGGTGATGAGAACCACGAGGTGTTCGATAGTGTGGATGTCGGTGACGAGCAGTACGATGCCGGCTATCGCTGTAGCGGCGGGCAATATGTACATCCACCACGGTGCCCGCAGGGGCTTGGAAGCGTAGGCGATAAGCAGAATCTGGTAGACACCGCCCAATACGAGAAGTCCGGCGAATATGTAGACGAGTGTTCCGACGAAAAAGTCGGGTACAGCAACCATGCATACCCCTAAACAGAGTGCTCCGACGGAGGAAATGAGTCCGGCGGCCTTTCCGCTTTGTTTAGAGCCGTCGGCTGTGCGGACAAAGAGCATAATCAGATTGTAGAGGCTTGGCAGGATGAAAAGCAGTCCTACGATGGTGACTATACCGCTGATGATGTTGATACGGTTGTGGAGTATGATGAGGATGATACCCGCAGCGAGTAGAAAAAGGCTTGTGATAAAATTGCGATTGCTGTTCATAATCTGAATTGTTTTAAGGAAAAACGTAAAAGAGGGGCGAATTGTTGTGGGATGAGATGTGAAAATAGCGGGAGGAATAGTGGAGGAAATAAAAACGTGCGTTGACAAACTGATGCTGTCAACGCACGAATGATAGGGCGCTATTTCTTGTAGTTGATACGGTGTCGGATTACTTTGCTGCTTTTTTCTTGCAGGTACGTTTTGGCTTGGTCGGCTTTTCGGCTGCGGCAGCTTTGGCTTCGGCAGCTTCCTGTTCGGCTTTGGCTCGCTTGACTTCGTTGGGGTCCATGCGTTCGATGTTGTTGCGCATTGATGCTACTTCTTTGTTGAGGAGTTCGATTTCTTGCGCTTGATTGCGTATGGTGGTGAGCAATGCGTTGAGCTCTTCATTTTCGATGGAGAGGGGATATTGCTCTTCAACACGCACGATGAAGTCGGATAGGACGTTCATGTAGTTGGTGAACGCTTGGAACGGAGTTTCGTAGGGACTGAAATGGGAATGAACCACGCCGTCGGCAAGATTTTTGGTCGACATGTAGAACAGATGGTCGGAGGCTTGCAGATAATACCAGTCTTGTTTGAGACGACGGTCGTCGCAAAGGCGAACGCGCTCGGCAACGGAGTAGAGCTTGGAAAATGCTTCGTTTTGGAGCTTATTGCCGAGCCATGCGGAGGTGTCGCGTGCTTCGTCGGCCCACGAGATGGGGTGGAGAACGGATAGCTCACCTACGGGCTTGAGTTTTGCGATGGCTTCGGAGGGGGTGAGGAAGTCGATGCCTCGTTCGGCAGCGAAGCGTGGCAGAGCTTCGAGGAATTGGAAGATACCTGTCTCGCGACCTTGCATTCCGCCGAATGTCTCAAGGTTCATGAAGAGGTTGACAATCTGCTCTTCGTCGGGTGTGGATGCAATCCAATCGATGTATTTGTCGGCGGTGAGGGGATATGCGTCCCACTCGGTGTTGCTGAAACGGAAAGCGATGTCGTCGCTGAGTTTGTCGTTTTTAAGCAATAGCTTGAGCTTTGGAGCGGATGCGGCCGTGTAGATATAGTTGGGGGATTTCCATCCGAGGATGTGTTTTGCACCTTCGGTAATCACACCTTTGTAGCCCATCGAGGCGATGACGGGAGCCATTTCGTCGCAGTAGACAAGCTCGGTGTTGCGAAGTACTTTTGGCTTTACACCAAACATTTCGTGGAGCTTTTCGTTGTGAACTTTGACTTGGTTGATGAATTCGTCGTAGTCGGTGAGCGATGAGAGGGAGTGGGCGTAGGTCTCGGCAAGGAATTCGACTTTGCCTGTGTCGGCGAGCTTTTTGAGCAGGTCGATAAACTCAGGTACGTATTGTTCGCACTGTTCGAGCGCAACGCCAGAGATGGAGATTGCGCAGCGGAATTTTCCGTTGCTTTCCTCTATCATGCGCAGAAGGCTCTCGGCAGCGGGAATGTAGCTGCGATGTGCGATGCGGGTGATGATGTCGTCGTTGGCGAAGTCATCGTAGTAGTAATGGTCGTTGCCTATGTCGAAGAAACGGTATTTCTTGAGGCGGAACGGTTGGTGTATCTGGAAATAGAAACAGATTGCTTTCATTATTGTGTTTCCTGTTAATGAATTTGACTTTAGGTTAGTTTATTCGTGGTTGAGGACTTGCTTGTAGATGTCGATGACTTTCTTTCCGGCTTTGTCCCATGTGATTTGATTGACCTCTTCGAGACCGTCGTGGCGCAACTGTTCGTACATCGCCGGATAGGTGATGATGGAGTAGATAGCGTCGGCCATTTCGTCGATGTCCCAGTAGTCGGTCTTGATGACGTTTGACAGAATCTCGGCGCAACCGCTCTGCTTTGAGATGATGGATGGTACTCCCATCTGCATAGCTTCGAGTGGTGAGATGCCGAATGGCTCGGAAACAGATGGCATGATGTAGACATCGGATGCTTTGAGCATTTCGTAGACTTGCTTGCCTTTTTGGAATCCGGGGAAATGGAAGCGGTCGGCAATGCCTCGCTCGGCGGCGAGGTTGATCATTTTGTCCATCATGTCGCCACTGCCAGCCATGACGAAGCGCACGTTGCGGTTGTTTTTGAGAACTTTGGCGGCTGCTTCGACGAAGTATTCTGGTCCTTTCTGCATGGTGATGCGGCCGAGGAATGTGACGATTTTTTCTTTCGGCTTCTGCACTTGCACACCGAGCAATTCGGGACTTAGCGGCTCAACGGCGTTGTGGACGGTGGTGACTTTTGCGGGGTCGATGCCGTACTTTTCAATCACTGTGTGACGGGTGAGGTCGGAAACGGTGATGATGTGGTCGGCATTGTGCATGCCGTCGAGTTCGATTCCGAACACGGTGGGGTTGACGTTGCCGCGGGAGCGGTCGAAGTCGGTGGCGTGAACGTGGATGACGAGAGGCTTGCCTGTGACTTGCTTGGCATGGATGCCGGCGGGGTAGGTGAGCCAGTCGTGGGAATGAATGATGTCGAACTGCTCTGTGCGGGCGATTACGCCTGCCATGATGGAGTAGTTGTTGATTTCTTCAAGCAGATTGTCGGGATAGCGACCGGAGAACTCAATGCAGCCGAGGTCGTTGGTACGCATATAGTTGAAGTCGGCGTAGATGTTGTCGCGCAGACGGTAGTAGTAGTCAGGCTCCATTACTTTGCCGATACGGCTTTCTACGTATTCGCGATTGACGTCGCGCCAACATATGGGCACTTGTGATGCTCCGATGATTTTGGCAAAACCTTTCTCTTCGTCGCCGTAGGGCTTAGGGATGACAAAGGTGATGTCCATGTCGCCGTTTTCCCACATGCCTTTTGTGAGACCGTAGCTGGCGGTGCCGAGTCCGCCGAGGATATGGGGTGGAAATTCCCACCCAAACATTAATGCTTTCATGGCGATGGATTACATGTTAAACTTTTTGAGGGTGCGAATTGTGCGAAGCACTTCGGCCACGTTGACTGCATGGGAAATGGCTCCTCTGCCGACAAATGGCGGGTTGCCGTCGTAGAGCTCGGATAATGAGCCGATACATCCTTGCGACATTTCGTCTTCAAATCCGATGAGCATGCGGTCGAGATAGGAGATGCCGCTCATGCCGAATACGCGGATGTAGGCGTCGGCGTAGAATCCGAACAGCCAAGCTCGTGCGGGACCGGCATGATATGCCATTTCGCGCTCTTCGGGTGTGCCGAGGTAGAACGGACGGTAGCCGTAGCTCTTGGGCGACAATGTGCGCAACCCTTTTGGGGTGAGTAGTTCGCGTGTTACGACATCGAGCACGCTTTTGCGCTGACGGCGGTCGAGCGGAGAGTGGTCGAGGCTTATGGCGATAGCCATATTGGGACGCACTGACGGGTCGGCATAGGTGCCGTTTACATAGTCGTAAAGATAGCCGTAGTCGTTGAGGAAAGTGTCGACAAATGAGATGCGACACTTTTCAGCGATTTCTTCCCAATGTTCGCGCGATTTTGAGTAGGCGTCGAGCCCTTCGGTAAGGGCAATGGCGAATCGGAGTGCATTGTACCACAATGCGTTGAATTCGACGAGATAGCCTGTGCGGGGCACGAGCGGGCGACCGTCGAGCATGGAGTTCATCCACGACACGGGGTTGCCGGTGCCGAGTGTGGCTACGAGTCCGTTGTCTTCGACAAGGAGGTTGGGGTGGCCTTCGGAGGCGATGTAGTCGACGATACGGGCGACGAGGTCGGCATAACGGGTGCGTGTTTCGTCGAGGTCGTAGGTCTTGGAGTATTGCTGTATTGCCCAAATAGCCCAAAGGGGAACGTCGGGTAAGTCGATGCCGTGTATGCGCGAGTCGAGTTGCTCGGTCTCCATGAATCGGGTGAGCGCTTCGGTGGCAGTCTTGAGAATGCTTTCAAAGTCGTCGCGATGACGAATGGAGAGTGTGCTGCCGGGGAGGGCAATGAATGTGTCGCGGGCGTTGACCGATGTCCACGGGTAGGACGATATGATGTAGTCGCCTTCTTTGTCTTTGAAGTAGAATTGCTTTGCTGCGTTTTTAAGGCAGTTGTAGAAGCTGGTGCGACATGTGCGCGACGCGATTTCTGCTTCGTAGGTTTTGGCAAGCGAACGCGGCGATACGGGTTCCACGCCGGCGGAGAAGATGATGGTCTCGCCTTTTTTGATGGGTATCTCGAAATAGCCGGGCACCATGAGGTCTTCGGTGTAGGGAACGCCTCGCTCAAGGTCTTTGACGTATTCGATGCCGTTGTACCAGTGTGGCTCGTGATGCCATACGGGTTTGCGGTTGAATTGCATGTAGAGCGTGGGGTAGCCGGGATATAGGCAGCATGCTATGCCGTTGGGTACTTCTTCGCATGCGGTGTTTGCTCGGTCGTTGGCCACGCAAAGTGCATTTGCATCGCGGAATGCGAGGAACGGACGGAATTGCAACGTTGTCGGCGAGTGTGCGTCGACCAGCGTGTAGCGGATCATGAAGCGATTTTCGTGCGATATGAAAATTTTTTCTTTTGTGAGAATCACACCTCCCACGCGGAATGTCATGCGGGGAACGCTTTCGCAATCAAACTCGCGTATGTACTTGTGCCCGTTGGGGCTGTACACTCCTCCGGAATAACGATGCAGTCCGAGGTTGAACGGTGCGCCATGCTGGATGACTGTCTCGTCGAGCGACGACAGCATCACGTGGGCTTTGTTGTCCATCTCTGGAATAGGGATTACCAAAAGTCCGTGTTGCTTGCGGGTGTTGCATCCAACGACGGAGGTACAGTGGTAAGCGCCTGCTTGGTTAGTGCGGAGCATCTCTTTAGTTAGAGACTGATCGAGATTGATCATTAAGTTTTTGTCAAACTTTAGATAGCTCATCGATTGTTAAGTATTAAGTATTTAAGAGTTGTACTATTAGGATAATTTACGAATGTAGCGCTTTTTTGGCTAAAAAGCAAGAAATGAGTGGCTAAATTTTAGTTACAATAGATAAATGGCTGATATGTAGTGATTAATGCGGCGGATTTAGTATCGGTGGAAGATGCGCGAGAGGGTGGAGTTGATGTCGCGTATCATGTTTTCCATAGGGGTGATGATAGGGCGAAAAGCCGTTTGACGGAGAGGGGTGAACAGTCGGAGTGCTCCTGCGTGGCATTTTACCGACATTACGTCGTCGAGTATTACCGGCTCTCCGTCGAGATGAGCGGGGCCCTCTCCGGAGCGGTAGATGACGGCTGCGGGTGCGCGGAATGAGTGTATCATCATGTTGGAGTTGATGGCTCCGGTGAAGAGGTCGGTTCCTACGAATGCCATGTCGAGGGGGGTGCCTGCATGGACGATGGTGATGTCGAGCAAGCCGTCGCTGATGGATGCATCGGGTGCGATGTAGGCGTTGTTGCCGTATTGAGATGCGTTGCACACGGCAATGAGGAATGCTTCTTCGGTGAGAATCTTGCCGTTGGCGCTGATGGTGTAGACTTCGGGTTTGTATTTGATGTATTCGGAGAGGACGCTTTTGATATACATCATGCGTCCGCGGCGGTGTTGTGTGGCGAATTTTTCACTTACGGCGGCATCGAATCCTACGCCGAAGGTGCAGAAAAAGGGGCGGGCGTTGACTGTGCCGAAGTCGCAGTCGGTGATATGGTTTTGCAGAATGATATCGAGGGCTTGTCGGGGGTCGGAGGGGATGCCGAGGTGTCGGGCGAGACCATTGCCGGAGCCCATGGGGATAATGCCGAGCGGCATCTGTGTGCTCCGCAGTGCGGAGGCTGCTTCATTGACTGTGCCGTCGCCACCGGCAATGATGACACCATCAAGATTGCGCTCAACGGCACCTTTAGCGAGCTGGGTAGCGTCGCCGTGTCCTTTTGTGTAGGCAACATCGGCTGTCCATCCGATATTGTGAAGGCTTGTGCGAACGAATTTCTCAAGTCCTTGCTTGCTCGCTGTTCCGGCAGCGGGGTTGATAATGAGTAGTACGTGGCGCGACTGTGTCATACTGGGGCTACTGTTAATGGTCGTGCAAAAATAACAAATTTTTTTCTAATATTGTTGTGGTGAGTGTATCGAGATTATCACTATATTTGCGGGAGAAATTAACCTAATTAAAACAAATGAAATTATGATTGACAAGAAAATTGAAGACGCTATTAATGCGCAAATCAATGCCGAACTTTGGTCGGCTTATCTCTATCTTTCGATGGCTACTAATTTTGAGGCTATGGGTCGCAAGGGTGTGGCTAATTGGTTTAAAGTGCAGTTTAAGGAGGAACAAGCTCATGCCGAGATATTTATGAATTATCTGTATTCACGTGGCGGTCGCGTGGTGTTGCAACCGATTGAGGCTGTGCCTTCGGAATGGGCATCGGAACTTGCTGCGTTTACCGATACGCTTGCTCTTGAGCGTAAGGTGACTGCTCTCATCAATGGCTTGTATGCTTTGGCTGAAGCGGAGAAGGATTATGCCACTCGCGGTATGCTTGACTGGTTTGTCGACGAGCAGGTGGAAGAGGAGGAAAATGCTCAGGAACTTATCGACAAATATACGTTGGTGGGCGACAATGGCTATGGTGTGTATATGCTGGACCAAGAGCTTGCCGGTCGTAAGTACAGTGTGCCGTCGCCTCTTGCCGAATAGTCGATTGATTGCATATAGATAAAAAGTCGGGCGGCTCTCGAAGAGGGTCGCCCGATTGTGTAGTCAGAAGTTTGTGAGGGAGCACGGATGCTAATCCTCGGTTACTCGGTTTTTGGCTTTAGATTTTGATTTGGATGAGGAGGAGTCCATGTCTTTTTCTTCCTTGAGGTCGATTTCGTTGCGGTCGCGGTCGAGGACTTTGTATTGCAGGTAGGCGAGTGACTGGTCGGGGAGTATTTTGAATTTACGTCCCATTTCCATGCGCCAACGGCGATAGGGTGAAATAAGCCCTTTTTTGAGGAATGCATCGACAAACGGATGCACGTACATTATGAATCCTTCGACTTTGAGAGTGTTGAGCAGATAGTCGATTTTTTCTTTAAGGGTGTCGGTGAACAGAAGCGACGGCTGCACTTCGCCTTTTCCGAAACATGAGGGGCAGGCTTCGGTAGTGACTATGTCGAGAGCGGGGCGAACGCGCTGACGAGTGATTTGCATCAATCCGAATTTGCTCAAGGGCAAAATGTTGTGGCGTGCGCGGTCGTTGGCCATGATTTCTCTCATGTGGTCGTAGAGTCGCTGCCGGTGTTCGGCTTTGTTCATGTCGATGAAGTCGATGACGATGATGCCGCCCATGTCGCGCAGTCGCAGTTGTCGGGCGATTTCGTCGGCGGCTCTCATGTTGACTTCGAGTGCGTTGCTTTCTTGGTCGGGAGCTGCTTTTGAGCGGTTGCCGGAGTTGACGTCGATGACGTGGAGTGCTTCGGTGTGCTCAATGATTACGTAGGCTCCGGATTTGAATGAAACGGTTTTGCCAAATGATGACTTTATCTGCTTTGTGATGTTGAAACTGTCGAAAATCGGCTCGTCTTTGTCGTAGAGTTTTACGATGTCGCTACGTTCCGGAGCGATGAGATTGACATATTTCGAAATCTGATTGTAGGTCTCCTCGTCGTTGACATGGATGCTTTCAAACGAGGGGCTGAACAAGTCGCGAATGACGCCGAGTATTCGGCTGTCTTCTTGAAATATCAGGGACGGGACCTCCGACTTTTGTGCTTTAGCCACGGTGTCGTCCCAGCATTTAAGGAGTGTTTTCAGCTCGTGGTTGAGCTCTGCCACGCGCTTGCCTTCGGCAGAGGTGCGTACGATTACACCGAAGTTTTTTGGCTTGATGCTTTCGATGAGTTGACGAAGGCGGAGTTTTTCTTCGGTGGTCTTAATCTTTTGAGAGATGGAAATTTTGTCGCAGAAGGGGATGAGGACGAGGAATCGACCGGTGAATGTGATTTCGGTAGTGAGTCGTGGTCCTTTAGAGGAGATGGGTTCTTTTGCGATTTGTACCATCAATTGCTGTCCGGCGGTGAGACGGTCGGTAACGGAGCCGTGCTTGTCGATGTCGGACATCAGTTTCATTTTGGAGAGTGAGGGAGCTTTCTTTTTGTCCTCAAGCATTTGTTGGACAAAAGATGCGTAGGATGAAAATTGGGAGCCAAGATCCAAGTAATGAAGGAAAGCGTCCTTTTCGTAGCCTACGTCGACAAAAGCGGCATTCAATCCGGGCATCAGTTTTTTCACTTTAGCCAGATATATGTCGCCGACGGCATAGGAGATGTCTCTCGACTCTTTTTGCAGTTGCATCAGTCGAGAGTCCTCAAGAAGTGCGATTGACACTTCTTTTGGTTGTACGTCTACTATGAGTTCACTTTTCATTATTTAGAAAACAGGAGAGGATGTAGATTAAAGCAACAAAGAACAAACGCAATGAGGTCGTATTGAATTACACCACATCGGGTTTGTTCTCTGTAGGCGTTTCTTATAGAGACAAGTATCGTCTACCGAATTATTTCTTCTTATGACGATTCTTTCTCAGACGTTTTTTGCGCTTGTGAGTGGCCATCTTGTGACCTTTTCTTTTTTTTCCGCTGGGCATTGTTACGCTGGTTTAATATGATTAATAAATAGGATTTGTTGTCTTTTATAAGTGGTCGAGCGATATTATTTCACTTCTTCCATGAAAACCTTAGCAGGCTTGAAAGCGGGAATTTTGTGCTCGGGGATGATTATAGTGGTGTTCTTGGAAATATTGCGGGCGGTCTTTTCTGAACGTGTCTTCACGATGAAGCTACCAAATCCGCGAAGGTAAACGTTTTCGCCGTGAGCGAGAGAATCCTTCACAATTTCCATGAACTTCTCGATAGTGTCAAGGACGTTGGTTTTTTCAATACCGGTCGTCTTTGAAATTTCATTAACGATGTCAGCTTTAGTCATTTTTTCTTTGTAATATATTGGTTTTATAAATGTCGGTAATGTGCAAGAATTGCGTCCAAAATCGGGTCGGAATTTTTTGCAACTGCAAATATCGCACTTTTTTTTTAATTGACCATCAATTAAATGCAAAAAAGCTAATTATTTGCTATAAAATCACCACTTTAGCGAATTTGGCAAGATAAAAAGGGGATGATGCCATATCAAAATTTTAGGTGATTTGATATTGTTCTTAAAAATTTTTAATAAAAATCATTTTATAATTAAAAAAATAATTACATTTGCAATAATTTATCAAACCATGATAGGATTCGTGATAAATATAAAAAATAGCAAAGTAATAAATAAGATTCTTAACAAATATATGCTTCTAACCTAAAAAAATGTCATTATGAAGAAAATTTTACTTTCTGCAGCAGTATCGCTGTTTTCGTTGAGTTCTTTTGCTCAAGGTATTGATGTATCCACTGCCAACCATTTTGAAATCGGGCTTCCTACGTATGGAAAAACCATAGGTGATGACATCCGTCCCACGGTAGCCATGTGCGGACAACTTTTGGTGCTTCATTTTGGAGATGGTACAACTCCCATTTATATCAATGTGACCACCGGACAGAAACTCGGTGAAATCACACTTGGAAATGTTAAAGCCGACGGTTCTGTGACCAGCGACGACAAAGGCAATATGGTTATCGCCGAGGCTTGCGGTTCGGGTGAAGTACTCAAGATCTATCGCGTAAATTCGGTTACGGAAGCCCCGACCCTCTTGGCGGCATACTCTAATACTACATCGTTGCCTTTGGGTAATCGTATTCATGTGAGCGGCGACCTTGACGGTAATGCTCAGATTATTGCCACTGTCGATGGTACTCCGGAGGCGGGTTCCAACCAATTCGTTCGTTGGATGGTGGTCGGCGGTTCTGTGTCTGCTCCCGAACTCGTGACCGTTACTCTTAATTCGGACGAATATTGGTGGGGTGGCACAAACAACGCTCGCGTGTTTGCCAAATCTGCAAATATTGCCGATGGCTATTTTGTAGGGCATTATGACAATGGTGACAATTTCTACCATATCAATGGCGAAACAAATGCAATCGATGCGACAATTGGTGATGGTTCAGGCGGTTCGGCATGGGCATACAATAATAACTGTGGCGACAGCCGTACATTTAATGGTGTAAACTACACTGCGTTTTGCAGTTTGTCGATGTTTAACTATTGGGGCGTTGTGTCGTATGTTTATTTGCATGACACCACCGATATAACCAAACTATCGGCTACGCTCAATGCGGAATCAAGCCTTGTGGCTAAAATCGGTTACACCAATTTTGCAACAGGTGAGAATCAGTATTCCGCTAACAATCGTGTAAGCGATGTGCTTATTGTGACCACTGAAAATACAATGTCGGTTCTTCATGTGAATAATCACGATCTTGTTTTGGCGGGAACCACATACTCTGCAAAGGTTGATGCTGCAATCGAAGACGTTGAAATGGATGAGAATGCGCCGATTGAGTATTTCAATCTGCAAGGCGTTTCAGTGGAAAATCCGACCAATGGTCTGTATATTCGTCGTCAAGGAAATAAGGTGAGCAAAGTGTATGTGAAATAATTGTATGTCGATAGAGATATGAAAAAGAGACCGAGTCGGGATTCCGGCTCGGTCTCTTTGAGTTTAATTAATATTACTCGTAGTCTTTGGGGATTGCGACGATTTTGCGGTCGACACCTCTGATGAAGTCGAGGATTTCCTGACGGATTGGGGTGTCGGGTACGTCGGCTTCGATGCGCTTGAGAGCGTTGAATACCGATGTGCCGCATTGGTAGACGTGGCGATAGGCTTTGGCTACGTCGTCGATTTGCTCTTCGGTGAAGCCTTTGCGACGCATGATTACGGCGTTGATGCCATAATATGATGCGGGGTTGTGGGCTATGATGACGTAGGGGGGGACATTGTTGGAGATGCGACATCCGCCTTTGATGAATGCCCAGTTGCCTATTTTGCATCCTTCGTGTACGAGCGAATAGGATGAGAGGATTGTACATTCTCCGATTTCAACATCTCCGGCAACGATTACGCCGTTGCCGACAACGCATTTCCCTTTGATGTTGGCATCGTGGCCGATGTGGCTTTCTGCCATGATGAAAGAGTCGTTGCCGATGATTGTGCCGGGACGGTCGGGATAGATGCCTCGGTTGATGATGACGTGTTCGCGAATTACGTTGTTGTCACCGATACGGCAGAATGTGGGTTCGCCTTTCCAGCGGAAGTCTTGGGGGTCGGCACCGATGATGGCTCCTTGGTAGATTTTGTTGTTCTTACCGATGGTGGTGCCACTTACGATGCTTACATAAGGCTTGATTTCACATCCGTCGCCAATCTCGACGTTGGCGTCGATGTGAGCGAATGGGTGGATTGTTACGTTGTTGCCGATTTTGGCTGTTGGGTCAACGTAGGCTAATGGACTGATCATGGTCGTAATGTTTAGAATTTCGGTATTTTAATTAACGACCTCCACCGAGCGATTGATATAAGTTGATCGCTGCTTGTGCCTTGGTGTGCTCGCAGGATATGAGCGACATCTGCGATTGCAGGAGACTCTGTTGTGCCGTGAGCACTTCAAGATAGGTTGAGGTGCCTAAAGTTAGCAATTCTTGCGTATATTCCACGGATTTTTCGAGATTTTCCACTTGATTTTTCAATAAATCTGCTTTTTCGGCACTTTTATTGAAGAGAACCATCGCGTCGGACACTTCGGCAGATGCGCTGAGAAGGGTGTACTCGAAATTGTTCATCGCCTGCTCTTGTTGAGCGCGAGCCGCTTCAAGACGGGAGATGTTGGCTCCGCGTGAGAAGAGGGGTGCGGTCAACTGTCCGGCAAGAGTGTAGAAGAATTTACCGGGGTTGGTGATGATTGAGCCGAGAAGGTTGGTGAATCCACCGTTGGCTGCGATAGTGAGGTTGGGGTAGAATGCCGAGCGAGCCTGATTGGTGGCGTAATAAGCTGCGGCAACCGATTGCTCGGCGGCGCGTACGTCGGGACGAGCGGCAAGTTCGCGCATGGGGATGCCCTCACGCATCATCGCGGGTGCTTCGAATACGGCATCGGCCGAGATGTTCCAAGTCTGCGGCATCACGTTGAGGAGGAGTGAGAGAGTGTTGTTTGCTTCGTGAATTGAAACTTCGAGGTCGGTAATCGATGCGAGGATGCTGTAGTAGTTGGCTGTGCTTTGTACTACGGCTGCTTCGTTGACGCGACCGGCGAGCTTGAGGTTTTTCATCACTTCTACGCTCTCTTTCCATGAATCGGCTGTCTCACGGCTGAGTTGGAGCTGGCGTTCGAGCATGGCGATGGAGTAGTAGCAGTTGGCTACACCACCGATAATCTGCGAGCGCACGGCTTGTGCATAAGCTTCGCTTTGGAGAAGTGTGGCTTTTGCGGCGCGATTGGTGTTGAGGAGTTTTCCGAAGATGTCGATTTCCCAACTTACCGAAAGGGGAATCTGATATGTCCATGAGAGACGCGAACCGTCGTAGGATGCACCGGCACCGTTGGGGGTGAGTGCAAACGACGGGAGGTAGCTCAAGCGCGCTCCTTTGAGCTGCGCTTGGGCTATCTCGACGTTGAGTCGAGCGTTTTCGAGGTTGACGTTGTTGGCGAGTGCTTGGTTGATGAGGTCAACGAGCACGGGGTCGGTGAAGACGTCTTGCCATTGCAGGTTGCCGAACGCTGCGGAGTCGACCGGAGCTTGGGTGGCTTCGACATATTCCTGAGCGAGGGCGTTGTCTTCGGGCATGTCAAACTTGTTGTAGATGTGGCAGCTTTGCAGAAAGGCTACCGATGCTACGACGAGCGAGATGCGTGATATATTTTTGAATGACATAATTTCTATATGTTTGAATAGATGGGACTTAGTGAGAGTATTGCTCGATTTCGGGGTTGATGTTTGTACTTTCGTCGGTTTCTTTCCACTTGATGGGTGAGAGCTTTTCTTGAAGTGTCTGGAATACGACGAAGAGTGCGGGAACAACCAATACCTGAAGTATCATACCGATTAACATACCGCCTACGGAACCGGTACCGAGTGAGCTGTTACCGTTGGCACCTACGCCGTGGGCAAACATCATCGGCAACAAACCGATAATCAATGCCAACGAGGTCATCAAGATAGGACGGAGACGGGCTGCAGCTCCGGCTACGGCTGCGTTGACGATGCTCATACCGGTGCGACGGCGTTCGACGGCAAACTCAACGATGAGGATGGCGTTTTTAGCGAGAAGACCGATGAGCATGATGAGCGCAATCTGGAGGTAGATGTTGTTGGTGATACCGAAGATGTTGGCGAATATGAATGTACCCATCAAACCGAACGGAATGGAGAGGATTACCGCCATGGGGAGGATGTAGCTTTCATACTGTGCACTCAACAAGAGGTAGACGAAGAGGAGACAGAGACCGAAGATGACAGCGGTGCCGGCTCCGGATGAAGAGCGCTGCTCTTCACGAGTCATACCTGAGTATTCGTAGCCGTAGCCTTGCGGGAGGGTCTTGGCTGCAACGCGTTCGATGGCTGCGATTGCATCGCCGGAAGAGTAGCCTTCGTTGGGCGAACCGGTCACGGAAATGGATTGATACATGTTGAAGCGGTCGAGTACGTCGGGGCCGTAAACTTTCGTGAGTGTCACGAAGTTGGAGAGCGATGCCATCTCGTTGCCGTTGCGAATCTTGATGTTCTTCAATGTTTCGGGTGATACGCGGCTTTCGGGAGCTGCTTGCATCATCACGCGGTAGATTTTACCGAAACGGTTGAAGTTAGATACGTACATACCACCATAGTAACCTTGTAGAGTCGACAATATCGTAGAGGGTGAGATGCCGGCTTGCTTTGCTTTTGCAGCATCGATGTCGATGAGATATTGCGGGAATGTGGGGTTGAATGTGGTGTATGCCATCTGGATTTCGGGCTGCTGATTGAGCTCGGCGAGGAATCCTTGTACAATCTGGAAGAATTTGTTGATGTCGCCACCGGTGCGGTCTTGCATCTTCATTTCAAAACCGTTGGTCATTGAGTAACCTGAAATCATCGGGGGTGCGAAGAACATCACACGTCCATCCTTAATCTTTTGGGCACTCATGCCGTAAAGCTGTTTGATGATGTTGTCGGAGCTTTCCGCTTCGGAACGTTCTGACCAGTCTTTAAGCTTGACGATGAATGTACCATAGGTGGCTCCCTGACCAGCAAGGAAGCTGTAACCATTGATGAGCACTCGTGTGTCTACCGCCGGAATTGAACCGATGATGGCGTCTACGTCGTTGAGAAGCTCAGTGGTGCGCTCTTGCGATGTGCCCGGGGGCATGTCGACCATGGCGAAGATTGTTCCGGTGTCTTCGTTGGGGACGAGTTCGGATTGAGTGGTGCTCATCAACCATACGAGGATGGCAATCGATGCTGCTACGATGGCAAATGAGAGAGCTTTGGCTTTGATGAAGAATTTGGTAGCTCCGCGATATTTGTCGAGCAAGCGGTCGTAGGCTGCGTTGAATGCTACGTGGAAGCGTTTTACGAAGTTGCGCTTCTTGTCGCCATGCTCTTCGTGGGGCTTAAGGAATACGGCACAAAGTGCGGGGGAGAGGGTCAATGCGTTGATAGCGGAGAATGCAATCGAGATGGCCATCGTGAGACCGAACTGACGGTAGAATACACCTGATGTGCCTGACATGAATGACACGGGGATGAATACGAGCATCATGACGAGGGTAATCGAGATGATGGCCGAGCCGATTTCTTTCATTGCGTCTATAGAGGCGAGGCGGGCGGATTTATAGCCGACATCGAGTTTGGCATGCACCGCCTCGACGACCACAATGGCGTCGTCGACCACAATCGCAATCGCCAGTACGAGAGCGGAGAGGGTGATGAGGTTGATGGAGAAGCCAATCATCTTCATCATGAAGAATGTACCGATAAGGGCCACCGGAATGGCGATGGCGGGGATGATGGTAGAGCGGAGGTCCTGAAGGAAGATGTAAACCACGAAGAATACGAGGATGAAGGCTTCGATGAGGGTTTTGATTACTTCATCGATAGAGGCATTGAGGAATGAGTTGATATCCAACGGTACGGATATTGCAAGACCTTCGGGCAATTGAGGGGTAATTTCCGTATCTACGAAGTTGCGTACGTTGTTGATAATTTCGGTCGCATTTGAACCCGGGGTCTGGAAAATCATTGTCGATACGGCTATGTGTCCGTCCACGGTGTTGTGGAATCCGTAGGTCACACGACCAAGCTCGATGTCGGCTACGTCTTTGAGGTAAAGAACGTCGCCGTTGGAGTTGGCGCGAACAACGATTTTTTCAAATTCTTCGGGTGTCACGAGACGACCGCGATATTTCATCGTGTATTGGAAGCTCTGGTTGCCTTGTTCGCCGAATGCACCGGGAGCGGCTTCGATGTTTTGCTCGGCAAGTACAGCGGCAATGTCGGAGGGCATCAATCCGTATTGAGCCATCACTTCGGGCTTGAGCCAGATACGCATCGAGTAGTCGGCACCCATCATCATCACGTCACCGACACCGGAGATACGCTGAATCTGCGGCACGATGTTGATTTTCATGTAGTTTTCGATGAACTCTTCGTTGTAGGAGTCGTCGGGAGAGTATAGCGCGAGGGCAATCAACATTGAGGTCTGTCGCTTTTGGGTGATCACACCTACTTGTGTAACTTCGGCGGGAAGAAGACCTTGAGCTTTTGCCACACGGTTTTGAACTTCAATGGCGGCCATGTCGGGGTCGGCACCTTGCTTGAAGTAGACGTTGATTGTGGCAGAGCCGGTGTTGGTGGCGGTGGACTGCATGTAGTCCATATTGGGAGCGCCGTTGATCTGCTCTTCAAGGGGAGCGATGACGGAGTTCAATACGGCTTGGGCATTTGCACCGGTATAGGTCGTGGAGACTTGGATGGTTGGCGGTGCAATGTCGGGATATTGGGTGACCGGGAGTGTGAACAAGCCGATAATACCCAACAAGACAATGAATATTGATATAACCGTCGAAAGCACCGGACGGTTAATGAAATTGTCAAGTTTCATACGTTAACTTGTTTTTGAAATACTTTATGTGATATGTGTATTTATCGAAATGGATTATTGCTGTTGGGCTTGTGCAGCTTCGGCATTGGCAGCTTTAGCGGCGGCAGAGTCTTTGGGCGAAATGGTGATACCGGCCTTTACAGTGGTACCTATGCCTTCGATTACTACGCGGTCGCCGGGCTTAAGACCTGAGGTGACGATGAAGTTTTGTCCGTCGTTTTCGGGTGATACGGTGATATAAGTAGATGCTACTACGTTGGAGTCGTTAACGGTGTAGACGTAGCGACGATCCTGCATTTCGAAAGTGGCTTTCTGCGGGATGATGAGTGCGCTGTCGGCGGAATGGGGGATGAGGATTGTGCCGGTGCTTCCGCTGCGGAGCATGCCGTTGGTGTTGTCGAAGAGTGCGCGAACGTTGGCTGCGCCGGTAGAGTTGTCGATAACGCCTGAAATGGTGGCGACTTTACCCTTGAGAGGATAGATGGTGCCATCAGCGAGTTGGAGTTGCACTTCGGGCATATCGGCGATTTTCTTTTCGAGCGATACGGTTCCGCCATTGGTGAGCGAAAGGATGTCTTTCTCGTTGAGCGAGAAGTATGCATAAACTTTGGAGTTGTCGCTGACGGTGGTGAGGGGCTGTGCCATCGAGGGTGATGCGAGAGCGCCTTCGCGGTTGGGGATAGAGCCGACTACGCCGTCGCTGGGAGCGGTCACCACGGTGTAAGCAAGGTTCTTGCGAGCGTTGGTGAGGTTGGCTTGAGCTTGTGCGAGCTGTGCTTTTGCTTGAGCAAGAGCATTGTCGGCCATCTGCCATTCGTATTCGCTGATGATATTTTTGTCGAAGAGCTGACGCTTGTTGTCGGCTGTGAGTTGTGCGGTGGAAACGGCACTTTCAGCAACCTTTACAGATGCTGCGGCAGCATCGACAGCTGCTTGATATTGAACTTGGTCGAGAGTGAAGAGGACTTGTCCGCGACGTACTTTCTGACCTTCGTCGACGTGTACTTTTGTGATAAATCCTGTGACTTGGGGACGGATGTCGATGTCGGTGCGACCTTTGATTGTAGCTGCATAGTCGCTGTTGAGATCGGCAGTGCCGTAGGCAACTGTGATTGTTGCGATTTCGGGAGCTGCTGCTTGTTGTTGCTGCTGTTGGCCTCCGCAAGAGGCGAGACCTGTGGATATGGCAACGATAGCCATAAGTCCGAGAGCTTTAAACACGTTTACATTCATAATACTAACATTAAACATATCTTATTACCTTATAATTATTTTTCCGTTGCTATAAATTTTCACGGTGCAAAGTTAGCTATTAAACTCATATAATTTCCAAAAAATTCCATAAAATAACGGGTGTAATAGGGCATAATGGGCTGTTATTGTCCAAGTTGGCAAACATTGGAGCGTTTTTGGATATGCGACTCGTAGATGATGCGAAATAAAAATAAAGCGACAAGCCGGAGGATTTTCTCAAATCGTCCGGCTTGGCTCGTATAAAACAATAGCATAAAATAGATTACACCTAAGCTGACGGATTGCGAAATGTATCGGTTGCCGTCGAGCATCGTGTTGTGATTTTTCCTGGTACAATATTCGTATAATTATCCGATGCAAAATTACTACCGAATAATAGGAGTGGAAATACCTAAAAATGGGTATTTTGCAGGCGCTTTTTCGCCAAAACTAACTAAAAATGATTAGTCGGTGCTATTTTGTGCCAAAACGGGATGTGTCAATATCGGTTGATTTTGGTTTAAAGCCGTTGAAACGGTAGGTGAATGTGAGCTTTAGATTGCGCGTCATGTCGTGACTTTCATTCGGTAATTTTGTGATGAGTAGTTGATGTGCATAGTTGGCGACCATGTGTTGAATATATCATCAGCGCGGAGGGTGAGATCGGCTTTATCGTGTGCAAAAGACCATTTTATCCCGGCGTCAATGCGCCACATTTTAGAGATGTCAGCAATACCTTGTAATGATGGTGATATATAGCTTGCATCGAGCGAAATTGTAATCGGGAATTGTTCGGAAAGCTTGATTGTATTGTTGATTGCGGTGTATATTGTGGCTTTTTTACGACGGAATGAAATGTCATGGAATTGGTCGGCTTTGATTTTATTGAAGTAGGTATTTGCCGTAATTGTTGAGTTGAGAATGGATTTAACGGTTACAGGTATGTGGAAATTGATACCGATGGTGCTATTGTAGTTGAAGTTGAGTGTTTGAAAAATCAGACTTAATTCATCCGGAGATTGATAAGGAAGTTGTTCGAAATAATTGTCGTTGTGGTTGACATAGAGTGTTGCTACATATTTTTGCTTGAATATATAGGACAATTGTGTCGAATAGTTCGTATAGGGGCGTAGGTTGGGGTTGCCTACTATTTTACTGTAACTGTTGATATAACTTACACCGGAGTGAAGTGCCCAATATTGTGGGTAGACTTTTCGACTGTTGAAGCCAAGTTGGAAGATATTTATCGGAGTCTTATAGTATGTCAAACTTAGTTGAGGAATGCAACTCCAATCTGTATTGTCGAGGACTTTATAATATTCTCCTTTTAATGATGCGTTGAAAGACAGTCCGAACGGGAAATTGTGTTCTGTTCCAATATAGGCATCGACTGTCTGTTCAATGAGTTTGCTTTCGAAGCCGTCGCCGGCGGGCAAAAGATAGATCTGTCGGCTTCCGTCGTTAGCATACCGATATTCGATACCGTAGTTTATGCCCCAATCTTTTATGCTGTGGTTTTGATCGATATAGAAGCGGGTACGATTAATCTTTTGGAGAGAAGACGCTTTGATGATGTCGGTTTGATCAGGTAGCGAAATCATGGTTTGGTCCCGATTTTCATCATAAAAAGTGTACTCGCCTCCGATTTTCAAGCCAAACGGAGAGGTGTAGATAAGATTTGTGTTGTGGAGGCGGTGAGGACCTGTATATATGGTGGAAAAATCTCCGAATGTGCCTGATGAAAGACTTTTGCTCTCTGCATCGGATATATATTGCATGTTATAAACTAAACGGATATTGCTATTGCCTCCGAATTTATATGCGGTGGCAAAATAAAGACTGTTTTGTAGGTTTTGGGCTTGCTGACGGTCGGATTCGTATATGGTGTTAAGGGTGCTGCCGATGGTATGGTTTGATAGCATATCTTGAGAATTCCATGCCTTTGTTTTACTTATCGAATAGTTGAGGTCGAAAGTCCAATTTTTAATGGCAAAAGTGGATGCTAACGACCCTCCCCATGAGGCATAATGTTTTTGGTTATAACCAATATTAGCTTGTCCTTGCAAACCATCAATGATGCGCGGAGTCTTCAGGTTGATATTGATTATGGCGCCGGAAACATGGTATTTTGCAGGCGCATTATACATTATTTCTACATTTTTCATTCTTTCGACAGGCATTGAGTAAAGCAACTGATAAAGATTATTGACAGGCATCTGCGTCAGTTCGCCATTGAGCATTATAGTTACATTCGTTGCTCCGCTAAGTCCAATCATTCCATTATTGGACACTACGCCGGGCAGATAACCGAGGGCTTCTAAAATGTTTGTTACCGCCTTGCCTTTTACGATTGTAGGCAAGTCGACTATCATAGTGCCCTGTGTGCTACGAATATTGGTCTTTTCTGCGGTTACTGTTACTGTGGGAATTGAGTCGGAAAGGATTGAGTCATTCTCAATTATGACGCTTGCTCTGAGTGTATTGCCAATGAATAAATAAAATAATATAAGAATCGTGTACTTCATAATCTGAAATATATTTATTGAATCAAGAGGACTTACAAAATATTTTTTTGTTGCAAATATATTGATAATTGTATTAATCGGTTTAAAATATAATCAAAAAAGAATTCGACGCATTGATGTGTATATTATTGGTAATCAGTGTGGTATAAAATACTGGAATTTTTATTTTTTAGACGCATTGAAAATATAAGTGCAAAATAGTTGAATATCAGTGAATTAATGGTGCGTTAATCAATGACGGCTGTGTAATGGGTTGGTTTTCAGTGTGATGTCATTTATATTAGTGCGATTTTGGTGCTATCGGCGGGTGATTTTGAAGCCGGAGGGGGTGTGGGTGAAGTCGATGATGCCGATGGCGTAGAGGTTGATGATGATGTCTTCGGCTGCGGCTTGACTGATGTGTGCTCCGCGGATATAGTCGTCGAGTGTGGTCATTCCCCATTGGTCGAGAAATCGAAGGAGTGCGCTTTCGGCTTCGGTGAATGTGATGACTGAGCCGGAGGAGGCTGCTTGGCGACGCCATGCTTTGACCATGATGGCGGGGGCGAGGATGTTTTCATCGGCAACACGATAGTATGCGCTCCATGATTTATCCGGCTCTTGGGCGAGGATGGGGCGGTTGGCGGCGGGGGCAATGTCGGCTTTTACGACGATGGCTCCGTCGATTTGGTAGGCGGTGAAGTCGACATGTTGGGCGGGGCGGCAGTAGAGTTGTGCCGCTTGCTCTATCATATAGATATCTTCTTCGCTGCGTACTCCGGCTATGTTGCCGTTGTCTTTGACGCCGATGAGCAGTCGACCGCCAGAGTTGTTGGCAAAGGCGGAGATGCTTCGCGCGATCTTGCGTGCATCGGAGATTTGGAATTTGAAGTCTTGGTTGACGTGTTCGCCTTCTTCGATGAGGCGTGGGATGAGATGCTTGCCTCTGATTACTTTTATATCTTTCATCGCTCTCGCTCGTTGTCTCTATTCGGGATAGGTGAGTTGGGCGGGAGAGATGTTGAGGAGTACTTCGTTGAGATAGAGTGATGCCTGAAGGCGGGCGTCGTCAAGGTCCATATAGGAGTAGTTGCCGCAGTCGCGAGGGGTGGCACCGGGGATGTCGCCTTCGAAGTCGGCGATGAATCGGAATGTTTCGCGCATGAGTGGGAGAATATCGGCGGAGGTGAGGTCGCCGCTAAGCAGAAGGTAGTTGCCTGTGCGGCATCCCATGGGTCCCCAATAGATGACTCGTGATGCCCATTCCGGGTGGTTGCGCAGATAGGTGGCTGCGAGGTGTTCGATGGCGTGGAGTGCGCGTCCTGAGATGGCGGTTTGGCGGTTTGGCTCGGTCATGCGGATGTCGAATGTGGTGATGACATCGCCTGAGGGGGTGGTGTCTTTGCGTGACACGTAGATGCCTCGCAGGAGAGTGAGGTGGTTGATGGTGAAACTTGCTATCTTTTCCATTGCGGCTTAGAGGCTTGTGATGATGTTGTGGAGGATGGAGAATGTCTGTCGTGGAGCGTCGTCCCAGAAGTTTTCGTACTGTGAGATGTTTTCGGCAGCACCGGGGGTGTCGCTGATGACGCGGATGCAGAAGAATGGTGTGGATTTCAGGTGGCACACTTGGGCGATGGATGCCGACTCCATGTCGACGGCAAGCACGTCGGGGTACAATGAGCGGATGCGCTCCACTTCTTCGACTTTGGAGACGAATATGTCGCCTGACGCGAGCAATCCGTGGCGGATACGTGGATTGTCGTGGAGACAGGGGAGAGCGGTGACATTGGCGGCGGAGGTGAAGAATCGGGGGCATCCGGCGGCTTCTCCCCACTCTGTGCCGGGACCGCACCACACGTCGTGGTAGGCGATGCGCTCGGCGACTACGATGTCGAGGATGCCTGCTGCGTTGCCCGCACCTCCTGCGACTCCGGTGTTAATCACCAATTCGGGAGAGAATCTGTCGATGAGCGCACGGGCGCCGATGGCTGCATTGACTTTTCCGATGCCGCACTGCATGAGTACTATGCTGTGGCTACCGATGGCTCCGTGATGGAATGTAATGCCGTCGATGTCGGCGGTTGTATGATTCTCAAGCAGGGGGAGCATAAGGTTCAGCTCTTTGCCCATTGCTACTATAATGCCTATCTTCATTGTTGTCGGTTGTTTATGGTACAAAGATAAGCAGATGAATTGAAAATTGAAAATTGAAAATCGGTGGAGTGAATTAATGTGTTGAGCTACAGGGATTAAAAAGAGTCGGGGCGCACTTGTCTGTGATGTTGACAGGTGCGCCGCCGATTCGATGAATGTGATTGTGTGTGGAGGTTTATTTATTGAGTCTTTATTTGATTTCTTTGATGGAGATTGCAAATCCGCCTCCGGATGCCATGTGAAGATTAATCCACGATGATGCTGAAACCTTTTGACGAGTGATGGCGTAGGCTTCGGGGTTGGTGTGGAAATGGGCATCGGATGCGTCGCCGTAGATGGTGGCTTCATATTGCTTGTCGGGGTCGAGGAATGAGAGGTCGAGACGATAGTCGCGGGCATTCTCGTCGGTGACACCGCCTGCATACCAGTCGTTGCTGTGCTTGTCTTTGCGTGCTACGATAATGTAGGCTCCCGGTTCGGCATCCAAGTATCGGCTTTCGCTCCAGTCGACGGGTACGTCTTTTATGAATTGGAATGCATCGGCTTTTGCAGCATAGTTTTCGGGAAGGTCGGCTGCCATCTGGAGGGGTGAGTACATTGTGAGGTAGAGAGCAAGCTGATTGGCCACGGTGGCTTGCTTATGGTTGGTGTTGCGCGGTGAGAATGTGCTGAAATCCATCTCTACGATGCCAGGGGTGAAGTCCATCGGACCGCCTTTGAGACGGGTGAACGGAAGCACGGTGACGTGGTCGGGCATCATGTTCTGGTACTCGGTGCCCATTGCGCTTTCGTTGCCGATGAGGTTGGGGTAGGTGCGTGCCAAGCCGGTGGGGCGTACAGCTTCGTGGGCGTTGACCATGATGTGCTTGTCGGCTGCCTTTTTGACGCAATCGAGGTAGTGTCGGATTGCCGATTGGCTGTAATGGTATTCGCCTTTGGGAAGGATGTTGCCCACATATCCGCTCTTGACGGAGTTGTAGCCGTATTGGTTCATGAGGTCGTAGGCGCGGTCGATGTGGCGGTCGTAGTTGGGGATGGAGCCGGAGGTCTCGTGGTGCATCATCAGGCGGATGCCTTTGGAGTGGGCGTATTCATTGAGTCCTTTGAGGTCGAAGTCGGGATAGGGGGTCACGAAGTCGAACACGTAGTCTTTCTCTTTTCCAATCCAGTCTTCCCAACCGATATTCCAACCTTCGATGAGGAGCTGGTCCATACCGTTGGCAGCAGCGAAGTCGATGTAGCGGCGTACGTTTTCGTTGTTGGCTCCGTGGCGACCGTGGGGTGTGGCTTTGGTGTAATCGAATGTGGCGAGGTCGAAGTTTTCGGCATCGCAGTACGACCATTCGCTTTTGCCGGTAATCATTTCCCACCATACACCCATGTATTTGACCGGTTTAATCCAAGAGGTGTCGTCGAGTGCACAGGGGTCGTTGAGATTATATATAATGTTGGAGGCAAGGATGTCGGTGGCACGGTCGGATACCATTACTACACGCCAAGGGGTGCGGAATGGAGTGGAAATCACGCCTTTATCGCCGTTGATGTCGGGGGTGAGCCAAGAGGTGAATACCATCGACGTGTCGTCGAGGTTGAGGTGCATGGCGGGGTAGTCGATGAGGGCAGCTTCATGCAGATTGATGTAGATGCCGTCGTCGGTCTTGAGCATTAGGGATGTTTGCACACCGGTGGAGGAGAATCCTGTCTGCGAAACATTGCCGATACGGGCACTTTCGTTTAGACGGCGTATTTCACTGAGTCGGGTTTCATTGTAAGCATATTCTTGTGTGTCGTAGTCGCCGGGAATCCACCATGCGGTGTGGTTGGCGGCCATCGCTATTTGCGAGAGTTCCTCTTTAATGGTGAAGTTTTGAAGGTTGCTTTGTCGGGGAAATTCGTAGCGAAATCCCATGCCGTCGTCGTAGACGCGAAATGAGATGTTGAGTTTGCGGGTTTTTCCATCGGCTTTCTGCGATAGGGCTACGGTCATAGCGTTGTAGCAGTCGCGGATGGAGTCGTTTTCTCCCCACACGGGAGCCCATGTGGTGTCGGATGATGTGCGGGTTACTTTGCCGAGCTTAAATCCGTCGATGAGGTCGGCGGCATCTTTGAGGTCGAATCCGAGTGTTGAGGGCTTTACGATTTCGTAGCCTTTGTAGGTCATGGAGTATTGCGGTTGACCTTTGTCGTTGAGGTCGAACGATACGACGATGTTACCGTCGGGAGATGTCACGGTCTCTGCCGCCCATCCTGATGATATGGCGGTGAGGGTGAGAATAGAGATAAAAAAGCGTTTCATGAGTGTAGAATTTTTAGTTGCAAATAGGTTTTGAAAAAGTTTTTGACAAAGTTAGCTTTGAATGAGGTGTAAAATCAGAATAGGTAGCGAAATAGTAGTGTTTATGAAGAGGTAGCGTATTGTTTTATAGCGTTTTGGTGATTTTGGGCGTATGTGATTTAGTAGTCAGTAAATAGGTTGTAATTAGCTCGCAAAAATGTCGCAAATGGCTCGCAATTACTTCGCAAATGCCTTGGAAAAGCGAATTTGGCTGTTTAGTAGCGGGAATTCGATGGTGAGAGTGGCGGAGTTGTCGAAGCGGGCATGGACTTCGCGGTCGATGGGGGAGAGAAGGCTGTCGTACCATGTGGCGTCGAACTGGTTGATGAATGCAGTTGCCGATAGTCGTGCTTTCAACATTCCCGATTGCCAAGCGTCGGGATTTACGGTGGCTCCCGATATATAATAGATGAGATAGTCGTAGCCGTTGTGAATGATAGCGATGCGGTAGTCGCCTCCGAGTCGGGCGCGTCTGTCGTCGGTGGCGCGGTCGAGATATACCCAATAGCCCTCGTAGGGGTCGGTGGATGAGGCAAAATGGCTGTCGAGTTGCGCTATGGTCATGGATTGAGATGATATGGGTGCGGGTATAGGGGCGTGTTCTACTACCAATAGCCTGACGTCAAGGTCGCCGGAACCGATGATGGCTGCGGAGTCGCCCGGACATGGGCTGTTGATTTTGGCTATCGGAATAAGGTTGCCCGAACCGACGGAAACGGTGACTGTATCGGATTTCCATTCGATGGCGATGGCATTGTAGCCGTTGTAGAGGTCTACGCCGTCGGTGAGGCGAGATGCGGCGAGTATCTTTTTTCGGGAGCCGATGCATTGTCCGATTGTGATGTCCATATAGCGGGAGTCGAGCAGAGGGTCGAGTCCCGTACTGCCACATTGCAGTGTGGCAAAGAAGTAGCAATCGGGGGCGGTGCGATTCCATGAGATTCCCCACCATTTGTCGCGGAGGTTGTTTTTGACAAATGCCGCATGGGCTTCGATAGCGATTTCGGATGCTGTGTCGGGAAGTGCGATTTGCCGGGTGTCGGTATAATATATGCGCTGTCCGGCAATGCCAGTAAGCGATATGAGGAGAAGCAGAGTGGATATGATGGTACGCATGGCGGTTAGGATTTGGTCGGGTCGGAAGATGCAATCAGCATGACGAGTCGTTCGAAGTCGTCGCGAGAGCCGAGTGCGGCATTACGCATTTTCACGCGGTAGTTGTAGATTGTGGACAGCGAACGGCGCAGAAACGATGCAATTTGCTCGGAATCAGTGATGCCGAGACGTATGAGTGCGAAAACTCTCAACTCGGTGGTCAACAGTTCCCCTTGACGTAGTGTCACTCGTTTGTCGGGCAGAAGAAGGTCGTTGAATTGCTGTACGAAATTAGGGAACAGTTTGAGGAATGTGGAGTCGAAACTGTTGTAAAACTCCTTCAGTTCTTTGTCTACCGTGGTGCCGGAGTTGAGGATATAGAGCATTTCGTTTACTCCTTTGTTGCGTGCTACGGCGCGGAGATTGTTGCGGTAGCGGTCGACACATTCGATATAGTAGGAGCAGAGGTTGAGATATTGTACGATATAGGCGTCTTTGACTTTATTGCTTTCGGTCAGTTCGGCATTTATTGCAGCCAAGGAAGCGTTGATTTCGTTGAGACGGCGGTTGAGAATGGCTTGGTCGTCGGCAGCGCGTGCTGCTTTCTTCCGCGACTTTTGCACCCACACCAATGCGGATGCAAGCAGTATGACGAGGATTGCAATGCCGATGATGAAGCGGTCTTGTTGCGATTTTCGTAGGGCGTTGCGCGAATCGTAGGCGGCAATGATGGCCGGCATGAGATTGTTGGTGGCTATTACGTTGGCTGTTACCGACGATGCATTAAGGTCTTCGGCGGTGACATTGATATAGCGATATGCTCGGTCGATATCGCCATAGGCAAAGAGCAGAGAGGCTAATTCGAGCAGCGAACTATAGTCGCGTACGGGGGTCATGACATCGTTGATGGCACTGACTATAAAGTGTGGCATCGCGGCGATGCTGTCGTTTATGTCTAAATATAGTCGTCCGGTGATGAAGTTGGATATTGCAGTGCCGTGAGTAGAATCGGATAGCCGGTCGGCATTTTTCTCCATAAGCGCGATGGCGTCGTCGTGGCGGCCAAGTGCTCTCAGCAGGTTGCTTTCATTATACACCCACGACATTGATGTGGAGTCGAGCAGACTGTGCAGGCGTTGATAATAGGGGAGTGCATCGTGTCCTTGCGATTCCTCAAACGCTATCATTGTGTCGTAATAGAGCCGGAGTACCGCCTGTGTCAGCGTGTCGGGTTCGGCTTTTCGGATGGAGATGAGGGCCTCGACTTCGTTGCCGCGCGCTAACTCGGCACGCGCAAGATTGAGCGATGCGATGGCGATGTATTCCCGATTTTTGGTCTCGTTGGCGGCATCGAGTTTGCGGATGGCATAGGTGGCGGTGGAGTCGAAGTCGTAGGAAAAGTATTCGGAATACAGGCGGTCGTAGAGTGCATATCGGCTTGCGGCATCGAGTCCGTGGTCGAGCGACCGGAGTGCGGCGATGCGCTTTTCTTTCTCGGCTGTGTAGACGGAATGATGCTCAAGTACGGAGTCGAGACGCAGAAGCAACTGCTCATCGTCGTGGGAAAAGCGATGTGCCGGAGTGCAACTTGCTGCCAATATCAATAAGAGTGCTGTTATTGCCCATTTTGCCATATGCCACAAAAATACGAAATATTTGCTGACTATCTCGCGCAATTTTGTAAATTTGTAATAAATGAAAAATTTTCGGATATGGAGATTTTGATAGAAGATGTGATAAAAGAGGCGGCGCCGTCGCTTGAAGTGGTGACGGTGGAGGCTGATGTGGATAATGTGGCTACCGACGATGAATTGTGGCAACTGTTGCTGGCGGAAGGCGAGCGCGTGCGTGCCACATATGCCATGGCAGATATTGCCCGCCGTCCGGCGATTGCCGCCACGCGAGCCGCGTATAAGGCTCTGGGCAAGGAGCCTAATCGCTACCGTCCGTCGAGCGAGGCGCTGTGCCGCCGTTTGGTAAAGGGGATGGAGCTATATCGGATAAATGCGTTGGTCGATATTATCAATCTCATCTCGGTGCGCTCGGGATACTCGATAGGCGGCTTTGATGCCGACAAAATCGAGGGGGACAGGCTCCGGCTCGGTGCCGGTAGCGAGGGTGAACCGTTTGAGGCTATCGGACGCGGGGAACTGAATATCGCGTCGCTTCCGATATATCGTGATGCGGTGGGGGGCATCGGTACTCCTACGAGCGACAATGAGCGTACGAAACTCGATATTTCGACACGCCGTCTGCTGATGTGCATCAATATTTATGGCGTGGAGATGAGCGCCGACGATACCGTGGAACTGACACGGGAGCTGCTCGAACGCTATTGCAATGCCCGAAATATATGTGTAACTCATTATAATATACAGCCATGAAAACACTTAAAATGTATCCTACGAGTATCAACGACCGCTACATGCAAGAGGTGGTAGAGGCGTTGCGCGACGGAGAAGTGGTGATTTATCCAACCGACACGCTTTATGCTTTGGGTTGCGATGCTCTCAACAATGGGGCAATCGAAAAAATATGCAAGGCGAAGGGGATAAATCCACAGAAGACCAATCTGTCGATTATCTGTCGCGATATTTCTCAGGCGGCGGAGTATGCGCGTATCGACAATCGTGCGTTTAAGATGCTGCGTGAGTATCTGCCGGGACCGTTTACGTTTATTCTGCCGGCTTCCACCACGCTGCCAAAGGTGTTTAAAGGGCGAAAGACGGTCGGGGTGCGTATTCCCGACAATGCGATAGCTGTTGCGATTGTGGAGCAGCTTGGCAATCCTGTGTTGACTACTTCGATAGAGTGGGATGATGCCGACGAGGCGACCGACCCTGATGCCATCGCTATGCGCTACGACGAAGTGGCAACGATTATCATCAACGGAGGAGAGGGGGGCATTGTGCCGTCGACCGTTGTTGACCTTACCGACAGCTCGTCGCCCGAAATCGTTCGCGAAGGCTTGGGGGAACTACAACTTGAGAATTGAAAAATTACGCCTTATCGTTGCAAAAAGTAGCGGAGTAGCGACTCTCCGTTGCCATAAGGGTGCGGAATCAATATCAATGCTGATATGATGGCTATTGAGATTGCTACGATGACAATAATGCCCGCCCATACCAAAGACGAAGGGATTTTGCCAATCGTGCGTCGCACTTTTGGCGAGCGTAGTTCGATGCGGTCGTGAGAGGGGGATTTTGCGTCCATATCAGTTGCCGAGTTCAAGTTGATTTTTCACAAGATTGAAATATGCGCCTTTCTTCCGACAGAGAGTCTCATGAGTGCCTGTTTCTACCACTTTCCCTGCATCGAGCACAATGATTTGGTCGGCATCTCTGACGGTTGATAGTCGATGTGCCACCACTACCACTGTCCGTCCCTTGTAGAAGTCAGCGAGATTTTCCACTATGGTGCGTTCGTTTTTGGCATCGAGAGCGTTTGTTGCTTCGTCGAGGAAAATGAATTCAGGATTTTTGTAGACCGCACGAGCTATCAGTATGCGCTGTCTCTGTCCTTGGCTTAACCCAACTCCATCGCGTCCGATGATGGTGTTGTATTTGAGCGGCAGACTCATCACATAATCATGAATATTGGCTATGCGGGCGGCCTGTTCGAGGCGCGCGGTGTCTATCTTGTCATCACTGATGGCAATATTTTGGGCTATCGACTCTGAAAATATCACTCCGTCCTGCATTACAACCCCACACTGTCGTCGCCACCATTTTAGATTGTATTCGTTGATATTGCGCCCGGCGATATAGATTTGTCCCTCTTCCACAGGGTAGTAGCCAAGCATCAGTTTGATAAGTGTGGTTTTCCCGCTTCCCGAAGCCCCTACAATTGCTGTCACTTTCCCCGCAGGAATGTCGACAGACACTCCATCGATAGTGCGCCGTAGGGCGTGACGGTCGTATTTGAATCCTATGCAGTCGAGCTTGACAGATTTATCTGCCGATGCAAAATCGCCGGCTTTCAGCGTGTCGCTTTCCTCATTGCGGTTTTCGTGAATCTCATTGATGCGTTCCAACGATATTTTCACGTCTTGAAGCGAGTAAATAAACGACATGAGCTGCTCTATGGGAGCATTGAGTTGCCCGATGATATATTGCACGGCGAGCATCGCTCCGAGAGTCATCTGCCCGTCGATTACGGCGGTTGCCGACAACACTGTGATTATCACATTTTTGATTTCGTTGATAAAGATGCTTCCCGCCTCTTGCGTTTGCTGCAACTTCAGCGATTTCATCTGCACGGAGAAAAGGTCGGCTTGCACATCTTCCCATTCCCACCGCCGCCGCTGTTCGCAGTCTTGCAGTTTTATCTCCTGCATGCAAGAGATGAATTGATACGTTTTGTTATTGTTTTTGGCTTGATGTTCAAACAGTTCGTAGTCCAAAACCTTGCGTTTTTGCAAGAATGTGGAAATCCAGATGCCGTAGACGATGCTGCCGAGCAGAAACACGCCGAAAATCAATTTGTTGTAGATGAATAATACTATGCCGAAAATGATAAAACCGAGAAACGAAAAAACGATACTCAACACTTGATTGGTCAGAAACGATTGCACACGACTATGGTCGCCCATACGCTGCATGATGTCGCCCAGTAGTTTCGTATCGAAAAACGCCATCGGCAGTTTTAGCAACTTGATGAAGAAATCGCTCACGAGCGATATATTGATACGCATCGATATGTGAAGCAAAAGCCATCGGCGAATGAAGTCGGTGGCAGTGCGCCCCACTACGATAAACACTTCTCCCAACAACACAAGCCACACAAAGCCTATATCACCGTTTTTGATACCTATATCGACTATCGACTGTGTGAGAAACGGCATAATCAGTTGCAAAATGCAACCGAGCAGCAATCCGAGTATGATTTGTACGAAATACTTTCGGTATTGCCTGATATAACTCATAAGAAAACGCAAGGAGCGTCGCTCTCCTAAGTTTGCATCGACCAATTTGCCGAAATCATCGGTCGGTTGCAGAAACATTGCGATTCCCTTTTCCTGCCCGCCTGAGACCGAGCTTACCCAATGTCGACGGAACTCCTCTGCCGAATATTTGACTTTTCCTTTGCCGGGGTCGGCAATGTGAAAACGTGTCCCTTTCCGGCTCACTTTGTAAAGCACCACGAAGTGGCTCTGATTCCAATGCAGTATCGCCGGCAACGGACATTCCGACAAATGCTCCACAGCCACTTTCGATGCTACGCAATCCATCCCGATGTCGTGCGCCAAGTCCGACAGCCCTTTCAGCGACACACCCTCGGTGGTCGGTGTGCAGTAGCGATTGAGTGTCTCGGCAGAATAGTCACGCCCGTAATGCCGACACACCATCGCCATGCACGCGATGCCGCACTGCATCGAATCAAGTTGCTTTACAAACGGGAATCGCTTTGTTCGCATTTGCAATCTTCAATAATTATTCTATGACGTAGGTGTTGCGGTTGTAGTTTCTGACTTTTTCGCCTCCGTTGAAGCGTAGGGAGAATGCCACCGACAGCATATTGTTTTGGCGGAATGAGTCGTTGCTCCATGAGGTCAGCTCCATTGCCGGCGAACGGGATATGCCGTTTTTGTCTCCGTCGAGAAGATGCAAAGGGGGGAACCACATAAACATCAGATTCAGGCGGTCTTTCCAGAGATTTTTTTCGACGGCAAGGGAAAAACCGTCACTCGTTTCCCACGTTTTCGATTGCGGAGTGACATTAAGGTCGTTAAATATAACATAGCCGAAATGGGCCGCCAGTCCGAGTGACGAATTGCGATAGCTTACTATCAGATCGGCGGAGGGACTCCACTTCTCTTGGCGGTATTGCTCGTATCGGGCTATACATCCGTGCAAATTGGCTTGGGTTGAAACATCGAGGCATTTCAACAGTCTTTTCTGATAGCGAATCCCAAACTGCCATCGGTCGAAATCGCAGTTTTCATAACGGTTGTAGACGTAGGGCATCATGCCGCCGTCGGCAAGAGGCAGATAGTCGAGTGATGCGATATTGGCGATATAGTTGTCGATGCGGGTATATGATGCTGATATTGTGAGGCTTTGCAGCAGGGTGATATTCAGTGTCGCACGGTGGCTGTCGGCGGCTTTGAGTGCCGGATTGCCCGATTGGTATTCGAGCGAGTCGGTAAACTGTCCGTAAGACGATAATGCCATTAGTCCGGGCATCGACGATTGAATAGAATAGTTTAGGCGGGCGGTGAATGCCTGCGACGGTCGCCAAAACAGATTGACGTCGACGCGCGGAGCCCAATCGTTCGTGCGAGTCTCAAGGCTTTTGTTTCGGTAATAATACACCCCGACATTCACTACGGTAGAAAACGACCGTGTGGGACTGAACATTACAGATGCCAGCAGATCGTTTTGAAAGGAGGAGTTGTCCGACACCGTTATCCCGCTACCCGACAGGGCTTCTTTTTTGTTGACGGCGGTAACGTAATCCGACAGGCCAAATTGCCAACGATTGTTGTCGAACGAGCGATACAAATCAAATCCTCCCCAAAAGTAACCGTAAGAATGATTGCGATAGTCGGCGGAACGGTAGCCGTCGGAGCGGCTTACGTCGGTGAGTACGTCCCAATCGTTGATGTTGTAAGTTGCCGATGTGTTCAGATTCCATGCTCCGAAACGTCCGCGATAATACAACCCGAAGATATTGGCAAGGAAGTTGTCATACCGGGAGTGCCACGAGTAGTCGATAGTGTCGATTATGCCCGCCTGTCGGTCGTCGATTGCCAATGTTTGGCGATTGACTGACGAGACATCTCGAGTAAAGCACCGCCACAAAGCCGATAGCGAATGGTTGTCGTTGATCTGATAGTCGATGGCGAGATTTGTACGAAAGAAATCATTAGAATTAGAGCGTCCCGGATGATCGGTGTCGCGCAGAAGAGTGGTTTCCGTTCGGTCGTTGAACGGATAATATTTGGAGTAGTATTCGGAGTTGTATGTGTTTGATTTGCTTCCGCCTGCATCGATCATGAAGTTCCATTTTTTGCGAGTGTAGGTGATGCCGGTATTGCCGTGCAGACTTCCCATGCCGCCATCGTCCAGATGTCGGTTTTTCGGGAACATCATCACCTGTGCATTGGTGTTGAATTCATATCCTTGGTAGGTAGGGCGGGTATGGAAATTGATTAAGGCGTCGTAGCCGGTGTATTTGCCGGTGGGGTTGTGAATCACGTCGATGCGGTCGAATCGGTTGGGCGACAGACGTTTGATGTAGTCCTCGTCCTTTTCCACCGAGTCCATCAGTATTACGATGTTTTTCGAGCCTAAATATGTCGCCTCCTTTGTCATCGGATTATAGCTTAAATCCTGAATGCGCGACAGCAATTCCCCCGCATCGCGCAGTCCGTGCTTCATGTCTTTTGTCACCACATAGGCATCCCTATTGCCGTGACTTTTCACGGTCTCCGCTTTCACTACTATCTCATTGAGTTGCACTTGTGACTTGATGCTGTCGGTCGATGATTGGTTTTCGTTATTTAGCGTAGCATTAGCCATCGTTCCGACTAATGCGAGCGTTGCAACAATACTGAATCGTATAAAGGTATTCATATCGCGTTTTGTTTATGTAATTTTTACAAAGATAGCTGTTATTCGTGTTTGTGTATTGATAAATTGTGATTTATTTTTACTGCATACTCATAATTAAGGAATGCATTGCGAATAAATGGAACTATTTCTTTCTCTTTATCAGCAAATTGACATCCCACCACGCCTTTTTCGCGAATCATATTTTCACGCCTGGCGGTGCATGGCCCCCAACAGAAGGGCAGATACCTGCACTCGGCACACTCCGGCGCATCAGTCTCCAATATCGCCTTATGGCTGCTCACATCGCCATCCCACACCACATTACCGGCGACATCGATCTCGCCAATTACCGAATCCGGCGGCTGATTGTCGCATTTTCCCACTTTTCCGTTGGTAAAAATGCAATCATAATATTTCTGATCGGCATAACACATACCCCCAGTTGCCAAACGAGGTAGAATCCCTATTTTACAAGCAAGATTCAGTAATTTTTCGACTTCTTCCTGTGGTATTTCATCGGCATTTTCTTGCCATACTTTATATACCAAAAACGATATGTTGTTTCGCCCACTTTGTGGTAAAGTATTATCCAAATCCTTGATAATACTTTCCGGTTTCAAATTGTCTTTAGTGTAGTTGAATCGCAACGTACAAGTTGAATGTTTGATAATATGCCCGATGTTTTCGATTGTCTTATCATAGGCTGAAGCATTCCCTAAAACTTTGATGCTGTTGTGTGTAGTTCTGTCGCCGTCGATGGTGATTTGATAGTGATTCACTCCGGCTTCTTTCAACTCCGCTATTCGTTTGGCAGTTAGCAATGTGCCGTTAGTAGTAATATTAGCACTAAAGGATTTCGCTTTTGAGATTGCCAATGATGATGCCCATTGAGTAACTTCAAGTACTCTATCATAAGCAAGTATCGGCTCTCCTCCAAACCATGACAAACTCAAACGGTTAATATCCGGCTTATTCAATAAATATGCGATACGAGTTTTTATCTTCTCTATTGTTTCATCACTCATCCAAAGATTTTGATGATTTTGCACACAATACCAACAGCGTACATTGCACTGATAAGTAGGCAGGATCATTATCGAACAATCCCCCGGTCTTCGCAAATTTTCATATTTACGTTTGATTATGTCTTTTTCGTCGGTTTCATTGTCAATAACAAATCCTTGCCGGTGCATTCGCTCAATAAACGGTTGAAACTCTTTATCTTGTTCGTCGGGATTGTTGATTATCGCACTGAATGCCTCGGCGTTTTTATTGCTAACCTTAAATCCCGCCTCCGTGATGCCGTTGAAAAAGATTGTAGTGTCTTTTTCCTTCACTTGATAATTGTAACTGCTTGCTCTCATATAGCGCATATCTGTATTGAAGAGAGTAAAATTCTGCTCTCGGAAGTTGTCGATTGAGATGTGTCAAGACAAAAAAGATTGCAAAGCAATTTTTATCTTGATACGATCCCGATACATAACACTTTGATTGTTTTTAACATCGGGCGCAATGCGACGCATTACGCCCTGATTGAAATTTAAGATCTTACCGGACCGGTGCTTATGGAATCGCTGACGGTACGACCGCAATTAGCTACGCAATTGGCACAATAGGCACCATTGCAATTTGTATATTCGGGCTTGCAATAGCTGAGCTGGTACGATGCTTTGATAGGTTCTTGTTTTTCTTCGCCTCCCAATATCATAAGGGTGTCTATTTCAGACAAAAGATCTTGTTTGTCTACAATTGTTGGAATTAAATTTTTAGTTTTCATAATGGATAAATTTATTGATTAATATTTGACTGCACCTTGCCGCAGTCTGGCATTTATTTTGGATACTCTCTTTATAGTAAGAGTTGTTATCTTTAAAATGAGATTGTTCCTTGGTATATCAAGTAATCATTTATTTTACAAGTGATTGTGTAATCTCCGGATATTAGAGGTATTTCAGCCCAATTTTCATCCTGAGTTAAAATTCCGACCCAAATAGGAGAACATTCGTTGCCTATATATACTTCGATTTGTTCTATGTCAGGGGGACATGACACTTCAAGATAGCCTAATCCATATATGCATTCGATATAGGGACTGACTAACATTCGAGGTCCATTTGACGGGCTTTTTTCAATCTTAACCAATATGCTTGTATTGGTATTTGATGGCGTTTTGTCTTCTGCCGCAAAGGAAATTGAATACGACATTAAACATAATGTAATTGTTGCGATGATGTTTTTGAGATGTTTCATATTAATTCGATTTTTGCAAAATTACATCTCAAATTATAGCTTGTTTAATTTTTCATGCCAATTTCTTTTGTTTTTATCTCTTTGTAATGTTCTGATATTCAATGGATAATAGCAAAAGATTAATTTTAAAATTAATCTTTTGCTATTATCGTTTATAAGGCTCGGGTATTCAGCTACTTACGACATGTAAACTTTTAGTAAAGATAATTGCCTGATTTATAGCTGATTGCTATAGGAATCGACTATACATGTCCCTCTTGGAAATATCTAACAACAATATTTTGTTTTTCAAACGTGCTTTTCTATTATACACAGCACTAACCTTATCTTCTTTAAGAAATAATGCTATTGCTGTAATGGAGAACCCCAATACGGTATATAAAAATAGTAAATAATCTGCTTTTTTTATTTTAGGAAAATCGGTCCTAAACGAAGTAATAAGGTTTGAATAATATTTATTTGCCAAATTTTCCAATTCCAATATCTTTTGTTCATTTGTAGAAAATTGCTCAATTAATGTTTCAACCTCTTCCGAAATTCTCTTTTTAGCTAAGCCTATTGATTGATTTTCGTAATAAGTCTTGCATAAACTATCAACAATAGAAAATCGAGACATAAGTAAAGTTCTTACGGCTTCTTGAGCTTCTGTAAATTGAGTCTCTGTGACTGTTAATATATCCTGAATACCACGTGCTATTAAAATATTTCGCTCAATTTTTTCTTTTTGGCGGCGATATGCAAAATTGAATACCGCCAAAATTAGAGCAATCGCAATTGAACACAAAATTACTGTTGTAATATAATTTGTTTTTATTTGCTTTAATTTGGTTTCTTGTCTTTTATTTTCTTGTGAGTATAACTCCGATAACGTTTGACTAAAATTTTGATTCATCGAACTTTTGAAAACACTATCAACCTCATTAAATACCTTTTCTATAGCAAATAAAGCGGTATTATTATCTCCATTTATTTTGGCAATTTCATACATTAACACAAAATCAGGATTTGTATAATTTTCACTGATGTTATTTAGAATTTCGTATGCTTTCTGATGTTCCCCAATTGCTAAATATGATAATCCAAGAAGACATCTTAAATCACTGCTTGGTTCTGTAATTTCAGTGATGGCATTGATTGTTTTAATGTTTTCAGCATGCTCGCCATTGTTAATATATGATTTTGCCAAAAGACGTAATGCGGATATATTTAGTAATGAGTCTTGATAAATATATGCTGAATCTAAAAGTTGTTTTGATATGGCAATGCACATGTCATTCTTTTGATTATTTAGATAAACTCTTGCAAGTTGCAGTAATGAATGGTTTAGAAAAGGTTGTTTACCAGATATTTTTATATTGTCGTATGCAATTTTGGCATAATGTATTGCTTCTGTTCCATGAAAATTGTCGTCGTAGATATTTGAAATCTGCCCTGCAATTCTCCCCATCCAATAATTATCGTTTAAATTTTCCGCATAATCAAAAGCTTTTGTCATCAGACAAAGCCCTTTTGCATATTCTTTTGCGTTATACTTTATTCGTCCATGATAATAATAAGATAGCATCAAGTAATGAATATTATGCCCTTTAATGTAGAAGTTTTCTGCGATTGAAATCAGAGAGTCGTTTGTTTCATCGATATAGTTTTTATCTAATGCCTGTGAGTATAGCAGGGCATATAGGGCGCACTGCTGTTCCGACTTTATCGTAGTCGGGTCGATGGTTTGCAATATGGCGTAGGCGGAGTCGGGATGGGATTCCATCAGTATTTCGGCATCGCGAAGCGTCGCTTCTACTGCCTTATTATGGTAGCAGCCGGTGAGTGCAAGCAAAAACAGCAATATAATCGGTGTCAGTTTCATCGTATAGGTATTTTCACGTCCAAAGTTAGCAAAATATTTTCACATTTATTCTATTTCAAAATGGGAAGTATGGACTCTGACGTTGCTGTCTGTTACGATGTCTTATGTATAAAAACAGAAAGAGCTGCCGATATGTCGGCAGCTCTTTCTGTTGGGATTATGATGCGAAAAGGATTATTCCTTTACTGCTTCGGGATCTACGCCCCACTGCTGACGAGCGAGACGGCGGTAGTTGTTGTAGCGCCATTGAGCATTTTCCTTAGCGGCAGCGAAGAGTTCGGCTGCTTCTTCGGGATATTGCTTCATTACTGATGCGTAGCGCACTTCGCCCTTGAGGAAGTTTTCAAATTCGTCCCAGTTGGGCTCTTTGCTGTCGAGGGTGAAGGGGTTCTTGCCTTCTGCTTCGAGAGCGGGGTTGTAGCGCCAGAGGTGCCAGTATCCGCATGCAACGGCGTTGGCTTCTTCTTGTTGAGCCTTGCCCATACCTGCTTTCAATCCGTGGTTGATACAGGGAGCGTAAGCGATGATGATAGAGGGTCCGTCGTAGGCTTCTGCTTCGCGGATGGCTTTGAGGGTTTGAGCGTTGTCGGCACCCATTGCCACTTGGGCTGCGTAGACGTAGCCGTAGGTGGAAGCAATCAGACCGAGGTCTTTCTTGCGAACTCGCTTACCAGCAGCGGCAAACTTGGCGATGGCTCCGATGGGAGTTGCCTTTGATGCCTGACCACCGGTGTTGGAGTAAACTTCGGTGTCGAGAACGAGGATGTTGACGTTCTTGCCCGATGCGAGTACGTGGTCGAGACCGCCGAAACCGATGTCGTAGGAAGCACCGTCGCCACCGATGATCCACTGGCTGCGCTTAACGAGATAGTGCTTGTGTTCGAGAATCTTCTTGCAGATGTCGCAACCGCAAGCTTCTGCCATCGGAACGAGTTTGTCGGTGACTTCGCGGCTCTTCGCTGCGTCGTCTTTCACTTCGAGCCATTCGGCGAAGAGGGCTTTGAGTTCTGCGCTGCAGTTGGGGCAATCGAGACCTGCAGTGATGGTTTCGATGAGGCGTGCGCGCATCTTTTCGTTGGCGATTACCATACCGAGACCGAATTCGCAGAAGTCTTCGAAAAGTGAGTTGGCCCAAGCGGGACCGTGACCCTTTTCGTTGGTGGTGTAGGGGGTTGAGGGAACGGAACCGGAGTAGATAGAGCTACAGCCGGTAGCGTTGGCTACCATTTCGTGGTCGCCGAAGAGTTGTGAGAGAAGTTTCACGTAAGGAGTTTCGCCACAACCGGAGCATGCTCCGGAGAATTCGAAGAGCGGGGTTGCGAATTGCGAGTTCTTAACGTTGGCTTTGATGTCGACGAGGTTTTGCTTAGAAGCAACCTTTTCAACGCAGTAGTCCCAACCTTTCTGAGCGTCGAGCTGTGTTTCGAGGGGCTTCATTACGAGTGCTTTTTCGCCCTTCTTGCCCGGACATACGTCAACGCAGTTGCCGCAACCGAGACAGTCGAGTACGTCGACTTGCTGAACGAAACGCATTCCTGCCATAGTCTTGCCGATAGCGGGGAGCGATGTGCTTTCGTTGAAGGGTGATGCTGCCATTTCTGCTTCGTCGAGAACGAAGGGACGGATTGCAGCGTGAGGACAAACGTAGGCACACTTGTTACATTGGATACAGTTGTCGACAATCCATTCGGGAACGAATGCTGCCACACCGCGCTTTTCGTATTTTGCAGTGCCTTGTGCCCAAGTGCCGTCTTCGATGCCCTTGAAGTCTGATACTTTCAAGAGGTCGCCGTCTTGAGCGTTGATGGGACGAACCACGTTGTTGATGAATGCGGGGTCGTTGTTGGCAACGGCTTCGTCGTCGGCGAGGTTGGCCCAAGCTGCATCGACGGGGAGTTGCTTGTATTCGTTACCGCGGTCGACTGCTGCGTAGTTTTTGTCGACAACGTCTTGTCCCTTCTTGCCGTAGCTCTTGACGATGAATTTCTTCATCTGCTCAACAGCGAGATCGACGGGGATAACGCCTGTGATGCGGAAGAATGCGCTTTGGAGAATGGTGTTGGTACGGTTGCCGAGACCGATTTCCTGTGCAATCTTGGTGGCGTTGATATAGTAGACGGTGATGTTGTTTTTAGCGAAATATTTCTTCACCTTGTTGGGGAGGTTCTTGGCAAGTTCTTCGCCTTCCCAGATGGTGTTGAGGAGGAATGTACCGCCATTGCGGAGACCGCGGGTCACGTCGTACATGTGGAGGTAGGCCTGAACGTGGCATGCTACGAAGTTGGGGGTGGTCACCAAATAGGTAGAGCGGATGGGATCGTCGCCGAAACGGAGGTGTGAGCAGGTGAAACCGCCCGACTTCTTAGAGTCGTAAGCGAAGTAAGCCTGGCAATACTTGTTGGTGTTGTCGCCGATGATTTTTACTGAGTTCTTGTTTGCACCTACGGTACCGTCGGCACCAAGACCGTAGAATTTAGCTTCGAATGTGCCTTCGCCGCCGAGTGCGATTTCTTCCTTGAGGGGAAGTGAAGTGAAGGTGACATCGTCAACGATTCCGAGAGTGAAGTGGTCTTTGGGCTGGGGAAGAGCGAGGTTTTCGTAAACGGCGATGATTTGAGCCGGAGTGGTGTCCTTAGAAGCAAGACCGTAGCGACCGCCTACGATGACGGGGGCGTTTTCCTTGCCGTAGAAACATTCTTTTACGTCCAAGTAGAGAGGTTCGCCGTTGGCTCCGGGTTCCTTGGTACGGTCGAGCACTGCGATGCGCTTTGCGGTGGCGGGAACTGCTGCAAGGAAATGCTTTGCAGAGAAGGGACGATACAAGTGAACGGAAACGAGACCTACTTTTTCGCCTTGTGCGGTGAGGTGGTCAATAGCTTCCTGAGCAGCTTGAGTCACAGAACCCATAGCGATGATTACGCGCTCTGCATCGGGTGCTCCGTAGTAGTTGAACAAGCCGTATTTGCGGCCGGTGATTTCAGAAATCTTGTCCATGTATTCTTCTACGATGGCGGGTACTGCGTCGTAGTACTTGTTGCATGCTTCGCGATGTTGGAAGAATACGTCGCCGTTTTCAGCCATACCGCGAGCTACGGGAGCGTCGGGGGTAAGGGCGCGAGAACGGAATTCGGCAAGTGCTTCGCGGTCGAGAAGCGGAGCGAGGTCGTCGTTTTCGAGCATCTCGATTTTTTGGATTTCGTGAGATGTGCGGAATCCGTCGAAGAAGTTAACGAAAGGTACGCGCGACTTGATGGTAGCCAAGTGAGCTACGCCGGCGAGGTCCATCACTTCTTGAACAGAGCCTTCAGCAAGCATTGCAAAACCGGTCTGACGCACCGACATTACGTCTTGGTGGTCGCCGAAGATGCTGAGTGCGTGAGAAGCGAGTGTACGAGCCGAAACATGGAATACGCAGGGGAGCAATTCGCCTGCAATCTTATACATATTGGGGATCATGAGGAGGAGGCCCTGAGAAGCGGTGTAAGTAGTGGTCAACGCACCGGCTTGAAGAGAACCGTGTACTGCACCTGCTGCACCACCTTCCGATTGCATCTCTTGTACGAGAACGGTCTCTCCGAAGATGTTTTTACGTCCTGCTGCTGCCCATTCATCGACATATTCAGCCATAGTCGAAGAGGGTGTGATGGGGTAAATGGCAGCAACTTCAGAGAACATGTAGCTGATGTGGGCTGCTGCTTGATTACCGTCACAGGTCAAGAATTTCTTTTCTTTACTCATAATTGTAATCTATTTTATATAAGAATTAGAATTTTCTAAACGCTATTTCTTGCGAAGCAAGTTAATGCTATTTCAATCTGCGAAATTACAAAAAAAACGCGTGATAGCCAAAATAATAGGCTTAATATGCAAAAAGTAGGCTGAAATCTTTGTAAGTCATTGATAATGATTAACTTTGAGCCATTTTAAATAAAATGGGCAAA